>NZ_JTHP01000003.1 GCF_000943545.1 Paenibacillus terrae
TGTAATCTAACAGGAAAAGAAATCCAAGACCCATCCGCAATGAGTTGCCGAATAAGCTTGGATTACATAAGTCCCTCTTGGGTCAGAAAATATGACTTCTACACCTGCTGTCCGTTCACCTGAATATCCACAGCTACCTGCTGCCCCAGCCATTCCCGCATACGATTCCACGAAAAACACTGCTCCACGTGAAATACACCATGAGGAAGCTCAGAACGGTATAGCGCCAGCGCTGCAAAGACAGCTGCCTTGGCGGTTAAATCGGATTGATGATGTCCCCTTAGTTGGCATTCGACTTTCGTTTCCTTGCCATGAAGGGTTCCTCGCGCGTCTACCTTGACCGCCACCGCATTCCCTCCCAGATGCAGCTTGCTAAAGCTGCGAACCACTGCGTTACGCACGGATTTCTGTCGGAGTAAACCCGATATCCCTGTTGTCCGAAGCCCTGCCAAAAGCCGGGTAGTTAACCGGGAATCGAAGCAAAGACGTGTGCTGACCGTAGGAATTCCGAGCGTACGTGGAAGTGTATGCTGATCGGAAAAAGGGAAACGATACGCGCGGTGACGCCCCACTCCTGCGCCGAAGTCTGCCACTCGCCCGTCGCTAAAGCTTTTTCGAATCGCCGGGCGACCCTGTTCCATAACCTCCAAATCGGTATGAATCTGGTCCACTGTCCATTCAATGGCAGCCTGACCATGTTCGTCTCCTAAGCCCAGCATCAGAGATATGTTCAACTCATCCGTCTGATCCATAAGCTGCGTCGCTTGCAATGCTAACAGATTCGTCAACCCCGGGGCCAATCCCACACTTAGCAGGGCAGTAGCCTGATAAGCTCGTGCCTCCTGATGACACCGCTCCACCTGACTCAAGAAAGCTGCATTCGCGGTAATATCCATATAATGCACCCCATGCTGAAGGCAGGCACGTACCAAGTCTGTGTTTTCCTGATCCAGACACATGATAACGATCTTGGCCTGCTTTAAAATCGATGGGGCTATCGGCTCATGAATATTAAGCTGTAAAGGCAGTACCTTACCACCCGATTGCTTGCTAAATTCAGCGGCACGTTCCATGCTACGCCCTGCAGCAAACACCTTGCCGGGAAACATTTCACTTAGTTCCGTGCATAAAATTTTTCCAACATGACCATATCCACCAATGATGATAATGCTATCCTTTGTCATGAGTAAATTCTCCCCCTTTAACTGCAAACCACGCATTCACTAAAAAAGCACCAAAATACCGAGTAATATGGGTAAAGCCTGCATCTACCAACATTCCCTGTATTGCCGTATTGGACACCGGGTCTGACTCACGGCCAATGGAGGTAGCGAATCGCTCCCAATCCTCCAGGGGAATGCCCTGATCCAGCATATGACTTTTCCACGCCTGCATTTGAATGGAAAAGGCAGACTCCTGTGGATTTCCATTGATGGAGGCCAAGCAAAAAGGCGCGCCCGGTTTGAGACGAGCAGATATCTGTTGTAGCAATGCCCGTTTGCTCTCCAAGCTGTGAAGAAAATGAAGCACCAGCAGGCAGGTGGCAGCATCATACATCGGCTCCGCGTGTGATTCTTCGGTCTGTTTTCCAGACTGCTCCTTAGGCTGTTCTTGGAGTAGTTCTCCGGGCAGCTCTTCCAACGTGCCTGTGACAAATGATATTTTGGACCTTATACCCGCTTGCGCCACACGCTGACGTGCCAAATCCAGCATGCGTTCAGATGGATCAACTGCCGCAAAAGACCATGCCGCATGTTGTCCTCCGAGTGTAATCAGCTCCTGACCGCCGCCAGCCCCGATAATCAGTACATTCGGATCCGTCGCCTGCGTGCGGGTCTGAGCCTCAAGCTGTGCGGTT
Organism: Paenibacillus terrae; assembly: GCF_000943545.1. Lineage (GTDB taxonomy): Bacteria > Bacillota > Bacilli > Paenibacillales > Paenibacillaceae > Paenibacillus > Paenibacillus terrae_A. Next base: position 1,859 of record NZ_JTHP01000003.1, read on the forward strand.
ATCAAGCGGCCCGTCATCTCATACAGATGAGCATATCCCGGTATTTTTAAAGCAATCGTGTCCGGGTACTTGCTTACATTCGGATCGTTCCAGCTCATGGACTGGTTAGGAATTTTATGTTCAGCGCTTGTATGACGGCTATTGCCTGTGTGATGAGCGTCTATAGGATCGTTTGGCTTACTGCTGCTATATTCCATATATAGTTCCCTCCAAAATCGAACAGCTGGAAAAAGATGCAACTGGCCTTACATCTAGCCTTGATCTTCCCCTAGCATTCGTATATTGTTGATTTAATTGAGGATTTTGCAAAATCCTGAATTAAGAATCATTCTCAATTATAACGACTATACGTATATCCACCATCCCATAGATGTGGGATTTACTTCGATACAATGTTGCGAAACTCCAGCTTTTCACGATGGGAGCAATGTATGAGCGCACAATATACACAATTTTCACAGCTAAAAGATGCTCGACAGCAAATCATTCGACTGGGAGAAAAAGCCCCTTCATCGCAAGCTTACAAACATACGCTAATCGACCGCTTACGTACTCAGGTTCCGTTCAATGCGGCGTGTTGTACATCAATAGATCCGCATTCGCTACTTTCCACAGGGGCATTCACCGAATCAGGCGTGGATGGCATTCATTACAAGCTGTTAGAGTACGAATATCTGCGCAATGATGTGATGAAATACGACCAGTTGGTGCGGGAGGGGCAATCCATAGCGACTCTAAACGGAGCTACGGGAGGTCAACCGAATCGGAGCGCACGTTACAGGGATGTTTTGCAGCCTGCCGGATTCGGGGATGAATTACGTGTTCCGTTAATGTACAAAGGAACCTGCTGGGGATTTCTCACGTTGTTTCGCCTTCATACAGAGCTGGTATTTAGTGAGGAAGAGCAGCAGCTTCTTGAAGCCTTAGCGCCGTCCATTGCCTATCATTTACGTCAGGCCAGTGTGGGCTTATCTCCAGACTCCGCTATAATTATGGAAAATGATATGGAGCCAGGGGTTCTGGTGCTTTCTGGCAAGCTGGAGCCGATTTCCTCCAATCCAACGGCAGACCAGTGGCTTAAGTTGCTTCGGCAGCAGGAAGGCATCGACGAAAATAGCCTTCCCGCGCCCGTTCGGGCGGTATGCTTTCGCGCACTATCCACAGCCCTTCCGGGAGCTTTCACTACTTCCGCTTCACCAGCCAAACTATGTATACCCGCCGCAGACGCAGGAACCCCGTGGGTAACACTCAGGGCCACCCTTCTTCAGAGCGGGCAAAGTAAAGATGAAAAACAGCTTGCCGTATGGTTTGAGCCTGCTAAAGCATCTGAAATGCTGCCGCTCATGGCCGAGATGTTTGCATGGTCCGAGCGGGAAAGACAGCTTGTCCGGCTCATTGTTCAAGGCTTTTCGACCCGAGAATTGGCAAACGCACTTCATATTTCAGCCTACACAGTGCAAGATCATCTGAAAGCGATTTTCTTGAAAACAGGTGTAAGCAGCCGCCGTGAGCTGGTATGGAAGGTATATTCCAGATTCAACTAATTTCTATCCGCCTATTCCACAATAATACATGCCAAAAAGACAGATGACCCCATTAAGGATCATCTGTCTTTGCATGTTAGCTCTATTTGGACGCAAGAGCCTTATTGCTTCGAAGAGGTTTTCGTATCATCGTAGGACACAGGTGAAGGCTTCGCAATCCATTCGTCAGCCTCTGGTTCGATATCCACGCCGTTTTCCAGCTTGTTTTTCTCCATCAAGGAATCTCCGTCCTCGTTCTTCTTGTTGCGGATTTTCGCTTCGTCTTGAGTGTGGTCGCTCATGTTGATTCCTCCTTTTTGACTTCATCTGATTGATGTACCTTACTCAACATTCCCCATTGCCATCCTGTGCAAACCTCTACACAACCAGATGCCCTTTTTTCTCCGCCGGACCAATGGTTGCCTCAATCCCGGCATTAAACTCCAGAAAGTCGCTTTCTACTCCATCGCTGAAAATGACTCCATGTTCCGGCATCTGCGAAGCAATCCGCAGCGGTTTTTCGGCTTCCACCTGACCAAATACAAGATCCGCAGCAGTCGTCTGACTGGGAAATGGTTCTCTCACCGTAAAATATAGCGATGGCGAACTCCATGTTGCGCGGTTGTCATGACTATAGTCATCGTCACTGCCATGGTCGCGCCCGTTGCTTCTCCGGCCTCGTTGCCGTCCTTCTTCCACTGCTTCTTGACGGAAGGCGGCGCCCGGCACCAGATGATCTGGAGTCAGCGAAATTGGACACTGCGTAGCGCTGCCGACAATCCCTGCCGCCCCGGCAAGCACGCTGGTCAACCAGCCTGTCGCGCCCAGCCCCGTCGAAACGATGATGCCGCTGGAGGATTGCTGCTCTACCTGATCCTCCAGCCTCAGCTCATATCTCGCAGAAACATGAGTTTTGCGACCGATGAACAAATCGTTCACAGCGTACAACGACTGACCATCATTTAGCTGTGCCTTAGCCAGCGTAACCTCCTTGATCGGACGTCTGCGCACGAATACATCTGGCACAACCCAGCGCAAATCCGATACCGTAAATGGCAGCAGTACCCCGTCCCAACGCAGCGGATCTGGATTCACACCGATAAGCGGCTGCTCAGTCAAGTATTTTAACGTGTTGGCCACCAGCCCATCCTGACCCAGTACCACCACCGTATCCTGCTCACCAAAAATAAAATTAGGCACATGCTCCCGCTCCACAATCTGAACCCGGCCCAAGGCCGTCAGCTCCGACGTCGCCGTTGCCACCGCTCTGCGGTAATTTTCATCCTCCAGCACATAATCACTGAAATCCGCACCCAGCCGTTCAATAAAAAACCGGGCCTGCTGCACCGTGTTATACCGGACAATCAGCTCCTCCAGACGTGTTTTACGCTTCACCAAAATGATCTTGTGCTCTGTCATCCGGCTGCTCATCGACCTCTTCCTCTTGATCCTCTCGTTCCTTCCGATCCGCCTGTTCCCTGACCGGACATCAGACCTTGCAACAAGTCTGGTGTAATGTTTAGCTGACCGATTTTCCCTGCATTTTCTGCAAGCTCTTGGAATGCAATCGCAATCAGCTTATCCGGACTCATATCCATGTTCGCCATAGCCTGAAGCACGTTCGGCTCGACATCCTGCAACGATTTCATGACTGCCGTCAGCTCATAGGCCTTGGCATCGGCTTCCGCCTTTTTATTCGTTACGGTCAACTCAATCAGCACACGTTTTTTCTCCTCCAAAGCCGTGTCAAAACGCAGTTGCTCCTCCTTCATCTCGCTTTGCTTCTGCTTCACTGAACGTTCGGCATCGAGCTGGGTTTCGCGGATTTGCTTCTTTTTCGTCTCCACTGCAATTTCGGTGTTCAGCTCATTCTCCTTCACACGCCGCTCCTGCTCAATGGAAGCATTCCGACGCTCATATAGGGCGTGATCCGCATTGCGAAGAATTTCCTCCCTTGCCTGCGCCTCCAGCGCTCGCATCGTTTCTTTATTCGGTAAAATCGCCAAAATCGACAGTCCCATCACCTCAATACCGAGCTTTTCGATTTCCGCGTGTTGAGCGATATCCTTCGCCATACTTTGCGCCAAACGTTCACTGGATTGAACAGCCTCTTTGAGCGGAACACGCTCCAGATATTTTTTGGTCAGCACCTTTGCAATGTTAATCACCCGTTGGGCCAGCTTGCCAGGGTCATCCGAAATATAGCGATTTGCTTTCAAGTCATACGTATAATTCAAAATCTGCGTCGTTCTCCGATAATCCACAATCCGATAAGTCAGTTGTCCCTGCACGGTCACCGCCTGAAAATCATGGGTCATTTCCTCAAATATAAACGGCACATCAATAGAGGAAACAGGCACGACGACGACCGAGGTTGTTGGAGCGTAATAATAAAAGGATAATCCCACACCTTCCCGAACCACTTTCCCGTTCTTCACCTTCATCACATACTCACTAGGCTGAAATTTCACAAAATTAAATCCGAACATGGCAGATTCCTCGCCTTCCTTATAGTTTTTATTATATTGTTATTATCAATTTGTTATTAACAATAAAATAGCACACATCCTCGATAATATCAATACGACATTTATATAAAAGAAGGCCGTTCCCCCTCCGATACACTCGGTTAGAGGAAACAGCCTTATTGAAACAACTTATTTATCATCCACATTCCATTCCCTATAAAACTGCTCCAAATACATCTCCATCCATTGATGCCGGACCGCTGCCAGCTCTTTGGCATAAGCGGTATTCATTAAATCCTTGAGCTTTAACAGCTTTTCGTAAAAATGGTATATGGCACTTTTCCCCGCAGCACGATATTCATACTGTGAAAAATCCTTGTCCGGGTGATGCATCATGCTGCCTTTTGAGCCTGCATACATAAAAGTCCTCGCAATGCCAATCGCTCCAAGGGCATCCAACCGATCTGCATCCTGCACAACCTGACCTTCCAGCGTATTCATAGGCGGATTTTGTCCACCGTTGTAGGACATTGTAGCGATAATGGTCATCACATGCGTAATCACGCCCGGATCGCTTACATGCAGACGCAGCCAGTGCTCCACTTTGTCGAGTCCCGCTTGTTTGGAGTCGTTTAATTTTTCATCCGCTACATCATGCAGTAGCGCTGCCAGTTCACAAATAAACGTATCTGCGCCTTCTTTGGCAGCAATTTCGAGGGAAAGCTTTCTCACCCGGTCAATGTGCCACCAATCGTGACCACTGTGGTCATGCTCCAACTGCTGTTGTACAAAAGGTTCTGCCTTTTGAATAATATCTGCTAAAATAGCTTCCTGTTGCTCTGTTCGATTCTCCATAAGTCACCTTCCGCTCCCACCCTTGTATTCCAAGGCGAGTTATTTTAATTTCTAACGCTTGTTCATTTACCTATTCATTTGCTTATTGCGGATCATAGAAAGCGCCTTACGTGCTGCCAGCTTTAATCGCCCGGTTGCTGGCTCATACCCGTGATGTCCCAAAAGGGTACACCGCTCCTTATCTTTCTACTCAAAATCTGCTATATAAGGCCGAAATGGATAAGCTTTCTCTATTTTATTCTATATGGTGTATGGCATCCAACCTTTGTGATGGAGTTAGTGACCGTACAAAAAATAACTTCCAATTCCACATCAACAGTGGTCTCGGAAGTTATTTTGCGTTTTGCCTATCCTAGCTCTATCCTATCAGACTTATTTACGTATCTTACTCCACGACACCAAGCTCGCGGTTTTTTTCCTTGAAGCGGCTGTTGTGGGAAGATACATAGGCCACTTTATCTGCTGCGGGATCAATGTACAGCTTGGCGCTATTCAGCGCAAGGGCAGCATCCGTGAACGTACCCGCAATCAGATACAGCTTGCTTCCGTACTCGACAAAATCGCCTGCGGCGAAAACCCCTGGCAGATTCGTTTCCAGCTTCTCACTCACTCTGGCATGCCACTCACCCATATCCAGTCCCCAATCCCGAAGCGGGCCAAAATCCGATTTCAGACCATGGTTCACAATGATTGCATCGACGTTCAATACTTGTGTTTCACCCGTCTCTACATGACTGATCGTCACCTGTTCAATCGTCTCGCCATTATTACTATGTAGCTGGCTCACCGCGTAAGGTGTCAGGACTTGGACAGAAGACGCTTTCATGCGAACTATATTTTTCTCATGTCCGCCAAAATGCTCTCGACGATGGACTACTGTCACACTTGCGGCAATAGATTCCAGCTCATTCGCCCAATCCACAGCCGAGTCGCCTCCTCCGGAAATCAGGACATGCTTGCCTCGGAACGGCTCCAATTCTTGTACAGTATAATGCAGGTTTGTAACCTCATAGCGGTCAGCTCCTTCAATCTCCAGCTTGGCCATTTTGAGAATGCCATAGCCAACTGCCAGCACCACTGTACGTGTCCAATGCTGTTCCCCTGTCGCAGAGGTCAATAGGAAGGTTCCATCCTCTTGCCGATCCAAACCTGTGATCTGCTGTCCCAACACAATCGTAGGCTCGAACGTCAGCGCCTGCTGCTCTAGCTGATCAATCAGCTTTTCACATAATATCGGCGTGACACCTCCAACATCCCAAATCATCTTCTCCGGGTAAATGCGCATCCGTCCGCCCAGCTCATGCTTGGCTTCGATCAGCTTGGTCTTCATATCTCTCATTCCGCTGTAAAATGCGGTATACATACCGGCAGGACCACCGCCGATTATTGTTACATCATATAATTCCAAGGACTCTTTCACTCTGCAACTCTCCCTACCTTAGCGTGATATGTCTGCTCCTATTATAAGTGATAATAATTATCAATATCAATTAAGAATTAAAAACATATCCGATTCGGGGGTTTTTATGACCTTAGAACTACATTTTTATACGGTATATATGGCTGTTGTTTCTCTCATTTTCCTGAGGTATTCAGAGATTGCTGCACTATAGCACGTAACGTCTTCTCATTAAGTCCTGTCTGTACAAATTGAAAACGGTAATTTGCCAGTCTCTGTACGCGGTCTATGATCTGCCCCAAATGATAAGCCGTATGCTCCACCACATGGTAAACATTGTACATATCTATTGCGCCTGTGTTGTCCAATGCTGCGCAGAAGGATGAAAAAGCCTCTTCCACCTCAACCATAAGCTGCACCTTGTCTTGTACCGAAGGTATGAAGCTGTCCTCCATCCCTTGCTTATATGTAATCGTCGGATCTATGAGTTTGGCTGCGTTTCTACGCACATGTACCATGATATGGTTGACAATACCACCCATACTGTTCGTTTCCGCCTCACCAACCTGCCACAATACCTGTTCGTCCAAAACCTCGACGCAGGCCCGCAGCTTTACCAAGTATTGATCGTTCATTCTGTGCTTGGAGATGATTTTAAACTCACGCATGGAAAAATCCATATTCTCTCTGCTCCTCTCATATGAATTTTTCAAAAAAATGACTTCCCATCTATAATCCAATACTGCTCAGACCGAGGCACCTCGTTCAAAAAGTTTTGATATTCCCCATTCCACCCCGCTGGAACATAATGCTCAAACGATGCTGGCTCTGGAAACAGCGAATAGAGAATTTTCTGGTCAAAATCAACATACAGCGCAGGGCTGAACTCTAACACTTCATCCTTATGCTCAATGGCATCAGCCAGCATACTGAGCAGTAAGATTAGTTCATCAGCAGCTACTCTATATTCACAGATATGCCCCAAAAATGCTCCTGCCGTTGTTTCATCCAAAATGGGAATACCAAACCGTTCCTCCATTTCTGTATTCAGAAACCAATACTCTCTTTCAGTCACATACCAGTTCCATTGTCCTTCAAAAATGACACCCACAATGATGTTTTGCGCATATTCAGGCTGTAATTTCATAAGCTTTTTGCGCTACCCTCTTTCTCACTTTCTTGTTGTATATCATGACTTCGCAAAATATTTATTTGGGATACACGGTTCCGTTTAATGCCAATATAACAGATTCCAACGGCAGAATCGGACGTTATAGCAAGGTGTCTCCGAATAACCGTGGAGAATACAGACCCATGTATGAGCAAGCGTATATGCGAAAATCCACTTACAGTTCTATCCAAAATCGGTTCATACGCTTCCCGTCTTCCTCTACGTAATCCCAGTCCGGCATGCCCCCGTTTCGGAGGATTGTCTTTTTGGAGGCGATATTATCGGAGTCGCATACGACCAAAGCTCTGGAAATCCCCAGCTCTTTTGCTTTTTCCAGTGCCAGCGCAAGCATAGTAACAGCGTAGCTATTCCCCCGTGCGGAAGGACGGATGCCATAGCCGATATGCCCTCCGGCATTCAACAGCTTTTCGTTAAGCTCATGCCTGATGTTTACCGCTCCGACGACCTGCTCATTTGCAGTCACTAGCCAGTACGTTGAGGTTTTGACCCAGCCTTCTGGCAAGTCAATTCCATTTTCCTGATTGCTCAAAAAGGTCAGCAAGCCTTCAAAATCATACGGTTCTGTAGAAATTACCCACGGTACCATAAGCTCCTGACTCTTTTTCCATTCCTCATAAAAAGAAAGATAAGCTTCCTTCCATACTCTATCCGGCTTTACCAAGCTGACTGTTTGCACGTCAATCACGTCCTCATATTAAAATCTCAATTCTTCTGCCTAGTGTTCATATATCTCAATATCCGTGAATTTCCGGGCCCAATCTGTAAGCTGGCTCTACACCCCATAGTTTTTAACCGTTGCTTCCAAAGTTTCATTCGTGTCCTGTATCCACACCTGGCTCACCTCAAAGGTTCCGGGAGCGAAAAACAATGGGAATCTCTGCTTAAACCAATCCTGCATCGGCAGATCGAGCGCTTCCTCCATATCCACCCATAGCAGTTCTCCTTCTGGAGGATTTTCTAGCAGCTCCCCTTCACTCGCAGTAGCCAAATAGTTAAATACCATGTATCTTAACCCTTTGCTAGGGTCACAAAATTCGTCAATTCCTTTAAATACAATTTCCGTTACGGTTAATCCTGTTTCTTCCTTCACTTCACGAATGGCCCCATTCACAATGCTCTCTGGAAATTCTACTTTCCCTCCTGGCGCGATGTAACCTGGAAAGCCCTTTTTATCCGGTCTGTTGAGGAGCAGTACCTTTGTTCCATCCTGAATCATGCACATGGTATATATTTTGTGTGTTACTTCTGTGGTCAATCCGATCATACCTTTCTTTATCCCTATTCTTTATAGTATAACTTCTAGCTTTCCAGCCGACATATTGTAGCTCTCAACTTTAACTCCCTTTAGCCGCATATATTAGAGTCCTCGCTAGATGTTTTTCTTATAATAATAGTGCTTAAAGCCTCGGGGGGCGTCATCAATGACGCCGATCACTTCGTACCCATACTTTTCATAAAAATCGGGTGCTTGAAAAGTAAACGTGTTGAGTTGTATAAAAGCACACCCTTTATCTTTGGCGATTTGTTCGATCTCACCAAGCAATTGTGAACCATAGCCCTTCCCTCTGTAGCTCTGATCTATCCACAAAATATCAACCTCCACCCAGTTCCAACATAGCACACTTAAAAGACCACCGATTACCTGACCAGCGTCATTTTTGAGGGTAAGATTGATCTCCTCATACCGGGTTTGGATATCTTCAGGTATGTGTTTTGCGTTAAATTCAATCAGTTTGTTCCTGACAAATCGCGTTTCATCCCTACTACTTCGACTCATTTGAGGTTCCAGCGTCATGGCATAAATCCTCCAATTTAAATTAAAATTTATAATCGCTTGAAATAAGATTTTCACATTAAGCTTCATCGTAGTTACTGTTTTATATTGTATAAATATTTCCATGTAAAGTCACCTTCTCATTTTTCTTATTACACCAAAAAGATCACAGTAATGATTCGAGAAAAATCTTTCATTCGCCCAATCAACCGCAGAATCTCCGCCCCCTGAAATCAGAACACGCTTATCTTTAAATCTGGACAAATCTGTAATCACGTAATGAAGGTTCGTCAATTTCAGCTAATACCTTTTCGGATTCTGTCTTCTTATCGAAGAGGTCTGCTAATTTTGGCATTGCGTCATACATGCCACTACCTGCCTGTAAAGCAATGGTTGGAGCAATCCTGGATACCTTTGCATATACTTGTGCATCCATCCTGGAACTCAGGATACTTTGCAAATCACTCATAAGAGATCTGCTTCCTAGACTATAGTCAAGGAAAATCCCCGCCTCAGGACGGGGATATGAACCCTACTCCAGACAGGAGCAAGCAAAGGTATAATTTGTTACTCTTAGCAGAGAATAAACGAACGTATTCAGAAAATCGAAAGTAGGGGAACGGTTCATGATCCGTATTAGTCATTTGATTCACGAGAGATTTCTGTTCTTATTTAAATTTTTGCATTCGCCAGCCTATGTGGGTAGTGTAACACCAAGCTCCAGATTTCTAGCTAAAAAAATGATCGAATCCATTCCATGGAGTGAAATTCATAGCGTTGCCGAGCTTGGTGCTGGTACCGGGGCAATCACTCAATACATTCCATCTGCTGCAAAGGAACAAACCAAGGTACTGCTTTTTGAGAAGGATCAGACAATGCGACGAGATTTAAAAAAGAAATTTCCGAATTATCTTTGTTACTCCGACTCCCGTGAGCTTCAACGTGCTATGCAAAATGCCGAAATTGAAAAGCTTGACTGCATTATAAGCGGGCTGCCATTTTTTAATTTCCCCCAAGCGATGCGAGATCAAATTGTAGAACAGATTCACCTATCGCTCAAGGATCAGGGAATGTTTGTCGCCTTTCAATATTCTAAACAAATGAAGCAGCAGTTAGAGGAATGGTTTGATATTGAGGAAATTAAGTTTGTGCCTATGAACATTCCACCCGCGTTCGTCTATGTATGCCGAAGAAAGCATGATTAGGGGGAGTGATTATGGACGTTGAACATTTAATTTCCATCATCGAACAGTATGGCTATGCAGCATTATTTTTTTCCCTATGGCTCGGGATCGTTGGGCTACCCATTCCAGACGAAGTGATTGTGATGACTGGCGGGGCTGTAACCAGCATGGGAATACTTCAACCGTTACTCGCCTTTTTCATCGTATATCTAGGGGTTATATCGGGCTTGTCCTTAGGCTACGTATTGGGAAGATTCTTGGGCACAACCGTTCTCGATCGTTTACGACGAAAAAAGAAAATGGACAAGTACATTACATTTTCGGAAAATTTGGTACATAAATATGGTAATTTCACCATTTGCATCAGTTATTTCCTGCCGATTGTCCGTCACATCATCCCTTATATTGTCGGAATCAATAAAATGAGCTTCAAGCGTTATGCTTTGTTCTCTTACTCAACAGGCTTGATCTGGACGCTAATCTTCTTTTTACTCGGACATTTCTTCGGCGATCATGTACAAACAGCAGGAGAACTTATACATCGTTATGGCTTACAGATCGCATTGCTTCTCATGGTACTGGCCATACTATTTTTTATAATGAAATATGTTTGGGGGAAGAAAACAACTGAGGAGTAAAGATAGAGTATAATGAAGGATAGCTCTATTAAATTCAAGAAGACGTTTTTAAGTGTTTTATCACTTTAATTATCCCTTATTTATGGTATACTTTTCTAGTACAATATACGGCTATAGAGGGCGGTCGGCTAGTCTCCCAGAAGGGAGGTGATGCCCATGGAGGTCAAAGATGCTATCTCTTTAATGATCATGTTCGGCATGTTCATTCTGGCGTTACTTACCTACATGAAAAAGAAATAGACCGCCCTGACTAAGGAAAACGGTCTATTTCCGACCTTATCTTACGCGGCCGACTGCTCTTTATGCAGTTGTTGTATGCTGGAGCCGTGTTAGCGCACGGCTCCTTACTTATTCTTACCTCATTATAACCGATTTTATAACGTGATTACAGCTATAAAGTCAAATCATAATAATAAAATTCCTTGTCTCTGATATAGCTGTTTTTTTCATAAAACCTTAGAGCCGTCTTATTATCCCTTCCTGTTGTTAAACCCATTCCTTTGACTCCAGTTAGATAGAAGACGAAGGATACAATTGTGTAAATCCGATCAATTTATCTTCTTCTATATAATCTGAATTTAAAAGTTACCTAATGCGCCACTGCGCAGTCGGATGGTGCTTCCCATCGCCACCGCCCCCGGATTTCTTGAATAAAGCCTTTTATAAGGGTAGAAATCCGGGGAGGTGATGCTTCTGAAGCGAGCTTTCCTACGGAAAGCTTTGAAAGCGATCGCTTCGCTTGTACAGCACCATTCCGCCTACTCCGTTTTCCATGTACATTTTTTTAATTCAACTTATATATATCCTTTAGGAATAAAAACGACAGATGCCATTGCTACAAAACGATCATGTAGAAACTGTCGCGGCCTCTATATCCGATTCCTGGTTATAAAATGTTTCTAAACCCCATGAACACTCCCCAAATAAATTGAAGCTCATATCTATGTACAATATGTGTTAGTTGTTCTCCGGACATCCATGGCTTCGTATTTCCATACCCATTTTCTTCAAAATCCAGATTCTGTCTACATATTCAAAAAAATCATCCGGCATCCAATTCAATTCTAACCCGGTAAGTAACCATTATATTCTGTTTAGATATTGTTTATGGATTCAAAAAACAGTCTTAAATCCGTATAAAAGGGAGGTTTGAGCCGACTTAGTATGGAGTTCATGACTGCACTCCCTTAGGCATTATTTAATCTATTACAAAGCAGAGCAGTCCTGAATTACTCTTGTTTAGCGGAGTCAGAATTATTATCTTCAACTATTTCATTAACCAGTCTTTCATTTTCCAGCTCTTCATTTTTTTTATCTTCTAACTCTTTAGCTTTTTCCTCTTCAAGCTCTTTAGCTTTTTTATTCTCAAATTCTTCAATATGTTGTTCAATTAAATATTCAATCTGTTTTGCGATTGACCGCTTATCATGCTCAGCTATAATTTTAATTTTCTCAAAATTTTCTGGATTTAATCGTAGTGTGAACGCTTTTTTATTAGTTGTCATCGTTTAGACTCCTCACCATAGTGATTTCATTATTATAGCACTGTGAAATAACCATTTAACTCTACCTATTGACATCATAGTGATGTCACTTTAAAATGAAATTATGATTTCACTTTGATGTCACCTTAACGGAGGAAGATAAATGAATGCTATACAAGATGGCCTTAACCAGTTTATTTCTATTCGCATGGAGCATGTTGCAAGTTCCATGTTGGCCACATCCCCAGAATACGAAGATTTAATGAAAAACTGTAATCAACTCTTTTCTATTCTACATGATTGCTTGCCAAAGGAATACATACAAGCACTTTACGACTATGAAACCAATACTACCTTACTCCAAGGCATGGCTGAATCTATTATGTATGAACAAGGCTTAAAAGATGGCGTATGCCTAAACCAAATTTTGGCTGGTGGATAATTTTCCCTTTTCGCCCTATTAGAGGAATAGAGTTACCCTTAATAGCTTACCCAAAAACCACACTCTGATTTCACGAAATGATAGGTTAAACTTTTCTGTCCATCCTGCACAATCGTTGGTGAACAGTTAACCTAGAATCTAGAAACAGACGTTTTCATTTTTGTCCTTTTTAGCAAGACTATCCATATGATATACTATGAACTAACAACAGAATGGCTTAGATGGGCGGTCGGCTAGTCTCCTGCAAAGGAGGTGATGCCTGTGGAGGTTAAAGATACGCTGATGTTGATGATTCAGTTTGCAACGTTGGTGATCTTGATTATTTCCTTCAACAAAAAGAAGTAGACCGCCCTCAGCAAAGGTAAACGGTCTACTTCAACGCCTTTGTTAACACAGCCACCGCCCTTATAAGCGGCTGTTGTAAAAGAGTGAGGATGTTGGTAGCATCCTTACTCTTTTTTAGTATATACCTTTTGGCTATAGTTTATCACAGGAAAAACCATATTGCCAATATGGAAAATCTTTTATTCAGGCACCCAAATGTAGGATTTCCCACTAACATACTCTATTCAAATATCAGATGACAGCATTTCATCCCAAGTTATTTTTTTGAAAGCAGGGTTATTTATAAAAACCGTTGAATAACCGGGATATCCGGGGGACTAATTTCATCAGGAAGATGGTCGAGATCAAAAAATCTTAATTCCTTGACTTCATTTGGATCTTCCTTTAGCTCCCCCGTATATTCGGTGCAAATATAGGCTGTAACGACATTATATACTTCGTCCCCATGCGGGTATTTATAGTATAATTGCGGCCCGGAGAATACATCCAATAGAGTAAGGCTACCCGCCTTCAGTCCTGTTTCCTCGGCTAATTCTCTTACCGCGACCTCTTCCATAGATTCTCCCGGTTCCAATGACCCGCCTGGCAATCCCCACAAACCATTATCTGTTCGAAGTCCTAGCAGTAATTTGTTTTCATGAAGTAATAGCACGCAAGCGCCTGCCATGATTAAGGGTCTGGTACCTACCACTTTTCTTAAGTCCATCATATAGCCCAATCTGATCACTCTTTTCATTCGTCAAAAGAAGGCACCGACTCTTTTGTTGTCAAGAACGATGCCTTCTGATGTTTAGATGTCATTTGTACCTTATTCCTCTTAAATCGCAGCAATTTCCTTGCCAATCGGCATGGTGTAGTAGAGCGGTTTTTGCTGTTCGTTTTGCTGGTAGACTACGAGTAGCAACGTTCGGCCTTCAGCGGTCAAAGGGCTGCCGCCACTCAGGATATGATCCAGCCGGAACGGCAGAACATCCAGCACAGCGTGCTTTTGCAGTTCCTTTTCACCCAGCTTCAAGGAAGCGAAAGACGGGATAATCTCGCGGTATGGCTGCGACTGATCTGCCACAAAGTCTGCAACCACAGGTGACAACAGCGCATCCGGGTGCTGGAGAGCCATTTTCATATAGCTGGACCAATCGTCCTTCTCCAAGGCGTGTTCCCACCAGATTTTACGCGGCTTGTATTTATGGTTCAGGAAATAGTCGAGCTTCATCAGCCCAAGCACCATATCCATTCGCTTCGTTCCGCGTGATTCAAGAAAGGACTGGAGACGCGTGAACAGGTCTTCGAGCTGGTGGCCGATTTTTTGCCAGCCTTGTCCCTCCCAATAGTCTCCGAACTCCTGAAAGAAATCAAAGGCGGACGCAAATTCGCGCTCGATCAGATAGTTCACTGTATGATCCATACGATGAGAGTTCCAGTATTTCTCCAGCACATCTTCCAAACGTTTGAGCCGAACGATATCGGCAAAGGAAAGGACGTCATTGCTCAGCATTTCATAAGGTGCAACGTCCATGTACGTGTAGTTGTACTTATCTGCGTCGATGCGCAGTCCAGTACCACGCAGCATTTTGAGGAAGCCGAGCTGAAGCTCTTCCGGGCCGAGCGCAAAAACGTCATTAAACGTTTTACGGAACGTGTTGTAATCCTCCAAAGGCAGGCCGGCGATTAAATCGAGATGCTGGTCGATTTTCCCGCTTTGCTTGACCTTCGTAACGGTACGGGAAAGCTTGGCAAAGTTCTGGCGACGCTTGACCAGCTCATTGGTCGGATCGTTCGTCGACTGGACGCCGATTTCAAAGCGGAATACGCCCGGCGGCGCGTTTTCTGCCAAATAATCCAACACCTCGGGACGCATAATATCTGCTGTAATCTCAAACTGGAAAACACATCCACGATGGTTTTCAATGAGAAACTTGAACATTTCCAGCGCATAATCGCGTTTAATGTTAAAGGTCCGATCCACGAA
Source organism: Paenibacillus terrae (assembly GCF_000943545.1). Lineage (GTDB taxonomy): Bacteria > Bacillota > Bacilli > Paenibacillales > Paenibacillaceae > Paenibacillus > Paenibacillus terrae_A. The sequence goes on from NZ_JTHP01000003.1 coordinate 17,132, forward strand.
CTTGATCAGGTTGGCTCCGTTGTCGATCAGATACAGAATATCCGACTTCGTGCGCTCAATATCGTAATAACGTACCCCTACCTCAATACTGGACAGACAAAACTGGCAACTGAACGGGCAACCCCGACTGGTTTCAAAATAAACAACCCGTTTGCCTAATTCCGGTATATCCTCTGCAAAGCGGTACGGTGACGGCAGCTCGTTCAAGTCCGCCTTTGGACGGCCCGGCATCTGAATGACCTCTTCTCCCTTACGGTAGGACAGTCCATAGACAAAATGGTACTTTTGCGTACCCTCAATCTCCTGAAGCAGTTGATGAAAGGTTTCCTCCCCCTCACCGACAACGATAAAATCCACATTCGGCAGGCGTTTCATCCAATGATCGGTATCGTAAGAGACTTCCGGGCCACCGAGAATGATTTTGACCTCCGGCATAATCTTTTTCAATACATCAATGACTTTAATCGTCTCTTCAATGTTCCAGATATAACAGGAAAATCCAATGACATCCGCTCCCCGCTGAAACAGGTCGGATACGATGTTCATCACAGGGTCCTTGATCGTATACTCCGCCAGTTCGATGTCAAAGTCCTTTTCACTGTAGGCTTTGAGACACCGGATCGCCAGCGAGGTATGAATATATTTTGCGTTTAACGTTGATAAAATGACTTTCATAGGTCACAACCTTTTATAGTTTGCATGACGCCTCATATCTTTTAGTATAGCTATTCAAAATCCTCGTACACATCATCCGCATAAATCTCATCTTCGTTCACTGTTCCTCCGGCATTCCCCTGATTTTGAAAAAAATCAAGGAACAGCTTGCCGTACTTGCGGAACTTCACTTCGCCGACACCCTTGATCAGCAGCATGTCCGCCTCAGATTGCGGGTTCGCTACACTCATCTCGCGCAGCGTAGCATCGTTAAAAATGATATAGGACGGCACATGCTCCTGCGCGGCCAAATCGCGGCGAATCAGGCGCAGTTGCTCGAACACCGTTTCGTTGACTGCCGCTGGGTACGCATCGCGTCCCTGTCGTCCACGTGAGCCTGTCCCACCTGCAAAAGCTGTGGCATGTCGCACCACACGCTGCATGACTTCGCGCTGACCTTTCAGCACTTCAGCCGCAGGCTGCTGCAAACGGACAACCGGATATTGTCCCTCAGACAGCAGCAGATAACCTTCCGATACAAGGACGTTAATAATTTCAGAAATTTCTTTTTCCGTCCGATTGCCCATTACACCATAGGTTGGCAGGCTGTCAAAGCCATACTGTAGCACTTTTTTGTTACGCGAGCCTTTCAATACCGAGGCTACCATCGAAACACCAAAACGTTCCCGCATGCGATGAATACATGAAAAAATTTTTTGCGCATCAATGGTCATGTCTACCAGTTCCCGTTCATCTGTACATGAGCTGCATGTGCCGCAAGCCTCATGCTCCTCTGCCTCACCAAAATACTCAAGCTGCGCTGTACGCAAGCAGCGAGTCGTGTAACAATAATCAACCATCTGCTGAAGCTTGCGGTAGTCGTTGCGCTTGCGGTCCTCATCCTGCGGATTTTGCTCGATCAGGAATTTCTGGGTCACAATATCCTGCGGTCCGAACAGCAAAATACATTGACTCGGATCGCCGTCACGTCCTGCGCGTCCCGCCTCTTGTACGTAAGCCTCCATATTTTTAGGCATATTGTAGTGAATGACGTAGCGCACGTTCGATTTGTCGATCCCCATGCCGAAGGCGTTGGTCGCTACAATGACACGAATATCGTCGTACAGGAACCCCTCCTGGCTGTCTGCCCGTTCCTGATCGGTCATCCCGGCATGATAACGCCCAGCCGCCATTCCCGCATCCCGCAGCCGTTGGTACAGGTCGTCCACGTCCTTGCGTGTCGCTGCATAAATAATGCCCGATTCGCCGTCATGCTCACGCGCATAATTCAGCAGAAAGCTGCGCTTGTCCTCCCCACGCAGCACACTGAACGCCAAATTTGGCCGTCCCAGTCCCGTGACGAATGTCTCCGGCTCACGCAGGCGAAGCAGCCGCACGATGTCGTCCATGACCTGCGGTGTCGCCGTTGCCGTGAATGCCGCTACAATCGGGCGCTCGTATAGCCCGTCCACAAAAGGAGCCACCGCCAAATAACTGGTGCGAAAGTCATGTCCCCACTGGGATACACAGTGCGCCTCGTCGACCGCAACGCAGGAAATCGGTAGCTGCGCCATCTCATCGCGGAACCAGTCCAGCTCCAGCCGCTCTGGTGCAACATATAGAAGCTTCAAATCTCCATTCCGTGCGGCACGTATGCGGTCGTTCACTTCTCGTCCACTCAGCGTACTATTGATATAGGCAGCCGCAATTCCCATCGTGGTCAGCGCATCCACCTGATCCTTCATCAGTGAGATCAGCGGTGACACAACAATCGTCAGCCCATCATGCAGCAGTGCAGGAATCTGGTAGCATATGGATTTCCCGCCGCCTGTCGGCATAATGCCTAGCGTATCGTTGCCCTCCAGCATACTGGCGACAATTTTCTTTTGACCCTCCCGGAAATCGGGATAGCCATAAAATTTTTGCAGTAAATCCTGCGCCCGTTCCAATGTTGGTGCTTGTACACTCATAGTTTCAAAACTCCTCATATTTCTGGCGTCCCTCGACGCATATCGGCTTATCTTTCGTTACCTTTAGTTTACCGGGGTTCGGGGTAATGTTCAACCGCTGGAAGTCCATAGGCATGATGTATAATGAAATTCTTATCGAACCCTTCTACCATGGCGTTCGCTGTTTTCTCATGATATAGTGGACACGGTGCCGCAAGTTTGTCCATTACTATGATGAGACACGGTACCAAGAAGGAGAAAGAACCCATGAACAATCGTAAACCCAATCGAAAAAATCATACAAAATCCACGCCAAACACAGGCAACTCCAAACGCAGCCATAAACCCGCCGGAAAATCCGGCTCACATAGACCCGAAGCACGGGGCAAAACGGGGGTTTTTGATAAAACTGCTGCCCGAGAGCACGGTAAACCGGAAAAAAGCGTTGCAAAAACATACATCGTGCAGGAGCCTGCCGAGCTGTTGAATTTTTTGGTAGAGCATGTGTCTGGCATGGGCCGCAATTCCATTAAATCAGCGCTGGCCCGTGGACAGGTGTCCGTGAACGGCATTTCTCGTACCGTGTTCAATTTTCCGCTGGAGCAAGGTCAGACAGTGGCCCTCTCCAAGGAAAAGATCACTCCCGTGGTGCCGCTGACCGGGCTGCGTATTTTGCATGAGGATGAGGCCATTATTGTCATTCACAAGGATGCCGGGCTGCTATCCGTCGCCTCTGCGCAGGAACAGGAAGTAACGGCATACCGTCAGCTTACGGCACATGTGCGACGTGAACATCCATACAATCGTATTTTTGTGCTGCATCGTCTGGATCGTGATACATCTGGAGTCATGATGTTTGCGAAAAGCGAAGCCATACAGCAGGAAATGCAACAAGCGTGGAAGGAAGTCGTGTATGAACGAACGTACATCGCTCTCGTAGAAGGACAGGTTAAAAAGGCTGCGGGCACTATCACCTCATGGCTAAAGGAAAGCAAGACGCTGAAAATGTATTCCAGCCCATATCCGAATGACGGACAGCACGCGGTTACTCATTACAAGCTGCTTCAGGCCAATCGGCATTTTTCTTTGCTGGAAGTACGTTTGGAAACCGGACGCAAGAATCAGATTCGCGTTCATATGGAGGATATCGGCCATCCGATTGTGGGAGATAAAAAATACGGCTCCAAAGCCAAATCTATCGGTCGCCTCGGCCTGCATGCGCGCGTACTGTCGTTTATTCATCCCGTCACTGGAGTATTGCTGCGGTTTGAATCCGACATTCCTAAAACCTTTTTAAATCCGTTTCGAGAGTAGCCTTACGTAAGACAAGCAGTAATAATTGGAGCGGAAAAAATATACGGGGAAATCAGGGGGCTGTATGATACAGCTCCCTTTTTTATTCATTAAGCGGTATGCTTTCGGACACCATTAGCTGTTTTCATCAGCTCGTCCCAAATGGAGATCGGTGTATTGCAAATGGGACAATTCAGCCGACCGTTTAAATAGGGTAAATGGGCCAAAAGGTTGTTCTCTTCAATTTTTTGGGCATATTGATATAGCCATTGTAGATTAGAGCCTTTATGGTCCAATGAGCCGGGTTGGATCGAATAGGGAACCAGGTTGTTTGAGTTTACCGGATCTTTATCGTAAACCACCAGAACATCACTTTGTTCAACAGGCCAAATATAGAGCGGAGTTCCGCAATGCGGACAATCCAGCGTATATTCATCACCAGTATCAAAGCTTTGCAGCATAAAAGCTACACATCGATAACCCTGAAAGGCAGCCCCCGCAGCCAAAACATAACGCTTGCCAACATCTCCTTCGTGGTCCTTAGCATACAGCACCATTTCCTCGGTCAATCCTGTAAGCCGGACAATGGCCTGCTGGTATTGTTCATATATATATTCAGCCAGATCTGCATCCAATTCTACCTGATCCCTTGCAAATTCCAACGGAACTTTTGTATGTAATGGATTAACATTCTTGGCTTCAAATATTCCGCAAATATTATAAATATCTGCTCGAATACTTATATCAGAACTGCTTAACGCAATATCTACGAGGTATGGTACAGCCGCAAAGGTACATGTATATAACGTATTTTGGTGATATAGTTCCTCCCAATACAAGGTGTCAGCTATTTCGCCGTCATATCCGGCTTGGAGCTGCTTCAACATTTCCGGGACGTATTGAGAGGAACCATAGGGGCCTTGGAGCAAAGCCCAGGCCGGATCGGACAAAGCCAGCATCTTGAAACTCCTTTCACCGTTTTACTTTCAGTGTAACATGGCATGGTATTGTGAAATCCTTTTTGCTATCAAATTCATTTTAACTTCATAATTCTCAGCTTCTTACGTTTATTTTATTATACGCTTATTATTAGCTGAAGTTTCTTTTCTCATTTTACGCAATGCCCAAAGTCACTTTCCTTGCAAGTCTATAATCATATTCGGTTAAGCTTGCGGTATTTTGAAGGTGACATGTGCTTTCTAGCTGAAAAAACCCGACTAAAATAAAATCTGTTCAGATATCCGCATTTTCCCGCAATATCATCAAGCGTATATTTTGTCTCCAGCAATAAAGTCTGGGCCTTCTCAAGACGCAGTGTGGTCACATACCGGATGGGTGTTAAGCCCACCGCCGTCTGAAAACGCCTCGTGAATTGCACGGGACTTAACCCCAAACATGGGCGTTCACCGCCTTCATTTTCCATGTCCTGCTGACTGTGCGCCAAATGTCCACAAAGCGTTCTATTCATCATCTGCTTTGTCATTATAAATCCTGTTACTAAAGATTAGCTAAACGTGAAATAAAGTATATACGTATGATGTTTCCGTGCATATCAAAACAAAGCTCGCTCAGGTAACAGCGTCCAGCAGCCTTAAAGCCTTGCGTATGATGACGTTAACGAGGATTTAATCAATCTCCATCATCATCGGACCCCCTTTTGAAGTCATGTCCGAATTGGTACGTCATTATCGAATTGAGGTGTTTACAGATGGAACGTGGAGGACTCTCCATACAGAACAGAATAACCGAAAGCGCAAAAAGAATTCATGAAATCAGGAACTCCGTTGTTACGGATCGGCTTCGTTTGGTCGTCGAGGCCACACACGGCAGTCCACGGGCTGAAACCGTAGAAATTCGTCTATATGAACAGAACATAAGCGTACGTGAACGTTCATTCCAGGTTATGGGTACATAATCCTAGCTACAGGATGGAGTATATGAATGGGTATATGAAAAGAAGTGATGGGAACATTATGTATGAATACTGCAACTATAAGGGGAAATAGCCCATGACCATGACACCGGAACAGCGGATTACCCTGCACGGGTTTAACAATCTGACCAAATCGCTGAGCTTTAACATGTACGATATTTGTTACACTAAAACAAGGGAAGAACGCGAAGCCTATATCGAATATATTGACGAACAATACAATGCGGATCGGCTGACTGCCATTTTAAAAAATGTGTCCGATATCATCGAGGCTCATGTGCTCAACGTAGCCCAGCAGGACTATGTTCCTCAAGGAGCCAGTGTGACCATGCTTATATCGGAAGGTCCTATCATGGAGGTGCCTACAGAATCCTACGCCGAATCACCCGGCCCTCTGCCCGATTCTGTCGTTATACAGTTGGATAAAAGCCATATCACTGTCCATACCTACCCGGAATATCATCCCGACGAGGGAATCAGCACGTTCCGAGCCGATATTGACGTCTCTACCTGTGGAGAAATCTCCCCGCTCAAGGCACTCCACTATTTGATTCATTCCTTCGACACAGATATTATGACGATTGATTATCGGGTACGCGGCTTTACACGTGATACGAATGGGCACAAGCTGTTCATCGACCATGACATCGCCTCCATTCAAAATTATATTCCCGACGAAGTGCGTAACCAGTATGACATGATAGACGTGAACGTGTATCAGGAAAACATTTTCCACACTAAATGCAAGCTGAAACAATTCGATCTGGACAATTATCTATTCGGCTATACGAAGAAAAGTCTGAGCGGGAACGAGCAGCAGAACATAACCGCCCGTCTTAAAACAGAAATGGATGAAATTTATTATGGCAAAAATATGACGTAGCGGGATGGGACAGCAGGATGGACTATATGTTATCCATTAGAAAAGGACAATAGCTTTGGAGCTGAAACAGAGCCGGGCTTTTGTCCTTTTTTGATGCAAAATGAGAGATTTGATTCAGCTTTATCTGTACAAGTGGGAGATTGTTCACTATGATAGGGAAAGAATCCACTAATTTGAAATATTAAATTACACCTCTTAGGCACGCTTTCGATTGTAAGCGCAATCAATTGATCCTACTAATTTTGTTATGGAACACAAAGGAGGAATTTGCATGCAAGGCGGTATTGGCGGTAAAAATATCATTTTACGACTGGAAATTTCCACTGAGCACATCCAATTTGGTCAATTGATTACGCTGGTCAACGAACATGGCGGGGATGTTATTGCGATTGACGTCATTCGCACCTCTGAAAAGGTCACCGTGCGGGATATTACGGTTACCATTGCCGACCCGGCCGAAATCGACCGAATGATTGCCCGAATTAAAAAAGCGCAAGGCGTGAAGGTACTGTCCATCTCTGACCGGACCTTTCTGCTGCATCTCGGGGGTAAAATTGAAATGCAGCCCAAGGTTCCGATTCAGAATCGCGACGACTTGTCCCGGGTGTACACTCCAGATGTAGCACGCGTGTGCATGGCGATTCATGAGGAGCCGGACAAAGCCTTCCGTTTGACGATCAAACGGAACACCGTTGCTGTCGTCTCGGACGGAAGCGCTGTCCTCGGCTTGGGCAATATCGGCCCCTACGCGGCTATGCCGGTCATGGAAGGCAAAGCTATGCTGTTCAAGCAGCTTGGGTCCGTCGATGCTTTCCCGATTTGTCTGGACACACAGGACACTGAGGAAATCATTAAGGCGATCAAGCAAATCGCTCCAGCTTTCGGCGGTATTAATTTGGAGGATATTTCATCGCCCCGCTGCTTTGAGATTGAGCAGCGGCTGCGTCAGGAGCTGGACATTCCTGTTTTTCATGATGATCAGCACGGTACCGCTGTTGTCTTGTACGCAGGGCTGATCAATGCACTGAAGGTCGTCGGCAAAGCGCTGTCTGATGTGAAAATCGTCGTCTGCGGTATCGGAGCTGCGGGTGTAGCCTGCACTAAAATTTTGCTGTCTGCGGGTGCAGTTAACATCATTGGTGTAGATCGCCACGGGGCCATTACAGCCGATGAAACGTACGATCATCCGGTGTGGAACTGGTATGCACAGCATACCAATCCCGAGCGGCTGTCAGGCACGCTGTCCGAGGTTCTGAAAGGCGCTGACGTGTTTATCGGTCTATCGGCTGGCGGGCTGCTTCAACGGGAAGACGTAAAACGCATGAACGAGGCTCCGGTGGTGTTCACCATGGCTAACCCGGTTCCCGAAATTGCCCCCGAGGATATCGAAGACATTGCAGGCGTCATTGCCACCGGACGTTCAGACTATCCTAACCAGATCAACAACGTGCTTTGCTTTCCCGGCATATTCCGCGCGGCGCTCGACTGTCGCGCCCGTGAAATTAACGAAGAGATGAAGCTTGCGGCAGCAGAAGCCATTGCGAGTACGATCCGCCCCGAAGAATTAAATAAGCTGTATATCATCCCCGGCGTATTTAACGAGAATGCCGTTCAGCGGGTGCGTGAGAAGGTCATTCGGGCTGCGATTGAGAGTGGAACCGCCAGAAGAGTACCTCGCGATTTCAGGTAAAAGAGAATCTGCCTATTCCGTAAGACATGTCTGGTAACGTGCCAAAAAGGATTGCTCCCCTATCTAATACGGGTGCAATCCTTTTTTTTATAAGAAGATGAAGATTTTCTGCGGCTATGACTTCCATTTGGAAAATAACTGGCTGGCGCGTTGGGCGAACTCCTCCAGATTAAAGCTGGAGTTGTCCAGCTTGTAGTACCATTTTTTAATCGTCTCCAGAATCCATGACGGAACTTTAACCTCCGAGATACTTGAGTAAAACGTATGATACGCCCACACCAGATGCTCCCAGCGCTTGTCATCGCCCTCCTTCACATATTCGGATACGTCCAATACCTTGGCGCGTCCATCTTGCATCAGTACATTTTTGAGATGAATATCACGGGGATTCAGCCCCTTGGATCGGACAAACTCCCTCGCCTCTTCCACGTCCAGAATGACTTGCTCCGGCACCGGAATGCCTTGCAGCAGACAATCCAGCAGCGTAATACCTGATTCATAGCTTATGACAATATACTTGTCACCTTTCCCGTAATAATGAGGAAAAAAATCGGATCCCCGCAAACGCTCGTATACATCGGCCTCCGCATCCTTCTTCTCGATCGCCATGTCTGAGTACACCTTGAACGCGTAGCCGGGCAACGTATCGAGCGTAAATACGGCCGCATCCGTCCCGATGCCAATACAACGGACGTCTTGGGAGACTGTTTTAATCGTAACCGGATCATTATCCTCCGTACTGTAAACAGTCACTTGACTTATAATTTCGTCTGCCTGCCTCCATTGTTCAACCATGTGCGATCCCTTCCTTCTCTGTTCTAAACCATTGGAATGAAGTTAGACATATGTCGGATACAGCAGTAATTTTTTCAGCTCTGAATAGCTTGCCGCTGTTTCATAGACTCCCGCTACCTCAGACTCCGGGGCAGCCTTTCTGTGATTGAACCAGATGACCCGCCAATTCGCCGCTACAGCTCCCGCCACGTCATTACGCCAGGAATCCCCGATATAGCAGCAATGCTCCGCCAGAGTCCCTGTCCGTTCGTTCACTACTTCAAAAATACGTGGATCAGGCTTGGCATAGCCAACCGTTCCGGATACAAAAATATGCTCTGCCGCAATATGATTTTCCAGCGCCATGGCCCTGATTTTGCTCATCTGGTGATCTTCGAGACCATTCGTAATCAAGCCGACCAGATATCCTGCCGAGCTCAATTCATCCATTAACGATGTAGCTCCCTCGAAAGGCTCAATCCGATACTGGCGATCCAAGTACTCTTTTTGGATATCCACTGCCTGCTCACGGGTAATATTCACCCCAAATTCCTGTAAAGCCAAGACAAAACGGCCTTCCCTCATATCCTCCAGCTCATCCTGTCCCGCTTTCCCCTCCAATAGTCCTCCTTTTGCCGACAATACATCACTGTAATAACGAATTCGATGATAGGCCTCTTCATAAGGAAAACGCTCACTCAATCCTAATACTGTACGCAACGCATCGCGAGTAGGGTGCAAATGATCGTACATTGTATCATCCACATCAAAAAATAAGGCCTTCTTGTGCAAGTTCATATACCCACTTCTTTCTGTAAAAATCATTGGATGACGTCCATCCTCACCTTGTCCTGATATTATACCCGCTGACCCGATACGTTGCACCTTACTCCTTCGCCATCCATAGCTCGTATCTGTAGTTTCGATCTGTAATTTGTAGCAATTATTTGTATCCATTCCCGCATTCACACTTCACCGTGGCGGTCATAAACTGAAAAGACATCTTTTTCACAAACTCACTTTACTTCTGTACTTATCTAGGTATCTCGTCCTGTTTTGCCCCGAAAGCGGTTTATTCCATAACACACGGGTAAAAGGTCACATTTTTGAAAAGATTCAGCATACAGGTTTACATTTCGTGTAAAATCACGTACCTTTTAGGGACGAACGCTTTATGGATGTACTTGGATAAGGAGGCATACACGATGATTTCCGGTTCTAACCCTGCCTACGGATCAGCTACACCTTTGATTGAGGCAATTATAGAATTTGAACAGGAGCTTGAAGCGAACCGGCATTCTCTGAGTTTTGATTTGGGATTGATTATGGAGCATGGCCGCGCGCCACGATATATGGCTACACCACCGGATGTGATTCCCTTTGCCCGCGCAGGCGTGGACGGAATACATTACGGCTTTTTAACGGATTTTGGACTTGTAAAGGATCTTTCGCAGGCCCCCATTGTGTGCATATCCCCTGTTGACTGGACAGGTGTATGGGTGGTTGCCCGCCACTTGCAGGATTTTTTAAGTGTTGTTTATACAGAGAACAGTTCATTAAAGCGCTACTACGCTAGTGGACAGGATTATACAGGACATACAGGACATCGGCCGCCTCAGGCCGTAGATGAACGCACTGCGTTTGTGCGGGAATCCTTTCGGGAGCGCTTCGGTGTTCAACCGATTCAGGATATGGCTGCCTACATCGACAGTTTGCGAACCGAGCGCAAGCAAAACGAAGCTGCCCCTACACTGAACGGCTTGGGCATTCCGGCATTTCCTTCTTCCGCAAAACAGCGTTCCTCTATGAAGAGTGCTCTTTTAAGCGTGGCAGAGCCCTTTCATTGGGATAAACAAGGTGAAACAGTACGTGATTTGTTTCGCAACGCTTCGCGTGAAGCGAGATTGGCCTTTATCCGGGATGCTCAAACACGCCATCTGTTCACCCATTCTGCCCTTCGTGTTTTTGTAGCAGGACAGCTTAGATCCATGGGCTTGTCTGAGGCTGCAACACATTTGGAAGAGTCCTACTATACAGTTATTCCCGATACGATGGAATCTTGACGGATTCCTTCTTATTTCCCACACAACCGCCTCTGAAAGGGCGGTTATTTGTGCTACAATATATACAAATAATACGGCCAAACGGCCCGGTACGAATGAAAGAGAGCGAGCATGAATAATCATTCCCATCCTACCCCTGAGATCATCGAGGTTTGCCTGCTGGCTGGCAAGCTCATGATGCAAAATGGAGCCGAAACCTATCGTGTCGAAGATACGATGTCCCGCATTGCCTTAGCCTACGGCATATCCCAGTCCCATAGCTATGTGACACCGACCGGGATTTTTTTTGCCATTAACGACTCGGAGCCTGCCAAGCTGATCCGGATTGCGGAGCGGACCACCGATTTGCACAAGGTAGTAGAGGTTAACGCGATTTCACGTAAAATAAGTCTGGGTGACCTGTCACCCCGCGCAGCAGTTACGGAGCTGTCCAAGATTGAACGTGGTCCTCTCCGCTATTCCAACGGCGTACAACTTGCAGCCGCGGCATTGGCGAGTGGCTGCTTTATGATTATGTTTGGCGGGGTCTGGCGGGATTTCCCCGCAGCCGTTCTCTGCGGCGGGGCTGGCTTCGCAGCCGTGCAATATTTTCACAGGCTCGTTAAGGTTAAGTTTTTCTCAGAATTTTCGGCATCTTTTCTAATCGGCTTGCTGGCGGCCTTACTGACAGTTGCAGGCTGGGGCCAGATGATGGACAAAATCATTATTGGCTCCGTTATGCCGTTGGTGCCGGGCTTATTAATTACAAATGCCATTCGGGATTTGATGGCCGGACACCTCGTTTCGGGCATATCCAAGGGTGCTGATGCTTGCTTGACGTCCTTTGGCATTGGAGCCGGCGTTGCGGTTATCATTTCGTATATGTGATTCGGAGGAGATCCAAGTTTATGCTTGCACAATTATTCACAAGCTTTATTGCTACCGCTGCTTTCGGCATTCTTTTCCATGCTCCCCGACATTCACTGCTACAATGTGGCTTCGTCGGCATGTTGGGCTGGCTCGTCTATTATTGGACGACAGACAGCATGGGACCCGTGAGTGCCAACCTGTTGGCAACGGTTCTAATCGGAATCATCAGCCAGAGCTTGGCCAGACTGTACAAAATGCCCGTTATTATTTTCAGCGTGGCAGGCATGATTCCGCTCGTCCCGGGGGGAATGGCCTACAATGCAATGCGACAGTTTGTACAACATAATTATCCTCAGGCACTGGAGCTAGCTATGAGTACGCTGATGATCGCAGGTGCCATTGCTGTCGGCTTGGTGCTGTCCGAGGTGCTCAATCAAATTTTTCGCAACATCCGTTTTAAACCGCAACGTTAAACGATGGGGAAGGCAACATTTTTTTTCACAACATAAAAAGACTGCTTCCAAAACCACGCACGATTGTAGTGCGCAGAACATTTTGGATGCAGCTTTTTTTCATGTTCCACTTTATAAACGATGTTTGTTCGTCTATTTATCCTCAACATCCACTCGTTTACCCAGAATTGCCAAATCCCGCTCTATGCTGTCCAGCACTGCAACACGCGGATAATAACCCCATTGCTCAAAACCGAACTTGCGCAGCAAGGCGATACTCGGCTCATTGTGACCGAATACAAACCCCAACAGTGTCGTAATTCCAAGCCTATGGCATTCATTCAGTATGTGCTGCACCAAACGACTTCCTGCTCCAGTTCCACGAGAATCTTCATGGACATAAATACTGATTTCCGCCGTACCGTTATAAGCTGGACGTCCGTAAAAAGACTGAAGGCTGGCCCACCCTGCAATCGTCTCTTTATGTCTCAGAACCCACAAAGGTCGATGGTCTTCTTGATGAGCCTCAAACCATGGGATACGGCTCTCCACTGTCACGGGCTCCAAATCTGCCGTTGCCATTCGACCTGCAATGGTGGAATTATAAATGCCCACAATAGCCGGAAGATCCTCCCTGCGCGCAAATTCAATGGAAAAAGATTGGTCCCTATTCATCGTTTGTACCCGCCTCCTGTTCTGTTGATTTATTTCATTGTACAAGACAAGCTCCCAAACAGCCATATCGAGTTGTTTTTTTGCGGTTCGGATGCAAAGGGTTCTATAATAGAGCTTGAAGAAAATCAAAAGCTTCAAAGATTAGCCGACCCATTTAACAATATAAGACAGGAGGTGTGCTTCGGAGTTCACGGGATTCTGAAGCAGCTTATATGAATATTGGAACTCAAATTTTGATTTTGGAAATACCTATGGAATCTTTCTTTGGAAAAACAACGATTTATCCTGTGCTGCTCAAGGATGAGGACGGGCTTACGCTCATTGACACGGGGATGCTAGGCCAGTTGGAAGCGTTGCGCAAGGCTATTGCAGATGTGGGAGAGGATATCAGCCACCTGAAGCGAATTATTTTAACGCATCAGGACATTGATCATATCGGTAATGTTCATGCACTACTGGACTTGCTACCGAATACCGCTCTATTGGCTCATAAGGATGATATTCCTTATATGACAGGGGATCGGCCGTTTGTGAAGCTGACACCGGAACGAATCAATCAGTTGGATAATACACTCAAACAGCAAGCAGAGGATATGATCCGCCGCTTGCCAGACTTGCGCTTTGCCCATATCCTCGAAGACGGTGAGCATCTTCCGTATGGTGGAGGAATACAGATTATTCATACACCTGGTCACACACCGGGACATATCAGCTTGTATGTGCCCGCACAAAAGCTGCTTTTGGCGGCGGACGAGCTACGTGTAGTTGAAGGCGAACTGGTCGGCCCTGCTGAGTCGGCTACACCGGATATGCCACTGGCCTTGGAAAGCCTCGGTAAACTGACTGTATTGGATGTCGAGAAGGTGCTGTGCTACCATGGGGGTTTTTATGATCAAAATGTACAGGCACGTCTACAGACATTAAGTCAGGAACGAGACTAAAGTCCGTCAGATCTATAAACAAATATGCAAGGATTTTTCATAATTCCATTCTCAACGCTTAAGTGTACACTATATAGACGAACTAAACCGTTTCGATCTATTATAATGCTGATTTAAAATCGCTCTTGGGATTTATGTAAAATGCTCATGCAATAAGCGTTATAATGAATCCATGAATAGAAAGGGTTGAATCTGTATGAATGATAAAATAACCCGGCTGTATGATGAATTGAAGTCACAGTCATGGGACGGATTGCTCGTTACCGATCCCAAGCACATTTACTACCTGACTGGCTTTGCCAGTGAGCCACATGAGCGATTTCTTGGCCTGGTACTGCTTCGGGACGAGGAGCCTGAACTAATCGTGCCTGCACTGGATGCAGAGGCGGCCCACGCTGCTTCTTCCGTGACTCGCATCTCCACCCACACAGATACAGACAATCCATATGATCTGCTGCGCCAGCGCACAGGTACTGGGGTAAAGGTGTTCGCCTTGGAAAAGGAACACGTCTCTGTACTCCGCTACGAGCAGCTACATACTGCCATTGGTGCGGCTCAATATGTGGATCTCGGTCCCGTGCTTCAGGCTATGCGCGTAAGAAAAACACCTGAGGAAGTACGGCGTCTGAAACATGCCGCACAATTGGTAGAGGACGCGCTTCGCCACGGCCTGACCCATGTGCGTGAAGGCGTGACAGAAGTCGAGCTGGTAGCCGAAATTGAATACCAGATGAAGAAAATCGGCGCAGATGGCCCGTCCTTTGACACTACGGTGCTATCTGGACCCAAAACAGCGCTGCCTCATGGTGTTCCTGGTACCCGCAAGCTGCAACACGGCGATCTGCTCATGTTTGATATGGGCGTATATTCAGATGGCTACGCCTCAGACATTACGCGCACTTTTGCTTTTGGCAAGCTGTCAGCTGAGCTGGAGACGATTTATCAGACGGTACTCCGCTCAAACGAGGCTGGTATTGCCGCCATTCGCCCGGGTGTATCCTGCGCGTCGGTAGACCAGGCAGCACGTGCAGTTGTAGAAGCTGCCGGGTATGGTCCCGCCTTTAACCATCGGGTTGGACACGGCCTTGGCATGAGCGTTCACGAATATCCGTCTGTGCATGGCGGCAATGAAGACCTGCTTCATGAGGGCTTCGTGTTCACCATAGAACCCGGCATCTACGTGCCAGGCCTCGGCGGTGTGCGGATTGAAGATGACGTTCTGGTCACCTCTGACGGCGTAGAAGTACTGACCTCTTTTCCGAAAGAGCTAACGGTACTGGGATAAGTTTGATATCTTTTTTTGCTTTAAAGCTCATGCTGAAAACTGCATGGGCTTTTTTTACCCTCTTGATTCTAATATCGATCGAGAGCAGTTGTGATTTGCGTTTAACTTTGCTATACTTTATATAGCTAATTTTGCTTTTTTGCGGATATAGTAAAGAACACGTTTTGAATACTTTGAAATATCATAGCCGGATATTTTAAGTACATCTGTAATGTCTGTAACATTCAAGACTTGTTTATGCTCTTTACTCATCTCTACAATTAAGTTAATTTCTTCTCTGTATTTTGATTGAGCTTCAATTTGGATATTCTCAGTATCCTGTTTGTGTTTGTCTATTTTTTTCCTGATGCGTGCTAACGTCCTGGTGATTGTCATGGGGTATACGTGGAGTATTTCAGATATCTGGGAGTTATTAGCTCCTTTCATAATTAAGTGCATCACTGTTTTTTCATGTTCTGTAAACAGAGAACTACATAACAGTTGTTGAACATAAACCTTATTAATCACATGTTCATCCATGTTATTTTGTGAGTTGTCTGTAGCTTCGAAGTTATCTATTGAATCAAAATGTTCCATTGCATCACTGAATTGGGCAACTTCCCTGTAACGTTCTATAGGAACTTGAAGTAACTTTGCCATTTTTTGCTCACTCGGCCTGTAGCCCAGTGTATCTTCTATTTCTACCATTCTTCGGATCATATCAATAGCTCCCCGACTAAGTCTTACCTCTTGAGAGTTGCTATATAATAACTGATTAACCTCCCATAAAATTGGCCTTACTACATACGTAGTAAATTTAATTCCTCGATGAATATCAAAATCCTTGAGTGCCGTTAGTAATCCTATACATGCATGTTGGTATAAGTCATCTTCAGTAACCTTGAATTTCATTTTTAGCTCTTCTATACTTCCCTTATATCGCATAATAATCGAAAACATAAATTTCCGATTCTCTTGAAGAAATTCCCCAAGAAGGTCTTTGTCCTCTTTACACGCACAGATCAGCTTTATATTATGCATATCCTTCACAGCAGGTTTTCTTAATTGTATATACGTATCACTGAGCAATCTGTTCACCCCGTCTTTTCTGGCGATACCAGCATAATGAATCTCCTTCTACATTGATCACACTCACACTCCAGTAGTCGGTCTACCTTTTTAGAATTTATTTATCTAAGGATTTTGCAAAAATCCACAAAGCGACGCTTAATCAGGAATATATAGATCGAAGTGATTTTATTCGTCTATATATTGTACCTTGGAGCGAATGGAATCGAATTTTGCAAAATCCTGATCTGAATAGTTAATGAGATACGTATGGCCGGAATCATCCAGGTATAAAAAATTCTTTGAATGCGTTTGGTTAGTTTGCATCGAATCCAACACATACTCATGCTGGGTAAGGAACTGCTGCTCCATTTCCTGAACCAAAGACATATATTCATTCATTTGCAATTCGAGCAATTGATTACGGGCCGCAAGTTGTCTATTTTGGGAAATCAGATGATGATTTTTCCTTTTAAGCTCCTTATTCTCTTTGACAACTCTCTGAATTTTGCTAATAATTTGTATAAATTCTACTGAATCAGAATCTTCCCTATCTTGCTGATACATGTTGTTGTTCATATGGTTCATATCATTTCCTCCAGAGTTTATTTATAGCGATAGTCTGTAAAATCCTTGAGATGGATTTCGACCCGATTCAGGTTACAGTCTGGTTCATCTGCTAGCGTTTGTTCCAGCCTTTCAAACATAAGCAGTATCCCTTTGCTCACAGGCGGCTTAAATGTGTCTTCGCCTGCATCGTATCTCGCCCACCACTTCCTCAGGGATTCCATTGTTATAGTCTGATTGATATAATCCCCACAGTGCTTACACCAAAGAACAAGGGATTGATCGCATTCCATCTCTTCAGGAACAAAAGAAGATTCCGCCCCACAATGGGGGCATTTATTCATATAACCGATCATGTTCTATAACCTCGTTCCTAGGTGCTGTTCCTTAAACCCGGCAGGTAGAGAAACAGGATCATAGCTTTGGTTCGTTATACCGTTTAGATGAAGGGTAACCTTCGGGTCTGTCAAAAAATAATAGGATACTTCTATTCTTTTGCGTTCAGCACTCTCCGTGTAGAATTCAAAACAAAATTCTCGCCCGCCCTTTACAGGATGAGCTACCTGAAAATAGAGACCTTCACTATAATCTTTACAATATACGTGGTTAACAATTACATTTTCATCAACCACTAAGGACCAATAATCGGCAGGGGTAATAACATCCGCCTTTATTGAAATAGCGAAAAACTCCAGATCATTAGATATCTTAAAGGTGTCTGTTACCTTCCTTTTACCTTCTAAAGCTCTTAAACCATCTATATCAACCCTGCGGCTTGCTATGCAGGGCCTTGTTTTGGTAGGATAGAAAGGTGGATCTAATCTTCCACCAACTATATAGCGACTTAACATGTAAACTACCTTCCTTTTTAACAATTTTCATTAAATTTTCAGAATCATTCACTTGCAATGCCTCGGCCAGATATGTATACTAAAAATGTATAGTAAGGGGCAGTGCGTAGTGCCTTTCTATTTCCTTTTGGATTTGATTTTATTCTGATAGTGGTATATCAGAATGTTTATTTGTCAATCTCAGTTTTATAGAGATCTCTTAGTTTTTTCACGGCTCGACAAGCATGGGATTTATGAATATCAAGATAATGGGCGATTTCTGCAGGTTTCATATCCATTCCTTCTTCAGTGAATAGCATGAAATTTATGATTCGTTGCTCCTGTTTTGTGAATCTGTTACGGTTGCTTAAGTAGTCTACTTTCACGTCTACTAATTTAAACCCGTAATCATTCACTTGAACCGAGTAATAATTGGCCATTGAGCCTTCTTCATCTGTGCCATCGCAAAAGTTTACGGTTGTACTGAACTGTGTAATTTTACGTTTTTTTTTACGTATAATAGTCAACCACAGAACGTTTAATAACCGTATGTGAAAAAGTAGATATATCCTTTTTTATATTGCCTTTGTGGATCGCTGTCAGAATTTGAACGATTGAATCCTGTTTCACATCTTCTCGATCCTCCTCGTTAACACCACGAAGTATAAAGTTAAAAATATGATTTAAGGTATCTGGGTTAAATGAGCTAACATTTGTCGTTATCATTGCGGTTCTCCTATTTTAATAGTTTATTTTAATTCAATAGGTTCCAGTTCACTCTGTTCCCTCCTTAAAACTTGTATCACAACTCCTTTCCGAATTTCGACATTCGACAATTAGTTTCCACTTTTTTCTTTATCTTACCCTACTCTTTTTTTAATACGTAATACATTTGAATCAGTTCCATTTACCTAATTGAATATATAATTTTTAGGATTCTACTCTAATAGTCGTCATATCTATCAGAAGAGTTGCAATTTATCTATTACTTTTTTTGAAAAAATGCGAACCTATGTTCCCATTCTAATAGGTATATATAACCTTGTCAATTCCTAACATTGATTGATGTTATTTTCATCTGGTTATATTGTTCCATTTTTTTGTGTATACATCTTTAAAAACAAGCCTTTTGAATCAATTCGAGCATATTTCTTAAGACCTATTCCAACATTCCTTTGGAAACTGTCGTAGTTTCTCGATAGCCTCATTAGTACTTCATTTCAAACGTCAGTTTGCTTCCCCTATAAATCTATTTCCTATCCACCTTCAAGTCTGGCTACCAATGCCTCTACCTTCGCATTCAAGGATCTGTTTTCTGCGAGCAAGCTTAAATTTTCGTTCTGAAGCACAGCTATCTCTTCACTTAAGCGATGGATTTCCTCCTTATGACTTGACAAGGCATCCATTAAAGTAACCCGAAAAGCCTGCTCATCTTTGGACAGTAGCTCTCGTTCTTTAACCTTATTATTGCTACGACCGCTGGCGTAGCCGATGACTCCTGAAATGCCTGTACCGATGACTCCAATAACTGCGGTTATTACATTTATGTCCAGCCCACAGCACCTGCCTTTTGTCTATTTTCTTCCCTGACAGGTTCAATATAAGTAAAAATCAGTAAAACTTAACCCCTGCTACGAATAGCAGGGGTTAAGTTTACATGATAAAGCAGTATCCGTATTCTGTAGCCACATCTATGCTGGAAGCCATGTCATCATACACCTGAACCTGTATAGCCCCAGGTAGTAATGATTTCTGCCACACGGAAATTTGGCCTTTTAGTATAGATCTTTTCCAAATGTCCATGGAACCATGAAGATCATTTTGTCGATACTGTCTGACCACCACTAAGCCAGTGACAATGGATTTCTCCCACACACTCATATCACTTTGTAAGCTTATTTGGGCTGTCCTTCTCACAGTTAGAGAGCCTGTGATGTGACTATGTTCCCGAATCCCCAAATCTGATGGAAGCTCTGTTTGCTCTGAATGTCGAACGGCAACATGACCATATTTATCATACGCTGCGTCCCGCCTAATCCCCACTTCAGCATTCATATCATGGTGTTCCATAACACGAACCGATAGTTCGGTATCCCAATCCTGCTGATCGGAAAGACGCACCAAGATTCGAGACCATCTATCAGATTCACGGCTTTTCCGTGCACTGATCCTGCCTTTAAGTTCAGATTTCTCCCAAGTTTTTACGTAAAGCTCACTCGAGATAGAGTCCAAATGACTACGTCTGATTCGCAGGTGAGAAGACTGATCCGTATGGCTGTCCACTCGAACCTTTATGTTAGAGCCTAGATTACCGGATCTTACTCCTACTGCAATTTCCAGATCAGAAATGAGCTTAACTCGCACTGTAATTCGTGACTGCATATCCATTCTTATATGGTACGGAATGGATATGGAGGCCCATAAATTTCCTGAAAGTACAGTGAGACTTGAAGGCACATCTTTTTTCGGCCAGATCGCTATACTTGATCTCAAAGAAGTATAATGCGGTATTGTGACCGTTGAAGGTAGCCCGGAATGCGCTCTTGTTCTTACAGACAAATCGGATATGAGCAGATTACTAAACACAATTTGGAGCCTGCCGTAAAAATCAGGATTGTGGATATTCATAGCCACAGGCATATCTTGTCTATAAAGTATACGCCCCTCCACCATCAGATCCACTTCACGAGATCTACGGACTGAAATAGAGCTTTTCTTTACTGCTCCCTGAAAAACGGTTATGCTCCCTAATATATTAGGGATACTCAGTTCCATACCGGAAGAGATATCCTGATGCTCTGTCCTTCTTACACGGATCGACCCAAGCGTTTCCTTACGATTGACAAGAATCGTTGCCAGAAGCTCGGGAAACGGAGCTGCCCAGCGGGCAACGCTCACTTCGGAAGCAAGGTTCTCCCTGTAAAAGACATACATATTAGAAGGTACTATTTTCCTATTCACCCATAGGGTGCTGTCCAATGAATTTTCACGTGCAACAGCAATAACAAGCTGAGCTTGCAAAGAATGATTATCCTTGCGCCGTATGGACACCTTACCGTTTAAGTTAGGTACCGTCACTGTGATATCAGCCAGGATCTCCCTTTGGTTATGGACAAACAAGCTTCCCTTCCAAACCGTTGCTCCATAGGACTGTTTGATGCGAAACGAAGCTGGAAGATGAGACCCCTTGCTTACACGAGAGGTAAGGCCGCCTTCTATACTGTTCCTGCCCAAACTATAGATACGAGTATCATAGTAGGTAATATCTAATATAGGACGGTACGATTTTTGCTCCTTGGTAAAAAAACGGATACTTCCATTTTCAAATTCATCCAGAGCTTTAAAGATATATCCAAAATTCGGCCTTTTTCCTTCATACCATGCACGAATGGAATCAGTCACATCAAAAGAAATGTACCCTGAATCTCCACCTACATCTTGAACGATGTTTATACCGTCATAGGTTGAATTAGGACTGCTAAAGCCAAACGGAAACGGTTGGTTTTGCCAGGTAACTCCATATTCTGTCCATTCTCTGGATGCTTCAATGAGCTGTATCCCCTTCAGGGGTACGTTGCGACCATCGAAATACACTTTGAGCTCGGCAGATTTAATCGTTGTATTTTTCTTGGGAATAGCAGCTGTATCCAAATCAAAGCCAGCATAAGATCTGTATCTCTCCTGAGCCGAGGCAGAATATCCGACATACATTTGTTCCTCAACACCATAGTTTAATTTGGGCTGAGACTCACGAACAAAAGCATCTTTATTAGAATAAATAATCGTCGTGTACGTTGGAGGTTCGATAACATCATATCTGCCTTTCATCCATGTATAGGGTGCAACTCCTATGGATGAAGCCATATCCGAAACTTCCCGAACCGTCATTGCAGACGGAAGATCATCATAACTCCGAGAAGTTATCCCGTATCTGCCGGTAGACTGGGTATAGGATGCAATAGACAAGAATGAAGGTAGATTCTCCGTCTTCTTAATCTCCAGACTAGCATATATATCTATAACATGACTTTTACGAATATGGTAATGCCCCATGATTCGGGTATGGGTACCTACCAGAATGCTACTGTGTAGTTCAGATATACTTGGTACCGTCAGGAAGGAGGTTAAGTCTTCGGCTCCTAGAGACTCTATACCATATTTCACGGCCAGGTGAGTATGGGTACGTACAGACAATGATGAATATATTTGATGAATAGACTTAATTTGCAGGCTGGAGCTGAGATTAGCAGGCTCGATCCCCCGTACCTGATATCTTCCGTTGCTGTTTACCTGAGTGTTTACCTTTAAGCTGCTGACGATATCATTAGGCTTTTTGACCTCTATTGCAGCTTTGAGGTTTTGCTCCTGAGCAGCATGAATATCGTATTTGGCGGCTAAGGTAGTACTTGCTTGAACCGATATACGGGAAGGTAATCCCTGTTGCACAACATTCAGACTGGAAAGCAAATCATTTGGCATGAGCCGCTTCACATCGTATGCGGCTACTGCTATAGCTGATGAGCTAACACTCAGCACAGCAGTGAGATGATCGGATACCTTAACTGCCAACCTACCTTGGACATCACTATTATCCGCAGGCAGGATACTATATCGAGCCTTTACAGCCGTTTTCCCTGACGCACTAACACCCAGTACGGCTGAAAGATTATCCGCTACTTTAACTTCAATAGTACTCTGTACATCATCATGATCCGCAGGGCGGGTCGTATAGTGCGCTTTTACAGAAACATGAGTATTAATATGCATATTGCTCACTATATGACTAGGCTTTTTAACGGTTATATGTGAAGACATGTCAGCCATGTCGGTAGGAATAATGGTCTGCTTTCCTTGAACTCCTCCGCTAATTCCCACTTGCAAAGATGCTGTGAAATTCTGCCTCTCTGGTACTCTCGTATAAATCTGCATGTCAGAATGACCTATCCCCAAAAGGTAACCAGCCATATAGTTTGCAACGATTTCATCCATCGTTAACGCAACATTGTACATCCGTACAACAGGAATATATCCACGAAACCCTTGGCTATCCTCTGTACTGTGCCTGCCAATAAAAAGTCCATTGGGCCATTGGCTATGTTCAATGACTTCAGCTTGTACGTTTCCCTGAGGAGCGCCATTCAGAAAAGTAGATAGATTGCCTGTAATTTCGTCATATGCGCCAACAATATGATACCATTTGTTTCTGGGTAATTCCCCTAAGTTGGCATATGCTTTTCTCGTACGGGTCGCAACCTGAAGCTCCAATTCCCCCACAGGGTTAAACATGACCAAAATGCCCTGGGTATCATTCAACCGTCCCCCGGAAGACAAAACAACGTTGCCCCCGATATAATATATCCACACTTCAAAGGTAACACTGGCGACAGGCTTAGAGGTATCCGCACCTGTACATTGGATATAATGGCTCGTCCCATTAAAAAACAGGGCATAGGGATCGACGGGGGTGTTTCTGCCTCCCCAACCATCATCTTTCGTAAAATGGAAGCCATTCAGTATGCCGTGATTTCCTTTACCACTCGAATCATGCCATTGCGAAGTGGGTTTTGAGTTGGAGCCAACCTCCAAACCTTGATCGGCAAGGGAAGCGTGAAGGGAAAGGATTAATCCTCTCTTACTAAACATGAACATCACGCCCTATTCCATTGTATTGGAACATCATTACATGGGGCTTGCTTTCGCCCTTAGATCAAACGTTCCACCCGTCTTCACTGCAATATCCGACTTTATTCTGACATAGAACTTTTCCGCGCTGCCCCTGGCCAATGTGCCGTTAAAAGCTAATTCCTGAGCAGGCAAAAATGGAGTATCCGACATACTTAAATCGATTTCCATCCCTTTAGCTACTGTCGCACTATCCACCCATGTTTTGAGTTGATTCACCGGGAAATCAGCATTGTTTTGCAACCATACTGGTTTGGGGGAAGAGGTTTGGCTTGCTACTAATGTGCCAAACTCCAGGTAACGCAGCCGCTCTCCTGCATTATCCGTATAGTATTTACCAAATTCATTACGGAAGCCGAGCAACGGTAGATCAAGAGGTAGGAGCTTCCTTAATGCGGGATAACCGTCATTGTATTTAGGGTCCATAATCCATATGTCGTCAAAATTCCAGGCCGTATTGGAGTAGGTTCCTCTGAACTTCATTTCACGGGTAGTCAAGCCTGATCCCCCTGTGCTGGAAGCATTCTTATACAATTCCTTATCAAAGTAATTATCCGAAAAAACTCCACTACCTGTATAAATAAATCCACTCCAAGTGGATGAAGCAAATGCCTTGCCTAACGCGAGGCACCGTCTTATAGTGAGGGTAGCCGTATTTCCACCAAATCCACCCACCGTTTTTCCATTTAACTCCGCAACCGTGCAGCAATCCTCCACTATAGAAGAACTAATACCGTAACCTAGAAATCCCCCCAAGTAATCTCCTGTACTCTCGCCTTTACCAGAAGCATAACATCGGCGTATGATTCCATTACCAGTCACGTATCCTGCGAACACTCCAGTGTAGCTTACTCCTACAACAGTTACATTTACACTACAGTCCTCTACGATTCCATCCGTAGTTAGTTGTCCTACCAAACCGGCTCCATGACTTCCTGTACTTGTAACTTTGCAATATGAAAATGTATCGACATGGCAATTGCTAATGGTAGATTTGGAAACCTGGCCTGTTAATGCCGACGTATAATGAAACCCTGTAACATTACAATCAATAATATCCAGATTTTTGATCCACCCGCCCATCATGTAGCCAAACAGACTTACAAATGAATCATTGGGACGATAGATGAATAAGTTAGCAACACAGCGCCCCCCACCATCAACATATCCTTTGAAATACGATTCTTTACCCACAAGATTAAAACCAATGGGGTAAAATCCGTCCTCCGCCTGGAATTGTGTGATTTTGATATCATCTTCGAATTTGAAATAAGATTCATTGCGGAACCAGCGCATTTGAGCAAGATCAAACTCGGTCAGGATAATAAAAGGGTCTTCTTTTTTCCCTGTTCCATTCTGATATCGAATAAACTGTCGATGCTCAGGATATCCTCCATTGTAATCCTGACTCATGTACCAATAAATAGCGAAATCCCAATTCACAAATGTGGATGCAGTCTTTAATTCCGATGTGGATTTGCCAACACCCGCTGCACTGGTTTGAACTCCAGAGGTTTCTATATCCCAGTAACAATTTGTTATTGCAGCAGCAATATTGCTGCTGCCTATAAACCCTCCAATATTGCTTCTTTCCCGAGCTAATGTGATATCCTCAACCGTACCGGTAGAGTAACAATATGCTATGGAAAGTCCACCAGATTGACGGGTTACATCTCCAATGAGTCCACCTGCAATATTGTCTGCTGATCGAACACTACACTTATAATTATATGAATAATTAATAATTGAGCTGCCTGAGTAACTACTGTTATCTTGATAGAAATATCCTATTAAGCCACCAACATATCCATTCTGACCTTCTACTACACCCGAAATAACATTACAATTATATATTAAAGTATTATATGCACAACCTATTAAAGCTCCTGTATACCCCTTTTTGTTAGTGATGCTAGGATCAAACAATCTTAAATTACGTATTGTGGCTAATCTCGTGTATCCAAATAAACCAACATAATTTCTGTCCTGATTCATGTACAAGCTTTTTATAGAGTAACCATTTCCATCATACACACCTGTGAACAAAAGAGAGGCACTACTATTACCTATCGGAGTAAACCCCTCTCCACTCTGAAAGCTGCCCATGACAATATCCCTATCCTGCATATACCAGGCTCCGGGCTTCTTCCGTACATCATCCAAATCCTGTTCGGTAGAAACGATATAAGGATCTGCCTGCGTTCCGCCGCCACCTGAGAAATGGTCCACATAAATATAGGTCTGACCCTCTATCTTTTCATAATAGGGTCTTACGCCGTCCGTCTCTTCCTTCGTCTTCACATAGGTCAGCTCAGCAACACCGTCTTCATCTGCATCACTGACTACGTATACATCCGAATAATCATCATAGGGTAAAATAATCGTTCCGCTAAGGTTGGAGGCCCCATGCACATAAGCAAATTCACGGCCAAACGGAATCTGTTCACGGGTTTCTGCATCCAATACATGCTGCACCCGATCTCTGCCTACGATGTCAATTCCCGTCGGATCGACGGTATCCAAAATAATCGTGGAAGCTATTTTATTCTCGTAAAAGGAATCAGCCAATTGCTTATATTCCTGATACATCTGCTCTTCATCAGGTGTTAATGTATCATTGACATCCAGCTTTTTTTCCTGCAGCTCTTCAAATTCTTCTTTAATACTTTCCCAACCATTTGGAGTGAGAACTTCTACAGGATATGGGTATATACTGAAAACTGACTTTTTATTGATTTTATCCACTTCAATCGTATAATTACGAATTACTGAACCAGCCAATTCAATTCACCTCCGATATCGGGTTTTAATGGAGCACTGAATTCCTGTGTAACCAGGCCGTTTACCTTGACCTGTAATTTACCATTCAGTTCCGTATTGGATACTAGTCTCAATGCCATATGAACGGGTGCGTTGAATGGAATCTTACAGATCGCTTTGACATGAAATTCAACATGGTCAATCAGAAGTGCCGCCTTATATCCAAAATTAAATTGGGTAATTGTACTGCTCATTACGCCTTTTTCTCCAGCCGCAGCAGGGCTATAATTGGGTAATCCAGATGCCTCCGCATCCTTATATGAAATAATGTCTCTGTAGGATTGAAACACATTACCCGTCAGGTTATAGTCTTTGTCCGGCGTTGAATATACCAGCTCCACCATCCTGCCAGCTAATTTGAAAATACCGTCACTTTCAAAGAAAAAGGTTTGACCATGCCCTACCATGCCAAAGCGAATCAATTTATCTCTTTGAATAGCATAGAAGCTGTTTTCTGCCTGAGTGACAAAATCATACTCAGAAAGGTGAGTACCATCCGTATACTCACCTAGCCAAATAAAATCCTGTGACACAGGAGAATATCCGTTACATTGTGCAAACATAGATATTCTTCCTCCCATTGTATTGGATATCAGTTGTTAGACGTATTGATAGGCCACACGTGTCAGAAAGTTAACGTTTCCTGCCGTAGCTGTAGCTGGAACGCTTGCTTGTAGTGTCACTTGTGTGTAATTGCCTTTGGAGTTCCCTACGGAGCCATCGTTGATAACGCCCAGAATTTCCTTGTTTCCCGGCGAAAAGGTTCCCTTGGAATTGACCGTATTCCCGCCCGCCTGAATGACTTTCGTCGCTGTCCCGCCAATTGAAGTAAAGCTGGATTCTGCCATACTATCCACACGTACCTGAATCCATGTATTCAGGACCAGCTCACCACTATCCCCACCTGAGCTATCCTTGGTCGTAATGGTGCAATTGGTCATCGTAGAGAAGTCAGTGTTTACATTTCCCCGGTTGTTCCAAATAAGTACACCCAGGGATGGAGAAGAAGATCCTGCGTCTATCGTCCCGATCTCCCATTTTGACAATGTTGTTACGTTGTCTGTTTTAAGCCATGATACTGCTGGTGCTGGCATGTTTTTTCCTCCTTCATTTTAGAAAAGATAAAATAACTCTTCGCCACGTTCTTCATGGCATACTCAATATAAGTAACTAGAATCGAAAACTAACATTCTGCGGAAATAAAACCTACAAACTCTTTAGAGGTAGACATAAATACACCCCTTAGCTGCTGCGAATGAGCATATACTCGTTCACGCTTCTAAGGGGTGCTGCTATAACTCAAGCTGATAGATATAGAGTTAAAATAGGATTAAGCCTGCTTATTGCTTATTCAGCCTTTTTATACTGAATGAACAAGACATCCGGTACATCTCCGACAACCTTCAACGTATCCGGCGTAAAGTTAAAGCCTGTAATCAATCCGCTGACATCCTTGATATAGGTAAAGTTAATACCTGGTGTTTGGAGCTGCCCGTTGATGGCCAGACGTACCGTTTTGTCTTTGGCTTTTCCCTTTTTTAGAGTGTATTCCGTCTCGCCCCCAACTGCTTCAAATACCTCTTCTTCATCCGCAGCTTCGATCGTGCCCACTTTCACACTTAATGCTTTGAACGCAGCATCTGCCGCCTTCTCCAAATCAAGAATACGACCTTCCGCATTACCAAAAGCACCTGCTTTGAAGTAACCATTTGAAGAATCTGCATCCCGGTCAGTAATTCCATTCATCAAATCCTCAGAAGATTTCAAGCGCTGCGCCAGATGGCTGAGAGCCAACTGTAAAGTCACTCCGCTATAGTTCGGATCTGTCGCAACCCCGATCAGTTGTGCGCCTGTAGCAGACGCCAACTGATTCCGAATCGCCTGATCCGTATCTTGGCGATCTTGTACCTCCTGGCTAATCTGATCTTGAATAGAAATTACGAGATTCGAATTACCGTCATTGTCCAGCGTACCCGTCGAACCATATACATCCTTCATCAACTGAATCAGGTTCATATATGCCTTGGCATCGGTGGCCCCTTCCACGAATCCGCTACCACCTTGAATGATCGCATCCGAAGGAATGACAGACAAATTCGTGCGAATCACGAAACGATAATCAATTTTGCCCGCTTTTGCATCAAATGTATAAGGCTGCTCTTTGCCCCCTTCTACACTATAAAATTTCAGAAGGTAGCTGCCTTTACTTTCTTCAAGACGACCGTATACCACGTCAGAATCGCTGTCTCCGATTGGACTGTCTGTACCGGCGGCACGAAGCTGTACCTTCTCGGTCAGCACGACACCTTCCACTTTGTCTCCGGTCGAGACGGTTCTTGTACCGATATCACCCGATACATCCAGTTGTGTGCTGCCGGCAACCGCTTTTTCATTAACCTGTACAAATACATCAATCTTGGTGTCTTCCAAAATTTCACGGTGATTATGAAACTGGAGGTCAATGTACTTCTCTGCAATCTTGTTCGCTTCATCAAAATGTTGATTCCGCAACAGTTTGTTATTCAACTGCTCACCACGGAATCTCGCAATACCTCTTGTTTCTGCCATAACTCATCTCTCCTTGTCGGGATTTCACAAAATCCCATTTTATGTTTTGTTACGAATGCAATATAAGCTTGCTTTATGCCTTCTTATCCGATATTGTAGTCATATTTTATTATAAATAATTAATTTTCCACCTTATTTTCAACCTTATATAGTAACGACAATTTCTAGTGTCAAGCCTCTTAAGTCTTCGCCTGCCACATGAGTGTAAATACGAAAATGATCATTTTTATGAATCAGAGAATCGGACAGAACATAGGGTAAGTTGCTCGTATTACTGGATTTCTCACCTGCATGAATGGTCAGGTTGCGGCTGAAAATATTAGTCCATCTCGGCAATGTTTCATAGTCAAACTGTGAACATTTTTCAATGGAAAACTCACTTTTACTCGTCCCGTACACTCCGCAAGAAGCATATATTTCCCTGATCTTACCTTCGAAGGGGAACCTCATTTCATATTTACAGGGACCCAGCGGAATCCGATCCAACACAAATACCATCGTTTTGACCTCTGCCCGCTCTTGAATATAATCCAGCCTGTCATCCAGACGGTGAAACTGAACATCACGCTCCGTATATTTACGGGCCGAAACAACCTCTTCCTCCAGCCTTTTGAACCTGAGATCATCAATACCGCCCCCGCTCCCTTGACGATACTCAGGCTTCCAGGTACGGATGTATATTTCATCATCAATCACGAGAGGAATGTGCTGTCCTGCCAAGGGATGCTCCAGCGGATAAGTACCCAAATCGAGACGAATCGTGTTTTCGTCCACTTCTTCATATCCACCCTGAACCAGCAAATGCTGCCCATTCAGATATACGTCCAGCATCTTTGTACCCAATATATAAGGATGTGTCAGACGGATGTACAAGTCTTCATGCTTGTCCAGGTAGGCCTGATCCACAATAATCTCCTGCTCGTTCCAATAGATTAGTTCATTTCCATATCTGCGCAACGTCATCTTCGTACCAGCCAAAATCCAACACCTCCTTATATATGAGTAATATCCAAAATAAAATGAAGAGGCTTGATGCCAAAGTGCTCATTTTTGCGCTCTATCTTCATCCAGAATTTCATCTTGCCGTCAGGTGGCAGAGTTCCCATAGGGAGTCGCTGCATATAATCCCCTTGCGGATGATCTAACCCATCATCATGGCTCAAGTCCGCCCATTCATAACCAAATTCCTCCAGATATTTCAGGATACCCATCGAGATCTGCTCGGCCTTCTTATTTTTCGAGGGATTATATAGCTCCATCTGCACCTGAATGGTATTGTCATACATCGTGCCCAGGTAGGTTTCCCCGCTTAAACTAAGCTCTTTATCCTTCCACAGCACACGAAGATCGGTACCATACAGATACAGATCACCACCGTACATATCCATTTCGCCAAGGCTCGATAAAAGAACTCCATTTTCATCATAAACCCTCAGCATTCCGTTAAAGGGCATCGTCGGAAGCTCCAAATGAACCCCTGTCCACGTGGGCTCTACTTTAGAGGAAGCAATAGCATATCCGTCGGGATCGCATAAAAACACGGAATATCCCTCTGGCAAATTTCCCATCGTTATTTTGTTGCTTTTACATAACACGAGCCTGTCTAAGCCAAGCTTTTCATATTCATCACGTTGTGGATTTTTTAAGAGGACACCTATTTTTTCAGCCGCCAGATCAGCCGAGTCAAATAGCTCCCACCCCAATCCGCGATCGGCATAAAAGGTCCATCGGTTACCCTTCTTTTCTGCCCGCCATCGGCTATACTCCCGGGTTGTCGTATCTTTACTCTCCAGAAATTCCAACCGATGGTAGCCATCCTGCCAGATGACAATCCCCCCTTCGTCACCATATGCAATAGGAACATAGTCAGCAGTAACTTCTAACAGCAGGGTAGGCTCATCCTTTGATGCATCAAACAAAAGCATGGTTTCCGGTTCTGTGTGGGACATGATTAACTGCTGCAAACCTGTATCCAGGGTACAAGCCGTTGTCGGAGATAATTGGTAGCGGGAATGGATTTCTCCACTTTGGAACGCATCATCAAAAATCAATCCACTCCATTTCTTGTAAATCCCCATGAGATTTCTATCACCTACCTTGTCTTCTTCCAGTTCCAGATGTTCCAAGAAGCGATCTTGCCCATAATCATCCATATTTTTCGTTTAGGCATGCCTGGTACCGATTGATTCGTAGCTTCGGATGGAGTCTCAATCACCGTCTTCAGGGTTTTATGCCGCTTGGCTGACTCTGGAGCTTCGATACGAACAGTAGCTGTTTTTTTCAAACGTGTACCCTCTTCTGCATCTGTAATCTGTGTTTTTATTACCTTTTTCTTTCTGCTAGCTTGTTGGTGTTCATCCTCAATATTTGTAGACATGACCTTCTTCTTGTGAGTTCCTTCAGATATAGCATGTAGGTCGGTTTCTTCTATTTTTAAAATAGGCTCTGCATTTGTATGAGCAGGCATCACCGCTTCCAACGTTTTTTCGTTGGCTTGACCTTGTTCCAACTCCTGCATATCCACCATTCTGCTGATATCTCCTGGCGTAGCTGTTTCAAAATCGTCTCGGATACTCGTGTAGGTCTGCTTTTCACCACTGGAGCCTTCCCCGTGAACCCGTATGGCTTCAAGTACATTTTCAACATTGTTACCTTGTCCATGCACCTGCTCGATCACAGCCTCATTCGTTCTCATGATGCTGTTCGCCTGATCGATCTCATCTATAATCGTCTTCTGAACGAATTCCATAGGGGCTGCTCGCTCTCCGTCAAGGAGGACAGCATCGGAGACCTGATTATGCTCCTGATTGTCAGCACAAATGCCGCTATGGATAACGCCCGCTTGAATATCCGGATAGACCAAAGCGCGCTCCAATGAAGTAGCGTCAGCTTCCTTCATCTGTTCTAAAAGCTCGCCAGCTTTGACCTCATGCCGATCGGCTTCCATGCTCACGATGCTTACACGTTCCGATGGAACCAACCTGACTTTCTCCGCCTCCAGACTCTCTATACTTATCCGCTCCGACGGAATCAGTGCGACTTTCTCCGCTTCCAGGCTCTCTATACTTATCCGCTCCGACGGAACCAGCGCGACTTTTTCCGCTTCCAATTCCCCAATATACTGTGCACTTTCCAGCGGCCCTGACTCCGTTGCATCAAAGTTTCCACTGCTCATGGCTGCACTCTCCAAATGACTGTATTCACCATCCGTAAACGATTGGAGAACGCCCTGTTCCATGGAATCCGTAACACCTGTAGTGCTGGAGAAGGTCCTGCCTGTTTGCGTGCCCTGTATCATGACATTCGCACAATCCGAGCTAATAAGTGCTTTACCCAACGCTTGGATTTCAGCTTCGGTAGACATGCGTCTTTCTGCATGTTCCATCGCATGATACGCACCTTCTTTGGAAGAATAGGAGTTACCGGATTCGGAATTTGTAAGCTGTCCCTCTTCAGCGGAAGACTTACTTCCTTGTTCAGCATTCGTTTGTAACGTTCCTTCGGTATGCTCAATATTGGCTTGATCCGAACGAATCTGGATAGCTTCCAGCGAACCACCATCCAATGATGTTTCCAACTGATGAATGACGCTATCTGTAATTAGACCAACCGAAGCCTGAGTTGTCCCTTCCTTCACAGCCTCTGCCACAATATTTTCAATGCCTGCTTCAATCAGTTCCATCGCTTGCTCACCGTACATAATCCGGAGCATTCGAGCCATCTTGCTGATTTCAGGAGACTCTGCAATAATTTCTCTCAGAACATCAGCTGCAAGCAACTCTCCATGCTGCCCATCCAACTCCAAGTCATTAAAACGGGCAGAACCAAGATCGTCCAACTCTCCTTCTTCACTGACATATATCCGCTCTCCACGCTGAGAGTCGTCTAACGTTGCGTGATGTTCAGATAATGCTGAACCTAATTGTTCATTGTCGGCATCTGTGGAGGCATGAATATAAGCTGTACTGCTCTGCTCCACTGGCAGAACTTTAGAGTCGTCGTATGGAGAAGCTGCTCTATACTGATCTAGACTGGTAGAATAGACTTGTTCATTATTGTAGCTAGCCACGCTCGCAGGCTCGTTCAAACTGTCTCGGCCTGAGGATGTGAGACCGCTTGTAACCGTTTCTGTCTGCACACCTATCGTGCCATTAGATGATTCCATGCTTCCTGTCATCGAATGCCCTTGAACCCCCTCCAGTGAGCCGCCGTTCAAAGTCTCCTGCATTCGATGAATTACACTTTCAATCGAGCTTGGTGTGGCTGGTACGTCAACTTGCTGCAAGCCCTCTGGCAGGCTACTTTCCATTCCCGCTTCAACCCATCCCATCGCTTGTTCGCCATATACAGAGCGGATCTCTTTAGCCAGCATGCCTTGAGACTCCGTAGCAACTTGAGGATAAATTCGATTACCTGTGGCAGACTCTTGAATCATCATTGGCCTGTCATGACTCAACTCTGTTGCGCCCATTCGTTCATGTTCAGCACCAGTGCCAGAACGCATCAATGCAGCAGTACTATGTTCGTCGGTGGAATCCTTAAATTGGCGCTGATTGACAGACACCTGCCAATCTATGATGACATCCTCGCTTTTGTCGGACTTCGCCATACGAGCTTCCATGGGAGCATTATCATCCTTGGCTCTAGCCTCTGTCTCTATCAAATCATCGGGAATAGTCCCGACTACCTGTTCAAGCTTCCCGGCTTTTGTTAAATCGTTGATTTCGTCCGAATCCAAAATCTGTTCCTTCACACTGGACTCTGATGTCTCAATCAGGGCATCCCGAATATCGGTTCGATAGCGCAACGCCTCACTTGCTGGCTGGAAGAGAGTTTCCATCGCAAGGCTTTCTGCCGCATTTTGCTGTTCTACCACTACTTCTCGATCCTGAAATATCTGGTGAATAACCGTCTGTTGTTCAACGTTGTCTCCCTGCTTCACCGTTTCTCCGTGAATTGCAGATTCTGAAGAAGGCGATCCGTTACCCTGACGCTGCTCAGATCCAGAGCCTGCATCAAAAAGTCCCTCATAAATAGAGAAAGCCTTCCCGGATTCATAAGCATCACTTGAAGCCTCTACCTGCTGCCTCATTTCAGAAACAGCGTCTTCTTCCTGCACCGCATTAAAAGTAGAATCAGCCTGAATGGACTCCTGCCTATATCCCTGCTGTACAGAATCTGCATGTTCCATGGAATGGATCTTGCTACCGATTTTCCAACGCGCATATGACGCTGTGGAATGTGAAGGCTGCTGCGCTTTCTGTCTGATTTCTCCTCTAAAATGCCTGTGAATATCTGATAGGTAAGATACAATGGTCGAGTGAACGGCTTCCACGGTTTGACCCTCGAATTCACCAGCAATCGCTGCCTCTCTCCAATCTCTCCCGAATAAACTTGTAGCGGAATATGGAGCTTTGGATGCATTCTTTAACGTATCCTGCCTCAGCGTTCGGTACGTACTATTCACAGGAGCAGACAGATGGTAACGCGTATCCCGCTGTGTATCCAAGATCATGTCTGTACCAAATGCCAGTTCATAGCCCTTTTTAGAAAAAAGGGCGGTGATACTGATCAGGTAAGATTTTTTACCGTCCAGCATGTCACCGCCGACCTCCTTTAACCCTGTAGGTTAACTGTTCTTAACAAGCGTTTCCTTCAGAATACCCAAGCCGATCGGAGCGAATGGACTAATAGTAGCCAGCGTAAACGGGCTCACAGGTGTATCCGCCAAGGTATAACGGTAAATCTGTTTATACTCATAGGTGGCCAGAACCTCTTCATCCGCTTTCGGTCCTTTACCGTCCAGGAACGTGATTTGCTTGGTTTCCAGATCCAATGTGTAATCCGTGCCGAATTTGGCCTCGACACAATTAACTTTGATCACCAGATTGAATGGTGTACCATCATCTTTTAATGAAGGCTGATGAGATAAATGGAATACCTTATTTTTCCCGTCACCTGTGCCCAGAATTTCATGATCTGTCGTTTCTACGACCTCCAGCTCGTCGAGCTGAGAGATATTTTTCGGATGAACAGCGTAGCACTCATCCAGCTTACCGACAAAACCGTCATTGGGATGAACCACATACATAGGAGAAATATGGTATTTTCCGCTGTATACCGAAGGATTGAATCGGGACTCACCCGCATCCACCTGTTTATCATGTGTAATGAAGGCGAGATAATGCTGCTGATAATACGTTCCGCCAATAGACTGTTGAAGCTGTACGGAGCTGTTACCATTCGAGGTATTCAGTCCATAGTCTACGTATGTGGCACCCAGCTTCATATCCTTTTTCCATTTCACTTCGTCCTTTTCCCGGCATCCGGAGATCAGAACGTGATTTTTTCTTGGCGATTTGCCAAGCGTGGTCATTTTGCCAATGTAAAGTGGTGCAAAGTATGTGTTCTCTGGACCCGAGGTAGGGTCAGGACGCAGAAACATGACAATACGGTCTTTGTTGAAGTTACCCCAATAATAGATGCTGGAATCGCGCTGCCAGCCCCGAGTATAGTTATCCAGTGAAGTAAAGGACAAAGCTGTTGGCAACGAAGGATAGATATAGTATATGCAGGAGTATACAGCGTCCATTAAGCTTGCTCCAGAATCCGGGTCAAAATTCCGGGTAGTTACATCCCCGAAATTAATCATTTCTGTTCCTGTACCCGCCAATACCCTGATATAAGAAGCGTGAAGCTCACTGCCAGCGTCCGGCGCCTTAACCGTGGTTGGGATTTTAATCGTATTGGTATCGTAGTCAACCGTAAAATCGGTAGGAGAAACCTCTACCTGATTAATATATAACCGGACGCTTCCTGCCTTGATCGTCGTGTCAGCAGGTATTTTAAATTCTCGACGAGTTCCATCTCCGTCAGGAAGAAGGGATTCAGGGTCGCCTACCCTTACTCCATTATTTACAGCTTCCACAATTTTTTCCGAGCGTACATCATCGAAGGTAAAGAAAAATAAACGTTTGGGCAGACTTGGAGCATTAGCAGCAGGTGCATAGGATACGGTAAATTGGTCGCTTGCTAGTGCAGCTTTATTCAGCTTAATCACGCCACTGTAAGGCTCAAAGGTATATTCTGTCTTCTGAACGAATACGCCATTCTTATATAGCATCTCCGAGTCCGCCTCTACAGGACGTACGACGACCTGCAATTGCGTGTCACTGCCTTGTACCCGCTGTGCCTCTCCAAGCACGGAATTTTGTGAGATGAAGTCCATCTCTCCCGGCTGTTTGACCGTTCCACCGTAACCAAAAGCCATACCGAAGTTACGTATCTGACCGTCACTGCCCGTGGACCTGAACAATCGGACGTCAGCGAATTTGGTCGCCGTATTTCTAGGGTTCCCGGTTACTGCCCGGTATTTAATAAACGTGTTCCAGCCATGAGCATTGAATTGTTTCTCTAATTCCTGCGGAAACAGTTGAAAAGTAGCATCTCCATCAAACCACGACACAATCAATCACCTCTACTATTAGATTAGCCAAGCTACACTACAGGGTAGTTGGTTTTATTTCATTTCCTTCATCATCTACGGTGTTCACATACAAGCCAATGCCCGCGGATCTGAATTGAGTACCTGGTTTTTTGGTCAATGGGGAAATTCCCTCTATCAAGAAGTAACGGTATACATCAAATTCATCTGGACAGTTGGCCCGCTTGACTCTTAATTTGTTGGCATTAAACGAAAAGGCAGCCAAGGAGATCGTATCTTTTAACGTACCGCGCACACCCTCCTCGGGGTGAATAACGTATACTTTGGAAGTATGCACCTTCCCACTGTAACGAGAAGGATTGAAAGTGTATTTATACAAAGGATTTTCAGCATTATTCCAGGCGCGCGGGTAATCTTTCTTGCCATCCGCAGAAGTTCTGGCTGGCGGCATAAGATTGGGCGGCGAATTCCAGGAAAGATAATGGGCTTGATATCTCGCACCCAGCTTGGCGCGATTAACCATGATATTATCCATACCATTAGCTGGAAAGTTAGGATATGATTTTAATAAAGGCATAATATGGGGTTGTCTGGTGGTGGTATCGTCAAAGTCATACGTAGCGACTCCATTCACCGTATCCCTGATCGGAACCGTTCCTGCGAATAAGGCATAAACGTTATCGCCTTCCTCAACCGGGTCCAGCTTGCCAAAGTAGAGCGGAATGATCGGAACCAGATTGTTTTCTGGAGCCGGTACATTATCACACTGAATGGTGAAAAAGAAATTGGTGTCTGAAAGAGTCCCTTTCACGGAAATTTCAGAATCACTCCACCAGTTTGTGTTTTGGACAGGATAGTTAAAAGAGTTGTTATAATAAGACTCCATCAGCTTGTAGCGCAGACCTGCTTGCATGATCGGTGACTGCATACGTGCTCCTTCTGCTTTAGTCACCGTAAACATAGGACCGCTAACCGTTGTTTTCCAGGCAGATTCCTCTACTTCGATATCTAGCGCTGCTCGAAGCTGTCCGGCTTCAGAATTATCATTCCAGGCCAGTACAACATCTGCACCGTCTGGTTTCAATCCTTTCAAATCCTCCAGCATGTACACATATAAAGTATGGGACAGCCGGTATTTGCGGAATTCATTCGTTGCCCATTCCCCAAACTGCTTGTAGGAATCTTTATCCGGACGCTTCACATAATCAACCAATCGAGGGTACCATGTTCCGGCGATGGCGATACCAAAGCTTTGATTATCCTTATTGGAATATATAAAATGCTCGGCAACTGTAATCCGGAAATTTTGATAATTCCTCACTGCATCTGAGGGATGGGTAATATTGGCGTCGAAAATGACCCTTTTATAATTGGCTGCGACTTTCCAGCCTGCGGTAGCCAGCAACTCTCCCAAACGGGGTTGTAGGTCCGCTTCCGTTACTTTTGGAGTAAATGCTGCTGCTGTCGTATCAATGAATGACATTTGTTTCTCCCCTTTCTTTGAATTACGATTGTGTTCTTTGCTACTTCAGGATTTTGCAAAATCCTCACTTCACTACGGTAATGTCCGCTGTCGCCGTTCCTGTCTGTCCCAGCTCATTCGTTAAGGTAAAGGTTACGGTATACTTCCCCTCTTTATGAAAAGTAAAGCGGGCGTTATTCACCGTATGGCCTTCTGGATTCGCACCCCCTGAAGCAAACCAGTTGGAGATCAATACCGGAGAATGCTTGTTATAGGAAGACATCAATTCCACTCCCTCCCCAGCATGGACCGAAATATGGGACGGAGTCAGGGATACAACGAACGGAGGCGGCGAAATAGGTAACCGTTTTGCTGGCCTTCGAAGATTTCCAGCCTTCAGAATACCGATACCCGCTGGTCGATAAGGTGTCGCTGCCCGCTTGGTCAATGGTGATATGCCCTCTGTCAGATAATAAGAATACGTCTGATGCTTAGGAACCTCTCCATCGGTGCAGTGTTCATCAACGGCCTCCAACTCATCCCCGTTCATTATAGTTAGGGGCGACAGTAAAATAACATTTCGTAGTGTTCCGTGCGTACCATCTTCCGGATGTATTAATATAGCTCTCGAAGAATGTACCTGCTCCGTGTAGCGGGATGGATTAAACTGATACTGATAGGCACTACTCATATCGCTGTTGTTCCAGGCTCGGACGTGCTTGGCTCCAGTCGTGTCCTCCCGCAAGGGAGGCATCCTGTTTGACGGAACAGTCCAGGCAAAATAGTACGATTGATAACGTGCGCCATACTTTGTTCTCTTGACCATGACAGAATCAATACCGTTACTCGGATGAACAGGATATTCTTTTAACATCGGCATAAGCGTATCCTGATGACGTTTTGGATCTGCATCATCATAGTCAAACCGGGCCGATTGACTGAGCGCACTCTCTAAACTTAAGCCGTCTTTTGCAAATGCAGTCCCTGCGAATAGAGCGGCTGTAGCCCCCGCGTTTTCTGTATAGATTTGAAGCTCCACCCAGGCTCTTGCGGAAACAGGACTAAAGCCATCAACTCCGGAAGAAGAGAACACTTCCAAGTCAAATGAATTTTTACCATCAACCCCGTAAACAGAGAACTCTCCAAGATACTCTGCCTGATCTCTGGAATGAACGGGTTCACGGGCTTCCGTGGTTCGTAGCTTTACAAGCTCCTGACCTGCAACACGTAGAGAAATATAGTTTGATTCCGCAGCCACATCTCCCGATAACCACACTTTCATCGTCGATCCGGTATTAACCATAGGACTATCCGAGGAAAAGGTTGCTTTGCGAGATTCCTCACCGCCATTCAGTTCAAAAACGCAACTCTCGTTCATTATCGAATGGGTATTGCCCTTGACATCAAAATCGCCCATATAGATCGGGATCGAAGGTACTGCATTACGTTCCCAGGCAGGTGCTGTATCTGCCAGCAAAACCAACATGACAGTCTTTGCATCCACGTAGCCTCTAAGCTGCACCTTGCTGTCCTGCCACCAGTTCGTGAATTTCACATTCATGGAGGCTACCTGTTCATAGCGATCCATTTGCGGAATCCGCGTCCGCGAAGCAACGTAAGGAGATTGGTAGAATTGAGGGAATTGATGCGTAATCATCAATTGAAGCGCTTGGGTCTCATCGTGCAGCCCCCACATCGAAGATTGAATCTCTACATCCAAAGCGAGCCTTTTAAAATCAGCAGATTTATCCCAGCCTACAATCATTCTGCTCGTATTCACGAACTTTTCCAATTGATAAAAATACATCGTATGACGCTCAAACAGATTGTCCTCTTCGATCTTCTGAACAGCCCAAGAGAATATCCCGTCAGATTGTGGCTCCAACTGCGTTCCCCAACCGGCATGGTTTCTGTAAACAGCAAACGGGATTTTTGAGCCTGTATTGTGCAGCTTTTCCTTCACATTGCCCAGCATAGCCATGCCAAAAAGATGCCCTGATACATTTCGCAAAATGTAGTGCTTGGCTACGACAAATTCAAATTCCTCCGAGCCATTCAGATCACTGTAATAAACAGCCGCCTCTCCTGAAACCCCTGACGCGAAGCTAATACGTTGTCCGCCATCCTTCTTCTCTTCTGCCAAATAATAGGAAGACGGCATAAGCTCGCCATCCAAATACACATAGTAGTCACCCTTATGCGCAAGCTTGGGAATATCTACATAGGAGTTGACGAGTGGAAGAGAGAATCGCTGAATCGTGGGTTTGACCAGTCGGCTCGAATACACGACCTTATGAAATTCATCCACAATATCCCATCCGTTTTGAGAGCACAGGGTAACGATTTGGCTCAATAGCTGATCTTCGTTAACGAGCATTTCCAACCAAGGACTATCCTCTGGCATTATGTTTCACCTCCTTTCTATTGGAGCATTTGATAGTTCACCCATATATCCTTGTTCCTGCCGCCTTCATTAAAAAACTCAAAACGAAATTCCGTCCCTGTCGGACAAGGAATAACGGCTGTAAAATACATCCCTTCAGGTAGATCCTTCGTGAAGATACGTTGGCATACCAGCTTATCCCCTACATACAGATTCCAATAATCACTGGACTCATAAAAGGATGTTCCCACAGCTACCGCAAGCAGCTCGCAATCATGGCTGACTTGCATTGTGCTTTCTACCTTGCCAATTCCTCGGGATTCAATCCGATTGCCCACAATGTACGGTTGGGTCTTCGTTGGCATAAAAGGCGGGTCCAAACGTCCTCCTACCATATAGCTTGCAAAATTAGCACCACTGGACAACGACTACACCGCCCTTACATAATCAAGAGTCAGATTTTTGAACAAACCATTTTCACGAATAATGCTTCCACGTATAGCGTTTAACGATGGAATATCAGCCTCTTCTTCCATTTCTGCATTCAGGGTTGTGGAGGCTTCAAATTCAATGAAAAATCCGGTCACCTGCAACAGATCGTCCCGATACAGCGTTAGCCGTTCCAGCAAGCCGTTATCATAGGTGTATAGCACTGACGTTACCAATGCAGGATATTGAAGCATTTCACGGGCCACGTCAATGGTCATGACATTGGGCTCCTCCGGAGCCTTTTTTTCCAACAAGTCGTCCGTCTGACCCGCATGTACTCTTTCCTTACGAACTTCACGTCGAATCAGATCAATAATCGGGAATACCTCGTTGGAGTTCGTAAAATTCTGGTTCTCCAAAGTTCACACCTCACCTTCTCCTTCAATATAAGAAAAAGGAAATGACAATTAACGCAGGTTGCGTAATGCCATTTCCTTTTATTATGTTATGGATCATACCGTCAAAATCAGGATGTTGCAGGAAGAGCGGACCAGGTTAGCTCCAGATAGTTAATCATGCCGCATTCATTACCGACCAGCCTGTTGCCCTTAATCAGATAATATCCTGCATTACAGGTATGGTTGTCATACACATAACACCCATCCAAAAGCTCTATGAGGGGGTTACCGCGAATAACAATGTTTTTGGTACGGGCTTGTCTTTTCATATCAAAAAATACTTTATTCGCTATCTGCTGCTTGAGATCACGCATGGATGCACCATCCTGCTCTTCAATCCACGGTAGCTGTAATCCGGCGGTTCTCATATTCCCTTTGGTGGCGACAATCAGGCTTTTATCCAGAAAATGCTCCGTTAACCCCTCAGAACCAGAAATCATCAGATGGTTGCGAACACGCGAGTAGTCGGTAGAAGACGTCATTTCAAGCAAATGATCATCTGTAAATTCCCACTTGGAACGCGCTATCTGATCCCAATCCGGAGTATCCAGAAAATTCATTCGTTTCAATCTAAACGTTCCGTAACGATCGCATCTGACATCATAGGGCAAATCCTGTATGAGCGATTGTATAGCATCTGATGCCCTTGTTCCCGCCTTGAAGGAAGCCGTTGCTACGAAAGGATTTTCCCAGCCTTCTGCTGTTTTCATACGATCTTGATCTTGGGGAATCGTCTGAAGCTCTCCTGACTTGGGATCAAATCTCATGTAGGAGTGCCTGCCCTTCTTCACATCAACATATACCGTTTCGTCTATATCCAAATCGGGATACTGGCAATCTTCACCGTGCACACGCCATGAATCAAGCCCACCTGCGACCACAATATCCTTTACAATACTGGATTTCATCCAGGCAAAGGCGCCGCCGTCCCCAGCATACGCTTCCTCTGGAGGGTAGATCATATCCTTATAAAATATAAATTCTTCCAGCATGTCATAACGGTCTACACAGTGAAACGTAAGCGTTCTTCTTTCGGCATCCTCCTCAATTTCACCCTTGATCATGCCTGTAAATACACGTACCAGCTCATCGCCGTAGCCTGCATAAATACGGATGGGAGTCCCTTCACTAATCAGATGTCGTCGCTCACCCTCCTCCCAATAGGTAAATTCGTTAGGTGGCTGCTTCCTCCCATCAGGAAATGCAGCGTAACGTTCCAGGGATAGGGAGTAGATCCCTTTGGCATTATTTAAAGTTACAGTGGCTGACGTCGAGGACATATCCATGTGAGAATGAACCTCCCAGTTCATCACATCCCGTTCCAGTGAAGCGGTATCCTCATACTGAAACCCTCCGACGTCATACCATTTCTCCTTATACGTATCTGCGATATGGGTGGCAAACTGCTCAATAGAGTAATCATGAAAGGCATATTTTACCTCTGCAATATACAGACCACCGCTGAATACGGAAAATCGAAGTCTGTTCGTCGTATCATCCTCGGATACGCCGCGTACCCGGGTATTTTCCCATTGTTCGTTTCCCCCCGGCAGTATGCTTTTTATATATACATCCATATCCGTTTCGTTATGGCAGGTTACTACATAATCGGTGTACTCGCTCATATGGTTATGGCTATAGGAGCTGACATTCGTAGAAACCCCTTGATCTGTAACCTTGACCACAAAGGCTTTGGAGCCATTGGACATTATTATTTTCCCTTGTGTTCCCTGATCGGCCTTAATTCGGAACTGCATCGTAAATGGAAATTTGTTTATCTTCCCTGTCCGTTCAATACCAGCCTCTTCCCGTGCTGTGGATATCTTCTGCTGATCCCCCAGATCCGTCACCACTACCTGCTGATCGGGAGTCCAATCATTTATTGTGCTCATCGGGTCTTCGAACGTCCAGACTGTTTTGGCTGAGACGGATTTCACATCAAATTCTCTGGCTTTCAGGAAAGTGATCCCGAAATTGCCTCTTGACGCCTTAGAAGGATTGGACATGGAAAATTCGATTTTGTGGTGCCCACCAGGCACCGGAATAGAGGGAGGATAAGCCAGTCCGTTTTTGGCATTTACCCCTTCAATGGTCGCAACTACCTGGTCGTCCACCTTCACCTCTACTCTGTCCTGGATATCCATATCCGACACATAGGCCCAGCTTAAACAACCTGCCTTGAACCAGTCGTGAACAAACGCGAATTTCTTCACCTGACCTGCCCCGTCTGTTCGTTGAAAGCCTAAAACATTACGGACCTGATTAGGCGTTTCATTCGTGAAAAATTGTGTGGCACCCACGATATCCACGTATTTCAAAGGGTCCAGACTTGTTTTTTGGGCCGTAAAATCCTTGCTATACGATACCTTCTCCGTGGTCCGGTCGATCTGGTAGGATGGAATGGATTGATCGACTTCTGAGTTTGCGCTGCGAGTTCTTCCGTCCCCCCACTGCTTGATTTTCACAATGACAGGTTTTCGTCCAAACTGGAGGCATTGCTCCGCATTTTCCATTAAAATTTCAATACGTTTGCCCTTCGTGGAGCCAGCCGTATCATCAGCCACATATTCGCCCCAATTGTTCCCGTCTACCAACAGCTCAACCTTACTTCCCAACGGAATGACAGAGGGATCGACAGCGATAATTTTGTAATCCTTCCACTGCCGTACATCTGTTCCGCCTCTTGTAATGCCTTCAGAGTTTGCAGCATTTACATAATAAGCCCACGCTTCCATACTATATTCCGTGTAGGAATCGACGGCGCTATCTTCCAACGATGGAGTGACTATGCTTTTATTCTGAACAGTCGTATCCAGCAATCGAATGGGCAATTGTATGGATTTTTCCCCGCGCAGGAAAGCTTCGGGGTTCAAATCCTCGCCATCCTTGCGAACCTCAAAATGAAGATGTGCTCCATCCCCACCTCCACTACTACTCTTGTGACCCGAGTTCCATCCTATAGCAATCGGATCTCCAGCCTTCACATGATCTCCAACCTTGACCATCATCGCATTGGGTTTCAAATGAGCATACCGGGTCGTCCAGCCGTTGCCGTGATGAATATATACAGCGTGACCGTAGCCCTTTACAGCACCAGCCGCAGTAATTCTCCCATCCCATACGGCATGAATGGTATCCTCCTTGTCACAATCCAGGTCCACTCCCTTGTGAAGAGGGCGCTTGGAATTCACTGAACGGTGACGGCTGGTAACCAGCATGCCCTGAATATGATTCGAATCGGTAACATGTTCACACATTTTTGAACTTGAAAGAATAGGCATGGACATGGGCAAATTGGAGAGGCGGGCTATCTTGCTAGCCTTTGTTTCTTTCTTTTCACTTGTTAGTTGTGTCACACCATCAATGGACAAAAAGTCTTTAACGACCGTATCTTTTACATATTGAACAACGTCTTGGTTTGGCCGCAAGCTGCGGACATAGGACATTTTGTCCAGCTCTACAATTACGCGTGGCTGATGACCCCGAGCCTGTCCGTGCTTATTCATGGATTCAAAAGTCATTTTCATCACCTATCTGAATTTTTCTAGGGCCCATTCTATGAATCGGTTTAAAAATACGACAGCTTCCGCACGTGTAATACATTTTTCTGGCTCCAGCATATTGTTTTCATAGAGTGGAAATACGTAGCTTTCGTCTAGAAACTGCTCACTCATCAAGTCCATAACATCCTGCTCATA
Source organism: Paenibacillus terrae (assembly GCF_000943545.1). Lineage (GTDB taxonomy): Bacteria > Bacillota > Bacilli > Paenibacillales > Paenibacillaceae > Paenibacillus > Paenibacillus terrae_A. The sequence continues at coordinate 61,961 of NZ_JTHP01000003.1, forward strand.
CCATTGGCCTGAGAAAGAGCTTCGGTCCTGCAAGGTTCTCGGCGGATACATATTGCTCTCCAATCCACGGTCGGTATATCTGTTATAGATATCCACCCGCATCTGTTGAAGAAGAATAAGAAACTGTGCTCTTTTCATACGAACATTCGGAAAGAAACGGTCATGATAACGAGCGTGTGCAGTGCTTACAACGACCGTCTCCTGTTTAAATTGCACACTTCCGGCTTCACGATAGTTATATCCGACAGTCGCGGGAAATCCGTTATAGTTGAAGGGGAGATACACAATTCCTTGATGAATCACAAATGCATCCTGCCTGAATTCAAATGCTTTCTTAATCACTTCCCTTGGATCTTCCTCCGATTGGATTTTTACAGGCAACCGCTTGAGCTTGGTTCCCAGAACCGTGACCGTCTCCGGCTGATATTTCGTTTGGCTCTGATAATCAGCTGCCATGGACAAGGTCGCAGAAGGCAGGGTAATCAGACTTTCGTCCGTATCCATATAAGGTTTTTGAACACAGCCATCTCCCTGATAAGCGGGTCTGCCATAAGCGATACATACCACCTCAAGTCCGCCGGATAAAGGATGGGGCATCGTTATTTTTTCGTTTTCCATTCTTTCAGGCTGTACCTGAACTCCAGCGACGAAAACAAAAACTGGATTTTCAATATGCATCTGATAGCCGGGAATGGCAAATTCCTGCTGACCATCGAACGTTACAAAGCGCTTGACAATGCGTTCATGTCCTTGTTCAAAAGTGTCGTAGGGCATCCCCTCGATAAAGCTGTGCTCGTTGCGGGCATCCAGACCTAAACGTGCCATATCTAACATATCTCTATAAAACCAATCCAGTGGATCTACATCAATCCAACGTTTCATCTCAATACCCCCTTAGAATCCGGTCCACATACCTGTAGGACCTCATCAAAAAGGTGATTCCCTCTGCCCGGGTACAGCCCTCGTCCGGTCTGAAATAAGGACTGACTTCGCCTTCATCCGCAGGGATGGTAACCATACCACGCTGCTCCATTTCCTCGATATAGCTGGATGCCCAATGGCCATCGAGGTCCATGAATTGGCTTTTGCAGCGGTATTCATCACCTTGCTTGCGAATAAGTGACATTTGTACTTGGATGATATATTTAGTCTCCATCTCCGCCGTTTGAATATCCGGTTTACCTGTCACTACCCCCAGATAGATCGTACCTTTTTCATCATAATATTTGTGCTCTGAGCCTATAAAAGATAGCCAGTCTGCGTATTCCTTTTTACTGTAAAATAAAAGTGTTAGGGTAGCTGTATAATGTGAAGTTCCACGATTGACCAAGCCTGCTGAGTAGGAAAACGTTTCATTAACATGGGATTTTAGAGTCGGAGCTGGTGGCTTATATTCGCTGATTAGCTTGGCCTTAACCTCGACAAAGCGAATTCCATTATCATAAAATAATCGCTTTTTGTAGATCACATCTTCTGATTTATTGGGGCTTTGCTGAGTCAAATGTATACCTCCTGCCATTAAAAATGATGTTTACTCCGGTTCGACAGAGTATGGATTAATATGACGTACTGCTACGATAAGCAGTGGTCGGATTCATAAGAAGCTGATCCCGCAAACTTCCCACTCTACCGTTTTTAAGACCTCTTCCCAGCCTGTTACCCATCGTCTCCAGTTGAGTCGGACTTACGTTATTCGTGACATTAGGCAATGTCATATGGACAATAACGTCACCGGAGTTGATCATATACGATGGGTGCATGTTTGCACGTGTCAGATATTCATTGCTGGTCAGCTCTGTAACGCCCCCTGGCATATGAAACGTTCCAGCTAATGGCTCCACCCCACTCCAAATCCCCAATTGGGCTTGCAGGGACTGCCCTCTCCATTCGCTGTGCTGCTCTTGGAATTCCCATGAAGCTTCCGACTTCATATGAAATGTACGCTGATGACGGAGTACACTTTGCAAGTCCTGAGTTTGGTGCTTGCGCATACGGATATACTCCATAGAGCCTGTTCGTATATCTGCTATTTCAGCGTTTAGCGTCTTCCTGCTTTGATCCCTCTGCACCTTGCCCACGTATTCATTCATGGGGAAGGTCAGGGGCTTCGTTTTACCATTCATATCATGTTGCAGACTTTGACTCTCATCTGCGGGTGGCTGATCTGGTTTTTGCTGGTTTACTTCGGGCCTTGTCCTACAATCTAATAAGGTGCTTAATGTGTGCTTGTGTTCCTCCAAACACCCGAAGCGTAAAACTAGCCCCTGCTTCTCTTCATTAGAAGAATGCCTTAGTGTCTGAATAAATGCCTGTAGCTCCACAAGCACATCAGCCTCTATATTGCCCATACATTCACCGCCTTTTATAAAATGAAACTCCCGCCCCTCCATACGGAGCAGAGCAGGAGTGCCTTTCATCCAAGCATATTAGCCAGAAATGCCATATCTTCTTCGTCCGCTATCTTATAGCTGCCCATATATGAGCCGTCTTCCCTAACTTCTTCACGGCCTGTATGGCGGGTATCCGAACGATCCATTTGATCAGTCCCGCTCCATAGCCCACCGGCAGACATGGAGGATACTTTAATTGTAAATTCGATATGGTCATGACACTGCTCCAGATAGTAACCCAACTGAGGGAGCGTAAGGTCCCAAACCTGATGCTTATCCAGGTGACAATAATGGGCCAGCTTAAAAAAAAGATTCGCCCAGTCAACGGGAGCTTGCCGGTCATACTCCAGCTCCTCATCCTCAGTGGCTACATGGACTTTTTTATTCCATTCAGTCCGATCATGGCATCAATAATTTGCTTGGCCGTTTCGAGGTCAACATACTCCTCCAGATGCTCAGGAGTCATCCAGCTATAATAAGGCTTGAAGCCCATCATCAGCACATCTATCAGCTCATGATAACGATCCGCACCTTCCGGGTCATCTGGAATCAGATTTGCAATAATAAAGCCGGAATCAATAGCATTCAGCTTTTTAATCAGCTTACGAGCATCCTTTAACCCAAGCGGGGGTAAATAATACGTTTTACCGTCACGGAGACGCACCTTTTCATCTTCTTCAAAGAAAGCTTTTTCTTTGATCTGTGCTTCCTCTTCTGTCAAAACCTTCTTTGTACTTTCTACCACCGCATCTGACTTGGAAGGCTCATTTTTAGATGGAACGGTGAACTCTCTTTCATTCATTTCGAAAACACATCCTTACGTATCAGTTGTTAGCAGATGTTGTTGCAATCTCATAACGCTTGATCGTGCCGAGCTTGTTATCAAAGCGTTCCGGGTCAATGACCGTCAAGGTTACACTATGCGTAGACGCCTGCTGGCGTTGAGCATCAATCGTGAAATTGGATTTCACACGACATTGATACAATTCCGTTTGGTATCCTTGCACAGAACCGTCCTTTTGCTCAAAACGGCCATCATGAACCAGGTGAACCGTCAACGGTAAATCCCTGCTCGAAATATCCAGAACATCCACCACTTCATTGCGTTTGTAGTTTACATAAATGGCTACATCCTTCAACGCCGCATTGAAAACCAGCTTTCCCCCTTCAACAAGATATTGCTCCTCGGTAGGGGTTCCGGTGCGCGAACGTTTGAGAAGCTTGTTTCCATTTAGCGTACGCACTGAAATTTCAGGCGTGGTATGCAGCGAGGTACCAAAGACAAGCTCTGCCTCACACTTCCCGTTTACTTCCTGAATAACGTGCTTCTCTTCCAGCTCCCACACAAATCCATCATCATCCTGCTGAATTCCACTCAAAGCGACAGGATAGACAATCACTACTTTTTTCCCGGCCAACGCTGCATCGAACACCGCCTTATTACCTGTCACGGTAACTTCTGTGGTTACATCTGTGCCTGTAATTACATCCTCGTAGGCCTTCATAGCAGGGCTTGTCGCTGCGTCTTCTGTGAGCAGCACCCGGTATGGTGATTCCCCCGGAACCGTCACGGTTTCCGTTGTCAGTCGGTAAGACGCTCCGCTAACACCTTCACGAAGCTTGGAACCGAGGACGAGACGGACCAGATTTAAGTCAAATTTGGCATCTTGAGCTGTAATATCAATCGTTTTTTTACGAAGCAATGCATCCAAGGGCACACTGGAATCTCCACCCTCGATATCCTGCATATCCAGTTGGATGTCCAAAAGCATGTTGTTCAGTGTTCCAATCGTGATGAGTTCATCACTATTCGGAATTTTAGCCATAAACTTGCCCGCACCTTTAATCAACATTTTTTTGTTTTTCGTCATTCCCATCTTCAAAAACCTCCAGTTTATTATTCCATTCTAATGGTATCCCGATTGGAATGGAGTATTTATATGTGATCTCTAGGCCCGCGTCATGATCTGAACCCGTGACAACTTGACCTTTGAGCAAACCACCTTCCTGACGATTTCAATATAAGTGAGGTATTGGATGTTTTAACTGTATCGATGTACTTGATCTCTTCATCGTCCTCGTTTCTTCATACAGGGTCTACACCCCTCAATAGACGACCTCGGAATATGCTGCTGCCGATTAGACTGTTCAACCTCATGAGGATAAACAAGTTTACCGAACTGATCCATTACTTTACCTGTAAGCTCGCAGATACAATGCAGGCATAGCAAGGGTTCTCCTGCCATTTTCCCTGCCATAAAATTTTCTCTAGCCTTTTGTGTCACATAACGAAATTTACACCGGATACATGGGGTTAACTGCATCATTCCTGTAGCCTCCTTCATAGTACAAGGTTTGATTTTTTTCTTTACATGGTGTCCAATATTACAATTCATCTGACGATCTCTATACTGCAATATAAGCAACTGTAAGCTTCATTGAACGATTCATGGGTTATACAAAAAAAAGAGGAGCAACCCCAAGCCAAATTACGGCTTGAGCGTCTGCCCCTCCTCTTCTGCAAAGCGGAAGTTGCGTGCGATGTACAATATCGGTGTACCCGCCGCGGTTAGTACAAATTTTAAGATATAGGTGGTGAACAGTAGCTCCAGCCATATTCCCCATTCATAGCCGTAAAAGGCGATGCTGCAAAAAATGAGCGTATCAATAAACGAGCTAATCATCGTACTGCCATTGCCGCGAATCCAGAGCTGGTGACGTTCCGGGAAAAACTTGCGAATCCACGAGTATAGACGAACGTCCAGCAATTGGCTAACCGCATAGGCCGTCAGGCTGGCAAGCGCAAGTCTGGGTAATAGTCCGAATAATTGCTGCATCGGCGCCTGGGCAAAATCGGTTGCATTAGGCTGAAACACCAGCGCCATCTGCATCGTTAGCGTCGTCATAATTAAGGTGAAAAACCCGAACCACACAGCTTTACGCGCCTCTTTAGGCCCATATTTCTCATTCAGCAAATCGCTGGCCATGTACATAGAGACATACATTGTATTTCCCAATGTCGTCGTAATACCGAGCAAATCAATGGTTTTGGTTACCTGAATGTTGGCAAGTACGGTAGCCACACCAATCCAGGCGTACAACCCTTTTTTACCGAACAAACGATAACATAACAAAAAGAACATAAAATTGACGAGGACAAAGGCTGCCCCCCATAGCAAATTAAACATGAAATCCTCCTAGTTTTGATAGCGCGGGATGGTTGCGAACCGCGGTTCATCCGGAGTAAGCCGGAAAAACATTATTTTAATGTATCACAGATTACGATTCGTGAACAGATATAACTTAAATCAATAAAACAACACAAAGAGCCGGCCTTATGACCGACTCTGAATATTGACATACACGCAGATACTTCTACCCCACACGCCTCTCCCTAAACTGCGAAGAGAGTCCCTATCGTCCCAATTAGGAGCTTAGCGTCGTATCTAGATCCATACCCTGATCGTTGAACACATCCTGATCATTCTCCTTGAGCACCTTGCCTGAAATGAGTCCTGCCGTAATAGAATCATTGACATTCAGCGCTGTGCGTCCCATATCGATCAGTGGCTCAACCGAAATTAGCAATCCCGCCAAGGCTACAGGCAAGTTCATGGTCGAAAGCACGATCAGAGAAGCGAAGGTGGCACCACCGCCTACACCCGCTACGCCGAAGGAACTAACCGTAACGACCAGAATGAGCGTGAGGATAAAATCCCAGCTCGTCGGATTTATGCCCACAGTTGGCGCAATCATGACCGCCAGCATGGCCGGATAAATACCTGCACAGCCGTTTTGTCCAATGGTCGCTCCCAAGGAGGCAGACAGATTCGCGATGCCGTCTGACACACCGAGCTTTTTCGTTTGCGTTTCAACATTTAGGGGAATCGTTGCCGCACTGGAACGGGATGTAAAGGCAAAAACCAGCGTAGGCAATACCTTTTTCACATACGTTACCGGGTTATAGCCGAACAGAGCCAGCAAAATAAGATGAATGACGAACATGACCAACAGAGCCACATAAGAAGCGAGTACAAACTTGATCAGCTTCAAAATTTCATCCGGATTCGTCGTGGCTACAACTTTAGTAATCAGCGCCAAAATACCGTAAGGCGTCAATCTCAGCACCAGCGTCACAATCCGCATCACCACCGCGTACACGGCGTCGATTACTTTACGGAAGGTTTGCGCCTGCTCTGGCTTTTTACGATCCAGTCCAAGCACGGCTACCCCGATAAAAGCCGAGAAAATCACTACTGCCAGCGTCGAAGTACGACGTGCTCCCGTCATATCCTCAAAAGGATTGGATGGGATAAATTCCAGCACCTGCTGTGGAATCGTCATATCCTGAACTGTTCCAAGACGCTCCTCCATCTTCAAACCCTGTGCTTGTTCCTTTTCCCCACTTTGAATCTCAATCGCTTTAAGATCGAACGACAAGCTGGTCACAATACTGACCGAAGCGGCAATAGCCGTTGTAATCAGCAGTACTGCAATAATAGACACGCTTATTTTGCCAAGATTCTGTCTTCCCTTCAAATTCATAATAGCCGAAATGATCGACACCATGATGAGCGGAATAACTACCATTTGCAGCAAACGGACATAACCATTGCCTGCGAGGTTGAACCAATCGACCGATTTTGTAATGACCTCTGAGCCCGCCCCATAGGCGTATTGAAGAATAGCCCCGTAGATCAGCCCGAAGCCCAGCCCGGCAAATACCCTTTTTGTAAAGGAAATGTGCTTTTTCTGCATCCAGACCAACACGCCGAGCAGTGCAAGCAGCACAAGCACATTCAAAATAATAAAGAAGGTATCCATATATTTTTCCTCCAGACAGATGATGTTTTATTAAGTGACCCTTCAATCCGTTAATTACTATATCACAATACCAACTATCTTTGTAGGTTTTGTTTTAATAAATGGGTTGAAGCCAGTATAGCTTTGGGGGATTACATTGAAAACGCAAAAAGGCAAGTCTTCCTGTTTCGAAGACTTGCCTTTTGTTGAATACAACGATTGATCTTAGATTATACGTAAAATCTTTTGTTGTCGTTAGACGATTACTGTATAAAAAAGCTCCTGTTCCTTAATCACTTTATGCTGGTTTCCAGCAGGCTCCAGCTCACTAAACTGAGCTACGTTCGTAACAATAACAGGCGTAATCGTTTCGTAACCAGCCTTGCGAATCTCCGCCAAATCAAACTCCAGCAAGAGGTCGCCTACCTTTACTCGATCCCCTGCTTTCACATGAGAAGTAAAATGAAGGCCTTTCAGCTTAACCGTATCCATCCCAACGTGTATGAGCATTTCAAGCCCGGAATCACTCACCAAACCTATGGCATGTCCACTTTTGGCAATGGAGAATACTGTACCTTCAACTGGAGAAACAACGCGACCTTCAGATGGCTCAATAGCCCAACCTCTACCCATGATTTCCTGAGAAAAAGCAGGGTCATTGACTTCACTGAGCGGCTTCACCTCACCCATAATCGGGCTGTATACGGGGATTTTCTCGCCTTTTGGCAGTGAGGCCACAGGAGATGGTGCTACTTCCTCAGTAGAGATGTCTCCAGCAGCACCTATTGATGAAGCTTCTTCTTCCTTCACATCTTCAAAACCGATCAAATAGGTTGCCACTGTAGCAGCCGCAAATGCGATAATGATACCAAGAATTGCGTACAAGAAAGTTGGTCCGATAAACATTGCCAAGCCAGGCAAGCCAGCCAGTCCACCCATAACATAAGCTTTTGTGCCAAACAAGCCCATGAATCCTCCGCCAACGGCACCTCCGATCAACGCTGCGATAAATGGTTTTTTAAACCGCATGTTTACCCCATACATTGCAGGCTCGGTTACACCCATAATAGCTGTCAAGCTTGTGGAGAAAGCCAACGTTTTGATTTTGGCATTTTTGGATTTCAAGAATACACCCATTGTAGCGCCAGCCTGAGCCAAGTTAGCTGCTGCCATAATCGGAATCATGTAGTCATAGCCCAGCGTGGCGATAGAACCAATCATAATAGGAACCAATGCATAGTGCATACCTGTCATGATGATCAGGGAGAAGGTACCGCCAAGCAGCAGACCTGCAAGTGGACCTGTATTTTCAAACAACCAAGAGATACCGCCCGACAGGCCATCACCAACAATAGTGCCCAGTGGTCCTACAGCAATCAACGTCAAAGGTACAATAATTAATAGAGTCAGTGTCGGAACAACAATCAGCTTCAATGATGCATGCGTATACTTATCGATGAATTTTTCAACATAGGACGCCAGCCAGATGGCGATGACGATGGGAATAACAGTCGATGCATAGGTTGCCGCCGTCACCGGAAGACCGATAAAGCTAACCTTCACATTGGATGCCAGCAATGCCGTAATCGTCGGATGCAAAATAGAGGCACCTATCGCAGCCGCGATAAACATGTTACTTCCCAGTTTTCTAGCAGCACTCACAGCCAGAATAATCGGCAGGAAATAGAATGCTCCGTCTCCTATTGCCGCTAAAATCGTATAGGTTTGGCTCTTATCGGACATCCAGTTCATTGCCACCAATAGAGCAATGATCCCTTTGATCATACCTGCACCGGTGATCGCCGGCAAAATAGGTGTAAACATACCAGCTATAAAGTCAAACAAACTGCTGATCGGGTTTTGTTTTTTCTTAGATGTATTGCTTGCGCCTGTCTCACTTTGCGGCGCCTTGGACATGTTGCTCACCAATGATTTGTACACATTAGCTACATCATCACCGATAATAACCTGAAACTGGCCGCCACTCTCCATCACTCCCATGACGCCATCCGTTTTTTTCAACTGCTCTTTCTCAGCTTTCTTATTATCATGAAGATTGAAGCGCAAGCGGGTCATGCAGTGAACTACCTGCTCAACGTTTTCTTCACCACCAACCAGTTTAAGTATCTCTTTGGATAATTGATTTCGATCCATGAGGGTTTCCTCTTTTCTTTTAAGATATAAAATGTGTAAATTGACAATAAAAAAACCTGAATACAGAAAGCAGACAGCTTTATAAAAAGCCAATCTTCTTTCAGCATTCAGGTTTTGCCTTCTGGTTTAGAAGTAGCAATCCTAAATCCCTGATCATCCATGAAATCATTGATTTTTAATGATACGCTCGATATGAATGGTGAGATATAGCATCTCATCCTGGGACAAGCTCCGACCATAGATTTTAGTCGTATAATCTCTTATTTTTTCAGCACAGGCGTAGGCATTCTTGTACTGCACCTTAACCATATCATGAAGGGAATTATCTGCATTTTGTACAGGGGTCCCATTCATTACCCGTTGAGCAAAAAATTTGAGATGTGTAATAAAGCGGTAGTAGCTTAACGACTCTTCATCCAGCTCCATTACAAAAAAGCGGCTTACAATGTTCATGATATCCTTGACGATATTAGTCAGGGCTATCGTTTCGCGCATTTCGCTGTTGAGCTGAGCATTCACCAGATGCAGAGCAATGAAGGCTCCCTCATCATCCGGAAGCGTAACTCCCAGCTTGTCCTGAATCATGTGCAGTGCTTTGGTCCCAATCGAAAATTCCTTGCGGTACATTCGTTTGATTTCCCAGAAAAGGGCGTTTTTTATATCCATCCCCAAACGATAACGCTCTATAGCAAAATGGATATGATCCGTCAGCGAAATGTAGATGCTGTCATGTAATTCCACACCGAGTATCGTTTTGGCATATTGAATGATCTCATCAGAAATTTCAACATATTCAATAGGGATATCAGACATCAGGGTCATCAGTTTGCGGGAAACCTCGGTGCTTTCAAGCTTAAAGATTTTCTCGATATGCCCTTCATCAATCTCATCGCCTGCGCTTTTTTTAAAAGCAATGCCTCTTCCCATAATGACTAATTCTTTCTGCTGCTCATCAATGACCGTTACGACATTGTTATTCAGCACCTTTGCTATCTTCATTCCATCACCTTAGGCCGCTTGGAGTAGTAAAAAAAGGCAATACCAAAACTGACACTTAGTGCCTGCTTATGGTTTTGCCTGATACAATCAGTAACAATCCACGAATGTGCAGTTTTGAATAACTGCCATCATAATATCATATAAGAACTGAGCTGACAAGTTTTTTTTGTAAACACTTTCATAAGGCCCCTAGGCGATGGGAGCACCAAATTACTGCCTCTAATCTGCACGATAGTGCTGCAGCGTGTCCGCTTTTGGAGTTAGAAAACACGATCCCTCCACTGGGGGAAATGACAAGTCCTTCGATGGTTTATTCGAAGCCGCCTAGTTGTTGGCGCTCTTTTCCACTGCCAAATCCGAAGCAGTGCTGGTGCCAGATGTGGATGGTCCTTTTGAATGTTCCTCTTTTTCCTCCACAAAGCCCATGAGATACGTAATTACACCAGCCGTCACAAACGAAATGACCATCCCCAAAACGGCATACACAAGCGTGGAGTCACTAAACAGCGGTAAAGTCATTAGTCCGAATAAGCTTACCAGAGCAGTGATCGCCGTTTCAAACAGGCACACAAATGCCCCACCAATGGCCCCGCCGATCAACGCAGCAAGAAACGGTTTTTTGAAACGTACATTAACACCATACATGGCCGGTTCAATGATTCCTAGCATGGCTAACAAGCCTGTGGTTGCGGCCAGCGCCTTGACTTTGGAATTTTTGGATTTAATACATACGCCGAACGCCGCCCCCGCTTGAGCCATAACCGTCGCCACCATGACAGGAGCAATGTAATCATAGCCCGTCGCAGCAACGGATTCCAGCATATCGTTCACCAGCATATATTGCATGCCCGAAAAATGAAGCAAAGGTATAGTGCCTCCATACAGCAGACCCGCCAATACTTCCGAATTGAAGAAGAACAATGAAGAAAATTCTTCTGACAATGTATGAGCCAGGGTAGTCCACAGCGGACCAAAAACAAACAGCAATAAAGGCATGATAATGATGAGTGTCAACGTTGGGGCAACCAGCAGCTTAATGGCATAGCGATTTAATTTGCCCAATCCTTGCTCAATCTTCGCTGCAAGCCAAACGGCAATAAGGATCAGTATAAAAGAAGAAATATATTGCGGCTCCGCCACTGGTAAACTGGTCGAGCTGATCTCTTTAGCGGACTTCAGCATTTCTGTAAGGTCGGGAAGAAATGAGCATCCCCCGATGACCATGGCAATGAATATATTGCTGCCAAGCTTTTTGGCCGCACTTACCGCTACCATAATAGGTAAAAGATAAAATACTATTTTGCCAATGTACGATAGAATAATAAAAATTTTAAAATTAGAATGAAGATCCAGATACAACAAGACAGAAGCAATCACCTGAATGATTCCCGCCCCGATCAGTGCCGGCAGGATTGAGGTAAATACGCCCGAAATAAAATCAAACAGTCGACTTACCGGATTCCTTGCTGTGCCAGCTTTTCCATTGCCGGAAGCAAGCTCCTGTTTGTTTTCTCCTCCTGCCTGCGAACTCATTTCTTTGGAAAGTAAATCCTGATTCATAAAAGCCTTTTCCCCTTTTTTATGTATATTGAAGGCCACATTCGTACTTAATATATAACTGCTTACAGGAAGTACATGGAAAGTGACATTCCTTATACTACTTTCATTCCTTCTTTTTTACAATAGTCTTAAAAGAAGGAATGAGATATTCATTTTCATGCTCTGATGATTTCACATCAAGCTTACATCTAATAGCCCACGACCATAGTTACATTTTTTTGTTTGTTTTTGGGCAAATATGACTATTCAACCGCCTGTTAATTATGTAAAATAGGTCTAACCTACTTTTTAGTAATTCATGGATTGCTTCCCTTTCTTGTTCTTGCCCCTTGAATACAACTGAAATATACATAGAATCCGAACATTTTCAGTTTTCTCTTCAAGCAGAAAAGGAAATTAAGTAGATCATGACGTGTCTAATGTAAATTGGACAAGCGACCTACTTCAAGCAGGGAAATCTGTATATTTTCTTTTTAATACCAACTTATCATTATCATGTGAGAGGAGATTTTCCATGCAACGTTTTAATCGTTCCATTGGCGCAAGATTGCGGATTATGATTGTATTGATTCTGCTCTTCGCGTCCCTTCTGTTCAGTGTCAGTTTTTATGTAGTATCCATGAGTATCATTAATAACAGTGTCATTCCTCAGGTGGATCAAATGCTGGAAACCGGGGCCAAGAGTGTGTATCAGGATCTTAATATTTCTTTGGCAGTCCAGGCACAGCAAGGAAATGGTTCGGATTCCGGGTCTGGTATGCAGATGGAATCTTATCTTCAGGATAAGGTTAACACTCTTAAGCTTGAATCGGCATATATCGCAGTGGTGAAAGATGGTAAGGCCGAGGTTATCGCACGAAATGAAAAATCGTTATATAAGGTCAAGGATGCACTGGTTCCTGTGGAGGATATCAAAAAAGCAAAACAAGGCGAGATGAATGTTAGCGATATTTACAGCGATTCATACGGAGTACACAAAACTGCCTTCTTTGCCATATCGGGCAGTAACCTGGTCCTGGGTGTGAACGAGGACGTTGGCTTTGTGCAGGACAAATCCCAACAAATTTTATGGATTTGCATAGGTATTACAATTGTAACGCTCCTGCTGGGTGGAATTATTTCCACCATTGTCGTGCGCAAGGTTGTAGAGCCTATTGCCGAATTGGTTCGTCATAGTGAAAAAATTGCTCAAGGTGACCTGTCACAAGAACCGAACGTTATCGGTAACAACGAAATTGCGCAGCTTGCCCGCAGCTTCCAATCCATGTCTCACAATCTGAAAGAAATGATCGGTCATGTGCTTTCCACATCCGGTGCGGTTGTACAAGGCTCGGACGAGCTGCTTCGCCGGACTGAAGCCATGGGTGTAAAAGTACAGGACTCTACCGTTGCCGCAGAGGAAGTGGCAAAGGGTAGTACCAGCATAGCTTCTGCTGCTGCCGAAAATGCACAGGCTATGGAGGAAATCGCACAAGGCGTTCAGCATATTGCCTCCTCTGCCAATGATGTATCCGATCAGATCAGTGAAGCAACCGAAGAAACAGTGAACGGCAATACACTCGCTCAAAATGCTGTAGCTCAAATGTCGCAGGTAGGACAGGCTGCCGATGAGTCGCTTCGATACATCCATAGTATGAATGAGCGCTCCGAGGCCATCGGAAGCATCGTTTCGGCTATTTTTGACATTACAAAACAGATTCAAATGCTGTCTCTGAATGCCTCCATTGAGGCTGCTCGTGCAGGTGAACATGGACGCGGCTTCGCCGTTGTAGCCGGAGAGGTTCGCAAGCTCGCCGAGCAGTCAAAAGAAGCGACACAGCAAATTTCCGATTACCTGGTAACCATTCAGGAAGTATCGCAACAGTCCGTTGACTCTGTGACCCGGGTCAGCCGTGAAATTCATTCGGGAACGGAAATGGTGCAGCAAGCGAGTACAGCCTTTAATCAGCTAAGTCAGCTCATGCAGACGATCAATGCAACGATTCAGACGGTATCCGCAGCAACAGAGCAGGTATCCGCCAGCTCAGAGCAGGTATCGGCATCCGTGGAGGAGACAGCTCTCATCGCTGCCAATGCCCAGCATATGATTCAGGAAATCGGTTTTAATGCCGATGAGCAACTGAATGAAATGGAAGGCCACAGCGAGGTCGTACGGCAATTAAGCAAGCAAGCGACCGAACTGCAAACAGCCGTACAAAAATTCAAAATCAACTAAGATGAACTACAAGGAAAGAGGTATCTCTCGGCCACGATCACGGCTGTGGAGATACCTCTTTATTTTTTAAAGCGTGATGTTATACGATCATCTATAAAGGTTAAGAGTCCATCCCCATAATGCGGTAGATTCGGTCCATGTCCAAATGGGCCCGTACCACCTCTGCAACACGGTCAAACTCACGTTCCTTGGCTTCACGTACGGTAAAGGTGCTGTCCATCGCTGCCAAACCCTTGGCTTGTCTCAATCCATCCAACCAGGAACGACGAAAACGATCGTTATCAAACACCCCATGCAAATAGGTACCCCATACTTTACCATCCGCTGTTCCCCAACCCTCCTCAAAGGTTGTTCCCTCGCCGCGACGAATATGGAATAACGTGTGCATTGGGTTCATTTCCTCGGCACTATCTGTAGGCGCGTGTGGTTCCGTAACACATTCCGTAACGCCCATATGTATTTCATAGCCTTCAATCATCGTCGCGGGAGCAGAATCCGAATCGGGCGCAATTAGCAACAATGGGCAGTGATTAGACAAGGTTCCCTGTACGCGTACCGTTTGCTTTTCCTTTAAAAAGGTTGTGGATAGCGCCAGCCAACCTAACCCTTCTGCCTGCTGCGGCATACCAGATTCGACGGCTTCGGGATCAAACAAGGCTGTGCCGAGCATCTGATAACCTCCACAAATGCCAACTAACTGCGTGCGTCCCGTAGTCATAGCCTCCCGAATGTCCTGCTCCAGACCTCTTGTTCGCAATTCAAGCAGATCGCCAATCGTGTCCTTCGTCCCCGGTAAAATAATAGCGTCAGGTACACCCAGTTCTCCGGCCTCCGTGACATAACGTACACTCACATCCGGCTCTGCGGCCAAAGCATCCGTGTCTGTAAAATTGGAAATACGCGGATAACGAATGACCGCGATGTCCAGCGCTTTATCCTTTGCAGACAGCTTGGGCTTCTTGTCCAGCACCACAGAATCCTCTGCCTCAATGCGGATATCCGGTAGATAGGGCAGCACGCCGAGTACAGGAATACCGGTTCGTTCCTCCAGCCAGTCCAGTCCCGGCTGAAGCAGGGACAGATCCCCTCTGAACTTGTTAATGACAAATCCACGGATACGCTGCACCTCATGCGGCTCCAGCAGCTCAATCGTTCCTACCAGAGAAGCGAAAACACCGCCCCGGTCGATATCCGAAATAAGCAGCACTGGAGCGTCCGCCCAGCCCGCAAGATTCATATTTACAATATCGCGGTCCTTTAAATTAATTTCTGCCGGACTGCCTGCCCCTTCCATAAGCACAATGTCATAGGTATCACGCAGCCGATTCAGCGCGTCCATGACCGTCTGTTTGGCTTGCGGCAAAAATTTCTTTCGATAATCGGAAGCACTCATATATGCATAAGGCACACCGTGAACAACAATTTGTGAATGCATATCCTTGACCGGCTTGATCAAAATCGGGTTCATGTCAGTCGTCGCTTCAATACCGCAGGCTTCTGCCTGCACACCCTGAGCGCGTCCAATTTCTTTGCCGTCCTCGGTGACATAAGAATTTAGCGCCATATTTTGTGACTTGAACGGTGCAGGATGATAGCCATCCTGCGTGAATATACGGCACAGTGCAGTGGTCACCACGCTTTTGCCCACATCCGATGCTGTGCCCTGAAGCATAAGCACTGCTGCGGGATTCGTGCGGGACGGTTCGAAATTTGACAATTGCCTCTTCTCCTTTTACCAATTCATTTAAAAATCTGCTTACAGTCCGCGCAAAATCACAATAAACAGCAATAAAACGGTCTCCAGCAATTCGTTCAAGGCTCCGTAAATATCCCCTGTCAGTCCACCCAAACGGCGGTTAATACGGCTTGCTGTGAAGCTTCCAACAGCATTGGCCAGCAGCGGCAGCAGCAAAAAGCCTGTCCAGATGGCTAATTCGCCCGGATGGGAAAAGATTGAATGCCCATACGCTGTAAAAGATGTATTGCCCATGTCCATGCCGCCTGTTCCTGTGAACCATCCGGCAATGATACATTGCCCTGCTGCGGCACACACCGTAATGAGTACAGCCCAGAACACAGCCAATCCGGCACGTCTGCTACTCATATCGGCAAAACGCGCTGCCAGTCCATCATCATTACGAGCTTTCGGCCAGCGCTTCATCGCGCTTACCATAAAACAGCGGCTCCAAACCATCGGAAGCAGCAATAAACCGGACAGATCCCGTTCAGCCAGCACCGTATACAGCAAAGAAGCCTTGAGCATAAGCAACAACACACAAGCAATGACGCCCATCGCTCCTACACGGCTATCCTTCATAATCTCCAGCATCCGTTCACGGGAACGGTAGCTGAATAAAGCATCAGCCGCATCCATCCAGCCGTCCAGATGCAGTCCACCCGTGAGCCACACCCAAACGGCAAGAGTAAGAACTGCACATGGCAACGGTGGCAATACCAGAGAGGCAAGCGCTGCAAAGCACCATACGATGAGGCCGATGACCATCCCTACCAACGGATAATAGCTTGCACTACGTTTTAGCAGCTCTGGCGAAAAATCCAGCTCTGCCTTAATTGGAAGACGGGACAAAAATTGAAAAGCAGCCGCAATCGCCTGACGTTCGCCACTCATAGCTTGTATTCCAACTGTTTTAATTCTACGGGAATGCCAGCCGTCACCAAAAATACCTCATCACAAAGGCGGGCGATCCGCTGATTCATCACCCCGCTTAAATCCCGATACAGCCGTCCAAGCGGATACTCGGGCACAATGCCATCACCGACCTCATTGGTCACGATGACGAGTGGCCCCGGATACTGCTCCACAGCTATCGCCAGTTCATCCATGGCGGCACGGGCCGCAGCTTCGTCGTCCTCACCTGCGGCCAGCAGCACGTTCGACAGCCAGAGGGTCAGGCAGTCGACCAGCACCATCGGCGCGGACGCTGGCTGCGGTGTTTGACTGGCGTGCAAGTTGGCAGGATTGCTGCCTTGCGCAGCCAGCCGTGGCTCTACGCCGCCGCCCAGACGCCGCAGCAGCTCCGGCAGCGCCTGCGCTTCCTCCAGCGTCTGCCAGTCGTACCCGGCAGACTCGCGCTGGAGCCGATGAAGGGCGATACGCTCCTTCATCTCCACGTCATAGGCTTGCGCCGTTGCAATGTAGCAGGCGCGCGGGGCGCGCGACATGCACAATCGCTCGGCAAAGCCGCTTTTACCGCTGCGTGCGCCGCCGGTCACGAGCGCCTTCATCGCTGCGCGGCTCCCTGACCGTCCGATACGCCTGCATCGGCAAAGGTCGCCATTTCGCGCATAATGCGGCACGCCGCATCAATCAGGTGCAGGCTAAGCGCACCGCCTGTGCCCTCCCCGAGCCGCATGTCCAGATGAAGCATCGGCTCCAGCTTGAGCTCGCGGAGCACCGCCGCGTGCCCGCGCTCGTCCGAGGCGTGCGAAGCGAGCATGTACGCTGCGCTTGCAGGCGCAAGTGTACGCGCAGCGAGCGCAGCTGCGCCAGAGATAAAGCCGTCCAGCACGACCGGACAGCGATGAGCGGCTGCGCCGAGGATGACGCCTGCCAATGCGGCAATTTCCAGACCGCCGACCTTGGTCAGTACATCTAAGGCATCGTTCCCGTCTGGCTGGTTCACGTCCAATGCGCGGCAGACGACCGCTATTTTACGGGTCAGTCCAGCCGAATCTACACCTGTTCCCCGTCCAACGATCTTTTCCGGCTCCAGCCCGGTAAGGGCACATACGACCGCAGCGCTGGCCGTCGTATTTCCAATGCCCAGCTCTCCGGTTACGAACAGTCGTGTGCCGCCTTTGACTGCTTCCGCCACGGCTTCAGCTCCAGCCAAAACCGCTTGCTCGGCTTCCGTACGCAGCATCGCCGGCCCCTTCGCCATGTTCGCGGTACCCATACGCACCTTACGGTTCACCAGATCCGCATGAGCGACATCTGCGTTCACACCCACGTCTACCACTTTGACATCTGCTCCTGCATGACGTGCCAGCACGTTAATGGCCGCGCCGCCGGACAGCATGTTATACAGCATTTGCTGTGTAACCTCAGCCGGGAAGGCGCTGACCCCCTCTTCACACACACCATGATCCGCGGCCATCACCATAACGGTTTTACGGTCAAACTCAGGCTTGTCCACCCCCGTAATGTCTGCCAGTTGTATAGCCAGACTTTCCAGCTTTCCCAGACTTCCCGGTGGCTTCGTTAATTGATCCAGATGCTCCGAAGCCGCCAAGGCTGTCGCCCCATCCGGCTGTGCAATGCTGTCTATTAACTGTCGTAATTTTTCGTTCATGCCTTCCACTCCCTGCTCCGTATATATGTGTTTAGCGATCTCATCGTAAATTCTGTTGCTTCAGCACTTGACTCAAGCAAGCTACTCAAGTCGCTCACCCTGACCAGATACATCCCGTGCACTTCTCCGCAGTAAAAGCTGCGGCACACCACTATCCGGATGAGGCAACATTACAGGCTCAACACCATACACATGGCGAATTCGTTCCTCCGTTAACAACTCTGATGAAGCTCCTAACCCCTCAACCATCCCGTCCTTGAGCACAAGCAAATCATCACAAAACTGGGCAGTCAAATTGAGATCGTGCAGGACAGAGATAATCGTCACGCCCGTTTCCCGCCGCCATTCCGCCAGCAGCTCCATAAATTCAAGCTGATAGCGTAAATCCAGATAGGTTGTAGGCTCATCCAGCAGCAAAATCTGTGGCTCCTGCACCATCACCTTCGCCAAAGCCACGCGCTGCCGCTGTCCCCCGCTCAAACGGTCTAACGACCTGTCCGACAAGTCGGTAAGATCCAGCCTCTCCAGCACACGATCCGTAATGATTCCCGGGTCCATCCCTTTTTCCTTATCCACCTTTTCTCTACCAAACCAGTCCTGATGGGGAAAGCGCCCCATTTCCACGACTTCCCTTACCGTGTAACCCACCGGGGGGAGCCCCTCCTGCTGGAGCACAGCTACAAGACGGGAAAGCTCTTTTCTGCCATAGCTGCTGACCCTTTTACCATATACAAGAACGTTGCCCGAAGTCGGGTGATCCACACCGGAAAGCAAATGCAGCAGCGTCGATTTTCCACTCCCGTTCGGGCCGATGATGCCCCACCAATCTCCTTCATCCACGCTCCAGCTTATATTTTTCAACGCATGGAATTCCCCAAAATCACGAGTCAGACTGGCAATCTCCAACGCTCGGACCCGCGTCTCCTGTGGTTCATTTGCTTCTTTCACAGCAATCCCCCCCTGCGCAGCTTCTTGTTCCGGTACAGGAGATATGCGAAGAACGGTGCGCCGACAAAGGCGGTCATGACACCAAGGGGAATTTCCGTCGGAGCCAGCAATGTACGCGCCGCAGTATCGGCCCAAGCCATAAAAATAGCCCCGCCCAACGCGGATAACGGAATAATCATCCGATAGTCGGGGCCCGTCACCAGACGGATGATGTGCGGTACAACGAGTCCCACAAAGCCAATCACTCCGCATACCGAGACAGCCGCGGCTGTCAGCAGCGTGGATATGATCAGAACAGATAACTTCGTTGCATCTACATTAACCCCCATATGAGCCGCCTGACGTTCACCCAAGGCCAGAATGTTCAGCACTCGTGCCCGGTTCCACAGAAACACCACCCCAATGACCACATAAGGTAAAAGGATGCCTGTATACGACCAGCCGCGCAGACTGAGGCTTCCCATTGTCCAGTACAATATTTCATTGACCGTCTCCCTGGACATGGCTGTCAGGAAGGAAACGACGGCTCCCAGAAAAGATTGCATCACCACGCCCGACAAAATGAGGCTCTGCGTCGGAATTTTGCCGCCTTCCCTGGCCAGCGTCAGCACCATCCACAGCGTCAGCATTCCGGTCGTAAACGCAACCAGCGGCAGTGTCCATACGCCTACAAATGAAAATTGAAGCCCCCAATAAATCAGTACCGCTGCCCCTACCGAAGCCCCCGAGGATACCCCCAGCGTGTACGGATCAGCCAGCGGATTGCGCAGCACACCCTGAAATCCGGCTCCCGCCAGCGCAAGCGCTGCGCCTACCAGCATACCCAGTAACACACGCGGCAGTCTGACCTTCAAAATAATCTGCTCTGTGGATGGATTCCAATCCGGTGTAACCGTCTCACCTAACCACGGCAGATGGTTGACCAGAATACCCGTGATTTGGCTGACGGGAAGCTTGGCCGAGCCGATGCCGAGACAGAGCAGCAGCGTCAGCAGCAATAAGGCAAGACCTGCCCCTCCAAAGCCAATCAGCCTACGATTCATTTGAAAATTTCAGGATACACGCCCTTGGCCACTGCCTTGAGACCTTCCGTTACGCGCGGACCCGGACGACTAATCAGATTATCATCCACGGCAAACACCCGGTTGAGACGAACAGCCGATATTTGATCCCATCCACTACGGGCTTTGATAATATCGCCGAGCGTCTGGCCTGTTTTGTCGTCCCTGATATTTTTGCTGTATAAAATCACGTCCGGATTGGCCGCAATAATATTTTCCTCACTGATCTGGTACCAGCCCTTTTGCGTTGCAGCCACATTTTCGCCGCCCGCCAAAGAAATCAGCTCGTCCATAAACTCGCCCTTGCCGACCGTCCAGCCGGGTGAAAATTCGACGTAGACTCTCAGCTTTTGCCCTTTACCGATATTTTTAACACCGTTTTTCACTTCCGCTACATCGGCTCTCATCTTGTCGGTTACCGCTCTCGCTTCTTTCTGATGATCGGTAATTTTCCCATATAGTTCGATGTTAGCCATGACATCTTCAACCGTTTTCGGCTCGGTTTTAAAAATCATAATTCCCAGGTCACGCAGCTTGGTCGTCGCCTGCTCACTGAGCGATATCCCTGCAAAAACGACTTCCGGATTCGCGGCGATGATCGCCTCTTCATTCGGCTTCATAATACCGCCCACTTTGGGCTTCTTCGTAGCCGCTTCCGGGTAATCGGAATAGTCGGATACGCCGACAATTTCCTTATCCAGTCCAATGGCGAACAGCGCCTCGGTTTCAGCCGGGGAGACGGAAACGATTTTGTCCGGCGCTTTTTTGAACGTAAACTCCTGCCCGGTCGCATCCTTAATGGTCAGCGGGTAGACCGTTTTGCCCGGAGGCTCCTGAGCGGTTGCTGTCTGTCCCGGTTGCTGTGAGGCTTGATCCCCTTTATTTTCAGCGTTCTTTCCGTTAGCTCCACATGCACTCAGCACAACCGCCAAGACCAGAGCCAATAAGCCTGTTGTCCAGACCTTTATTTTATTCCCTGCCATGATTTACACCCCTCCATATAAATTCTTTAAGAGCGTCACTTGAACATCATCCGATATCTGCTAAATCCAGCCTTCTTTTCCTTTCAAAAAACCCCTGCATCCTCAGATAAGGATACAGGGGTCACGTTAGCGCAGCTCATATGCAGGCGGCAGTTTCTTCCGCATGGACAGTCACTGCGAACACGTCATCCTTTCCTCGAAGGACTATGGTGACAGGCGGACGGGCAGGTATCCTGACTTACAGAACCATGCGACAGCCTGTTGCTCCTTCATGTGCTTTGCGGCACATATAGCTGGGCGGGCTGGCATTTTTCCATTTACAGTGGCGGGACCGCGCCGGATTCAAACCGGCTTCCCTTTTAACAGCACACCGGAAAGAACCCAAGGGTTTCATTCCGCTGCACCGACCTCGTCTGCTGGATATTTGATGTAGTGTTGGTCAAGCCGTTCTTTTACTTGATGATTATAGGTTAAAAAAGACTGGCTTACAACCCAAACCGCCTGTTTGACCTACCCTATGTCTGTGATCATGAGAAGTATAGCGTAGTTAGTTCATCCGGGTTATTCAGGAGTAGCGAATGCGGAGCCAGAGCTATAAACATCATGTCTGCTCCACCAACCATCCGGTGAACTTGTGCCCTGTAGCCAAATCTGGATGTGATTGTGTAGAACGGGTGGCGGTTAAATCTGCAAATGGCTTTTGTGCCAACCTCAACCGAATCGTAATGGCCGCTCCCGGCTTCGGATTCAGGCTCCAAAAATCATGACCCGGTACCAGCATACAAGCCAACTGACGAATCACTCCACCATGCGTGACGACCAGAACAGGAGGTGGAGCATCAGACAAACCTATTTTTTGAATCTCCATCATTTTACGCCACTCATACAAGGAGTCTAGAAATTCACCAAGGCGGTTCACAAAGTCTTTCCAGGGCTCTCCACCCGGCGGCGTAACCCGTTGCGGCTCATCAATCCACGCGCGGTACAACGCCACATCCTTGAGCATATCATACGTTTTTCCATCCCATTCCCCAAAATGAAGCTCTCTCAGACGTGGTTCCATGATGGCAGACCAAGCAGACATATTAGAAAGCAAACGTTCAGAATCCAATTTCGATGTCAGCTCCAACCGCGATTCCGGTTTCGATTCGAAGTGGGCTCCCCCTTCAAGCTCTGGTTTCAATTCTGGCAAAATGATCTGCAAGGTCTGACGACAACGTATCAAGTCACTACAATAGATGCGGGCAAAGGAATGTCTCTGTAATTTTTCCCGCAAAGGCTCTAATTCCTGCTCTGCTCCTGGTAGCAAGCCCAGATCGGAGTGCCCCAGGTATCGACGTTCCCTGTTCCATAAGGTTGTGCCGTGCCGCACCAGCACAAGTTCCAAGTCCCACTGCTGATGTTCTGTAAAATAATGCTTCAAGGTCATATCGCTTCCTGCTCTATTGGCAGCGTTCGGTGTGTCACGCTTCACTGTATCCACCCCAGTGCATAGCATCCGGCGGACACGAACAGACACAATCCCGCAAACATACTGGACACGGCAAACATCAGCCGGATCGTATGCCGGATATCATCCGGCTCCATCGGTCGCACCAGCTCTCCCATATATGCACGAAAAGAGTGCACGCCATGATATACATTATAGCCCCCGAGGCGAATCCCCAATGCACCCGCAACAGCTGATTCTGGAAAGCCACTGTTCGGACTGGGATGCAGCCGCGCATCTCGCCTAACCGTACGCCAGCTACGTCCAGCATCATGCCGATAAACCCACGCCGCTACTACCAGCATCCCCGCTGTCAGGCGTGCCGGGATGTAATTAGCGACATCATCCAGACGTGCCGAGGCCCAGCCCAAATGCAGATACTTTTCATTTTTGTAGCCAACCATGGAATCAAGGGTATTCACGGCACGATAAGCCAGAGCTAAGGGTGCTCCCCCGATCAGGGCATAAAAAAGCGGAGAAATAATCGCGTCCACGATGTTTTCAGCCACCGTTTCGACGGTACCGCGTACAATCTCAGGCTCATCAAGCTGCTGCGTATCCCGCCCGACGATCATCCCCAGCTCCCGGCGTGCCGCAGGCAGGTCACCCGCCTTCAATTCGCGATACACCGCCATTCCGGCATCCTTTAGTCCTTTGGAAGCAATCGTGGTGGCGATCAGCACAATTTCCGTGCCGACAGATAGCCACGGATGAATCCAGGCAAGCAAGCGCAGTAGCGCCCAGGCAAGCGCGAAGGAGCCGCCCACCACAATCAGTGGCAGCAGCAAGCCAGCACGTTTCAAACCACGGTCACTGTGAACCCGGCGGCGAATCGCCTTTTCCAGGGCAGAAATGGCATGTCCCATGCCGATGACCGGATGTGGCAACCACCTCGGGTCGCCGATCAGCCTGTCCAGAAGATATGCAGCCATCATGATCAAGCTAACTGTCACGCCGCCGTTCCTCCTCCAGCACTTCGCCCAATACAGACAGCAGCATGCCGTTGGCTTCCGCGTCCTTGACCGCAATTCGAAAATGGCTCGTCGTCAGCCCCGGGTACATGGCACAGCTCCGTATAAGAATCCCGCGCTGTCCAAGCGCCTGTTGAATGGCCGATGCGCTCCACGTCCCCGGCGCCCGTGCCAGGACGTAATTCGCTTCACCGGGGATGACACCGCAGCCCCATTCCGCCAAAGCGGTCAATAGACGGCTACGCTCCGTAGCAATCAGCTCCTGCGTGCGCCGCTCGTACGCCTCACCACTCCGCAAACACGCCTCTCCGGCCAGCAACGCCAGTCCGTTCACGCTCCAGGTCACCTGCTTGGCGGTCATTCGCCGGATGTAGTCCGGATGAGCAATCGCATAGCCCAAGCGCAAGCCCGGAATCGCATAAAATTTCGTCATCGACCGGATCAAAATCACATGAGGATACCGATCCAGCACAGGCAATAGTGAAATTTGCCGCTCCTGCGGGATAAAATCAATAAACGCTTCATCCACCACCAGCACGGTGTCCGTTTTCCCCGCCGCCTCTGCCAGCTCGCGCAGCTCCTGATCGCCGTATTGCACACCGTTCGGATTATTCGGCTGACCGAGAAACAGAACATCCACCTGCTCCATGAGCTGGATTATGTCTTCCACGTCCGCCTTCCATTGAAGCGAGGCCTTGCCGTACACCCTGCTTACCTCGGCTCCAAATTTGCCTGCCAGCTCGGCATATTCCGAAAAGCACGGCTCCACCGTGCCCACACGCTTGGGAGCCAGTCCCAGTAACAGCAACGCCATGCTCTCAGCCGCACCGTTTCCGATACTCAGCGACTCTGGTGGAACATGAAGTCGCCGCGCCAGCATATTTTTAAAATTCCGGTGTCCGGGGTCTGGATAGCGAACCACAGTGTCCAACGCACTTTGCAGCACCTCAAGCACCTCCGGTGGCGGACCCAGCGGATTAATGTTCGCGCTAAAATCCACAAAATCCGCAGCCGCCCCGCCGAATGTCGCCGCAGCCGTCTCCCTGTCCCCGCCGTGACCGTAAACCTCTATCATTGCCTATCATCCTTTCCGACCGTTCCGAATCATTTAGCTCCATTATGGGGCTGCTTTTCGCGTCCCGTCAATGCAAATGAGCTTTTGTGTACGTCGCTCACTTGGGTTACAATAGAAAGAGCTACACATAAAACTACACAGTTTGTATATACGGAGGAATGGACATGCTGTTCATCGACAACCAGGGCATACACGATCCAGCCATTAATCTTGCCATTGAGGAGTACGCGCTCAAGCATCTTCAGCTGGACGACAGCTATCTGTTGTTTTACATTAATCAGCCTTCTATTATTATAGGCAAGCATCAAAATACCATTGAAGAAATCAACGCCGAGTTTGTCAGAGACAACAACATTCAAGTCGTTCGTCGCCTGTCTGGCGGCGGGGCTGTATATCATGACCTCGGTAATTTAAATTTCAGCTTCATTACCAAAGATAACGGGGAGTCCTTTCATAATTTCCTCAAATTCACGCAGCCTGTCATAGACGCCTTGCGCCAAATGGGTGTGGAAGCCGAAATGACTGGACGCAACGATCTTCAGGTCGGTGAGCGCAAAATTTCAGGGAACGCCCAATTTGCTACGCGCGGACGCATGTTCAGCCACGGTACATTGATGTTTAACCTGAACCTGGACAATGTGGCTGCATCACTGCATGCCAATCCCGAAAAGTTTAAATCCAAAAGTACTAAATCTGTCCGTAGCCGCGTCGCTAACATCAGCGAGCTAATGGACCGTGAGATGACCATTGAGCAATTCCGCGAGGAGCTGCTGCGTTACATATTCGGTGCAGAGCTGGACCAGGTACCCCAATATACGCTAACCGATGCCGACTGGGACAAAATCCATGAAATTTCTGCTGAACGCTACCAATCGTGGGACTGGAACTACGGTCAATCCCCTGAAAGCAATATCAAGCACACACGTAAATTTCCGGTCGGCATTATTGATATCCGTATGGATCTCAAGGAAGGCCACATCCGTGATATTAAAATCTACGGCGATTTCTTCGGTGTGGGTGACGTCGCTGATATTGAAAATATTCTGCGCGGCAAACGCTACGATGAAAATGAGGTTCGTCAAGCCTTGTCCTCTCTTGATTTGAAGCATTATTTCGGAAATATTGAGCTGGACGATTTTGTAGGACTCGTATTTTTGGAAGACTAACAGCCACTTTTTCCCATTGATTCAATCCAATTCTTCAGTGGTTATAAGGGGACAGGCTCTTAAGGGAGTCGTCCCCTTTTCATTGTGATATTGTCATTTTGAATATTATAAGATACAATTTGGACATTGCCCCATGATAGAGATAAAGGAGAGAATACCGATATGTATAAATTAATTGCCATTGATATTGATGATACACTCATTAACGATCAGAAAGAAGTTACTCCTGCAACGCAACTGGCGCTTGAAGCTGCTGTAGCCAAAGGTGTCGTGGTTACACTTGCAACAGGACGTGCTTATGCATCTGCCAAACAACTCGCCCGCCAAACTGGCTTGAACGTTCCGATCATTACGTACCAAGGTGCCTTGATTAAAAACCTGCTGGACGAAAACGTGCTGTATGAGCGTTATGTTCCACTCGTGGCTGCACGTCGCTTGTATGAATTCTGCGTGGAACGCAATCTGCATCTGCAAACGTATATAGATGACAAATTGTACACACGTGAAGATAATCAGAAAATCAAAGATTACACCGCGCTAAACAATACGGAATATTTTGTAGAGCCTGTATTCAGCAAATTGGTAGAACTTCCTACGCCTAAAATGCTGATTATTGACGAGCCGGAAGTGCTGGACAAATTGATTCCAGAACTGCGCGAGCTGCTTGGTGATGAAGTGCATATTACCAAATCCAAGCCTCATTTTCTGGAAATCATGCATCATGAAGGCACCAAGGGTCACGCTCTTACGTTCCTTGCTAACCATTACGGCTGTGATCTGTCCGAAACGATTGCAATCGGCGACTCCTGGAATGATCACGAAATGCTCGAATGCGCGGGTCTCGGCATAGCGATGGAGAATGCCATTCCTGATTTGAAAAAGCTGGCTGATTACATCACTAGCAGCAATAACGAAGACGGCGTTAAGCACGCCATCGACAAATTCGTGCTAAATGCTGAATAATTTGCAATAAATGAAGCAACACAACAAAACCTCCAAACGTCGCATGTTCAGTAACACGCGATAGCTTGGAGGTTTTTTCTGTCATATCATAGGATGCCGAACGGCTTCAAAATATCAGGCAGCAGAACGCACCTTTCGCCTGTTCACCAGACGGATAATTCCATTGTTCATCAGCATTAATCCGGTCACAATGAGCAGCACCCCCGCCAGCATCCACCAGCTTACATGCTCTCCGTACACCAAGGCTCCCAATCCCACCGCAATCGGCGGTGAAATATACAACCACGTCGTCGGGAAAAGAGGATTTGTACGCTCCATGAGCCAGTAAAACAGTGTATGTGCAATCATCGAACCAAACAGAATCAGATACAATAAAGAGCCCATGGCAGGAAGGTACTGCCACCCCTCAGAACTCCACGGCTCCGTGATCGCAGACAGTAACAGCAGCATCCATCCCCCATGGAGCATTTGCGCCGCATTCAGGGCAATCGGGTTCGTTTCCCGAAATACATCCATCACCCGCTTGGAATAAAGAGCGCCCCCGGAATAACACAGCTCCCCCAGCAAAATAACAAGACATCCTGCCAGCCACAGGCCGCTGATCTGAACCGCCAATCCGGGCAGCACCACCAGCACCACGCCAAGAAAGCTGATCATGCAGCCAATGACCGTAATCCGTGACGTTTTTTGCCGCAGCAGCACCGATTGCAAAATAACGATCATCATCGGCCCCGTGGCTGATAAAATGGCTCCGATGCCCGAACTGACATATTGCTCTGCCCAATACAAGGCCGAAAACGTACCGAAGGTCGTTCCAGCTCCAATGAATACCATTTCCTTCCGCCATAATAACGACCAGCGAACTTTTCCCATCAGCTTCATGGCGATAAACAATATAGCCCCTGCTGCGAAAAAACGTACGCCTGCCGACAAAAACGGCGGGAGTCCCGCTTCTACTCCCACTTTTATAGCCAAAAACGTTGTACCAAAAATAAGACACATTATCGTAAACGCGATACCAATCATGATACGTCCCTCTCCCTTCAGTTGCTTTCAAGCATACAGGGAGACGAACAGAACAGATGTATATCTACAGAACAGTTGTATGCGGTTTTGAAATGTTTTATAGTAAAATACACAAAAGGAGTGTGGACCGCGTGGGCAAGAACAACAGCGAATTACTTTTTCCAGCCGATCATGCCTTAAAGCTGTATGAACAGGTCATCCATTATGTGACTGTGCGGATTGATCGCGGGGATTGGCAAGCAGACACGAAGCTGCCGTCCGTACGAAGCCTGGCTCAGGAGTTGGGTGTACATCGGCTAACCGTTTTCCGGGCCTATCAGGAGTTGAAGCAACGGGGGCTGGTCTATGTCAAGGACAAATCAGGATATTACGTTCATGCTTCCCCAGCGACCGGCCATGCGAAATATGCTGGCTACTCGGGGCATTCATCCATTGACCTTACGTTTCACTCCGAATCCGCCCATGCGGCAGATGATCCGTCAGTTTCAGCCTGGAGGGGAATGGATGGACTTAGCCGCGTTCAATCGGTGAATGCGAATTTTCAGTTTTCCAAAGCGCTGATTGACCCGTCTCTCCTGCCCAACCGATATTGGGGTGAGCTGATGATGCAGGTATTTGAAAAGCATCCGAAAGTAGCGGCCACTTATTCCTCTGTACAGGGCGATTCCGAGCTTCGGGATGCGATGGCGCAGCATTTTAGCGTCGATAAGCATTTTGCATTGTCACCAGACGAAGTACTGATTACCTCCGGCGCACAGCAGGCTATCGACCTGATTTCCCGTTCTCTGATCCGGACAGGAGACCGCGTATTGACCGAGCGTCCCGCCTATGGCCCTGCTATGGAAATATTCCGCAGACAAGGTGCGCGCCTGACCATGACCGATATCCGACCGGAAGGCTATGATATGGAACAAATTGAATGGTGCATGAAGACAGAAAAGCCACGTGTGTTCTATATCAATCCAACGTTTCATAACCCGACTGGCTTCACGGTACCCGATGAACAGCGCAAACGTTTGCCCGAGCTGGCCGAGCGCTACGGTTGCCTTATTGTTGAGGACGACAGTACCTATGACATCAGCTTTGGGCAAAAGCCGCCGTTACCTATTTTCGCTTATGATATTTCGGGAAGCGTCGTCTACATTCGCAGCTATAGCAAATATGTCGCGCCAGGTCTGCGAATCGCAGCCGTGACCTGCCGACCACAGCTCATGAACAGCCTACTGAACGTCAAAGCACTGGTAGATAACGGCTCGCCACTGCTGAATCAAAAGCTGTTCCTGCAATACTTTCAATCTCCACGCATGCAGCAGCATCTCAAAAAGCTATGTATAGCGCTCCAGATTCGTAAGGAAACGATGGAAGACAGCCTCCGCGATTCCGGCTGGACATGGACCAGCCCGGCAGGCGGCCTCAGTCTGTGGCTCCAGTTGCCTTCTACGTTGAAACCTAATGAACTGCTCGCCAAATGCGTGCAGGAGTCGGTCACCTTCGTACCAGGTAATGTATTCGATCCGATTGGCGAGGAAGGCGAAACGCATGTGAGATTGTCCTATTCGTATGCCAACGAGCTGCAAATCAAAGAAGGCATCGCGACCCTTCTCCGCATCAGCCGGACGATGTAAGGAACAGCATTATTCCAATGGCAGGCTCATGCCGGTCCGTGCCAGGCTGATCCCTTCCAGAAGCCCGTAGTTGCGTGTGACATCCACATCATGAGACATATGTGTAAATACCGTGCGGTTGGGCTGGAGTCTCCCTATAAGCTCCTGAGCCTCCAGCATGTCATATACCGAGCGGGTTGCATATTCGGCCTCCTCATGATAAAAGCTCGTTCCCAGCACGAGCAAATCCAGATTGTGCAGGGGCAGGATTTCCGCATCATTTAGCCCAATCGAATCCGAGCAGTAGGCCCACGAGAAGTCGTCTTTTTCCAGTCGATAAGCGTAAGCATAACCGTTCTTCCCGTGATTCACACGCCATCCCCGGATATTCCACCCTCCAAGCAAGGCCCCCTGATCGACAGGGATTAGGTCAAGATGCCCCGGAAGCCAGGAAAATTGACGCAGGATCGTGTCGATCACCTCCTGTGGAGCGTACAAACGACCTCTGTTCCCGGTCCAGCGACAGGCATCTGCCCATTCCGGTAGTCCTCCAATATGGTCAAAATGTGCGTGCGTCACGAGGATCGTACCGATGAAGCGAAGCCCGCGTATTTCCATCTGCTTGCGCCAGTCCGGGCCGCAATCAATCATAAAGTCCTCCGTCTCGCTTTCGATCAGCACAGACGACCTCAGCCTCACATTTGCCCCTGTCGTGCGGGCCTCCGTACATACGAGACAATCACAATACACACGCGGAACGCCCATCGCATCCCCCGTGCCAAGAAAAATAAGCCGATTCATGGTTTAGCTCCTATCTATCTGGGTGTTTTTACTACTATTATATCGAACACACCAACCTTGCGTAAATCCTTCACTCCCAACGCCAAAAGGAGCATGCCCCAAACCCCTGAATACAGGCGGACATCCCCTTATGTTTGATCGCGTTAAAATTTTAAATCATAATAGGCATTGGATCTTTCTTGAGACGATTTTCCATCATCCAACTGGACTGGTCGTTATACAGATAAGCCCGATGCACCAGCACGCGCACCTGCTGGCCAGGCTCCAGCGTGGACTTCTCCAGCGAACGGTACGTCATGAGTCGATGATCCCCGACCTGTACTTCAACCATCCATTCACTCCCCCGAAAATGCAAATGCTTCACAATGCCTTCCTCGGTCGCCGACAGAAGCGCAAACTCCTCGCTTGGCCCGACATCAATATACTCCGGACGGATCAAGGCACATGCTCCCGTTCCGGCAGCTTCCTCGAAGCCTTTGAGACTGCCCGCCTGTTCGATCACTGTCGATTCCCCAATAAAGGAAGCTACGAACGGCGTCCCCGGCTTTTTATAAATATCCCAAGGTGTTCCCTTCTGCTCCAGCCGTCCCTGATTAATCACCATAATTTCATCGGCTACTTCAATAGCCTCATCCTGATCGTGCGTGACGAAAATCGAAGTGATCCCCACCCGCTCAATCAACTCCCGTAGCCAGGTACGCAGCTCCTGGCGAATCTTAGCGTCAATGGCTGCAAAAGGTTCATCCAGCAGCAGTAATTGAGGCTCCGGTGCCAAGGCGCGTGCAAAAGCAACCCGCTGCCGTTGTCCACCAGACAACTGATGCGGATAACGATGCTCGAAGCCTTTGAGTCCTGTCAGCTCGACCAGCTCTGTGACGCGTTCCTTGATGCGGGCTTTGGAGCTTTTTTTCACTTTTAGACCAAAGGCAATATTGTCGTACACGCTCATGTGCTTGAACAAAGCATAGTTTTGAAATACAAATCCGATTCCGCGTTCCTGCGGGGCCAGCTCGTTTACCCTTTTTCCGTGAAAATGAATTTCTCCCGCATCCGGTTGTTCCAGACCTGCCAAAATCCGAAGAATGGACGTTTTACCGCCACCACTCGGACCGAGTAAACCAATCAGATGACCCGCTTGAATATCAAAGGATACGTCCTTAACCGCATGAAAATTACCGAAATGCTTGTTTAAACCCCTTACTTCCACATGCATAACCGTACACTTCCTTTCCGCTTCTGAACCTGTGCAGGAACAGCAGTAGCCTTGCTTACCGCAAAGCGCGTACCTCATTCTAAATCATACTATTATTCCAATGTATATACTATGTTTTTCTCATGTGATACTTTATCAAAGGAAAGCTTTCGTCGTCAACTCTATATATTACGTCAGGTGTAAAATGGGTAAAGTAATAAGAAGAAGGGAGAGGGTAAATAATGTTGCATACTTTAGAATTATCCACTAGCGGACGAGATGAGATGCGTGATATTACACGCGAGGTCGCTTCATTGATCGAAAAAAGCGGAGTCCAGGAAGGAACCGCACTGAT
Source organism: Paenibacillus terrae (assembly GCF_000943545.1). GTDB lineage: Bacteria > Bacillota > Bacilli > Paenibacillales > Paenibacillaceae > Paenibacillus > Paenibacillus terrae_A. Next base: position 94,029 of record NZ_JTHP01000003.1, read on the forward strand.
CTATTGTCCACACACAACGGCGGGAATAGCCATTAATGAAAATGCAGACCCGGACGTCAAACATGATGTGATTTTAAGGCTGGATGAGGTTTATCCGTGGGAGCATCCCCAATATCGCCATATGGAAGGAAATACGGCATCCCACCTAAAATCTATCACCACAGGTCCCTCTCAGACTGTCATTATTCATGATGGAAAGTTGTTGCTCGGACGGTGGCAGGGGCTTTATTTTTGCGAATTCGACGGACCGCGCAGACGCCAGTACCATGTGAAAATCATGAAGGGCTGACCATGTAAAAAAACAGACCATGATGTTCTCCTGCTGGATGCATCATCGTCTGTTACAATCTTAGTCGCTTTCGCAAAGTACCGTAATGATAAGGCACCGTCATGAAGTGAACATATCCAGAAAAGCGCCCTACAGATTCATAGCCGAGGCGTGTGATCGCAGGTACGCTCATAGGTTTCTGCACAGCAGCTTTACATGTGCCAAAGCAGCGGGCCTGATTTCTTCAAATGTCAAACCATCCTGAATATAAAAGGACACAAAGCCGTGCATAGACAAAAACAGACTTTGCGGTACTCGTGAAGAATCTTCCTCTGAATGTCCCTGATCACTCAATTCCTGACGGATCATGGACGCGAATAATTCCACACAACGGTTTTGCTCCGTGCGACAGTAAGCGAACAGTTCTTCATCGTGCATCATGAACATAATTTCGTATTGATAAGGATTTTCCAAGCCAAAACGGATAAACTCCAGCATCAAGTACTCCAGTCTGTTCAGACCATCCTCTGGGGTGCCTGTTGCTCCTTGTAGTAGAATTCCGCGTAACGTATTAAAATCCTCAATTACAATGGCGTAGAACAGTTCAGCCTTCTCTTTAAAATGATAGTATAACGAACCATGACTGTAACCCAGATGCTGGCCAATGCTGCGCATTGAAATAGCACGGTAGCCCTTGGTAATAAACAAGTGCCTGGCCGCTTCCAGAATCCGCCCTCTTGACAACTCCTGTTCTACTGCTCTTCTAGCCATATTTTTTATTCCCCTTCAATAAAGTAAAGCTGCTCTCCCTCCGACACAAGCGATTGCCCCTGTGTCAAGTCTGTTATCCAGTTGCTGAAGGATTCCGCATCACCAGCCAGCGGCAGACAGGTTAAGGTAACTTTATCCGTAAACATGGTTTCTCCTGTACGGATGCTGCGATTTCGCAATTCATTTTCCACTTTGCCCAACCAGGTGTAATCCAATTCCACAAAAATTTCACGATGCAGCACACGCGTAATCGCATCCCCTGCCTCAATGGCTGCAACAGCACCATCTGAATATGCACGAATCAGACCGCCTGCTCCCAGCAAAATCCCCCCAAAGTAACGGGTAACGACAATTGCCACATTTTTCAGCTTCTGGTTACGGATAACCTCCAAAATGGGCTTGCCCGCCGTACCGCTCGGTTCACCGTCATCCGATTGCTTCTGGATTTCGTCTCGTTCCCCGATCATGTAGGCAGAACAATTATGGGTTGCGTTCCAATGCTCTTTTTTAATGCGCTCGATAAAAGCAGCCGCTTCTTCCTCGGTCTGAACAGGCTGGATGTGACCGATAAAACGGGATTTCCGGATCACAATTTCCTTGCTGCCGGAGCCACGTACAGTTCGGTATTGTTCCAACATATCACGTATAACCTTCCTTACTTCATTTTACAAGAAAGCAGTCCCCCGCTTCTGGCAGCCGGTGAACTGCTTTCCTGTACTTTATTTGGTGCTATACGCTATAACGCTCCTATCTGAAATCCTGTTTCAGTCAGGAGTTTACAGCTTCCTTATTCGGACAATCTCGCTTCAAGCTCCGCTTTTTGCTCTTCGAAGCCTGGTTTACCCAGCAGAGCAAACATGTTTTTCTTGTAAGCTTCTACGCCCGGTTGATCGAACGGATTCACACCCAACAGGTAGCCGCTGATGCCGCAAGCTTTTTCGAAGAAATAAGCCAGGTACCCGAAGGAGTAAGGGCTTAAGTCAGGAATGTTCACGATCAGATTCGGTACTTGTCCATCTGTGTGAGCCAGCAATGTACCCTGGAATGCTTTTTTATTTACAAAGTCCACCGTTTTGCCTGCCAGGAAGTTCAGTCCATCCAGATCATCCTCATCTGCTTCGATGGTGATGTGGCTAGGTACATTTTCCACTTGGATAACCGTTTCGAAAATGTTACGGCTACCTTCCTGGATGAATTGTCCCATGGAGTGCAGGTCAGTCGAGAAATCAACAGAAGCAGGGTAGATACCTTTGTAATCTTTACCTTCGCTTTCGCCGTACAGTTGTTTCCACCACTCGGAAACGAAATGCAGGGACGGCTCATAGTTCACGAGAATTTCAATAGCTTTACCTTTGCGGTACAACGCGTTACGAACGGCTGCATATTGGTAAGCCTCGTTCTCAGCTACATTCGGATTGCTGTATTCCTTGGAAGCGTCTGCCGCCCCTTGGAGCATTTCCTCAATGTTAATACCAGCTGTAGCAATCGGCAGCAAGCCTACTGCTGTCAGCACGGAGTAACGGCCACCTACATCATCAGGAATAATGAAGGATTCGTATCCTTCCTCGTTAGCCAGTTTTTTCAGAGCGCCGCGTTCTTTATCTGTAGTTGCATAAATGCGTTTGCGCGCTTCTTCTTTACCGTATTTTTTCTCCAGAGCCGCACGGAATACACGGAAAGCGATAGCTGGCTCTGTTGTTGTACCTGATTTGGAAATGACATTCACGGAGAAGTCTTTTCCTTCAATCAGTTCCAACAGATGATTCACATATGTAGAGCTGATGTTGTTGCCTGCAAAATAAACAGCCGGGCCTTTGCGCTTGTCTTTAGGCAGTGCATTATGGAAGGAATGCGACAGCATTTCAATCGCAGCGCGTGCGCCAAGGTAAGAACCGCCGATGCCAATTACGATCAACACTTCGGAATCACTTTGGATTTTAGCAGCAGCTTTTTGGATGCGTGCAAACTCTTCTTTATCATAATTGGTAGGCAAGTCAATCCAACCCAGGAAATCGGAACCTACACCGGTTTGGTTATGAAGCTGCTCATGAGCCAGCTTGATCGGTTCTGCAAAATAATCAATTTCGTGCTGCCCTATAAAGGAGAGCGCTTTGGTGTAATCGAAAATAACTTTTTTAGACATGTTTGGAACCTCCTGTTTTGTATTGCTAAGACCATGAATACGAACATAAGGACTTAGGAATAGGATACTTTAATTTGCAGGGCCTGACAAGCTTGCGTTACCTGTGCGTCCGGTGCCTTGCCAGACCCTAGTGTAGATAGGGTGGGATACCCATGCTACAATAAATAGAGATCAACCTATATTTAAGCAGTCAATTCAAGCCGAACTCGCATCTGCATCGGACGGCAACCTCCAACAAGAAAGGTGATTAGCTATGAAAAACATCGGATTTATCGGACTGGGCACCATGGGCGCCCCGATGGCATCCAATCTGCTGAAGCAGGGATATGGAGTCACGGTCTACAATCGCACCGCCTCACGCTGTGAGCCACTTGTAGAGCAAGGCGCGCGTACGGCTTCAACGCCCCGTGAGGCGGCTGAAGGCCAGCAACTGGTCATTACCATGGTCAGCGATGATCACTCGATCCGTGATATCTACTACGGCGAGGACGGCGTGTTTGCCGGTCTTACGTCTGGTGTAACCGTGATGGACAACAGCACCATTTCACCTGAGCTGGTCAAACAACTAGCCGCCGAAGCGGACAAACTGGGCTGTTCCTTCATTGATGCTCCGGTAACGGGCAGTAAGCCTGCTGCTGTGGACGGTACGCTCGTGTTCATGGTCGGCGGTGACGCGGAGGCCATTGCCGCACAGTCGGACGTTTTTGATACGCTGGGCAAAAAAGTGCTCCACATGGGACCGAATGGCAGCGGGGCCGTAGCCAAGCTCGCACATAACACGATGGTCGGTATTAACAATCTCGCTCTGGCTGAGGGCTTTGCCATCGCCGCGAAATCCGGCATTCCGGCGGACAGCTTCCTGGAGCTGGTACAGCTCGGATCGGCAGGCAGCAAGGCTGCTGACCTGAAAGGACGCAAAATCATCGAGCATGATTTCAGCAACCAGTTCTCACTGGCCTTGATGCTCAAAGACTTGAAGCTTGCAGCCTCGCTGACGGATAGCCAGTCCATCCCAGCACCTATGCTGTCCATTGCCAAAAGCCTGTTTCAAGCCGGGCAAACGCAAGGCTACGGCGACGAGGACTTGTCCGCTGTCGTGAAAACCTATGAGGCGTGGATCGGCCGCACTATTGGCGGTAAGCCACTCGAATAAGCCGCATCCTTCTTTTTAACCATGTTGCTGTGCTTTTGTACATATCGCATAGCTTATAGGGTAAGCACACTTGGCTTAAAGTCGAGTGTACTTACCCTTTTTTCACTAACTTATTCCGGGTAAGAACAGCAGTAATCCGTTACGCTTCGTACTTCCAGCTTGAAGGAAGATTGCGCAGGCACGTGGAACGTTGCCGTTCCCTGTATTTCCAGCCATTCCTCAGTCCCTGGAAGCAACACCTTCAAATCCCCTGCCAAAATCTCCATAATCTCACGAGAATCCGTTCCGAATTCATACGTTCCCGGCAGCATAATACCCAATGTAACCTTACTGCCGTCACCCAAAATAACTGTACGGCTTGTGACCTGACCGTCGTAATATATATTTGCTTTTTTAACTACGCTGACTCCATCAAACTGTGTCATTCGTTATCCCCTCATCTGCTCATCAATGGTTGAATGAATATTTATGGATCATAACATAGTTTTGATCCAAGCCTCAGTATGAAAATACACAAGGCTACAAATTTCCTCAATCTATTAAACAAACAGCCGTAAGCCTTACTCAGGTTACGACTGTCTGTTTAATAGGTTGTTTTATTTCAACAAAGCTTTTACACGATTAACAACGTTCTCTACCGTAAAGCCATATTCCTTAATGACGCGGTCGCCAGGTGCGGATGCGCCAAATGTGCTGATACCGAGAATGTCGCCTTGGTCGCCGACATATTTTTCCCAGCCCAGTGGATAAGCCATTTCTACAGCCAAACGAGCTTTTACTTCAGGCAGCAGAACGGAATCTTTGTATGCTTTGTCTTGTTTTTCGAACAGATCCCAGCTTGGGAAGCTGATAACGCGTACTTGGATACCTTGCTCCGCCAGTACTTCCTGGGCTTTAACAGCCAGTTGTACTTCAGAACCCGTAGCCAGAATTTGAGCAACCGGCTTGCCTTCTGTCGCATCTGCAACGACATAAGCACCGCGTTTGATACCTTCGCGTGCATGTTCAGCAGTAGCAGCCAGGATTGGCAGGTTTTGACGAGTCAATACCAGAGCAACCGGGTTTTTCTTGTTTTCCAGCGTGTAAGCCCAAGCAGCGGAAGTTTCATTGCCATCCGCCGGACGAATGACTGTCAGGTTCGGGATAATACGCAGGGAAGCCAATTGTTCGATCGGCTCATGAGTCGGGCCATCTTCACCAACAGCAATACTGTCGTGAGTCAGAACGTAAGTTACAGGCAATCCCATCAGAGCTGCCAGACGAACCGCCGGACGCAGGTAATCCGTAAACACGAAGAATGTACCGCCGAATACTTTTACCCCTTGGTGCAATGTCATACCATTCATCGCAGCAGCCATACCAAACTCGCGGATACCGAAATAGATGTTACGGCCGGCATAGTCTTCTGGCGTAAAGTTCGTCAGGTTGTTCAAGTGTGTCATCGTGGAGCTTTCCAGATCGGCAGATCCGCCAGTCAGGAACGGTACGTTTGGAGCCAATCCGTTCAGTGCATTACCGGAAGCCACACGAGTCGAAACTGCTTTGTCTTCAGTTGTGTACTTCGGAAGGTCACGGTCCCATCCTTCTGGAAGGTCGCCGTTTACGGCTGTTTCGAACTGAGCTGCCAGGTCAGGGTGAGCCGCTTTGTATTTCGCAAACTGCTCATCCCATGCTTTGTTCGCTGCGATGCCGTGCTCTTTTACTTTAGCAAAATGCTCGCGAACTTCTTGCGGTACGTGGAAGTCCTCTTCATATACCCATTTGTAAAATTCTTTAGTCAGCTTGGCTTCGTCTGCACCCAGTGGGGAACCGTGAGTACCGCCATGTCCGCCTTTACCTTGTTTGTTCGGGCTTCCGTAGCCGATGACTGTTTTCACTTCAATCAACGTAGGACGTGTGGAGTCCCCTTGTGCTTCCTCAATCGCTTTTTGGATCGCTGGAAGATCGTTACCATCCTCTACGCGCAATACTTGCCAGTTGTAAGCTTCAAAGCGTTTTGCAACACTTTCGGAAGAGGACAGGTTCAGCTTGCCGTCCAGTGTAATGTCGTTAGAATCAAACAATACGATCAGCTTGCCCAATTGCAGACGTCCAGCCAGCGAAGCCGCTTCGTGAGACAGGCCCTCCATCAGATCGCCATCGCCGCAGATTGCATATGTGAAGTGATCCACAACTTTGAATTGATCTTTATTATAGGTTGCACCCAGTTGAGCTTCAGCCATTGCCATACCTACGGCCATAGCTACGCCTTGTCCCAGAGGTCCGGTTGTAGCGTCTACACCAGCAGTGTGTCCAAACTCAGGATGACCTGGTGTAAGGCTGCCCCATTGACGGAATTGTTTCAGTTCTTCCATAGGCAGATCATAGCCGCTCAGGTGAAGCAGGCTGTACAGCAGCATGGAGCCGTGTCCTGCGGACAGTACAAAACGGTCACGGTTAATCCATGTAGGGTGATTCGGGTTATGATTCATTGTTTTAGCAAAAAGTTGGTAGCCCATCGGCGCGGAACCCATCGGCATGCCGGGATGTCCCGAGTTTGCTTTCTCGATAGCATCGATTGCCAACGTACGGATTGTCGTAATGGACAAATTGTCGATCGTGGAGTTTTCATCCTTTTGAATCGCTTGATTCTGGTCAGTCATAGTTAGCCTCCTCATATTGTAAAAAGTATGCCAATTGCATTCGGTCATGCTCTCCAATACCGCCGTCCGATATAGTAACGACGCCCATTGAAGTGAGTGAATCTGCTTGAATGTTTCAATATGACTTATACATCCTTAAATATTGTACCATTTGCCGTGCAGGTTTGCCAGATCGTTTATAAAGATGGTTGTCGAAATGTCGTACCGAGTCCTCATATAAATATACCCGTAAAGTATTAACCTCATGTGAACTACCCTCCACTTACGCTAACGCTTAGAGGTGAGGGCTTCTAAGGTAATCGTACCTAACGGTACGAAATTTACTTAGCTATCAAGCCTGAACCATGCTCTATTGTGGGCTACAATTGTTCTAACAGCCGCAATCCTTCGTTTCTGATATTGATAGAAGCGTTCCCATCCCTATCTGACACAAAACCACATTCACAGTGGAATATACGTTCAGAAAGGGATAGAGATTCCTTTACTTTACCGCAACACGAGCAAGTCTTAGACGATGGAAACCACTTGTCTATTTTTATCAGTTTTTTTCCTTGCTCCTCTAACTTGTATTGGAGAAATGTCGTGAACATTCCCCAAGCATTGTCAGCAACGCTTTTGCCAAAATTCAGGGCTTGCGACATTCCTTTCATATTGAGGTCTTCAATGACCACGCCATCATACCGTTTGGCCAATTTGTGTGATTCCTTATGTAGAAAGTCTTTTCGTTGGTTGGTGATTTTTTCATGAATCTTTGCTACTATCATCCTTTGCTTGTTCCAGCGAGAAGAACCTTTCACACGTCTGGATAAGGTACGTTGTGCTTTCACTAAACGATCTAACATTTGACGGTAGAAACGAGGATAATTGGCTTTCTCACCCTCACTACCGACATATAGTTCAGCCATTGTAAAGTCTAACCCAACAACGGTTTCGACTTGTTTTTGAATACGTTCCGTCTCATATTCAGTGAGAATAGACACGTAGTATTTCCCAGTGGATGTCATCGAGACCGTACATGACTTCATGATATGTTCAGCAGGGATTTCTCTATGTTGTTTTACTTTCACCCGTTTGAGCTTTGGTAATTTGATATAGCCATTCATAAGCATAATGTTTCCGTTCACAACATGGGTTGTGTATGATTTTCTTGCCTTCTTACTCTTGAATGCAGGGAAATTAGTCGTTCCACTATAGAAATTTCTGTAAGCAGTCTGCAAGTTTAATTGGGCATTAGCCAATGCCAAAGAATCGACTTCTTTCAGCCACACAAACTCATCTTTGTACTTAGCAGGGGTAGGGAACTTTCGCTTTTTCAAGGCTTCTTTATCGTCCTTGAATTGTTCGTATACTTCCTTGCGTTCAGCTAACATTTTGTTATACACAAAACGAACACAACCAAAAGTTTTACGCATAAGGTGGGCTTGTTCCTCTGTTGGATACAAACGGAACTTATATGCTTTATTATATTTAGCCATATATTCTCACCTCACTTTTGACCTTGATTTTCTATATACTTCTTTATTACCTCAACAGGCGAGCCACCTGTTGTAAGTAAGCAAAAACTTCTTGACCAAAACATTTCTTTCCAAAGCTTCTTTCTGACTTGCGGAAAATCTCTTTTGATGAGTCGAGAACTTGCACTCTTATACGCATTTATGAACTTTGTCATTTCAGTGTTCGGATGTGCTTTGAACAGAACGTGAACATGGTTATTGTCATGATTCCATTCTATTAGAGTTATGTTGTAACCCTCCGCAAGTCGCACAAACATGTCTTTTGCATAATCGGATATTCCATCATCAAATACATTTCTTCTATATTTCACGACAAGTACGAGATGATAATACAATAGGAATACTGAATGATTATTACTATCTAATTTCATTGATATACCAATCCTTATACTCGATACGACTGATTATAAACCTATCCAAATAATAAGCAAACCTTTTTGGCTACGCCAAACTGAAATTCATCTCCACCTTACCGTTGGAACTAACGTTCCTTAACACGCTTGAAGATGGAGACTTAATTTAGAAAATCGTTTAAAAATCATAAAATTGCGAAAAATAATGCATTTTGTCCGGTTTTGACACCCGCAGTCTGTAGAAAAAAGCAAAAAACCCGTCATTTTGACGGGCTTTGCTTGTAAGAAGTATGAACTCTTATATTTTAAAAAATATAAAAATCAGTTAAAAACGACCGTTTTATTTTCATGAACCAAAATTCGGTCCTCCGCATGCCACTTCACGGCTCTTGCCAAAACGACTCGCTCAATGGTGCGACCGATCCGTTTTAACTCATTGACATCATCACCGTGGCTTACCCGCTGTACGTCCTGCTCGATGATCGGGCCACCGTCCAGTTCTTCAGTTACATAATGCGCGGTTGCGCCAATAATTTTCACACCGCGATTATAGGCTTGGGCATATGGCTTCCCACCCACGAATGCAGGCAGGAACGAATGATGGATATTAATGATCCGGTTGCGGTAATGCTCAATAAACTTGGGTGAAATAATCTGCATGTACCGGGCCAAAATAATGACGTCGATATCTTCACCAATGACCTCTAGTTGACGGCGTTCCGCTTCCGGTTTGGTATCGGCTGTCACCGGAATATGGTGATACGGAATGCCGAACGATTCCACATACTCCTTCATATCTGGATGATTGCTGACCACCAGAGAAATATCCGCGTCCAGATCCCCTGCCTGCCATTGCCACAATAGCTCCACCAGACAATGATCTTCTTTGGAAACGAAAATGGCGAGCTTTTTCTTGCGGCTGACCGCTGAAATCGTCCACTCCATCCGGAATTGTTCTGCAACCACGGCAAAATCCTGCTCCAGTTGGGGCTGGGTTTCACTCAAGTATGGCAGATCAAATTCAACCCGCATAAAAAACATACCGCCGGACGGGTCCATCGTGTATTGATCAGATTGAACAATATTGGCGCCATGCTCGTACAAAAAGCGAGACACGGCCGCTACAATACCCGGGCCATCAGGACAGGATACGAGCATACGCGCACGGTTTTCATGCGCAGATTGAGTACTGTTTGGCTGATGTTTTACGTGAAGTTCCATGTGGCTACAAATCCCCCTTGGCTTATACTGTCACTGGCAAATGACTGCCGGCAAACCAGGCAATCAGACGATGATTAATATGTTCTTCGCTCAGCTCTGGAAACAGGGCTGCTTCCGTTATCATGTCATACAGACGTTCCAGCGGCTCGCGCGGATCGGCCTTTTTCGCTTTGGCATCATTTTTCAGCAGCGTCCAGGTGTCTAGCACAAATTTTCGTACATCCACATCCTGCTTTTTGAAAAACGAATTCAATTGCTCTACCTGACCCAAAAATTCATCGCCAAAACGCTCCTTCATATTCCCGCGAAGCAAAGCGATTTCAACCTCATACATTGGACGCTGAGTTTTGGCTTCCTTTCCGATCCATGGCGTTTCCAAAATAAATGGACGTCCTTGAAGTGCTTCATGATGCACCACATTATGAATGGTCTGATAGCCAATCCAGCCCGATCCAATCGGAGTATGACGATCTTTATGAGCGCCAACCGCATTTTTACTGTCATTAACGTGAACCACAGCGATACGATCCAGCCCGACAATACGATCAAATTGCTCCAGCACGCCGTCCAGATCATTCACAATATCATAGCCCGCATCGTGAATGTGACAGGTATCCATACAGACAGTAAGACGCCCGTTGTGCTCTACTTTATCTATAATGGAGGCAATTTCTTCGAAGCTGCGGCCCATTTCGGTACCTTTGCCTGCCATCGTTTCCAGCGCAATGTTAACATCCGTCTCCTTCACACCGTTCAGTACCTCGTTCAAGCCATCAGCAATACGCTGAATCCCGTACTCTGCATCCTTATCGGTAAAAGCGCCCGGATGAAGCACGATATTTTTCACGCCAATCGCGTGGGTGCGACGAATTTCCTCCTGAAGAAAGCTGACTGCCAGCTCATAGGTATTTTCCTTGTAAGAGCCGAGATTGATAATATACGGGGCATGCACCACGATATCATCCATCCCTTTTTCAGCCATCAACTGCTTGCCTTCCTCCAGATACATGGATTCCATCGGCTTACGACGCGTGTTTTGCGGTGCCCCCGTGTATATCATGAACGAGCTGGACCCGTATGAAGACGCTTCTTTTGTAGCGCTGAGCAGACCCTTGTCCGAAAAGGACACATGAGAACCAATTTTCAGCATGATTCGGTTTCATCCCCTTATCCTTGTTATTCTGTTATGCTTATCTTATTTTGATTTAATCATTTTAACGTGATTATTGAAATCAAACAACATGGCTTTTATGGTAGTCCACACACAAATCAGGATTACACGAAGGGAAACGGGGTAAATGAAAGCATGGATTGACATCCTTTAACGTATACAGGTACATTCGAATGAGGTTTTTTTCTCGAAAAGGGTTATATTCTATAACATACATATTTTTTTGCGAATCGGAAGGAGAGTCAAACTCCATGAACATCGTCATATGCGGAGGTACTGGATTAGTAGGGTGTGCGCTGACCAAAAGCTTGCTCAACGACGGGCATACGGTGAAGGTAATCACCCGTAAACCCATGGTAGGTCACGAAGCGAGCCCACGCTTGCAATATATGAGCTGGAACGAACTGAAACAAAAGCCGGAAGCATTAGAGGGTACAGATGTGGCCGTTAATTTGGCAGGAGAGACGCTGAATCAGCGCTGGACGGACAAGTCCAAGCAAAAAATTCTCCAATCACGCCTGTTGTCTGTTGCCAAATTGGCCCAAGCACTAAATGCTCTGCAAAAAAAGCCGGAAGTTATCATTCAGGCTTCGGCTGTCGCCGCCTACGGTACGTCCCTTACTGAAACGTTCGATGAAACCAGCTCGTGCCGTTCGGAAGACTTTCTGTCTCAAGTGGTCGAGCAGTGGGAGGAAGCCGCCAACGCCTACCCTTCCGATGCCCGGTTAATCAAACTGCGCATTAGTCTCGTACTGGACAGCAAACGCGGTGCATTTCCACTGATGAAGCTGCCTTACAGCTTCGGATTCGGCGGTAAAATAGGCAGCGGCCATCAATGGATGAGCTGGATTCATATTAAGGATATCGTCCGCCTGATCACCCACTGCATCCATGCGCCGGATATCACCGGGGCTGTGAACGCTTCATCACCACACCCGTTGACGAACGACCAGTTTGGTAAAACCGTGGCTGAGGTATACCACCGTCCACACTGGTTTCCCGTTCCCGGCGTTCTCGTACAAAAGCTAGTCGGTGAGATGAGTACCCTCATATTGGACGGTCAAAAAGTAATCCCGCGCAAGGCGCTGGAGCACGGATTTCAGTTTAACTATCCTTCACTGAAGGAAGCACTGGAGGAACTACATTCTCCCCATAAGCGGCATTGAATTGATTTTAAAAAGAGGAACTCTGGACTGATAAGATCTTTATCAGCTTAGGGTTCCTCTTTTATTAGGTATGAAATATTTTCACACAAGATGATTAATTAAAATAAACCATAGAGCCCTTCCTTATTTCGTCTAACTCGCACTTTGTTCCATCTAATTTATCAAAGGTTTTTCAAGTTTATATTGAATGGCTTTTTCACACGTACCATCAGCAGTTTCCCACTCCCAAAACGCAATAATGTCAACGGGTTCAAGGAAATATAAAGTTAAGGCATTCACTGGATTTGCAGTGTACAATTTCATAAACTCTTCGTCTGAAAGTTGATTATACGTAAGATATTGCTCTTGCATCGCTCTTAGGAGAAGAAGCGTACTTTCCTCGTTCACATTAACAATTCGATTAACAAAAGCATTTCGTCTTTCAACCGTATTCAGTATAATTTGCATAGCATTTCGAGTGTGCGAAGCATCAGAACTAATACTGAGCATACTAATTAGATCATTAGTAGTGAGATCAGGATTATATGGGGCTTGCTCTATAATATACGTCCATTTATCGTCACTTCCATTTTAAAATACTCGAATAGCGTCTGAAACATTATAGCCAATCGTTTGCCATTTTCGATTAAGCACGTCAATAATGTGGTAATAATACAACTCTGTTTCTTCACTACTTACTTCTTGTCCCCAAACTTTTAGTATGCAAATAATGTTTTTAATGTCTTGTTTGTTGAATTTATATCTTGTAATCATAAGTATCATCTCCAGTTCTATTCTGGTAAAATGGCCATAGCAAAGCTAAGGGTGTTGTACACCCCATTATTAAGATGATATAATCTTTTGACGGATATAGACATCTAACGACCATATAAACAATATAAGACTATACACATCTATTGTTAATAATAATTCAATATGTTCTTGGAGGCTATCCATTGTCATGAAGATTAAATTCGAATTAACCTGTAACTTGGAAAGAATTCTTAAGAAAAAAAACATTACACCTTATAAGCTATCAAAAGATACAGGAGAGAGAATCGGAACGATCTATAAATTAGTGAATAATCAGGGTCTGGATAATTCACGTCTTTCGACCTCATTGCTTGCCAATATCTGTGGATATTTAGGAATAACTTTAGGGGAATTATTTGACGTTATTCAAGTGGAAGAAACTGAATAAACCTCCTATCTTTTAAAATACAAAAGAAGCCCAGAGCATTAATCGGGCTCCTTCTTTATACATATCAAACTACCCTTCACTCAAGAGGCATTGGAAGAAGATTTAAAAGATTCCAGCCGATAAGTATAGGATACTCCGGCTATTTTAAAAGTATCTCCGTCCTTCATTGCATACTCCTTGTAAGGCACCATCGGCTCTCCGTTCAGAACGCTTCCGTTCGTCGAGGACAAATCCTTGACGATGTGACCTTGTCCTTCTGCATCTATACAAAGCTCAATATGAGAACGGGACGCTCCCTCCGTTTGTTCTACAAACTGGACCAATTGCGGGTCTCTTCCGATGAAGAAGCTGCCTGCAACAAATTGGTCCGACTGCAATCGGATGCGCTCGGCCGCTCCACTTCCCGGTGGCTTACGTTCCAGACAGGCAATCGGTGATTTTTGAACGTATGGAATATGTACCCCTTGATCTGCACGAAGCAGCACCGTTTCCTGCCTTGATGTAGCATTTAGCAGTTCCGTCACACCAGACAAGGATTTATAATATGCCTCGCTGGTATCACTGGCTTCCAAATCATTCCTCCGATCCGCACCTATCTCCTGCGGCTCATGCAAGTCGTGACGTGCAGAAGCTTTACCTCTTTCTCCCGCCTGGCTACCCATATTTTCAGATTCCGGGTCAGGAAAAGACCAGCGCCAGCTTTCCTGTCCTTGATCACCTGAATTGGAAGAGTGCTTATCCTTATTCTGACGTCCTGCTACGAATCCGGTTAGCTTATCGACCTGATAACGGTCATTTTTCCACTGTGCAGGAGAAGCTGCGCCAAGCCATTCCGAATCCAGCACAGGGACTGAATCAGCATAGGTATGCGACGAAGCATCCTTGCGTCCCCATTTTCCTGTCCAGCTCATATAAGCAACGACTGCGAGTACCAAGGTAAGCACTACGGAAATACCAAGCGGCACCGTATCTGGATGGTCCAGATAAATATATCGCCACACGATGGCTGAAGCTAGCATACAGCCTAAAGCAATGTACGTTTTATATTTCTGCAATGCAGGCTCCGTTTCTTCTATTTCTACATCTGCCTCATCATTCTCCTGGGGCTTCACGGACGGCTTGAGCCGATTGATCCGTTTAAGCTCCTGAATCTCCTGTAGCGTATCCTGATCCTCATGCATTTTTTTCTGGATTCTCGGATCCCTTGAGGCGAAAAATTTGTATTCCTCTCCTTGCCCACTTCCTTCTTGACTCGCTGAATAATCACGCGTTGACGAATGACCGGATAAGGATTGATCAGCATACGGAAAAGATTTTCCGTATGCTGTTGAATGCAATCCATCACGCTCTCCTCGAACTCCCATTCGAACACGGGTATCTCTGCTGCGTCCTTCTCCATCTTCACTTTGAGAGCTAAAGCTGTCTGCGCCGACCGCCATCCCTTGCAACAGCAGCTCCTTCAACGCTCCCGGATCAAATTCGTTCCTGTCGCACAGTTCAAATATGCGCTGCATAGGGGCCCCTTGAAAATGAACCACACGTGTCATCAAGCGAATAACCAATTGCTTAAATTGGCTCCCAGCCTGTCCTTCATACAATACACCCTGCAAAGGGACATAGGTTAAACTGACGTTTTCCCTTGAACCTGAACCGCTCATAAAAATATAATCTTCGTGTAAAATAAATTGCCGCATATCCAGCATATACCGCGGACTACGATGGAGAGCATCCACTACTGCAAAAAGAATACGATAGAAATCGGAAGTCGACACTCCCCCTCCCTTCCATACCTGGGACAGCATACGTTGACCCGAAATATCGTAGTGCAGCTCCACCTGAAAATCGACTTCCTTGATTCTCAGCTCCAGAAGACCGGGAATCCGATTGCCAGTCATCATTCCGGTTTGCACGGAATTTAAATCATCGGTCTTAAGCCCGCCTTCCTTGTTTAAAATCATAAATGTCCCGCCGTTGCGGGCAAAATCCCTGCTTAAACCAAACAAATCATGACCTCCTTAGCATTTTCCCGATCTCCGTGAGTACCCTGCTATCTACCTAACCGAACCTGTTATGGCAAAAAATAAAGATAAGCACTGATCGCTCCCGGAATGACGGCGGTCATAAAAGGAAACCTGAGGTGTGCCTCCCTCCCGTTCGTCAGCGCCTTGCCGCTGCGAAACAGAAAGAATCCTCCCAGATTAAAAGCCACACGCCGCAATCTCATTATGGTTTCCCGTCTCCACAGAAGGATCACCAAACCAATAATACCCGCGAAAAAAATCGAATAGAGAGCCGACTGCCATGCAAAAGCAGCCCCCGTCCATGCTCCGATCAAGCCAAACAGCTTCACATCGCCAGCACCTACAGCTCCCATCCAGTACAGAATCAACATGAAGCCGAATCCCGTCCCCAATCCAGCCGCTGCAAATAAAAATCCATGCCATCCCCCAAATATCGTATTAAACAGCAAGCCCATTGCCATGCCGGGCAGCGTAAGCTTGTTAGGAATTTTCATACTACGTAAATCCGTGACCAGCGCAATCGCCAGTAAAGCACCACATACGATATACATCCACGTCAATGCAATTCCCCCTTAATGATAAGCACGAAGCGTTTCAAACCTTTTCCATCGTTATTTTCTCTATCTATTCGCATCGTTCCCATATATCCGTGCTATCGTGATCCATGTGTGTTCCTCTCCCCGTCGGTCGTCTTCTCTACCGAAAATGGAACCTCGATACGTTGTCCATCGTCCGTTTCGATCACAAAGCTCCATTGACCGGGTGTCGTTTTTGTACCTACAAACCAGTTCCATTCAATAATCCCGTCCGCATCGGCAGAGGTCCAGCCCAAGTGTTGAGCCGTGCTTTGGCCCGACTTATAAAGTACAGAAAGATTAGCTGACGTTCCGGGTTCCACTTTGGCCTTGATCAAGTTATATACACCCTTCACGGCAGGCTCAGGCTTGACAAGCAACTGTATGGAGCTCTGGGCATTGTTAGCCGCTGTAGCATCTCCTGTACCTGTTCCCTCTCCCGTGTCACCGATCCAGAGACGTTCCTCTGCCGCTGTCTGGAGTACAATACTACGATACAGAAAAGGAACCTTCATCGGCAGCTCATAAGACAGCTCCACCCTAAAATAAGGGTCCTTAGTTCCCGCAAGAGACGGCACATACACGCTCGTTACGTGTATACGGTCGTACTCGAGAATGCTATCCTCTATAAAAGGCTTTAACAGTGGCTTTAGAACAGGATCAAGCGCGGCTTCTGTCAAGCGCCCACGTAGCTCCTCCATGGGCTTTTTTCCCCCCTGCACAGCGCTTTCTACCCAATCACCGATGGGAGGTGGCAGCTGGGTAGCGAATTGGCTTGCATATTCACTCACAGATAACTTGGGCAGCTCATCCAGCGGTTGGCGAACTGCATCTATTTTCGCAGATGCCGCATCCACCGCCAGAGTCACCGGATAGATTTTAGCCGAAACCTGTTTTACCGCTTCTGAAGCGGTGGTCTGCAAGGCTGTAGATACCAGCGTCATCTGTACCATATAAATTAGAAAAATAATAAAAAATAGAAACAACGGCAACACTAGCGACGCCTCTAAAACGATACTTCCTTGTTCACGGCGACTCCGTCCACCAATCCGCTGTAAATACCGATTAATAAGAAAAATGCGCTGTTTTCGTAACATAGTACACACTTCCCTTAATGCTTTCGCCTTCCTCTGAGGCAGTGCCCAGCATCTTCATCACCCCAGGTAAAAACAACAGCCTCATCCCGTTCTTAACCTCGCCCCTTACATACGTTTGCCGTTCAGCAGGATTGACATCTGTATTCAGGCGGATCAAGGCCAGCATACGGGACATTTTCCGTTCATTATTGCTATGGAGCATGAGGAACAATCTCAAATGATCCTTGTACGTCATTCGAAATTTCAGAAAATCAGACAGAGGCACATACCCCTTCTGAGCCAGCATAATCATATCTTCAATCGCCTTCTCTACCCCATATAAAAGAGCTGCCGCCAAAACAACCAACGGATTGCCCTTGGAGCTATTTTTGACCAAACCCTCCATCGTGCGAATGGCCAGCCTCATAGCAAAAATCTCGCCATAAGCGGAGGCCAGGTTTCCGGTCGGGTTATGGAAACCGTACAGAATGTACTCGACCTCCTGATTATTCAACTCCAGTTGATCTCCCAAAATTTGCGCTGTATTCCCCACCCTCCCACCTGATCCGGCTAAACTGCCAAATCGGCTAAAATCTACGTGATTAAAGTAAGAAAGCGCATATTCATTCTGGAAAAATTCATCCCCTAGTTGCGTCAGCAAGCCGGATGCCGCCCCGTATAGACCATCCATACTGTCCATGGAAGCTCCTGCCGCATCATAGGTATCATAGGACAAATCAGCCGATACAGACGGGCTGGATGCAGACTGGTTAAAGGAGATACTTTCATTGTAATACTGCTCCAGCTTTTGAAATGGTCCGGCACTTTGCGACCCTTTGGAAAGCATTTCAATGATCTGATAGGCTTGCTTGAGCTTGCTCTTCGCCTCTTTTTCCATTTTTTTGCGTTCTTTATCAGGTCCACGTCGCGTGTCCATTGCTCTGGCTTCACCATCAAGTACATTAGAAGGTCCTGACCAGGCATATGCATTCAAATATTGATCCATTTCCTTGAGCGTTGAGATCACTTCTTGTCTGAACATATCTGTATTGAGATTCGGATCTGTATAAAAGGATAATGTGCGGATCATACTCGTTAATCTGTTGTTAACCGTATGAATAGCTATTCGTTGCTTTTCTATAGTCGCTTCCATCTGATCAAATTCCTTATCTGGAATCAATAAATCGTCAGCCTTCTGCCTTGCGCTTCCTATAGACGGATCAGCACTGGAGCTCCCTCCACTCGGAGTAGGGGCTGCGGAAACCTCATCATACCCTGCATTGGCAGCCCTCTGTTTATATTGAGCAATGACTTGACGCATCTCTTCGTTAATTTGCCTTGCTTCATTCAGCGGCTCCTTAGCCTCTACAAGCAGCTCATCATGCTCTTTTCCTACCTTGGTCATGGCTTGGCCCAGACGATCAAGTGCCGATCTCGCCCTTCTCGCATATTTCTCGATCTGCATGATTTTAACGTCGTCTACACTCTTTTTATTATCCTCATACACATGCACGTAATGCTTATATTGGGCGGCAATATCGGCTACAACCTCAAGCGAATCCCAAATATACTGATTGGGGATATACGCGCCCCTCTGTTTAATGATCCGTTTGCGAACCTCTTCCATATAAGCTCCTGCCTCACGCTGCTTCTCCAGCATGTCATCCAGCTTAGCCTCGCGTTTGTCATACAGCTTTTGCAGCCGTTTCAGCAAATCGACCGTGTGCGAAGCCTCTTTCATATTCTGAGAGAGCGGCTTCAGCTTTTCGAGCACTTCCACTGTAAAATCGACAGGCGCTTTATACTTCATTTCTTCACGAATCTGCTCGTTAAATATGGCATATTTACCAAGCTCTCTTTCCATGTGCAAAGAGCTTGAATCCAGCTTCGTGTTCATAAGTGGCAGTGTGTCTGCACGCGGCGTGCGCTTGGCGCTGTCGTTCAGTACTTTGACCATAATTTGCTCTCCGCTGCTCTCACCATAGGCAAACAGACCATAATCCTGTTGTAATGCCGGATCATAGGCAGACATGACTGAACGAACCGCCGCATGGGTCAACCGTTCAGTTTGCACATGTAGCGCGGCAATTCGTGCATAATCAATAAAAACAGCAATAAAGCCAAACATGACCGCTAAAATCAGAATCAAAAAGACCGTGACGGCTCCTAACTCGCTATCCTTAGCATTACGTCCTTTTCCAAACACTCGCTTCCTCCCTTCCAGTCCATTCGTGTTCTCCGCTTCTTACGGACCGTTCTGTCCATATTGCGTTAATACTTGTCCTGCAACTGCCGGATTTATCTTTTCACCTGAGCCTCTGCCCATAAATTTTGCTCCGTAATATCGAACCAGCTCTACCGTGCGAATCCATTCCACAGGCTCTACCACACCCGAGCTCATTGTTCCCTGTAAATCTGTCTGATCCAGAAACTGATTCAGCAAAGGCACTTTCACTATTTTATTCAGCTCTGTCGTCACCTTACGGTTGATCAGGCTGTTCTCATATGTCATCTGTCCCTGCATACCGGCAGGCATGCCACTCTCGGCGTGGGACAGCTTCTGGGCGGGCAAATCGCCTCCTCCACCGCCACCGGGCACCTGCACACTTACCTGATTATTGGCTCCAGCCCAGCCAAACAAGGCACCCAGCATGGCATCATCCTTCAAGCGCCAATAAAGCGAATCTCGTTGTCCTTGGGTGAATGCGCCTGTACGCGGTTCCTTGAAGCTGTTATCCCAGCTATAAGCGGCTCGTTCCGAAGCTGTAGAAGCAACCTGCACCAAGATGGATTTTTGATATATGTACAGGCAAAAAAATAACATCACAAAAATGACCAGCAACAGTATGGGAAAGACGAGGGAAGCTTCCAATGAGAAGCTCCCTTCCTCTTTGTGTGCCAAATTGCGCAGCATTATGAATCCATGAAGTCGTTACTCTTTTTATCCGCTTTTTTCAACAGACCTTCTACAATCTTCTTGATCTGATCCTTGAAAATAATCGCCACCGCAATCAGAATCGCGATAATCAGAATCATTTCCAACGTACCCAAACCGTCCTCATCCTTGTACAATTTACGAATACTACCTGTTACTAATGTCATCATCGTTGTATTCCTCCTACATATTCATCATCATTAAGGCGGGAGCACCCACCAGCACAATAACCGTTAGCAAAATCAGCGCCATCGGAAATACCAGCTTAGACGAAGCCTGCTCCCCTCTTGTGCGGCTAATCGAAGTCCGCTTGTTCCATAACGTCTGGGACAACTCACGTAAAGCCATTACAAAATCGCTCCCGCCGCGTCTCATATTCAGCAACACTGTTGTCGTAAACACCGTCATTTCCTGAATGCCGCAGCGCTTGCTCAAATGCTCAAATGCCTGTTGAAAGGAATAGCCGCTTTCCCATTCCCCCACCGTCTGACGCAGCTCCCGGTACAACGGATGTACCGTATCCGCCCCTTTGCGCTCCACGCAATGAAGCAATGCCCGCTGTACCGTCTCGCCTGCGCCGACCAAAAGCATGATTTTACTCAGTAATTCAGGCAATTCCATTAAAATTTGCTGATCCCGCTTCTGTACCTTTCCGTGCAGATCCTTGACCAGCGCGATGGGTACCAGAATACCCAGCCCCAATCCGAGCACCAGCCCGGTCGCATCCCCGCCCATCATGAGCGATATTAAAGCTCCACCAGCCGCCATCATGTATCCGTAACCCACCATTTCGGCCAGAAAAAGCATCGTTTTTTCCCCACTGTTGCGCATACCGTACAGCTTTTGTACTGAGCGCTGGAGCTTGAACATCAGCAAAGGCAGTCTTTGGGCGGCACGTGAAGCATGGATCATGTGTACGAAAGGAACCGAGAGCCTTTGCAGCCGCAGTCCTTCCAGCTTCATATGGCGAAAGCTCGCATACTTAGCACCGTATATCTGGTTCAGCACCACCCAACCTCCCACTTGCAGAACCAGCATGACCAGACAAACCAACATCACCACGCCTATCTCTCCTTACACCTCAATTTTCATAATGTGGTTAATCCATACGAGGCAGCCACCAAGCACCAATAGGCAAAAGGTAGACAAAATCATACCTGTCCCGCTGTATAACGGCATCATGTAATCTCCCGCAGTCATGGTCATAAACAGTACAAACAGAAAAGGCGCCGCAAACATAACCCTCGATTCAAAACGTTTCTGCGCGATCATCACACCGATCTCTTGCTGAATTTCCAGCTTCTCCCCTATAACACTTGAAGCCCGTCGCACGACCTCCACCAGATCACCCCCGGTTCGTTTGCAAGCTGCAAACACGTCCGCAAAATTCGTAATGTCCTCCATCTGCGCCCGACGAGCAAAATCCTGCAAAGCCGTCTCCACGGGTTGTCCAATTTCCAGACAGGCTGTAATAATGTTAAATTCAAAAATCAGATCATGATCTCCATCCGGGCTAAGCAGCCTCAAATCCTCTACGGCCTCACGAAAGCCGTTCTCCACCGACCTCCCCGCCGAAAGGGAAGACGAGAGCGAATATAAAGCCTGCTTGAATTGAATGCCCAGAGCCGACCTGCGCCGTTGCAGCAAAAACTGACGAAAATAACGAGGCGTCACCAAAGCTCCAGCAGCGCACAGCAACGACAGTATCCATTGATGATAAAAAAGATAGCCGATCATCGCGAAGAGCACACCACTAAAGAGAATACACAGGCTTTTTTGCACAGGTGACAATGTATATACCGTATAGTCCGGCAGGGAAGTAGCCTGACGGGATGCTTGCTCCGGCTTCACAGCCGCTTTTCCTGGCTTCATACCGACTCTTCCCCCCTGCTCCAGCTTTCCGGCTTCATCCCGGCCATTTGCAGCTTCAGCGTATGTTGCAGACCTTCACCGCAACGCTCCAGCCCTCCGACGATGCGTCCTTTACTTTCGCCCCGTTCCTGAAAACGATAGAGCGGATTGAGCACCACTTCACCATTTTCAAAGCCAGTTACTTCGCTAATTTCCAGCACCCGTCTGGATTTGTCCCGCAATCGTGACAAATGCACGAATATATCAATGGCCGAGCTGATCTGCTGCCGTACCACACCTAGTGGCAGCTCAGCCCCGCCCAGCACCATCGTCTCCAGTCTACTGACCATATCGCGGATATTATTTGCGTGTCCCGTCGATAGCGATCCATCATGTCCTGTGTTCATCGCCTGTACAATGTTTATAATAAGGTCATTAAAAAAACAAAAAAAGTGAAGGATACCCCCTCACTCTCCATACTGCTCCATAAAGGCTATTTCCTCCTCATAGAGCATTTCCTCTTCGTAAATCTCTTGCTTTATAGTTGGGTTGTTATTTATAATGTCATCCTCATCAGAATCAAGAAATCTCCAGTTGATTTCTCTAAAAGTTTCATCCTCATAAGTTGTTATAGTAATTCGTTGAAGAAATTTACGTAATACCACATTACTCAAATCATTCAAATCGAGGCTATTCAACTCTTTATTGAAATCTTCAAATTTTAACTTTAAACTATATATTTCATCATCAATAAAATTCAATCTTTTAATTTCATTTTGTAACTTTTGCATTTCCGAATCAATAGATTGATTTCTGGTATTATATTCTTCGTCAGAAATAAATTTTTTAACTACCAACCTAAAGTTAGTCTCCTTCTCTTCAGCTAATTCAGTCAACCTTTCAGTATGTTCCTTTATTGTTTTAGCAAAGTCAACTGTTTGATATCTATTTTCAATTAGCTTTGTGTAGTACCAATCATTTATTTCTGGAGCATTGACACGTTCCTTTATCTCTTCTTTTATCCATTCAAGCATTTCTTCTTCTCTTACTAAATTACGATATTCACATACAGAATTTCCGTATTGTTCATGATTACGACAATAATAATAATGGTGTGTCTGACGAGTTGTTTTTTGTACTTTTTTTCTCATCATCCCACCGCAATTTCCACAACATAATAAATTACTAAATAAATGAGAGGTTGAATATCTTCCCCTACCATTTGTCTCAGCACCTGTTCTAACTTTTTTCCCATCATCATGTTTTGTGTTGTATGTGAAACTCTCAATATGCGGTCTACTAGCCATTTCAGCCTTTGCCCTAAAGAAAATCTCGTCATCTATAATTCTAAGTAGTTGATCATCATAAATAATCTGCTTATCGATTGGTATTTTCTCAATTAGATTAGAATTAATATCAGACTTTCTTGTTCTATGCTGTCTAACTTTACCTAAATAAATTTCATTTTTTAAAATCTTAGCAACATGTGATCCAGTCCATTTACCTCCACGCTTAGTTGGTATTTGATCATCTACATACAGTTTTTTAGCTATTTTATTCACTCCATATAAATCATTAATGTATAACTTATATATATTTCTGACTACTTCAGCTTCATACTCATTAATAACTAGTTTGCCCTTAATAATATTATAGCCGTATGGTTCTCTACCTGACCAAATGCCTTTTTTAGCCGCTTCTTTCTTTGCCCACTGTATACTATCACTTTTCGACGTACTTTCCGCTTCAGCTAAAGTCGCAAACAGTTGAATCTTAAGCATATCGGCGTTGTTTAGTGAGAAAGATTGTATATCTTCAAACCACACGCCTACACCAATTTTTTTTAATTCGTCAATGTGAATCAGCATCTCTTTTACATTACGACCAAATCTGCTGACAGATTTAGTTAATATAACATCAAAGAATCCAGCTTTAGCATCTTTCATCATTTGAAGAAAAGCTTTACGGTACTTAGTTGATTTAGCACCGGAAAAACCTTCATCGACGTATCCCTTATATGGAATATTTCCTCCATCCCTGCTACTGAAAACACCAGATTCAGACAATATATAGTCATGATCCTCTGCGTACTTCATTAAGCCACTAATTTGATTATCTATTGATTGCTTTTGCTCTTCTTTGTCTGTTGAGCATCTAGCATAATATGTAGCAATTCTCTTCATAAGCACCTTCCTTATAATGAATACTATGTTTATATAAAGGTTATCATTAAAACAAAAAAAATAATAGCTTAATTACGTATCAGACACACTACAGCATGTTAATTGTAGATATTTTTTTTATTACCACATAAAATGTATTTATCAAACATAAGGAAGTGTACCAATGAAATCATTAAATCAGCAAACAACGGTAATTTTATTATTACTCTTATTATCTGTATTCGGAATTTTTATATTATTTTTTCCCAAATTCGAAATGGCACTCTTTATCTTCTCATATGCTACTCCTGTTCTTTTTTTAATAATACAACTACTACAAATTTTTTATTCTAGGAAATTCATTAAGCTTCCTGCCAAGTGTCAATACAACTGGTTTAACCGAATTGAAATACACATTGGAAAAAAAATAAAATACCGAAGAGATTTCATTAGGCAAATGCATAAACTATTAGTTATATCGAAAAAAAGAAAAGCGAAAGTAACTGCATATACTTGGCTAGTTTCATCTAAAAACATCAAAAATTTATTAGGAGATTGCGCAACAGTAACAACACCTAGTCCTTTCGAAGAGTTTTCCCAAAAATTTTTAAATAAGATATATAGAAAAGTTCTAAAAGAAAAGAAGAATATCCTCCTACCTTTCATAAAGGTTGAGATAGATACTAATAAAATAACTCAAAATCAGTTAGATGACATTGCGCTTAAATATAAATTATAACCTGCGATATCCTTCTATTCTATTTGTTAAAAAGTTCAGACAAGATTACGAGGAGATAATTTATATGACATTTACTGCTTGGATAATTCTCACAATCATTATTCTGATTATAATTGACATTAATGTTCTCGACAGTTTTGAAAAGACACTTATACAACCAATCAAACAGAAATTTAAATCTAAATCCACATTTTATAATTACAGAAAAACCAAATTGCTGTATCAGGCATATCAAAGTGAAGCACCCTATGACTTGAAGCTTCATAAAGATTATTTAGAATATATCACCCCCAAAAGTAATTTCTTTTTAATCCTTATAGATTCTTTTATAAAGCTGATCTACCCTCTATTCACCTTTATTATTCTATTTCTTTTAACGTCTAACAGCACTTTATTTCAAATGAGGATTAATAAATCTGATAACAATGATACTCCTACTCTCATTGAGAATTTCATTAAAGTAATCAATAATATTGTTGAGAATAACGTAACAAGCATCTTGCTTATTACTCTTTTTGTAGCCCTCTTATTCATTTGCACAAGCTTAATTCATGACAGAAAATCAAAAATTGTTGAGCTTCACAAAAATCTTATTGACCGAATAATTGAAGAAAAAGAGAAAGATGATTCTTTAGATTAAGATAAAAAAGTAAAATCCCAATTCTTCAGGTAGAAGAGTTGGGATTTTATCTATAGAAAAATATATAGATATTTATAAATGGACTAAATAATATCCAACTTATTAAAATATTCATCAATATTTAGGCGTAAACTTATGATGTTACCCGCAGTATTTCCGTTTTGTATTTCTAGATTTTTCACAAATCCTATACGTTCATTAGTGTAGAACGCTAATCTATGTGGAAAACAATCGAGAGTAATAAATTTGACTCCAGCAATTTGTTCTCTCATATCGAATGCTTTTAAAATAGCATACTGTATTAGCCATTTACCAATGCCTTGCTTTTGGAAGTTCTTATGTACCGCCAATCTAGCTATTTTTACGGAAGGAAAAATCTCATAGCCAATTTCTCCGTTATTTCTTTCTGAATAATTAAGTCGAATTCCATCAGCACATAAAGACAAGTAACCTATAATAACTCCATCATTGTTTTTAGCTAAAAAAGTTGTGTTATAACCTTCAGCTTGTTCAGCTAAAGATTCGTCCGCTAAGAATTTATTCATGTCTTCCGAATGGCGACGAAGCTCTTTTCTTTTTCTGTTATGGATCGAACGATATTCATCTTCATTGATACAATCAAAATTAGATAGGTTATCTAAATCATCCTCAGATAGCCTATCTATAGTATATCCTTCATAAGACATATTATTTTCCTTTTCCTTCAAAAGACTTAAAATATTCTTTAAGTTTAAGGGCATTCTGTCTGGATTTTTCGGTTGGTTTATTTTCGAGTGATTTAAGCAATCTTTGTGCATCACGTCCGTACAGTGTCGGGGTCGCAGCCATTTGAGTAGCCATCTTTTTTCCCTTCTTTCTTTTGTCCACTTTTCATGTCATCTCCTATCAACTTAGATAGAAGATATATATGACGAAAAACAAGAAAATATGTTTAATAGGTTTACTAAGTAAACTCTATTGAATTTCATTGTATCATATTGCACGTGTTATATGCTACGTGAAACGAAGAAAAAATGGTACGATTTTCGTCTGAAAATAGACGATACTTTGAGGTATATTTCAAGTTAAAATAAGTCACAAAAAAGTTGGAAAGAAAAACGCCTAGAAATAGGAGCTTGGAGTCAATCAAATCCATTAAGTTTTGGACTAATTTTAAGACAAAATATCTAACAATCAATTAGTTTGTGAATTCTTTTATTCTTATACATAATTTTTAGGATTCCTAACCTAACTCTAAACTTTCTTAACACAGCCTTTACGTTCGTCTGAAGCTACTTTTATGTACATGCTCACTCTGCTGGTAGCTTTTTAATACAACCACTAATGTTAAAATGCCAATTTTATAAACTATCCATTGAATACTAGCCAGATGAATCCGTAGATTAAAGCCATTAGTCCTATCATGCACGACAAGCAAAAAAGTAAAAGCATGAGAACAAATTTTTTACCTTCCATAATAAACACCTCATTAAAGAATATAAAACAGCTAGAAGAAGTCGGCTACGATCCAATCAACTTTACATAAGAAAGGAATATGTAAAGGATACTATAGGTCGTTGTGTCCAAACACGCTAACCAATCAAGCGCATCACCTCCCCAATATATCAAAATCTCATATTATAAGCTTTTTATCTATTTAAACTAATTTTAAATTTGGCTTATTCATTTTCATGTCTGTGATATTCCCAAACTCGTCCACTGTACTTGTGAATGATGGTAGCGGCTTGCCAATGATCTCCTGAACCATATCCAGAACGTCAAAGCCCTGTTGCTTCATCAATTTAATACATTCATGCATGAGGTATCCCGATACAGCACTGTCATTCAATAAAACACTATCTGTAGCAGCAAAATCTAAGAATGCACTTCCATCAATTACATCTGGCAAATCCTCAATTGCTTCAATCGTTCCTTTATAGTTCAATCTGCTCCAATCGTCCCTATCTTTATCCCGATTGAAGGAAAACAATCCAAGGAATTCGTCTTTCGTAAGAGGGTGCATATCGAAAAAGATTATATAGTGTTGTAGGCTAGGATAATTCTTCTCAAAAGCTTCCTTTAAACTGGAATCAATCTCAAGCATCATGGCCTTCTTATTTTCAAAATCATTCTTAACCTGTTTGGTTACTTCATCCAAATTATCACGAATATATGTACAAATACGTTTAGCTTCATTTGATGCCTTTCTAAAAACTCTTTCATATTGATTAACTTTATTACCCATATTATTCAGATAAATGATAGCGCTAGTCGTCTTTATTTTTGGTATTCTATAAGATACATCTGTCATTAATTCTACGGCTTCCTTGGATGTTCTGATTAAACCAGATTGAGACACTGTGAACTTACGATCTGCCTTTAAATCCTCAAAAGCACTAATCATCTGCATCATACAGTCATCAAGCTCGTTGAGCTTTTGTTTAATCTCAAAGTTTTTGTCCATTTCTACTTTCTCCCTTTAAATATGTATTGGTATAACCGATCTATTATTTGATTTTACTTCTCAACCTATTAAATTATTTTCTACAAAATTTATTCATTAAATCTAAGTAATCATCTATGAGCTTTTCTTGTTCATCAATATATTTATCAAAAACTCCTGTAAAATTCTCCAAGTCGTTTAGAGTTAAATTTAAATCAATTGATCCTTTAATCATCTTCTTCAATTGAACGGTCATGCTTTCTGCCACTTGTTTCCCTTTGTTGCGTAGCATTTGCAATTCATCATTAATAGAAAAGTCTGCCTTTTGCATAACATCTTCTGTTGTTTCAATAATTCCCAGGAATTTCTCATACATCACACCAGCATCGACCTGCATTTTAACAGGAATTTCAACTGTATTATTCATTTAATCGCTCCTTTTTATATGTATTATTTTATATAATTCTGGCTGTATTTCATGTGAAGACAATCCAACACTAGCTCAATCCACATCACCCCTTTCAAGCCACTTCATTCAATGAACAATCGTTTGCGAATGTACACCCTCAATTTCGCTGATTTTTAAACTAGCCATGTCAAGGCTAGAGCGCATTGAATCTAGCCTTTTAGTGGTATCATCGGTTATTTCTTTAACATCACTAATATGCGCTCTTGTCATAGCTTGAATAGTATTTTTGACCTCCTCTACATATTCCCTAATCATCTGCTGGCTCTTCTTTGTCTTTAAATGAGAACTACACATCAAATCGACACCTTTCTCAAGTACTTTTTCAGCGTTATCAAAAGCCTCATTAAATTTATTCATCTCATATTTTCTCCTCGTATATGTATTGGTGTTAATTCTGTTGCTACTTTTATGGCTCCTACTTTAAGCATATGACAAAGGAAATAAATCGTTAAGGTTTGTTATACTTTTTTTATTTTCCGTGCCTTCATCATCTAATTAGACGTGCATCTAATTAATTCAATCAATCTATTTGCTACTTCTGCAACGGGTAACGATTAGAAAACTCCCCTTATCGGGTCGTGTTCTAACATTTACAGCATGGCATACGCCACATTGTTCATCTCATACACTGTTAACCTTATCCAAATCAAACGACTCAGATAATTAAACCAATTTTTACATCTCACCAATCTCGTCAGTGTATTCAAGAGTTTGATCGAAATATAGGCGAAAAAGGCATGTTTTTGACTATAACTTACAAAATTAAATGTGCAAAAAGCATAGGTAAACATTGAGTTTTTCATCAATCTCGTCAAATTTCTATATATTATATATAGGGAGATTGGATAGATTAATATCTGACAAGTTCAAGAATCTCAATTAGTATATCCTCGTATGAGGAGAGACAAGGTATTGGAAATGTTTTCTCCAATATCCTTCCCTCGCATAAGTAGTTGAAAGATCACAATCTAATGATTGAGCGGTATTCAATTCGAATCTGCTTTGTGTTTATGTACGTTTGGACGAGAATTAAATCTTTATTAAAGTGTCTTGCAAAATTAGTGCTGGAAATATTGAATTGCTTACCAATATCTTTCTTTAGATACGTTCCCGGTGGCTGTTTAAGTAACCAATCAACAATTTTCTCTGTCATTGTATCTTCATTTGATGATCCTGAAACACCATTTAATTCATGTCTGCTAACAAAATCATCTACAGCTAATAGGATTGGTTTGGCTATCTTGATATGTTTCAATTGTTTGGCTACCCCTCCATAAACCTCTTCTTCATTTGTCACAATATATATTTCTGCTTGAGGTTTGGGATTGCGTTGTACCCGTTTCACTGTCTGATACATATCAGATATGATTGTGGATTGCCTAATTTTCTCTAGGTCAGCATTTTTGAAAGACTTAGTTTTCCCATTCTTAACAACACCAAATCCAATTCTCCAATCATGCCTATCCGTGTATTGGCATAAATGTATTACATGGGCCTCAAACCGTGAATTAGGTGTACCAAGCAAATAGCAACAGTCAAAGTCACGCCAAGTATTTTTTCCAATTAGATTCCCATACCAGTTAACCGATATAGATTCGCCATTATATTCATCCCCTATGGCAATATCCGTGAATTCAATTTGTCTGAGTTGACGAATAAAATCACCTTCATCACCGTTAGCAGATAACACGAACTCCTTATGTAAGACAATCAAATAGCGCTTATCAAGCTTAAAGTTACGCTTAATGAAATTTGATACTTTCTCGAAATAACCATTGTTGCCTGTCTCAGTGTTCAGCTTCTTATGAATGCTGGTTTTGCTGGTGCTGCATTTAATGTGCGTTATCGTTGAGCCTGAATGGTCAATAAGCTTGGATTGTTTATCCAAAATAAATTTGATATTCCCGTTCTTCACACCGTATAGGTGATCTATCTGCCCGTTAGCGTCTAGTATTACATTGTTGTCTAGACAAAACAATCTGTGCTTTCTGTTATATGTACTGAGCGAATGATAATTATAATAGCATGTGTTTTTATAAAATAATTCTAGTTTTTGTACGATGCCTTTGAGATTATTATAGACTGGTAATCCTTTGTCACGGATAATCTCTGCATTGTTTTTATTTATGACATTACACAACTCATAGACAGGCTCCAAGCTATCTATTTTGGGATGACACCTTATGATCCCTGTGCTTGAGAGCTTTTTCCCTTCACTCGTCTTCATTCGCTCACATGCATTAACCTGATCAAGCAAGCCTTTGGTCGCATCATACAACAAGGGATGAAGAGTATGCGGTAAAATAGAAAATAGATTATTATACTCCGACCTACTGAAACTGGCAATATCAAAGTCGATACGTTCATCTATAATTTGTGTATGTCTGCCCTCTGTGAACGATTGCCTCAATTCATCATCTTCACACAGCATTTTATAGCGTGAATGCGTAATAATGAGAACATCCGAATCACGTACAACCTCAAGATTATGGCGATAATGCTTCTGCCAACTTTCACTTGTAATCCCAATAACATGCTGACCTTTGCCTATAATTCGTACGCTACTGTCTCCAAATCCTTGGTACAATCTGTCTACATTTTCACCTATGTACTCTTCTGAATCTTCAACGTCCTTAGCAAACCGCTTCACCAACAGAAACTTCCTGTGTGGTTGCCCATAATTGATACCTGTAAACTGATAGGACTCTATATAGTCTCTCAAAATCTTATTTGTTTCCACAGACTTCCCTAATGAAGCCTCCAAATCAATGACCACAAATGTATTCGGGTCTGTTTCACCATCTAAAATCCTCCGTTTCATATTTAAAATTTTATTTGTATACTTCTCACCATAAACGTCAGAAAATGTTGGAATAGAACGATTGGAATGTATTAGTTTAGCCCCTTACTGGCATTCTGCTGGCATACTCATGAAACTCATGATCGGTTTTATAATCTGCCATTGCCTGTTGTAAGCGTTCACTAGAGCAAAACAAATAAACATTCCTGTCACTCTTTAAATCATCACCAATCGCAACCAGCATAAATCCCTTTAATTGAAGGTAAAGAGATAGTTTGCGCGAATGAATGACAGTTGTCTCCTTAGATATATAGACCACTCCCGTTGTTTTTCAGTTTTCAAAGATCACACAACAAATAAACTTAACGATTCATATCAGAAAGAAAAAATAAAACAATATTAAGTTGCCAATCCTAAAAATAATTTCATTTCTTCTATCTAATCTAGTATTCATCTCATCTACTTACTGTGTTGTAAATCTACTTTGTTGATTGTATTCGTGGTAATGCATATGTATTGTCTACTACTTAACTTTCATTCCCTTTGATCCCGTTTCATCTTCGCTTCATTTTGCGTCTCCTTTTCTTTGTGATTCCAACTGAATTCGCTACGTTCAAATGGTGTGTTTATAATATAGCACCGTCCTACAATACTGTCAAGAATATTTTTCAAAAAAAAGATATTGGAGGAAACTTACGTTTTACCAGCAAGTACAATCAGAGATACTTATAATGAAGAAATAAATTTGATCCGCTATTATTTCAGTCTAATTGATCCTACTCTATTCATTTTCGCCAATAGATTCTGCAATGTCTTTCAGATGGACATTTCGCCATTTTATCGGGCGCTCTGATCGCTTATCCAAGTACAACAATTTGTCACGGTTTGAAGCATGGTGTATGCAAATATCATCCCCCTTATTCTTATAGGCTAGCTATGAAAAAGCTCACTCCCATTTTAAGAAGTGAGCTTAGTTGAAAAAGTAAATTCACAGAAGTTATAATTTATTCCAAGAGACCTCAGCAGCCTCAACAATTAATACCACTACATCTTCCTCACCATTAAGAATAATTTTTATACGCTCCTCTTTGCTGTCAGATGCAACTAATTCAACCTCTAATATTTCATTACTATCTAATGAATAATTATCAGGTTGAATTTCATAGAATACCACTTCGGTAAATTTTAGAATACCAAGCTGCATCTCTGGTTCTGTTTCAATATAATTAGGCTGTTTCCACTGACACAATTCTAACGTCAATTTCAGGTGTTTCTCTTCTTTATCATATAATATATCTTCTACAAGGCTATCATGAAGCGTGTAAGATTCGATAAATTCTGATGATTTCATTCTTATCCTCCTAAGGTACTATGTGAGATGCTTTTGAGCCTTTTGGTACAGGGTTTCCATCAACATCTAAATAGTAATCATTTTTTCCAGTGCTATTTGGATTGTGTATATGGTAATGGTCTTTGCCTTCAAATCCATTTGCTCCCGGTTTTCCCGGATCAAATCTTACCTTCAATCCTGTTTCAGGATCAATATACTCTCTGGATTGAGTGTTTTTAGCCATACCTTCCGGTGTCGCATCTCTCCATCCACTACTCATCAATTCTTTTGGATCTTTTGGCAAATTGTTTGTAGATAACTTACTATCACCAGTCCCCTCAGTCACTTTCACTTGTAACTTGCTAGGTTTAACAGGATGAGCAGCTTCCGCAGCCTTAATCAAATCAGTCTTTGAGAACCTATACGATCCCGACTTAAGTTTAAAACCTCTATTGATTTTAACACGACCACCGCCATATCTCCCAATCGCCGCAAAGCTGGAAAATACGCTGCTGGCAACCAATAAGTTGGCATGCCATCTAGGCAATTGTTCTCCCGTCCAAGGATTATATCCTTCTTTGAAGGCTTCCATTTGCACCAAGTTAATGTCTACATCATCTGATCCATTATTAATCTTGATGTCCCCATTTTTGAGTGCTTCATTGTAGGCAAGGGTTGCTTTTGCTGCTTCCTGATCTGTCTTACCGTCTTTACTGAGAATCCACATATTCCCCACAAGATTTTTGTCATATTTATCAAAATTGTAAGATGGTTTGCCTTGTTCAGAACCTTTTGTAGCCATCATTCCTAACGTAGTGGCAAGTGGAGGAAGACCAGCACTGGCTAAGGACATACTCCCTTGTTCAACATCAGCTAATCTAAATTTATCTGCATGGTGGCGTAGTTCTTTAGCAATGGAGTCCGTAAGTGTAACAAAGTCATTCATATTCTTCTGAGAGATCTGGAAGGAATAGTAAAAATGTTCTTTAGTCAGTCCTTCCCACAATTGCCCCATAGATGAAATTTGTTGTACTAAATTACTATTCATTTGAGTTGCCGTTTGCTGTGCTAACTTAAATTTCTTAGAAATGGATATAAGCTGTTCAGGTGTCACTTTAATGGTTGTCATAATATACCTCTGTTTGAGTTCGTTATGACATAATAACACTATTCAAATTTATGGAAAACGACCTTAATTCCTAATTGTTATGAGAAGGATTAACCTTTCTACCTACGCCTAAAGACTTAAATCCTCTCTAACTCAACAATACATTTAGCAAGCTCCAGCCATACAAATCAAAAAGGCTAGACGGACAATCCCATCTAACCTCTTCCTAAACTGATTATATGATTTAGTGTTCTGCCTTGTTTCTCAATGTGAATGATTAAATTCCCCCGTGGTGACCTGTTGGTTCGTAACTAGATCCTTTGTCTTGAAATTGTGTGGGTGTGGTCACCACTGCTACTAGCATAAAACTGGTCACGAATAAGGTTAGAATTACTTTACGTTTCATCTTCATCCACCTCATTAATCAAATTTCTGTATGCTGCCTTCGTCTCAGATGATGCATACTGCTTATAGGACTCATACAGCTTTACACATTTAATTATATACGATTTATTATTGATTAATGTAGATTTTGCCAAACAACTTAATAAAAAAATAAAGCCAACTGAATATATCCCTTTATTTAAATAGTAATTTGCTAATTCCTTGGAAAAATGCATAAAGCGTTCTGAAATAATTTGTTTAGTGTATACGCCTACCTGACTTTGTTCATTCAAAAAAGATTGAATTTCTACTTCAAACAATTCAAGGATGTGATCTACATTTATATTATACAGATTAGCCGCCTCAACTATGTTATCTATTGCTGAAAGTACTTCATCTTCCTTTGTAGAAAAATAAGCTACATAATCAGGGAGTACACTTAAATCACCTGACATAAGCCTATTCACATAAGTATTAGCGCTTGCCCATTCCCTAAATTGATTTTTCCATTTTAGAGTCTTTTCATCTTTTTCTTCTACCCAACTTAAATCAGCGTATTTTTGGATATGCTTAAAGCTCGTTGCATAGTCTTTTTTAGCATCACAGACTTCTGCTTGAATTAAATGAGCAAATGCCCAGTACACAAATAGAGGGTAAACCGGCTTTTTTGTATTTTCTTTCTGTGTTTTTTGCTGCTGAAGTTCCAACTTGTATTGAATCTCTGCTTTAATCCCCAAAGCTTTAGCCATTTCGTCAACCTTGTCCCATTCACGCAAAGAACGGTACACATTCCCCAAATCTTTCAGAGCATCAAGTTGTACTACTTCGTCCAACCGTTCGACAAAAGATTCAAAACGTGTAGCTGCCTTGAGATTTCGGTTTTGATCGTCTCCAACCTGAATCATAAACAAACGATACTGACAGGTGGCTAGACGTTCGGAGTGTTGCTGCTTCTCACCCTCAGCGATATTCTCGTATAGGTAAGCCGCTGCTTCCTGATAACCTTCTTCATAACAATCCTCAGCTAATTCAAAGAGATAATGGAGATAGTTCGGTTTATCCAGTAGTATACTTACTACTTTTTGCAAACAGTCTACGCGCCGAAACTGCACACAGCGATACAAGAACGGACTAATTCTTTTCCAGTTCAGCGGTTCTTCCATAATGCACTCTTCAATGTAACGTTCATAAAAATAATCCGGTGGTAAATCCATTCCTAATGTGATGCGATCCAATTGGTGCATCGAAATGGTACGATTGCCCGTCACAATGCTACTAACTGTACCTACATTCAAATCAATAATGCGACCAAACTTGGTCATACTCAATCCTTTCCGTCTCAGGTAGGTTTGAATTTCTGTGCGTATCGTGGGTGTGATTTTCATGGATAAGCCACCCTTTCAGCATAAAATCGTCATATTATGCATAGTAAAATAAATTATGTAATTGAGAAACAAGTAGTAAAATAGGTTTGTTTTATTGCTCATGATTGTACCATCTTTTGGAACAAAATCATATACCTCTCAGATATTTACTTAAGATACCTTTTCAGATAGTTTTCAAAGATTTCTTGATTAAGGGTATCATCATGTAGCCAAGCGATTTGTTCTATACTTGATAATCTATAGTAGAAAATAGCGGTACTACTCAAACCATACAAAGTTACCTGATTGAACATTGATACTCATTTTCCTTTGTAATTTATCTATAGATTCACCTTAAAATTGATGTGTGGAGCAGTTGAACAACCGTCCACAATTTGTGTAAGCTATTGAGTCAAAAAATAGGCTAAGTCGGGGAGTGGAAGTGCTATGCCATTATTTGTGGAAAATGAATGTTAATTTGATTTTAAATACCCCCCCGTTCCGGAAAATTTTCCGTATCGGTAAAGATGTAACCATGTCATTACAATAATCGAATAGCTGAATCGTTCGCTTATAAAATAACTTCAGTGTGTAGCTGGATGTGCTAGGGGCAATTCTGGAAATTAAATAGGCGTTTTAGGTGTAAATACACCCCCCTCATTTAATTATTCACCAACATATGGATGTTAATAACAAAGAACCCAGACATAATCATCTAGGCTGTAACAGTGTACGTAGTGTACACATGTTTATTATTTTATCCTACTTGTTGCTGCTGTTCATATTCTTTAACTCTACGGTAGAACGTGTTAGGCTTCATATCTACACGTTTCATTGCTTCAACTGCTGTTATGCTGCCTTCCTTCCATTCCTCATATACCATAATGAAGTCATCACTTATTGCCTGTTTAGGACGACCAAACACAACGCCATTATTCTTAGCTGCTGCTATGCCTTCAGTCTGTCTGCCGTTGATCTTCTCACGTTCACGTTCAGCCATGTAGCTAAGCAGTTCAAGTACAATACTGGATATAACTTTCTCTAAGCCATTATGATATTGTCTAGTATCAAGGATAGGCATATCCAGAATAACAATGTGAGCGCCTATCTCGTGCGTTATGTCTTGCCATTCACGTTTGATT
Organism: Paenibacillus terrae; assembly: GCF_000943545.1. GTDB lineage: Bacteria > Bacillota > Bacilli > Paenibacillales > Paenibacillaceae > Paenibacillus > Paenibacillus terrae_A. The sequence continues at coordinate 130,629 of NZ_JTHP01000003.1, forward strand.
TCTTCTGCATTCCGTCCAAGTCTGTCCAGTTCCTTGATGAACAGGATATCACCTCGCCTAATTACACTCTTCAATGCCTGATATTGTGGTCTGTCAAAATTCTTGCCGCTTTTCTTATCAATAAAGTAATCACGTTCCATGATGCCTAAGTCTTGCATTGCTTCCAATTGCCTAGCTTCATTCTGATCTTTCGTTGATACTCTTATGTAACCATAGTGTCTAATCTCACTCATATGGATCATCCTTTGCTATGTCATTGATTATATTATAGCAAAAATATGTCAAAATGTATATCTATATATATGAAATGTTTCAAAATATTTTATATACTATTTGACATGTATCATAACCACTTATGACATACACCAGACTACTATTGCAAAAGGTATACTTTATGACATAGAGTTAAAGTCTTTCTGCTGGATCAATTCACCATGTCTGAAATAACCATCTTGAATTTCAAGACAGTATTAACCAAGTTGGTTAGCACTGATATGGATAGTTGGACACAGCGTCCAACCCAATGTGCAACTTAGAAAATATCGAACTCGATATGTGTATTAGGTTGACGCTGTGTCAACCATTATAAGGGTATGCCCAATTCTGGACATACTATAGAGGATAACCTATATCGACACCCATATCGAAATTCAATCGTAATATTTGACCATATACTCATAAATACTATATTCCATATAGCTTTTTGAGTCATCGTGGTTCGAATTTGTCTGAGAATATATTTACATCGTGCTGCATCGAGAAAACAACTAAAACATAGATAAATAAAGGGATTTGTTAAGAATTGCTTTGCATCGTGGTTTCAATCGTAGGTATCGAGAAATAATGTGTAAAAAAGCTTGATGCATCAAAGGATATTTAAGTTTTTACAGATTAAATTGTTTAAAATATAAAATCGGAAAACCCTCTATTTATCTATGTTTTTGAAAACAGCAAACACGTATCGTAATCGTAACAAAAATCGCGGAGTGGAAGACATATTTTCATGTTTTTTCACTCTATCAAGTTGGTTCTATATAAATAGAAGAAACCCAACTTTATCTCACACAGCTCACGCACAGTCATTTCATCCACTGTTTTCTGTTCACCAGTCGATGGGACAGTGTGTTCTTGATTAACAAACTCCAGACGATCAATCGATTCAGGTAATGATAGCATCTCAAATATTTTGCCCATTGGCAAATCGTACGACGTCGGATGGTTTCCAAACTGTTCGTAGACTTATAAACTTTCAATCCTGCTCCTCAGCCATTAATGTCCAACTTTCACATTTAATTTCATCCGATTTGCTGCCTACACAGTAACACCTTTAATTGATATTACCTTTTCACCAAATTTCATTTCATCTTTCCTTTGAGTCTTTATACGCCTCTACAAGCTCTTCAATATACACCTTGCGATGATTATTCTTTATTGATAGAACCGAAAGGTCAAAGTGAGACATTTTAGCTAAGTACTCCTCTGGTAAGTTCTCGCAGACTTCATCTAGTACTTCATCAAGAATCTTATCAAAGTCATACTTTTCATCGTGGCGGTTGTCATGGAACCATGTTCTATAATAGTCCTCGTAAAGCTGTCTATCTTTTATGTCAAACGGCACACTTCCCATTAGATCATATGCAGAGTAGCCTTCAGAGTACTTTCCGTTTCGAGTATCCTCGTCGGATTTCCATTTAATTTTGTCATGATATCTCTCTTTAAGCTCATCCAATCTTGAATCATCATTCCAGTACAAACACAAAACATAACCACTTGAGGGTGTCTGAGGTTCATCGACTACTTTGGCCCAATAGAATCCATTATGCCTTATTTCTGTTTCAGCTATCTGAGTCAGTGAGCCTCTATCGTTTGAGAAGAATAGATACTTTCCATGCGTTGCTTCATTGATATTCTTGTCTTTATAACTGCCAGAATAAATGTGCTGCCATCTACCATATTGCTTATATTTCAGCACCCTCGTCGCTTCCTTTGCGATAAAATGTATGATTTATATCAAAGACAATGACTTAAGAAACCTATTTCTTTCTTTTTCGGCCTCCACCATCAAGTCCATCTTTTCCTTATCTTCCGACTCACCTTCGGAATTTATATAATTGTTTCTTGCTATAAGATAGGCACAGTTACTATTGATCACACCTTCTTGCTGGTTTTTAGTTAATTTACTCAAGTCAATTATTAATGATACCTCGGCCTTAATCTCTTTAACTTCTTCTGTTCTACTGTAATAAGCACGATGATTTCCTTCGCCATCAACAATTAAATCGCCATTGGGTAGTTTCCACAACAAAATTGTTTGCGGGTTTATATCCGTCCAACCATCGTCCTTTACACTTTTACGCAATCGTTCCAATTTTCTATCGTCGATAGGTCTTGAGAGGGCTACTATCTTCTTTGGTTCAACTTTTTGAATTCCTAAATCCACCTTATAATATTTTTGTTCTTTGCTCTCGGTAATCTTTTTTTGGATTTTCTGAGTGCTCTTCCATTTAATTTCTTTCATTATGTAAGTCCCCCCAAATGAAATATTTGTTTCATTCAATTAACTCCAACTTGACTAGAACTTCTTTTAATTGCTCAGGATACACCAACCTAACTGCTCCGTTCTTCTGAACCCATAACCTTACTATTCCCAAGGCATCAAGCGCTTCCGCTAATTCATCAACTCGCTTATGTATTCTGGGTATGTCGGGATTAGCCATAAACAAAATGCTGCTGTTATACTTACTTTGATATTTCTTCATAAGATAATGTACTTGTTGACTAACATGAGTAGTTAACTGCCCATGCTCGAATACAAATTCATGTTGATTGTTTACCATAGAGCCTTTAGACTCAATAATCAATGTCTGGCCCATCTTCAGCCCAAGCACATCTATTCCAGTCTCTTTATCAACTAGAACGTTTTTCACTTCTACTCCTCTTTGAAAGAGATATTCTGCAACTGCCAAATTAACTTCATTTTCGTTCATAAAAAATGGATCGGTTGATTTACTGATTGGAATTTTTCTCATGGATCTTCTCCTCTCTTTTAAAAGTCATATTTTACTACATTGGATCATAAAAATTTCTTATCTTGAGACATTTTTCTTCTGCTTCATTCAAAAACTTTCTAATTTTATATTGTTCGGAACTATCTATAACTAACTCAGCACTACCAATTAGCTTTTCGATTTCAATAACTAATTTCAACACTTCTTTCATCTTGCCGTTTGGTTTCATTCATATAGAATCCTTTCTTTATAAATCTACATTTCACATTCAATTAAACCTTAATTGAATAGTCTTCTATATTATCTAAATCAATGACAACATGGCTTGGATACTTGTCAGATAAATATTCTGAGAAAGAACCTTTGTTCACATCCTTTTCTAGCCAATTGATGTATTCAGATTTAACAACTATTTTATCAATATCACTAATAAGCTCTACGTCATCCCACTGATCAATTGTTCTTTTCAGTATGAATCTCATCATTTTTATATCCCCTCCCCTGATAAATCTCACATTTTACAAAGTTTCATTAAGACTATTTCTCCAATTCTGATTTGCCAATCTCTTTCTCTAACAAAACATTTCTGCCATTTTCGGAATAAAGATATCCATTTTTTTGTAGTGTTCTGCTAATAACCTCTAAAAAAGGGTTCGTTTTTTTAACTACAGCCAATATTAGTGTGGCTTTTGTATAATCACTCACCACTAAACTACTTACCTGTTCAATTAAGGAATTTAACATTCCTTTTCGACGATAATCTTTCCTAAAGCAAAATGAAATTTCTGCGATTTCTGCTTGTTCCTCATAAAACATTTCGTCTTCTTCACATACTATCCATAAAAGACCAGCAATCTCACCATTAATTTTCAAATACCACCAATCTGCCCCCATTTGGTCATTTTCATCAGCATCAATGTTAAAAATACCATCTTCTACATCTTCCAATATACTTTTTATCTCTCCAGACCACGTTGGATTATCTATTTTTTCAATATCTATGTCATTCACCCTCCATATAAGCGTATCTACTTAAGTTTGACATTTATTTTGCCATAAAAGATTCGGTTTACATAGAGTTTTCGTTTGACTTATTCCGTGTTCGTCTTAATATTTCCCGTTTGATTTTATTGCGATATTCCTCATGTTCCCATTCACTTAAGTTCTTTTTGAAACCACAATGTTCACATTCTAGTGTATTAATATGATAGGAGTGTCTATTGTCTATAAGATATCCATTGCAATGAATACATACCGCGTCTATTCTGTTTGAAATGCTGTATTTTCCATAATAACTAAACCATTCCCATTCCCAACGGATTCCTTCAATGATATCACTTTTGTAATTCAGAAAATCAGGGCTACTATTTTTATTAAAAGAATTTGATATCGGATTAATAAGTTTGAAGTAGATTATGAGAATTAACAGTAACATCCAAACAGGGACACCAAAGGTCAAAACTGAGTGAAACAATGATATGACCCATTTCCAAACCGTTATAGAAGCACTCATAAAGGATTCCGATTTTATGTAGGCTACTATAAGAGCACTAATTGTTGAGCTGATAACACCGGAAGAAACAGCAATTCCGATTGGATGCTTAAATATCTTCTTGAAAATCTTCTTCAATTAAACTCCCCATTCCCACTTAAACTCACATCACTGAATTACTCGTCAATCTTCGCCTCTCTTGATGAAAGACTAATTTGATTTACAAAATATGAAATCAAAAATGCTTAACCATGCATTCGTGACCCTTGTACTCAAGTTGATTTCTCATCGTTCCCTCTTCTTCAGAGGCATGCAAAGAACCGACAATGATAATTCCCCACTCACATCTATTCTCTTCAACATAAGCAAAGATTGTGCTTGCAAACTTAATATCTCTTTCTATAGTCGGAAGATCCGAGCACTCGCTCTTTTTTAAATTTCGACTCAGTTCTTCAATAAAGTTAAACTTCGCATCGTTGTTACAATGCATTTTCAAAGTCTGAAGTCTCAGTTTTGCAAAATTGTCAACAGCTTCTTGATCCACGACTCTCGAATCGTCAAGCCATAGAACATTTACATTATCAAAGATACCTTTGTGGCTATCTCCTTCATAAGCCAATGTTTTTGAGATAGATTCAATTTGTTTTTGATTTAAATCTGGCCACTCCTTTTCTAATAATTGTGAAAGATATGGCCTTTGAGCAGCTACCTTTGTATATACCTCTTCGTCCCATTCTGAAGCAATAAAGTCGGGCTTAGTTTGGTTTTCAGCTTTAATCTCGTGTAGCCATTGAATTAGCCCTGTCCTTGAAACAGGGTCATTGTGGTTGATCCCAGCAATATACAACTTCATATAGACATCTCCTATAAAAGAATTTTTTTATCAATCATTTAACATATCTATTAAATAACAAATCAATTATTTCCATATAAAATGCAAATATCACTGATAGAAGTGCTAGCCCCATACCCCACGTTAAAATAAGTACAACAAAAAATAAAAAAGAGAGATCCAAATTAAAATTCTTCGGAGTTGATGCATAAACCATACCGCCGATAATTAGTAATGAGAATACTATTAAAAGTGTTGTCAGTAGAAATAGAATAGAAAGTTGAAAAAGATCTAAATTTAATATTTTTCCTATCGAAAGATTTGTGTAAAAGAAAGCCCCAGATACACCCGATACAGTAAACAAACTACTCACGATTCCAAGTTTATTCGACGAAGTCCCGTTAGAAAATTCTGTCCATAATTCTTTGAAAAATCTTGCTTTTTTTGTTTCCACATTCATATGTTAATTCTCTTTTCTTTAATTTTAAGAATCTAAATTTCGATTTACTCCATTGAGTTTTAAAATTAAATAATCAAAAAACAAAATACATCTCAAAGCATTCATTTTATACCCATATTTAGTATCCGCTCCATGCAAGATAGCATGTCTACTTAAAGGTGACTTAATTATCTGACCATGTTTAAATGAATCCAACACACAATCTATATAAAAAAGTTTAACCGCATCATCTAATGAAAAACTACCTGTATCTTTTAGAACTTCCTCACCTAATCTTTTCATTTCCTTTTGAGAGACATAACCTGTAACATTGCCCCTTTCTATAATTATCCCTTCAATTTGCGGTAATAATGTTGAGATTGCACTGTGATATCTGCCTTCGAGATAATTAGTAATTGATTCATCTAATATTGCTATCCTTTTGTCTAACCAACCTATTGTTTTCCAATTTTCATAATAAGACTTAATTTTCGAGTCAAAATAGTTATTAAGTATTAGTTGATATATTTTTTCTTCCACCTCTTCTTCGCCATTTGCGATATAAAATTCATAAATCCCTTTAAAATCTTTATAATCCATATCATGATGAGGGGGGAAATTCAGTTTTATCATTAGCTTCTTATATTGTTCAAAATCTTTAGAGGCCTTTTTTAAAAGCTTAGGTAATGTTCCAAAAGATCTTTGGATAATATCCTGTTGCTGATTTAAATAATCTGCAATAGGTTTCATATTTCTCAGCAACTGTAAATGTTGCTCTTGCAAATCTCTAAACGGACTCTCCATTAAACTCTTAAACTCTCTTTGTTGTTTCATCATTTTTCTCATTGAAATATTTAATACATTCTCTAGCGCTTGTTGCTGCCTTTTCCATTCTCTAACTGGGTTTTTAAACGCTTGACGTATTACTGCTTGCTGCCTTCTAAATTCCTTATACGGATCATTTTGATCCCAGTTCAATTCGTTCACTCCTTATGATTTACTTCAAAAGTCTTCAGTATCTAGTTACCTGAAGCGATAAGCTTTTCAGCCTTGCGATCCTTTTTAATCACTTTACTGTTATTCCTATAGTTGTCCCATGAATCCAGACTCAAGTAAGGCTCTGCTTCGATAATATCTTTTACTTTGCTGTGCTGTTGTTCTTTGAATAGCTCAATCATTTCAATTAAATCATTGCGATCCAGCAGCTTCACTCCATTAAAACTGGCCAACTGTTCACACGAGATTGTGTATTTGCTTGAAGTAATGACAATGGACTTCTTAGCTCTGTAATATCGCATAGAGCTATACACTTCCTGAACTGCGCTCAAACCAACAGGATTGCTTATTGCATACCGTTTAGCCTGAATGACATTGCGGTAGCCTTCTCTATCCGTAAATACCAAATCTGTTCCAAAATCTCTACTGTCTTGTGTTTTAATCGCATCACTATAGCCTAAACACAGGAACAGCTTGCACAAATAAATTTCAAAATCCTTGCCATCTTCCATACGATCTATTTCGTTAATGCCGATTTTGTAAGGATCAATATCCTGCGTTACTTTATATGGTTCCTGAACTCTAGGCTTCTTAAATAAGCGTAGCAGCACCAAAGCAATCAATACAGCAACGACACACGCTATCACAAATATAGACAAAAATGCTCCTCCTTAGCTGCTCTGACTCTTTTTCATACGACCTTATAATACAACAGATAGGGACAATTTCCCATATATTTTGGATAATCATAGTAGATACATCGGTATAATTATTTACTGTTTCCTAATTCATTGCAAGCAATAAAAGAACTTCATTAAATCTTTCACTTTCATTTTTCACCATTTAATTTCCAGTTCTTTTGCATCAAAAACATAGTATATATGGACTATAATTCCTTTTTCATGTTGACTATAAGTATATAAAATAAATATACTAGCTGTATATTGAAAAAGGAGGAAAAAAATGAAGAAATTAGTAGCAAAATTTTCAAGCCTGCTTTTAGTTGGATTAATGTTACTCCCTACAGGTGTACACGCCTCATCTAGTAATGATTCTGTATCAGCAAAACCAGCAGTTGAAGGTGAAATTGTACAGGCTTATCGTGTAACTGACAATGGGTTAGTTGAACTCAGCCAAGATGAGCTACAAGCTTATAAAGCTCAGGAAGAAGAGGCAAACAGGAGCGCACAATTAGAATTAGACAAAGATTCTAGCCAAAAAAATTCACAAAATAACGGCGCTATTACACCAAATGCAATTAACGAATACTACTGGCGATATGAACAATCCACATTCAAATCTGCTGTACCTATGGATTCTCTTAGAAAACGTGTTTCCCCATATGTATATAACCGCACTCAAGATAATGCTACAAGAGCAATTTCCTCTTCTACAAGTCAGACATGGCAAGCCAATATTAATCTTTCGTATGAGCACAAAAATGCTGTTACAGGAACTTTAGGAGGTGGCTGGTCTAAAACCACTACTTTTAATGATACAACAACCACTACTATAAGACCTAATTATATGAGTTGGGCTGAATTTACGCCTATTATGGATAAATCTTTCGGTTATTTGAAAGAATATTATTCATTGAATGGTTCAGTAAGAACAAATAATTACACTGAGATATATATTGCCAGAAAAGTTAATGATCAAACAGATGGTATCTTAACTGTTAAAACTGCCCCTATTAATTAACCTAAAGGAGGTAGCCCACAGAGGGATGCCTCCTTTTCTTATTGTTTCCCTATATAGTTCATAATAAGTATAGCGGTTATTTTTCCTTATCAATTTCACCTTTAATAATGTATATAACTCCAATTATTAAAGATACTATACTTAATATAAGTAAAATATCATAATCCCCCAATCGAACCAATGCCCTTTTAAGAGGTACATCTGCGTAGTTTACTACACCACTTGTTACAATAAAATATCTAGAGACAAACAATATCGTTGCTATAAAACAAAATGAGACTCCAGCCGCTCTTCTATTCATTAATTCAGCTCCTTTAGTGGTATTGTAAAAATATCTATTTATGTTTAATTATACATCATCATTTTTTTATCAGCAACGAACTATAATATTGCTAACAAAAAAGCACCTATCCCTAGGCGCTTATATTCATATCAAAGGGGGGGCTAAATTTGACGCTCCCTGAACTATATACACATTCCCTCTTGTTTCAGCTTCTTCTTCATGCGTCGAATCACAGTGAGTTGCTTCCTAATCTCCAGCCTTCTCTCAAGCTCTATATCCTTCCCTGCTGCCTCTTTAACCAACTGCCTATACATTAAGTCAAGCCAGTCCATGTCCATGTTACATAGCCTTTCCGTTGGCCTGAACCAGCAGCTTGAGATTGATCCATTCATTATTCCACGTTTTCACATACAGTCTTCCTTTAATTAACCGTCCAGCTTTGTACATGTCGATTGCTCCTTTATTTTTTGAATGATAGCTATATGAAAATTAGTATTATTTAATCAATGATTCAAACCTCATTCATTCGTACCCTACCGTTCCCATTAACCAGACACCAAATAATTTTATATCAATAGATTAATCAGTGTTTTGAGTAATAGAAGTCAAATTAACATTAACCTCAACCAACAAAAAATCAGAAGCCAAGAGTTGGATAAGCGCCAGCGCAGACATGCTCTAAATACTGTATATACACATCTAAAGATATAAAGATCTAAGAACTACTAACTAGACCTCAAATCGTGCAGCATGAATTGAGGTAGACTCTTGCATAAATTGAGGGTGAACATTGCACGATTTGAGGTAAGATGTTGCATGAATTGCGGTTAGGTAAAATAGGCTGATTTATCAATAATCTGAGCTATTGTAATGTGCCTTTGCTTCCAGAACACTTACCTCATCGAATACACGATACATTGCGCCTATCACACTTTTAATCTCTTTCTCGTAGAAATTCAACCTTTCCATTGCCATGATTGCATAGCCCATAGCAACATTGTTTGACCATTCATGGAAACCGAATATAGATGTTTGTTCATAACCAGCCTTGTATGCTTCAGCTAATCGTTTCTCTATATCATCCAGCAGATTAATTTGAGCAGCGTTGACACCATTAGGAAAGTAACGACGTTCAATCTCTATACGCTGTGACATTGGAAATGGTACTTGTGTCATGCAAATATCCTCCTTTTTTATTGTTAATACGTTGTTAGGTGATTAATATGTTGAATGGTTTGTGTATTTACCAGCCATTTGTACGGTTAGGCGAACAATGCAATTTTCGTCATAGAAGAATACTTGCCCTGCTCTACGTAGGTATTATAAATGCGTTCAGGATCATCACATGTGAAACGTTCCATCTTCCAGTCATGCGCTGGTTCTTGGAACAACTTTTCGAATGCGGCTTTCTTATCACGATAGTAATCATGTACGAAAGTGAATTTATCAGTATAGCTATGTGCGTTCACATCTTCTTTCCACATTTTCACGATCAAGGAAAAAGGCGAATCTTCATACAACATCCGATTAGCAAACTCGTTCATACGTGAAACAGACTTAAGGTGGAATCTCATCAGGTCGATAAGGATAACGGCTGTAGGCTTGATTTCAAATTCGATCAGCAGTTGTTCAAATACAGCGTTCATGGCAGACACCTCTTTGTTGTTAGTGGTGGATTGAGTTGGTTGCAGTTTTCTCAGTGCGATTGTCATATATGTATCTTCCCCATTCGGTTTATAATTGTGTCATGTGACACATTAGCAGCCACAAGCCATATTCATAGCTTCATCCTCAGCACGCTCAATCGCCTGAATAAAAGGCATCAAAGGTTCATCATGTTTGTACTGGATAATCTTCTCAGCATTACCTCCAGCGTCACGCCATTCCCAATATGCGATGATATCAATGGATTGTAGGAAATACATAGTCAGAGCTTCCACGGGATTTACACTGTACAATTGCATAAAGTGTTCATCTGTCAGTTGATCATGCTGGAGGTATTCATCTTTCATTTGATGGAGTAAAAGAAATCTACTTTCACGATTAACATTGACGATACGACTTACATATTCATTGCGGCGTTCAACTGTGTTCAAGATGATTTGCATGTCATTACGGATACGCCAAGCTTCAGGGGAAATATCGAGCATATTGATTAGGGCATTGATGGACAAGTTAGAATTGTACGGTGCTGGCGCAATAATACGAGTCCAATTGTCATCATTACCTTGCTCAAACACTTGAATTGCGTCTGAGACATTCAGACCAATAGTTTGCCATTTGCGATTTAAAGCGTCTGTTATGTGGTAATATTGTAGCTCTTTTTCAGCAGCTTCTTCTTCTGATTCCCATACTTGATTCATGCGTACAATGTCGATGATGGTTATCTCATTAACTTTTTTGGACATTGGGTATCTTCCTCCTCAGGAAATTGGTAAAATGACACTAGCGAGTGCCAAAGAAAGTACTTTAAACTCCCTTGCAAAATAACACTATACGCACAGGCGGTTAATTTGCACAAATCAATCATAACCGCTTGTACGTATTTTTTCAATAGATTTTTATCTGGAGGATGTCCATTTAATGAGATTAACAATAAAATTGAAAGAAGTAATGAAAGAAAAAGGAATTACCCAATTGGAATTGGCTAAGAAAGCAAATGTGCGACAAGCTGCAATATCCGAGCTATGTAGAAATGCTCGTGAAGAAGTTAATTTAGCAATGCTGACTAGGATAGCAAAAGCATTAAATATTAATGATATATCTGTATTGTTGCAGTTCGAGGAAACAGAAGAATAAATCTACATTCCACTAAATTTAACTACATAGACACAGCAAAGAGCCTAGACATGTTTAGTCATCTAGGCTTATTTGTTGCATATCATAGTCATTATGATATTGGTATTTTAAAGCTGGATTTTGGCTCTAAAGGAACAAACGTTGATAGTTTAAAATCTACATTTCAGCCAAATATCTAATGAATTATACAAGTTCAATTTTTAGAACGTCTGATGCAGGTACTTCCCTACCTTCACCATCAAAACATGTATTGGAGTATACAGAAAACTTTTCATTGTGAATTACTTTGTAAAGATAAAATAAAATTGGTTCTATGACATGGTAATCGGTATCGTTTGATCTAAAATGTACTATACAGGGAACAGTACTTTGTGAATAAATTTTAAGAAGATCTACTTTATATCTTGATTCAAATGCATGACAAATATCTTCGATTATTTCCGGTGATTTAAGGTAATCATGATTTCTTATCTCGCTTGCTCTAAAAGCAACTTCCTTAATCAACATAGCATATGGTCCCCAATGCACTGAATTAGATGTTTTAAGTTTGTACAGGTAACCAGAGTGCCCGATATTAGAAATTGTGTTTTTAAAGTCGTTCCAGTTGGTCTCCGAGATGGAGCCTTTAGCCAACGAATATAAGAACTCCCATAAATGTTCTATTTGACCCCCCAATGGTTTTATAGCTCCCTTGAATTTTTCATTCAAAGGCATTCTTGTTAGATGAAACCAGTGTATCTCTGTAATTTCCCTTCTATCACTAAATTTTTCATTGAATATCTTATATAAACATCTGTCCCCAGTTTGCTCGTAGTTATTTTTTTTATAGTATTCATCCATATCAAAATCACGCAAAGTCTTATGAATCTCTTCTGACGAGACATTATAATATTCAGATATGGTTTCTAATGAGGACTCAAATGAATTACAATTAATAATCATTATTTTTTCACTACCCTTCTTAATTAAACTTGCATTTTATCATTGATTTTGCAAAACATAGGCGAGGACAATATAGTCTCTGTCTTCTTCGTCATTGTGTAAGAATTCCCACAGTAGATTAAACATAGTTCTTACTGCAAACATATTAGTGACCTCTGGAGGGACGGCACTGCCTATAATGTACAATCCATCCCTATAAAACTGTGGTAAATGACTAAGTACTAAGTTCAGATTACTCCAGTCACCTTTAATAATTTCGCTTACAGGTTTTGTTGCTGGACTGATCTCACCAGTGATATTATTTCGTTTTAGTTCAAGTGTATCAGTCATATGTACAATAACACCATTAGATACAAGTTTATTCTTTAACTGCGAAAACAATTTTTGGTGAATTCTTTGCGATAAACCGTGTAAATCCTCACCTAATTTATGAGAAACATTTCCTCCCTGGAATTCATTTGTTCCATAAAAATAACTTGTTAACAATTGTGTTGAAAAACAACAGTTCACTACTAAATCGTATTTCTTATTAAGTTTTGATAGGTCAATAACAGGTTGAATGTTAGTTGCTTTGTTAATTAATTCTTTTGCACTTTTCACTTGATTACTTATCCCCGATAAATCAATTATTTCTTTGTTGAATTTATTCTTATCACTAACCCTTGACATAAATCTATCCAGTGCACTTTCGTCAAGGTCAACAATCGTAATACTATTAAATAAAGATTCAAGCACCTCCACTGGAAGATCGTTACCGTTCCCCACTCCAAGCAAAAGCAGATTCCCATTGTTGACTCCATAGCGTTCAATGCATGTCTGAATCACTTGCCCAATAGACCTTCTATATTGAGCCCATTCTTCCCATCTATCTTTTGTATCAAAATTCATCAGAGCAAGTTGTGTAGATACCATTTATTTGTGCCTCCATGATTAAAGTGAATTTTAATTCCTGAATACTTATACTTTGTGATTGGTTAATGCCCTCATCAAAAAATCCTCTGCGTTGCGCTGCAAACAATGTCTTGTACGTATTCTTACGTCCCACTGGGGTTATGCATGTAAACTCACGCAAGAAATGCTCAAAAAAGTATTTCACTTCATTAGGAAATCTTTGTCATCTGTATCTGTATTGCTTCGTAGTATGTACGAGCGACCACAAAGCCATCTGGACAGTCTCTGAGGTCGTCTACGTAAAGGTTAATTTTATTTGCCATTATACACCTCATTCAATAAATATTTTAATCGAAACCTTGCACTTCAATTGCAATCAATCTGTCATAGTCATCTCTAAATCTGATAATCAATGTTCCAATATCATGTTCAATTGAATCCAACTTTTCCTTCGTAATAATTTCTCTTGTGATCAGTCTATCTAATGGGCCATCTTTTTTTATAAACAATTCTATAGCATCAAGACGGAATTCAGCTTTCACTATAATATAATTACTTAGATTGCTATTCGACTGAATATACTTAAGTTTTTTTAAATGGAAATTGTTTATTTGTCCAACAAGACAGTCAAATTTGCGTTTCGCTTTCTTTTTAAGAAGAAGCACATAAAGAACAGATCCCCCACATATTAAAAAAAGATATATAAAGGCTGCCCAGAGTGAGCCACTTCCAAGGACAATTCCAATTGACGGAACGATCAAAAAGACAAACACTAGTCCTTCATTCGCACTTATATTTACAGGCCCTCCACCAAATCGACCAATCATAGCCCTCTCACCCTTCAGAAAATCTTCGTGATAAACACATTTTTTATCGAATATTTTTAACTTTAATCGACTGTTGTACACCATCAACATTTAGTCTATCTCCGCTTTGTGAGGCATAAATAATTACATTTGGTCTATAAGCATAGTGGTATAAATAGTTATACTCATCTTGCTGCCAAATTTGGCCGTTTGTTAATTCAAACTTAGTATCTCCTGACCAACCCTCAAAAATATTATTTATTTGACACTCTATTACGTCATTTACTCTTTTAACAGCTATTCGATCATTCATGCCTTCAACTTCAAGATAATATACATTGTTTTCCTCTACTACTCTTGCTTTGGGACGATATGCATATTTGTATCTGTATGCATAACTCGACTGAATCCAATAGTGATTAGCCCCCAATTTAAATAGTGTTTCCCCGTTCCATCCGTAAAATGCACCATTAATATAACTATCTACAATAACATTAATCGTAATCGCCTCCTTTTTAAGCTAGCCATTTTATATGAAATTCGCTCTTGTTAGAGTGTTTTCCAATCGTCATAATATGCATCCATTGTAATTGGCATTACGAACTTATCTCCCTGAGTCTTTGATCTAATTTGTTCCTCTCTATTAACTAATAAAGATAGCAAAATAATTGCCTCACGAGAGTATTTCATCAATTCCAATGTCGCGGATTTAAAATCTATAAGATGTACTGACTGGGCAAGGGTATCTTTGAAACTGTCGGTTCTGTGAATAAACGGATCGTGGATTTTAAGGTAGCGATGTTCCAAAGCATTTCTTATTCCAGATAAAACCTCGATAGATGGGTCTAGATATTTATGTTTAACCTGCTTTTTTGCAATATCTTTACATAGCCAATAAAACCCTATTCCCGGAAAATTATAAGTATCCTGGTCAGTTATTCGCTTTTTTAAATCAATCTTAAAATCATATCCCTGCCGTCCAAATTTTTTATTCTGCCAAATTGATTTATAAGATACATCTTGTTCTTTTATCCCTATATCAAAGTAATCATTAATAAAATAAGCTATTCTATCAAATATTGAGTATAGACTCCTATATCCAAATTTTATTTTCTCAATTCCAATACCATAAATAGGATAATCCAATGTGTTATATATAAAAACTTCTTTATCTGAAAAATGCGGGGTATTATCATTAATTCCTTCATAAATCATAAATCTTGCAGATACATATTCTTGTTTTAACTGATTAAACAATCCATGATATTTAGGGCCTATATTTATGTCTGTTACAATATCGGGGAGATGGAGGCAGTCACTTGCAACCATTGATACATTGAAATAATCGTTTAATGTATTCAAAAATAAATTATTATCTAGACACCATTTTCTATAATCTTGTTCTTGCTCAGTTGTGCCTAGTGAAAATTCATCAAAAATATTCTGGCTTACCCAATCTCTTATGCGCTCAACTTCAATATTGAAGGATCTTCGTGCATGATCATCTAAATCGGGACTATCTAGAGCTTTGAGTAGTAACTGCTGTGCTTCATTAAGCAAAACTTGTTTATGTCCATCATCATAATCATATTGAGCATATGTTATTAACTTTAACCCCATATTTGCTATAGCCATTGGAAAACCTTGTGAAACTCCGAACTTTAGTTGATCAATTGACTTAATCAAACGTCCACTGCTATATAATTCATTGGCATAGTTTGTAGCGGTCATTAACAAATAGCTAGAATAATGAAGCTCATCTTCCTCTGTTGCAGAATCCCATTGTTTCTTATCATTTTTATACATATTAAAAAGCTCTAAAGATATCCTAAATAAATACAAACTTAACTCAAACTCTTCTTCATTGTTTTTCTCATCTGAATATTCCAGTAGTCCTTTATAAATTAGCCCAATTTTGTTTCCTTGAGATGTTGCTCCATGATAAGCGATTATTGCCTTCTCAAGATCATTATATTCGGATGAATTTACATGTCCAAGGCATTCTTCTACTATCGTTTCTAGTGTTTGAATATCTTGATCGTCAAACGCTTTATCTGCCCTAATAGCAATGCTAAGCACATTTGAATTCATTTACGAACTATCCTCCTCTTATATCTTTTCTAATAACAAGTCATTTTACGGCTATTTTCTCAAATCTTTTTCAGTATAATATTTAAAACCGCCACCATTTTCTAACTTCACAGTGTATCAGTAATCACGATACTCATATATCATTCCTTTTCCATCCGGTGTAATAACAACTTCCCCCACCACATATCTGTTCACTATTTAACCTCCTTCGATTTTAGATCAAATGAAATAGTTATTTCAATTGATCTCATACCTTAAAAAGAGCTTACTAAAAAAATCAAATACCATTTTATCTACACTGTTTTCATTTATAAATTCAAATCCTCCGAATCTGAAAACTTCATACCCTAAAAGTCTAAGATCTCTATCAGCTTTCATCATCTCAGCATATTTCTTAGGGTTTGGTTTATTATCCTCAGAAGAATAGTGTTGTTTACCATCAATCTCGATTACGATTCGAACGTTATTTGGTAATAGCAATAAAAAGTCCATTCGTTGTCTCACTAAGCGTGTTTCATTCGGTACTATTTTAGTAACATAGGGGTCATAATGAAGATATACCTGAGGTATCAAAGCAGGTAAACTATTACCCATTCTTTCTCTAAAGTGCTTGAAATAAAATTTAAAAAAGTTTCTTTCTGGCCCTTTATCTAATGACCTAATCAAACGCTTGTACATCGCTCGTTCAACATTTATTCCTTGCTCCTCAGATTGCTTATCTCCCCACCAAGTTACTAATTCTCTCCACAATAATCCTTCCAAAATTGGCAGATCATACACTAGACAAAACTCTTGATTTTTAACTATAGCTATCTCATTGTTAATCGAATCGCTTATAACAATTTCAGGTTTAGGGCCATCTGCAGCGAATATAAGATTTTTAAATTCTCCTTTAACACCTTTAGTAGTTTTTATAATGGTGTATAATGGATAACCTGATATCTGTGAGGTCACTTGCATTTTGTATCCATCTTTAACTAAATGATAATTCAATTTTTCAATAAATTGAGGATCAACCTCGCTTCTGACACGCGGATGGACAATTTGTTCTGTGAAACGAATGAATTTTTCATCTGTAATATTATAAATCTCAAGAACATCTTCAAATAATTCTTGAAATGACCAATCATCATTTGCTATCATGTGCTGAGTTATGTCCCCAGTTGCATTAAAAAACCTCGAATCTGTTGAAGTCATGGAATCTAAATCCCATGTTCTCTTCAGAAAGTCAATTAAATTCATATCACCTTCAATGTACCCTAGCGACAATATTTCTTTCACAATGTTTTTTCTTGTTATCTGTGTGATATTAAATATTCCCCTTGGAGAGATCGTATTTAGCATTCTATTTAAATCAACAGAATTATAATCTTTTGCCACTCTCTTGGCTAAATCAATTAGAAATAATTGATCTTTACCTCTTAGTCTACGTTCTACATATTTAGACTTACCCGCAAAGGCCTCGCTTTCTTCACCATCGTCTAAGCCGTAACTAGAACAGATGTCTGGTATATCGTATGATTTCACCTCAGATGCTAGAAAAGATGCTATATGTTGAACTAACTCTATATGATTCATTTTTCACCTCGAAATCTGAATAATGATGAAATAAACCTTTAATAATAGGAACAATATACCATATATCAGCACACGTTCGAGTATAAATTTTTTGATTCCTTACACTTTACAATGACATACTCCTTAGACGCTCTCACGTTCGTTCTAAAGCTGTTATTCACGTTATGAATATGGAAGTCTCAAAATTCCAGTAACTCTCACCTGTGTTGTCTTAACGCTCTCTTTTGAGCTTATCTCATTTACTATACTCTCCTGCTGATATTCGTAATCTTTCAATCTAATTTCATAATTCATAGTTGCAGTTTTTTTCTCCATAACAAACTTTCCAAAGCCATTGTTACGAAGAATGCTATACCGTACAATCATTTTGCCCATAAACATCTGTCTCCTTTTTAATAACCTTTTAATAGATTTGTCATGTAACATATCCAACGCCTCACTCCCCCTGACCTCACCCACCACAATGCGATTGGGACGCATACGCAGGGAGGAACGAATCAGATCACGAATCGTGATTTCGCCCTTCCCCTCGGTGTTGGCATTCCGTGTTTCCATGGAAACCAGATTAGGGACAGTTACAATTTGCAGCTCTGCTGAGTCCTCAATCGTAATAATCCGTTCCGATGGCGGGATAAATTGGGATAATGCATTCAGAAAGGTCGTTTTACCAGAGCCCGTACCACCGCTTATAAAAATATTGTACTTGCTGCGTACCAGATCCTTGAGCATATTGGCGGTTTCTGTATCCAGTGCGTCCATTCGTATCAAGTCATCCATCGTCATCGGACGCTCGGGAAACTTCCGTATCGTCATCGTCGGTCCCTTGAGAGCAACTGGCGGTAGCACAATATTTACACGTGACCCGTCCTTCAATCGGGCGTCGACAATCGGTGAAGACTCATTCACAATCCGATTCACTCCGGCTACAATCGTTTGGATCAAATCCTCCAGTCGCTCACGGGATTCAAATTGATCGGGTGCCTGGATCACCTCACCCGCCCGCTCCACAAAAATTTCCCGATGACTATTAATCATAATTTCCGTAACCGTGGGGTCATCAATCAACGGCTGGAGCACATCCAGCCCACGGAAGGAATTAAAAATTTTACGGACCAGCGCATGCTTCTCTCTGGAGGTCAAACCTGCCAGCTCTGTGTCATGCAAAATTCGATTTTCAATATGCCGCACTAACTCTGCATCCCCTACCGAGGACGTGACGTCCAGGCCTCCCCGGATATCCGCTCGTAGTGCACGAAACCGTTCTTCATTCATGTTCATCGGCCCCCTTTAAGACCAAGCGGCGGGCGGCTGTGTTACAGTCTCCACATTCAGCAGCTCGCGGCACAGCTGGCGAATTTCCCGCTGATAAATCGGCGAACTAAGCAGCAGCTCACGATGCTGCATCTGCTTCCATGAAGGAATGTAGGGCAGCGCTCCGCTCAGCTCCATAAAGTCCCGAGGCAAGGTGTTAACCATCGTCCCCATATAACGGTTCACCACAAAACGGGTTTTGGTCAGCATGACTTCAAGTCCTTCAGGCTGCATGGCTTCCAGAACATCCAGCCATAGCCCGCACTTGTGCATGCTCATTAAATCGTCCGCCAGCAGCCAGATCAGCTTATGGCTGGCTTCGAGTACAGCCTGAGCCCGGTCGCCATTTTCGGATTCGCCATCTACGATTACAACATCATACTGTCCGCTCTCGGCAATCGTCCGAATCAGCTCTACCGCCTCATCAGAGGTCATGTCCATCAGTTCCTTGCGATTATCAACAGGTTGAAAGGTGTCGGCCTGGATTTCAGAACGGCGCACACAATACGAAGCAATAGATAAGGGATTTCCGTCATGCCCCGCCTTGAGGTCATATAGCAGTCTGGACAGTCCTTCCCCTTCTGCTCCATTGGAACTGCCGGAACCTGTGAACAACGAGCTTGAATCCATCGTTTCCAAATTCAAATAAAAAACCGAATAGCCCTCGTTTCCCAATTGCTTGGCTATATTAAGTGCGGCCGTTGTCTTGCCCAGACCGCCGGAAGCCGCTACCATGCCAATAATCATTCCGCTTTCCCGGCTGTTCACGCTCTGCTGCCCACTTGTTCGCTGTCTCGCCGTTTCCAAAATAAAACCCACCAGCTCAGACAAGGGCTGATATTTTAATAAAGGTTGTCCGTATTCTCTCACCTGCTCTCCCTCGTGCAGCACCAGACAAGGAATATCAGAAGCCTCCCGATCTGTCCAGAGATTCAAAAAAGCCGCTTCACCCACCACCACATCCGGCTTTTTCATCCCAGCCGTTTCCATCATGTATTGGCGAAATGCCTCTGGCTGCGAAAATGCCGTTACTCTCAGCCTCCTGGCGTACTCGCTTCCGTGCACATAATTCAGCAGCGGCTCGATATAATCCCGGCTCTCTACAGCCAGAACCACCTTTACCGGAATCATGATGCTCATCCCCTTTCCTATCACAACAACGCAAAAAAGCACCGTTCATCAAACCGTACATACATACGGTTGGTGAACGGTGCTTCCGTCACGTGCAATCTATTTATTGGTAGAATAGCACAGCGCCTATTTTAGAGCAAGCATTTTTTATGTTAGAATTTCTTCACAATCCTTATGTAGCAAAAGGCGGGCATTCAAGCCCGCCTCCATTGCCTTAATCTTAGAAGAATTTGTGGTGACGACGATGACATTCATGATGACGATGATGGCGATGTTTCCGATGATGATGACATCTTTTCACAAAGTCTTCATGAAAAAAATGATGACGTTTAACTTTAGGCTCAAACTTAATGACAGTCACCTTAATAATCTTCTTAGTAATGCGTTTTCTTGGCTTAGGAAAATGACAATGACGCGGACGATGTTTAAACATATTCGAATTCGCCTCCAATTCTTTGAGATAGAATATACTATGGAAGCACAGAACAACCGGAAACCAGCATCTGACTATTTATTAAAGGATTGGGCGATTCAATCCCCCTCCTCCAGCTTGATGTCCGGGTCATAGTCCGCCACGATCAGAACGTCCATATGACGTGCTTGACGAAGAATTTGCGGAACGACCGCATCCTTTCCCCAACGGCTGCTTCTGGAGGACTGCCCCACAATTAACTGCGTACCCGTATACCCTTCCACCGGAGTAATCAATATGTCAGCAATCTCTCTCCGACTGGAAACAAGCCGGATTTCGAAGGTTCCTCCCAGACGGTGGGTTAGCATTTTCAACTGTTCCACCCGGGAATTTAACTTCTCCGGAATGCTTATACCGACATGAACATAGGTCACGATCCACACCGCCTTCAGACGAAAAGCAATACGAAAGCCGCGTCGAATCAGTCTTTCAGCATTATTACTGAGCGTAACCCCTACGAAGATTACTTCCTCTCTACGCCACGGCCCTCTAAGCGATTCGTGCCGATCCCAGGATTCCAGCCGTTCGTCTACATCATCTGCCAATTCCCGCAAAGCAAGCTCCCGCAGGGCAATCAGATTACCTAATTTAAAAAAATGGCTAAGCGCCTGCTCCACTTTGGCAGGATCGTATATTTTGCCATCACGCATACGCTGCTGCAATGATTTGGGAGCCACATCAATGAGCTGTACCTCATCGGCCAGCCGCATCATACGGTCGGGAACCGTCTCCCTCACCCGAATGCCGGTAATCTGCTCGACCGCATCATTCAGGCTTTCCAGGTGCTGTACATTCATTGTAGAAATGACAGAAATCCCTTGATCCAAAATCATCAATACATCCTCATAGCGTTTGGATCTCGAACTGCCGGGAACATTGGTATGTGCCAGTTCGTCAATTAGGACCACCTCGGGATTACGCCTGAGAATCGCTTCCGTGTCCATTTCCTCCAAATATACGCCATGACGCTCGATAATCTGACGGGAAACGGTATCCAGCGAGCCTACTTGTGCCAGCGTTTCCGCCCTTCCATGCGTTTCCAGCAGTCCGATAACTACATCAATCCCGCTTGTCAGCAGATCATTTCCCTCTCTGAGCATCGTGTACGTCTTGCCGACACCGGGAGCGGCACCAATATATACCTTGAGCTTGCCACGCCGGATTTTGGCAGCCTCAGCCTGCGCTTCCTCGTCGCTCAGACGATGGTATGGATCATTGTCTTCTTCCTGCCTCATCGTCGGCAAAATACGTTCACCCTCCTGCTCGGCGCGGTCGGCAATAAGCAGCAGGTCCATATTTTTCATCCGCTTAAAAATCCCGTTTACCAGCGAACCTCTAACCAGCTCCTGCCACCGGGTCTGCCGGGAATGTCCCATAACGATCCGGGTAACATTACGCGCCACTGCATAATGGATAAGCTGCCGAGGCAATCTTCTGCGGGAAATGAGCGGGATTTCTTCAAATTCCGATCCTACCTTTTCAACCAGTTGCTCAATCGAGCGCTTGAAGGCCGCCGATTCCTTGGACAGCTTGCGCTTCGGATCGACAAAGGAGGCCACCAGCATATCTCCACCCAGCCGCTTGGCGACCTGCTCTCCCCTGCGTACATATATGGACCCGTTCCAGTGATACTGGACAGGCACCAAAATACGCTCTGCGGCTCCTGACGCCCCGTGCAGACCCAATTCCTCCCGATGCCGCTCCAGCGAATCGTTCACATCCTCCGCCACCAATCGCAGAGCCAGCTCACGCAGCTTACCCAGATTCCCCCGGTGAAACATCTCAGGATTGGGCGCATACATGTATCCTTTCGCCAGCCGCTCCAAAATCGTTTCCGGTGTAACATCAATCAGACGAATTTCATCCGCCAACTCCAGCGTATCGACAGGAACTGTATATTCCGCTTCTATCCCTGTTAGCTGATAAACCCACTCCGTAATTCCTTCCAGCTCATAGACATTGACTGTCGTAATTACACTAATCCCCAGCTCCAGCAGATATTGAATATCCTCCAGCCGCGTTGGAAATGGGGCGCCTTCCCGGTTGCGATGTGCCAAATGATCCACCAGCACCACCTCGGGATTGCGTTCCTCCAGTGCTTTCAGATTTAAATCCTTCTGCTCTATCCCATCCTGAACCCAATGGATACTGGGTATCCGCTCCAGCGTGCCCACCTGCTCCACCGTCTCGCGCCGCTGCATGGTCGACACTGCACAAATCACAACGTCGATACCTTCATGCTGAAGCGATTGTCCTTCCTGAAGCATATGATACGTTTTGCCCGATCCACTGACCGCTCCAATGTATATTTTGAGTCTGCCCCGATGCAGTTTGTTAATGGAATCCAATATTTCCTCTGGTGATTTACGTTTAAAGCTCTCCATCTTCGTGCCTCCCTGCAACGTGACAGATCGTTCCGTCCGTTCTTGTATCGCTGTAATGAATGTACTCCCGTGTCCCCAACAATTCAAGACGATCCGCTCCAGCTTGCGCCAAATAAGCCACACAGGGCAGCATACGCGCAAAAAAACGCGCATTCAGGCATTTTCTACCTGTCTGCACGCTATTTTAGGCACTCATAGATGATCGCTTTCTGCGAATTACTTGCTGTCTTCACGAACCAGTCCTCGTTGCTGGAACAACTTTTGCCACACCACCCCATGGGACGGGGATAAGAGAAAGGCCAATAACAGCAGCAAACCCGATACACACAGCATACATGCGGCAATAGAGGCATCCAGTACACTTGCTGTGTAAAAGCCTGCTACCGAACTGATCGCCCCCAACCCGACGCTGTACACAATCATACGGGATAGCTTCTCCGTAAGCAGATAAGCCGTAAGAGGCGGTACCACGAGCATTCCGACCACCAGAATCGCACCCACGCTCTCAAACGATGCCACCGTCGTAAGCGAGACGAGACTCATCAGCAGATAGTGAAAAAAAACAACCGGAATACCTACCGAAGCCGCCAGTGCGGGATCAAAGGAAGTGATTTTAAATTGCTTAAAAAATACACCTACCACGAGCAAATTAATCAAAAACATCGCACCCGTAATCCACACCGCTCTCGGACCGACATCTACGCCGGCAATCTCCAGCGTATTCCATGGCACATATGCAATCTCACCATATAGCACGTGATCCATATCCAGATGGACATCGGAAGCAAACACGCTAACCAGCAGAACACCTATGGCAAACAATGTCGTAAACACCACACCAATGGCGGCGTCACTTTGCAGACCGCTTTGCTGGAACAACTGAATCAGATACACCGTCAGGAGTCCCAATACCGCTGCACCAAACATCATCCACACCGAATCCCTGGACCCGCTGATCAAAAAGGCAATGACAATCCCCGGCAACACGGCATGGCTGATGGCATCACCAATCATGGCCATTTTTCGTAGCACGAGAAAACAACCGACAATGCTGCATCCCCCTGCCACTAACATTCCAGTCAAGATCACGTAAAATGTACTCACAGGGCACGCTCCTTTCCCGGCTGCGTCCCGATTGCCTGCTCCAGATTATTTCTGACGTTCCACCGAACGATAGCTTTGGAAATCATTCCACGCTGCGGCGCAAAAATCAGGCTCATACCGAACACGACAGTCGCACACAGCACACACAACGGCCCTGTGGGCAGATTTTGCCCCAGAGAACTAATGACCGTTCCACCGAAGCCCGCTATAGCACCAAACAAACCCGATAGACACACCATGACACCCAGCTTCTCCGTCCAGTATCTTGCAGACACCGCGGGTGTAATCAACAAGGCCGCCATCATGATGACACCCACCGCCTGAATACCGGCAACCACCGCAATAACAATCAGCAGCATCAACAGCTTATCCAGCAAGCCTGCCGGAAAACCAAGTCCACGGGCAAAGCCGGGATCAAAGCTAAGCAGCTTAAATTCCTTGAAGAACAATATACAGATCCCGATCAGTACCACCGAAATGGCCGCCATCGTGTAAACATCAGACAATACCATCGCCGCTGCCTGACCAAACAGAAATTTATCCAGCCCGCTCTGATTCCCCGCCCCGCTGTGCTGGATTTCCGTCAAGAGCATAATGCCAAAGCCGAAAAATACAGACAGCACCGCTGCAATCGCCGAATCGCTTTTGATTCGTGAGTACCGGGTCAGCGCACTGATGGCAAAGGTCGCAACAATCCCTGCAATGGCGGCCCCGATCATAAATCCAAATACGGATTTTGTGCCCGTTATCATAAACGCTACACATACCCCCGGCAAAGCCGCATGTGCCAAGGCATCCCCCATGAGCGACTGCTTGCGCAAATACATAAAGCTGCCAATCACGCCGCTGCTTAAACCGAGCAAGATGCAGCCCAGCAAAATCCACTGCATATTCGGATCGGTCAAAAGCGTAGCCAAACTTGTCATACCGCTCACCTCACTCCGAGTATCGTGCCGGAATCCGGGCCTGTTTTGAGTATACTCAGACGTCCGCCATATGTACGTTGCAGATTTTCCTCGGTGAAAATATCTGCCGTCTCTCCGAACGCCATCAGATGCCCGTTCAGCAGCATGACCTGATCAAAATATTCTGTGACCGTAGACAAATCATGATGAACGACAAGTACGGTTTTTCCTTGCCGCTTCAGGTCTGTGAGCAATGAAATAATGGCTTTTTCTGTTGCAGCGTCTACACCTACAAACGGTTCATCCATAAAATAAAGCTGAGCATCCTGCGCAAGTGCTCTGGCCAAAAAAACACGTTGCTGCTGCCCGCCGGATAACTGACTGATCTGCCTGTCCGCATAGTCGCTCATGCCTACCTTGTCCAGACTTTCCAGCGCAGCCTGACGATCAGCGGCTCCCGGCCGCTTGAACCAGCCGAGTCTGCCGTATCGCCCCATCATGACCACATCCAGCGCGTTCGTCGGAAAATCCCAATCTACCGACTCACGTTGCGGCACATAACCAACCTTGAGCAATTGCTGTTTATAAGGCTTGCCGTAAACCAACACCTCGCCCCTGAGCTTTGGTATTAGCCCCAGCGCAGCCTTGATCAGCGTGGACTTCCCAGCCCCGTTCGGACCGATAATACCAATCAGCTTGCCTTCCGGCACCTCGAAGGAAACGTCAAGCAGAACGGGCTTTTTTTGATAAGCTACAGATAAATCACGAACCACAAGCGGTGAATACCTCATGTGTTGCCTCCTCCTTTAATTAAGAGCTTTAACAATCGTATTGACGTTATGCTTGACCATTCCAATATACGTACCGTCCTCCGTGCCTTCTTCACCCATCGCATCCGAATACAACTCGCCGCCAACCTTGATCGTATGATCCTGCTGAGCCGCTCCCTGAATGACCGCATCTATGGCCTTTCTCGGAACGCTGGATTCTACGAAAATAGCCTTTATTTTATGTTCAACCAAATAATCACGCAGCTTGGTCACATCCTGAGAGCCCGCTTCTGATTCTGTACTCATTCCTTGAAGCCCTTTCACTTGAATGTCGTATGCATCTCCGAAATAGCCAAAAGCATCATGGGCCGTGACGAGCACGCGCTGGGCTTCCGGTATACTGGAAATCTGCTCCCGCGTGTAATCATCCAGCTTCCGCAGCTCAGCGAGATAGGCTTCTGCATTGGCCTTATAATCCTCCACATGAGCAGCATCCAGCGTCGACAATTCATCTCTGACGGTTTCTACCGCAGACATCCAGTTTTGTACGTTAAACCAGATATGCGGATCATGCTCCGACCCCATTTCCGGGCTACCTGAGCGCAACTGATCCTGAGCAATATTTTTGGATACAGGTACGACAGGTTTTTGCTTGCCGATCTTCTCCAAAATGTCCTGCATTTTTCCTTCCAGATGCAACCCGTTATAAAAAATAATATCTGCCTGATCCAGTTTGCGCATATCTCCCTGAGAAGCCTTGTACAAATGCGGGTCAACGCCTGATCTCATAATGCCTGTGACCTCCACATGATTACCGCCTACCTTGCCGACAATATCATAAATCATGCCAATAGTAGCTGTGGCCTTTATTTTTTGCCCCGCCTCCCCGGCAGCTCCCTGCTCCGCCTTCTTACCATTAGTACATGCACTTGCTGCAACTAAAATCAGGAACAATGTCCCTGCAATCAAAGCCCAACGCGGTACAGCCGCCTTAAACTGTTTATTCATATTTCTACATCCTCCTCTATTTATATGTATTTGGGACAAACTATTTCATGATGTCAATTATTTTTTCCTAATACTATATTTTAGAGTATACACTAAAATGTTTCCCCAAGGAAACATTTTAAATATAAAAATCTATTTATACTGTCAGCTCGTTCGATTTTAGCTCTCGGAATGTGTAGTATATAGAAGATATCCAATCGTTAAATAAAAGAACATATATAAAGCAGGTGAAGATCATGGAGCAAACAGGATACGACCCTTACCGGGACAAGCATCAACAAAATCGAACACGGAAAATGCTGCTCATTTTTGTGTTGCTGTGCTGTCTGATCCCTCTCACTTCCTGTGCACGTGGGGATGTCCATGTAGACGTTCATCTGGATCAGAGCGTGGATATGGATGCTTCGTTCAGTGTGAACAATCAGACGCTGTTGATGCTGGATAATCCAGGACTGCTGGACCGCTTGGCCAAGCGGATTCAAGGCAACAATAATCTAAATGTTCAACCAATGTCCGAACAGGGAAGAAAGGGATATCAAATCAAGGGGCACTATCAAGGAGATTGGAGTACAAGCGGAAAAAATCCCATTCTGGGTTTAAATCTACCTGAGGGATTAGAATTTAAAAGAGCTGTGACTCAACATTTTTTCACAACGAATGTTGATCTTACGATGAAGCTCGATCTGCCACGAATGCTTCCTGAAGAAGCTCGGGGACTGAGTGACAAATTGGAGCAAATGAATGTGTTCGCACGCAAAATACTGGAGCGGCAGCTTGATCTTAATTTTAGCCTGTCCTTACCGATCCAGCCTGCTGCCAGCAATGCTGACAGTGTTTCGGCAGACGGGAAGATACTACATTGGGATATTGCCCCATTAGAGCCTAATGAGCTAAAGCTATCCGTCAACGTACCCAATGTGCGTCATATCATATATGTAGCCGTTGCGGGCCTGATCCTCATTGCGGCAATTGTGATATGGCTGATCCGTCGTCATCGCTCCAAAAAGGGCTCTAATAAGGAAGCTGCTCCTCCGAAACCTGAATCCTGAACAGTTAAAAAAATCGTTGCCTCATTTCTGGTGGGGGGATCTGACATTGATCCTCCTCATCCTTGCCAAACCAGCGGTATCGGTTACGTGCCACCCAGCTATAGACTGCATTGCGTATAAAGCGGGGGACGAGGATGAAGACATAGGCCAGCGGATATGGAAAACGAAGATGTCTGGCAATCCGCAGAGCTGCGGTTGACCTCGTGTAATACATACCGCCTTCAATTAGTACGAACGTATCCAGCTTATCCGTTGACAATCCTCCTGCACGCAATAGTTTTTGTCCCTGCTCGGATTGCAAGGAACCAAAATGAAACGTCCCCTTCGGGTCACGCTTAATAATGAAGCGGGCCGCCCCCTGACAAAAATGGCATACACCATCCACCAACACAATTGAATAATCTTGCTGAGAAGGATTTTGATAAGCATCGTCAGATTGCTTCATAAATGCATTTCACCTCCAGGAAATAAACAACAGAATACAATCAGCGATATAAGTATAAACAAAAAAACGCCGAAATCATCCGACGCTTGTTTAGCAATGTATAGGCTTTTACCTGTTTTGAGAACTAGCTCAATGCTTTCTCAAACAGTTGTTTCGATTTAATTTGCTCTAAAAACTCATCATGGAACTTATCCATACACTTGCAGATAAAATCCTTATGACATACCGGGCAAGGCGTCGTTAGCAATCGACTGATATTCGTCAAGATCCACTCCGGATTACGTTGAGAAAAAACGCGGCACTCCGTTCCATCGGCCAAACTCATTTTAAACTCATAAAGCCTTTCTTTTTCGTTACTGCCAGCCAGCGTGAAATTAACAATATTCGGTCTGTAAGACATCATATCACCCGTATTTTTCAAATTTGTTTCGTACCTGATGACCAGAATCACCTAAGCCATCTTAATGAATTTTGGCGATGATGTCAAATGGTCGCGGATCTCGGCGAATCAAGGTCTATATGCAAAAGCCGCCGATCAATCAGCGGCTGGAACATAGAGATGATGTGTTTCGTGATCAAATGACGTTCAGCTCAACGTCAATGTTGCCGCGAGTCGCTTTGGAGTATGGACAAAAATCATGCGCCTGACGTGCCAAATCTTCGGCCTGGGAACGCTCAACACCCGGTATTTTCACGTCCAGACGCACCGCCAATTGGAAGCCGCCGTCGCTCGGGTCCTTGCCGATGGACACGTGGCTGGTGACCTCAACATGATCCACCTTTACCTTGGCTTTGCGGGCTACATTAGCCAGTGCGCTCTCATAACAGGCACCATAGCCTGCCGCAAACAATTGCTCCGGATTCGTAGCCCCTCCACCTGCGCCACCCAATTCCTTCGGCGTACTGAGCTTATGCTTCAAAACTCCGTCCGAGGAAGCGACAGAACCGTCTCTTCCACCATGTACCGTTGCTGATGCTGTGTATAATGCTTCCATGATTTCATCTCTCCTTCTTTTATGTTTTACATTCTGCTGGGATCATCGTCATATTAATGATGATTTCCTTCTCGTATGTACTTTAAACGAACCACACAAAATGAATCATTTGAAATATGGATGAAGGGAAAGCTTGGTTTTTTCATTATATCTATAAAGTAAGAATAATTTGCTTGGCCACACAAAAGTTGTACTAGACAAAAACTATTGTGGGTGTACAATATGGATAAGGCAATCGTTATGTCACTAATAATATATTTCAACATGGATAAAGAAGGTGAAGCGTATGGAAAATACAAAAGGTAACTTGGCGGAAATCGCTTCACTTTCGGAAGTGAATCGTTCCTTGAACGTCCCGAAGGACGGCACCTGGTTTCGAAAATTCCTCGCCTTTGCCGGACCCGGCTATATGGTCGCTGTCGGCTATATGGACCCCGGCAACTGGGCTACAGACATTGCAGGCGGATCGCAATTTGGCTATACACTGCTCAGTGTCATTCTGATCTCTAATCTGATGGCCATCTTGCTGCAGGCCTTATCCGGCAAGCTCGGCATTGCCACAGGCAAAGATTTGGCTCAGATGTGCCGCGAAGCCTATAGTCGCCCGGTGGCGATCGGCTTGTGGCTTTTATGCGAAATCGCCATTGCAGCCATGGATCTGGCCGAGGTCATCGGTTCAGCCATTGCACTAAAGCTGCTGTTCGGCATACCCCTATTGTACGGTGTCCTGATTACTGCATTCGATGTCATGCTCATTTTATTGCTGCAAAACAAAGGTTTTCGTGCTTTGGAAACGCTGGTCATTGTACTCATGGCGACGATTGCTGGCTGCTTTGGCATCAATCTCATTTTGGCCCAGCCGCAATGGAGCGGCGTGTTAGGTGGCTTTGTGCCGGACTCGCAAATCTTGACCAACCCAAGCATGCTGTATATCGCCATTGGTATTATGGGTGCTACCGTGATGCCCCATAACCTGTACCTGCATTCGTCCATCGTACAAACTCGTAAATTCGAGCAGACGTCAGCAGGCAAACGGGAGGCTATCAAATTCGCGACATGGGATTCGAGTATAGCACTCATGTTCGCCCTGTTTATCAATGCCGCCATTCTGATCGTGGCCGCAGCTGTGTTCCATACAGCAGGAAAAACCGATGTGGCGGAAATCAGCGATGCTTACTATCTGCTGTCGCCATTGCTCGGAACCACACTCGCGAGTATCCTGTTCGGGGTGGCGCTTCTCGCTTCCGGTCAAAATTCAACCATAACCGGTACCTTAGCTGGGCAAATCGTCATGGAGGGCTTTCTCAGCCTTCGTCTCGCGCCTTGGCTGCGCCGTCTCGTGACCCGACTCATCGCTATCATTCCAGCGGTGATCGTCACAGCAATCGCGGGTGAAAAAGGTGCCGAAGAATTGCTCGTGCTAAGTCAGGTCATTCTGTCCATCCAGCTTCCCTTTGCCATCATCCCGTTGCTGATCTTCACCAGCGACAAAAAGCGTATGGGTGAGTTTGCGAACAAAACATGGCAAAAAGTATTAGCCTGGATCGTGACCGCCGTCATCATTGTTTTGAATGTGGTGCTCATCGTTCAAATGATTTCAGGTCATTGAGAGATAAGCAACACTTTAAAATCAAGAAAAAGGTATCTCACTAGCCCAAATGGCTGCGGGATACCTTTTTTTAATCACTCTATTCCAACCTCTAGACTTACCGCTTGGCAGGCTGTACCTGCGTTTGGGCTTCAAGCGCGAGGTTCAGCTTGAGCACGTTCACACGTGGTTCACCGAACACCCCGGCACTGCGGCCTTCGGTCTGATCCTGCACCAGTACCTTCAGCTTATCCTGCGCAATACCCGTCAAGCCGCTAATACGCGGGATCTGAGCCAATGCCGCCTGTGGCGAGATATGCGGGTCCAGACCGGAGCCGGAGTTCGTAATCAGGTCCATCGGAACCTGACTGATCGGTACATCCGGGTTATTTTTTTGCCAATCCGCTATGGAATCCTTGACCCGCTGTATCAAGGCCGGATTGGACGGTGCGTAGTTACTAGAGCCTGAACCGGCCCCATTATAATCTATGCTCGATACCCGCCCCTGAAAAAACGCCGGATTGGCAAAGGACTGCCCGATCAGCTCGGAGCCGACTACCTGACCCTCGGCATTACGAAGCATACTGCCATTCGCCTGCTGCGGAAACAATACCTGTGCCACGCCCGTGCTAACCAGCGGATAAGCGAGGCCGCAAAGGAGGATCATCAGTACCGAGGTGCGCAAGGCTACTCCTATAATGGTGCCTCCCCGCATCTCTTCTCTCTCCGGCTGTCCATTCGGCACAGCCCCTGTCTCTGGACGCTTGTTATTCCCCTGCCGGGCAGACCCGGCTTTTTCGTGGGCAGCAAATCTGCGTCCAGACATCATCCGATAAAAGCCACTCATGTTGCTCACCCTTTCCGCTTCCATTCAGTATCCAAAATGCACACCTTCACAGGCTGCGTTAAATCCACAAATGCACCAGCAAATCAATGGCTTTAATGCCGACAAACGGCACCACCATACCGCCCAAACCGTAAATCAGCAAATTCCGTCCCAGCAGGCGATCCGAGCTCATGGGCTTATACTTCACGCCCTTCATTGCCAGCGGGATCAGAAGCGGAATAATAACAGCATTAAAGATCAGCGCCGACAAAATAGCGGACAACGGAGAGCCAAGCCCCATCACGTTTAATGCGCTCATTTGCGGAATCGCCAGCATGAACATCGCCGGAATAATGGCAAAATATTTGGCAACATCGTTCGCGATACTGAATGTCGTCAAAGCACCGCGTGTCATGAGTAACTGCTTTCCGATAGCGACCACTTCAATAATTTTGGACGGATCGGAATCCAGATCCACCATATTGGCGGCTTCCTTGGCTGCGACCGTGCCACTATTCATGGCAAGCCCAACGTCAGCCTGCGCCAGCGCAGGAGCATCATTCGTACCGTCTCCGGTCATGGCAACCAGCTTGCCCAGCTCCTGCTCACGACGAATAACCGCGATCTTATCCTCCGGCTTACTTTCAGCCACAAAATCATCCACACCCGCTTCTCGCGCAATCGTCGCAGCAGTCAGCGGATTATCCCCGGTACACATGATCGTACGGATACCCATTTCCCGGAGCTGATCGAACCGCTTCTTCATGCCCGGCTTCACCGTGTCCTTCAAATAAATAATGCCATACATCTGATCATCCAGCGCGACAGCCAGCGGCGTACCTCCTTCAGAGGCCACCTGATTCGCTTTTTCCTCCAGATCGGCTGGGACGCTACCGTTTTGCGATAGTACCCACTGCCGGACAGAGTCCACCGCGCCCTTACGTACCTTTCGTCCATCGGCCAGATCCAGACCACTCATCCGGGTTTCCGCCTTGAACTCGATAAAGGTCCCTCCTGCTGCCAAGGATTCATCCAGTGTGTACTCCTGCTTGCGCATCAACTCCAGAACTGAGCGCCCCTCGGGCGTCTCATCCTTCATCGAGCTCATCGCAGCCCACTTTACTAACTCTGTTTCCTCTACGCCCCCTACAGGCACGAATTGGCTCGCCATCCGGTTACCGAAGGTAATTGTACCCGTTTTGTCCAGAATCATTGTATTGATGTCTCCAGATGCTTCTACCGCCTTGCCTGACATCGCCAGCACGTTAAACTGGGTGACCCGGTCCATACCGGCAATCCCGATGGCTGACAGCAGTCCTCCAATCGTCGTCGGAATCAGACAGACTAGTAACGAGATCAGCACGGGAACAGGCAGGTCAATGTTAAAATGACGGGCAATCGGTGCCAGTGTCACTACCACGATCAGAAAAATAACCGTTAAGCTGATCAGCAGGGTATTCAGCGCAATTTCGTTCGGCGTCTTTTGCCGCTGTGCGCCTTCCACGAGCGAAATCATTTTATCAATGAACGTCTCGCCCGGTTCTGTCGTAATCCGGACCTTAATCCGGTCACTAACCACACGCGTCCCGCCGGTTACCGAGCAAAAATCACCACCCGATTCCTTGATCACCGGAGCCGATTCTCCCGTAATCGCCGATTCATCCACTGAGGCAAGACCTTCAATCACCTCACCATCGCTCGGAATCATCTCGCCCTGGGACACCATCACAATGTCACCTTTGCGCAGCTCGGTCGAGCTGACCACCTGAATCTCATCCCCGACAAGCTTGTTGGCTTGTGTATCCT
The DNA here is from genome assembly GCF_000943545.1 of Paenibacillus terrae. Classification (GTDB taxonomy): domain Bacteria; phylum Bacillota; class Bacilli; order Paenibacillales; family Paenibacillaceae; genus Paenibacillus; species Paenibacillus terrae_A. Next base: position 164,281 of record NZ_JTHP01000003.1, read on the forward strand.
GCTTAGATTTTTTCAAAGAGGCAGCCTGTGCTTTACCCCGCCCCTCTGCGAGCGCTTCGGCAAAGTTAGCAAAGAGCAACGTGAATAACAGGATGATAAAAACAGCCAGGTTAAAGCCCATTTCATTACCCGTTCCAAAATAACCGGGAAACAGAAGCATGAGCAGCACAACCAATGTGCCGATCTCCACGACGAACATGACAGGATTTTTCATCATGATCATCGGATTTAATTTCATAAAGCTATCCTTGATCGCATGCCTCAAGATGCTTTTGTCCAGCATGCGTTTGCGTTGTTCCTTCATGATCAAGCACCCCGTTCATCCATTCTCATTTTCTTCTTCATGTTCATCTTCTTCACATGGTCAGAAATTCAGCCACAGGTCCCAATACGATGACGGGCAAGAAGGTCAAAGCACCAATCAGCAGCACAACCCCGATCAGAATCGCCCCAAACAGCTTGTTGTCCGTACGAAGTGTGCCCGTCGTCACTGGAGTCGGTGCTTTGGCATTCAATGAAGCCGCTACAGCTAACAGTGCAACAATCGATACATATCGTCCGAAGAACATAACAATCCCTGTTGTCGTGTTCCAGAATACGTTGTTATCCGCAAGACCTTCAAATCCCGAACCGTTATTAGCCGCAGATGACGCATATTCATATAACACCTGAGTCAACCCGTGATATCCGGGGTTTGTGACCGCATCGTATCCCCAATGACTCATAAAAGCGAGCGCAGTCGGCACCAGAATGAGAAACGGATGTACCAAAATGGCAATTGCGATCAGCTTCATTTCCTTGCCTTCAATTTTCCTGCCCATAAATTCCGGGGTCCTGCCGACCATCAATCCACATATAAACACACCCAGAATCGCATACATCAGCATATTCATCAGCCCGACGCCCTTACCGCCGAAAATGACGTTCAGCATCATTTCACCCAAAGCAGCCATACCGCCCAGCGGGGTCAGCGTATCGTGCATATTATTCACCGAGCCTGTGGTTGCCGCCGTCGTTACTGCCGTGAACAACACCGATTGTCCAATGCCGAAGCGAACCTCTTTCCCTTCCATGCTTCCCTGAGAAGCATCCACACCCAGTGCATGAATCAACGGATTGCCCGTTTTCTCCGACACATACGTAATGGATAGGAAGACGAGGAACAATACCATCATGGAGCTAAAAATAATCCAGCCCTGCTTGCGATTACGGGCGAACAGTCCAAAGGTATACGGCAGCGAAGCCGGCATTACCCACATCGCCAAAATTTCCAGCACATTCGTCCAGGGATTTGGATTTTCAAAAGGATGCGCCGAGTTGGCCCCATAGAAGCCGCCCCCGTTCGTACCCAAATGCTTGATCGATTCCATCGAAGCAACGGGTCCCAAAGCAATCTGCTGCTGTGTTCCGCTTAGCGTCGTGATATCCGCCGTAGGCTGAAGTGTCTGCGGTACTTTCAATCCGACCAGCACCAGCGTAAGTACAAAGGCCAACGGAAGAAAAATCCGTATAATCGCTTTGATAAAATCCTGAAAAAAGTTGCCCATCCCTTCACCGCGCCGCGTCAATCCTCTCATAAAAGCCGCAGCAACCGCAAAACCGGAAGCAGCCGAAGTAAACATCATCATCGTAACGAACGCCATCTGCGTCAGATACGTAAGTCCACTTTCTCCGCTGTAATGCTGGAGATTCGTATTGGTCATAAAGCTGCTCACTGTATTAAAAGCCAGTGACGCTTCCATATTGCCATTTCCAGTCGGATTACCGGGGAGCAGTCCCTGCAAGCGCAGCAGCACATAGCTGATCGCCACAAGCACGACATTCGTAGCAATGAAGCTCATCACGTACGTCGTCCAACGCATGCTCTCCAGCTTTTTCAATCCTATAACCTTATAAATCAGCTTCTCCGTACCGCCAAACACCCGATCCGTCCGATTCGGTTCATTTGAGAATACATGATATATATAGGTGCCCACTGGTTTCACCAAGAGCAGCAATATCACAATCACAATTCCAATTTGCAGCAGCTCCATCATCTATTCCCTCCTTCAAAATGCTTTTGCGTTTGAAACAACAGACGGGGTCATAGCACCAGAGTGCACACGTTTGCGAAAACCCGCTGCCTCTGATGTCTCATCCACGATCTGCTATCCCCCGCCCGCTTGATCCTGTTTAGCTGATTAGAACTTTTCAGGATTCAGGAGTGCGTAGATTAAATACACAAACACAATCGCCGTAAGCGTAAGCACAACCATCATCCTTTTCGCCCTCCTTTGGAGGTCTGCGCATCACACCAGCGTACAAACAGCAGTATCACTCCATAACTCACAGCCATCACGAGCAGCATGTATATATCCATCATGTTCATACCCTCCCGTATCGGTCCTCAGATCGTCATTCTTACACCCTCGTAGAATCACCATACAATGAATTCGAAAATTTTAATTTATATTAGCCATACCGTAAGCGACTATCCGTTCAGCAGAAAACCCACCTCTCCATTCAAAGTGTAGATCACATGGTCTGCTCCCAAACCTCGATAAATCCCTTGAGGATTACAGCCTTGTGTAATGACATAGACCGAATCTGATGTCAGCGGCCGGCATATTTGCAGAAAACGGCACGTCAGATTCAAGCTGTTCTCGAACAAATACACGCAGCCAATTTCTTTTTTGGGAAAATTCCATTTCCCCGCTTGCATCGTATTGATGCGCACAACATGCTCCACACCCATTTTTTTGAGCTGTCGTTCCTCCTGAGCGCTATTTGTAAGAACCGCAAACGCCAGTTTTTTGAACATAAGCAATTTCACAAAATTTCTGCCCGATTCATTCGGTGCAGTGACAATGATTAGCCGACCTTCCATCAGTAGCTCCTCTCCCGGTATAAAAAGACAACAAAAAGAAGCCAAAGGAAAAAGGCTTTCCTCCGGCTTCTTACGTAACCATGATAAAATAAACCATGGCTGCACACGGCGGTTTGTTGCCTCTCCCTGTACGCTTGCGAGGTTAGCTGTCGGATTCGGACGTGAGAGTCGCCCTATTTCTGGCACTTGGCCAGAAAATTCACCCCATGAGACACACGGCCCTTTAAAAGCCGCATACATCTCCTTTGGTTCCCCCGCTTTTGCAACTGCAAAATTCAGCGCTATAGACAATTCGTTGCTGCTTCATTCACTTCATTTGAAATTACGTCTTGAATCATACACCCGCGCAAGGAACACTGTAAAGCTCACCTGCGGGGTTATAAATCGGTCTTTGGAGCATAAAAGATTAATAATAGCGCTTACAACACAAATATCCTTCTCCCAGCTCCTTCAAGCTCGGTTTTTCATCCCTTTTCGAAAATGAAGAGGCATGTCAATATTGGCGTATGGGGAGCATTTTTTGTCCTTTTTTTGTAAAAGAGAAAGAAAAAGCGCTGTATATACCTGATAAACGCCGATTGAACCTGTTTTTACCATGAGAAACACCGCTAATTGACCCATTTGCAGTGCCATTTGCCGTTTTGGACAAAATACGGTTTTACAGCAGCAGACGGCGCATTACATCTATTATAGACTTGCAGCTCTTCGTTAAATTGCTTACAATTTAATTGTAGAATATCAAATTAGGAGGAAAACCATGACCGTTTATAAATATGATGCACAAACCCTGCAAGGGAAAGAAATTCCGTTGTCCACATACGAAGGAAAAGTACTGCTCATCGTGAATACAGCCAGCAAATGCGGGCTAACCCCCCAATACAAGGCGCTACAAGAACTATATGACCAATACCATGAGCAGGGTCTTGAAATCTTAGGGTTTCCCAGCAACCAGTTTGCCAAGCAAGAGCCGGGCTCCAGAGAGGAAATTTCGGAGTTTTGTCAGATCAACTACGGAGTTACATTTCCGATGTTTGCCAAAATAGATGTCAATGGCGATCAGGCGCACCCTTTATTCCGCTACCTCACCCAAACAGCTCCGGGCGTATTAGGCTCCAAAGCGATCAAATGGAATTTTACTAAATTTTTAATTACACGCGAAGGTAACGTATTTAAGCGCTATGCCCCACAGACAGCTCCAGATAAATTGGCGGGGGATATCGAGAAGCTCTTGCAGCAAAGCTGACAGGTCCATCCCTGTTCACAAGCAGCCAATCCCAACGGCTGCTCCTGTGCCTAGGAAAACGGGATATTTTAGTTCAGCTTATATAACAAAAAAAGCATCCAATCACGTCAAAAACGTGTCAGGATGCTTTTTTAACTTGTCTTGCAAGTAATGCGGTCGAGAGGACTCGAACCTCCACGGGCGTACGCCCACTACCCCCTCAAGATAGCGTGTCTGCCATTCCACCACGACCGCAAATTCTAATGTTTTGAGGCAACAGATTTATTATACTCCCTTGTATTCTATTTGTAAACATAAATACAATAATTATTTTTATGTGTTAAATAAACTAACATATAAAAGCTATAAAAATATTTAATTTGACATATCAGCACTATGAGTGTAAATATATATTACATAATATCTCTAAATTTTTTCTGTATCCGTTTTTAAAGTCATTTAATATAACATAAACATTCTACTCCAAGGAGGCGAACCGCATTGCACAAAGGCAATCGTTTGCTGAACTACGCATTGCTGTTGGACCCCTCCCTGCCTGTCGGTGGCTTCACTCGTTCCTACGGGCTGGAGGAGCTGTTTCGTAATGGCCGCTTAACCTGTTTACAAGACCTGGAACACTATGCACGCACTGATCTGCTTCCTCAGTTCACATCCCTCGATGGCATGGCTATCAAAAGCCTTTATATCGCCGTTCAGCAAAATGATGGTTGGCGTATCGCCCTCATTGATAAAATGCTGCACGCCCAGCGCTCTTCCCTACAGCATGTGAAAGAGTCACGCCTATCCGGTCAACGCCTGCTTAAGCTCGCCAAAGCCTTGTACCCTTGGCTTGAATTCGACCAACTCGAAGCTACACTCATCCAATACAATGCGATTGGTACACTTGCAACCGTTCATAGTTGGATTAACGTTTCCCTTGGAAATGATGTAGAGCAGACCATTCACGGCTACCTTGCCGCAGCAGTGTCCTTCTGTGTCGAAGATGCTTCCAAGCTGCTTAATCCCCCTTATGAGGAAAAGAATCCTGTTATTCAGCGAATGACCAACGAGCTTCTAACCGCATGGAAACAATTCAACACCCCAGAGTCTGAGCCAACCGCATTTCAGCGTGGCCTTCTGCATAGGCATTGGTCCAGCCCCTACATTGCTCAGCCACCCTATATGAGCAGCAACCACCAGCGCGGGTGAAATTCACCAATTCCTTCGTCCAGCCCCATTATACGCCTCCAGCATCCCCCTGATGCCTGCTTTCACCATTCCAGCACCAACGACAAAAGCACTCCACCACTTTTTCTAGTGGCAGAGTGCTTTTTTATCCAGAATACAACTGCAATTTCGTACAATTAACAGGCTCCAGATGGATTATCCAGACATTCATCACTTAATTAAGTTATATTTTTATCCGAATTACGTATTTTAGATTGTAAAAACACGTATAAACGTGTATCATGGTTTCAGATGGTTAATTCTAACATGTTTACTGATGATTATTATAACACACCAATTATTCCGCAAGAATCCGTAAGGGGCGATTTCACTTGAACAACAAAATGCCTGTCACCTCCTTCGGGTGGGCCATCAAACAAAGGCTTGTCGAACTTCGGCTGGATCAGAAAACATTTTGTGAAACGCATAACATCCCGCCTTCACGCTTGTCCAATCTGGTTCACGGCACCCGCAAAGCACAAAGGTACAGAAAACAAGTTGCTGCAATCCTCAACATCGACGATAACGATTATAAGGAGGCGCCACCACTCTGAAACCAACGATGTGAGCGTCCCCCCAAGTATACGGCACGCTACAACATCGACAACCCAAATAAACTCGTCAATCGAACCCGCTGGTCCGTTTTACGGGTTTTCAACCTGAGTGATCTTTAGCGAGAAGATCATTCAGGTTGTGTTTTGTCATTCTCACCTTTTTGCTTACGATATTTCGCAAATTCCACATATTCTAATATGAAATTCTGTTCTTCTGTATCCAGATCCTCTGCCTGGCAATTCAATGGCCCCATCACTCCAAAAAAATAAGCAGCCTTCTGCTCCTGAAGTACACCCTGACCAGGCTTGACGCCTTTCATTAACCAATCCAGCGATACATTAAAAAAGTCCGAAATCTGGATTAAATGCATCGTTCCCGGTGTTGTTTTGCCTCTTCTCCAGTCTCCAAGATTCCCCGAGCTGATTTTGAGCTTTTCACAAAACGCCTTCTTCGTCATTCCCCGATCCTTAATCAAAGCTTCAATTCGCTGATAAATCGTTTGGTCTCCCAAAATTATCCCCTCCGACACCCTAACTTTTTCTTGAACTATTCCCAAAATTTCAACCATCATTGCAACCATACTTATTCGGTAATCATTACTTTAATATTCTGCACCCGTTTATTCTGTCGTTGAATCTTCCTGCTTTTTCTCTTTACGAAAGCGGGTAAATTCAATATACTCAAGTATAAAATCCTTTTCCGCCTCACTAAGCGATTCCCCCTGGCAATCCAGTTGCCCTGAAACTCCAAAAAAATAAGGGTCTCTCGACTCCCTCAGCGCCTCACCCTGCACATCGCGCCCCAACATGATCCAATCCAGACTGGCATTAAAAAACGAAGCGATTTCAATGAGTTTATTCGTGCCTGGCGTCGTTTTTCCTCTTTTCCAGTCCCCAAAGTTCCCTGTACTAATACCCAACTGCTCGCAGAACGCTTTTTTTGTCATTCCACGTTCCTTGATAAGTTCTTCAATACGTTGGTAAATAGATTGCATAGAAGTTCCTTCCTCCCCAGCAGACTCTCAAATAACGATATCATGTCCCCTGTTCCCATTTCAAAGATCACGTGTGCCAAAATTGCCGAATTATGTATGTTGGCTTTCATTATACCACAATATGCAACAAAAACCGCCTATTTTCCGAAGAAAATGGCGGCCTCTCAGTCAGCTCGTATACACCCATTACAAAGTATAGTTGTCGATTTTAAGTAGAATCCGCTTCAATTCATTCAAAGTTTCACCCAAGTGCAATAAATCTTCTTCTGGCAGAAGCACCAGTCTCTCTTGAATTTTATTGGAAAAGGCATGAAATACCTGTTCACAAAAAGCATCGCCTTCTTCTGTAATTGCCACGTTCACGACTCTGCGATCCGAGTCACACGACTGGCGGTCAGCCAATCCAAGCTCCACCAGTTTGTCCAGAAGAGGAGTCATGTTCGGGCGTGAGACGTTAAGTTGTTTGGACAAATCAGATACCGTAGACAAACGCACTTCTCGCAGCAACAGTAATGCCTGAAAGTTATTAGGCGACAAATGTAATGGGAAATCGAGCGGACCGTAGGTGAAAAATTTCTTCTTCACCATTGGAAACAAGCCCAAAATATTTTCTGATATATTCCCTAACAGTTGAGTGTCCATATTTTTCACCATCACTTCATCAGTTTATACTTATCATTCTATAACATTATGGCTTTATATTATACTATGAAATCATTATTTCTTCATAATAATTACTTTATTACATTACTGCACAAACAAAAAAAGCCTCTACTACCAGAGACTTTTCCGTTTATTCATTGATGCGGTCGAGAGGACTCGAACCTCCACGAGCATACGCTCACTACCCCCTCAAGATAGCGTGTCTGCCATTCCACCACGACCGCATAATAAAATATAAATGGTGAGCCATGAAGGACTCGAACCTTCGACACCCTGATTAAAAGTCAGGTGCTCTACCAACTGAGCTAATGGCTCATGCTGTTCATCCAAGATGTCCGCCATCAGACTTCACGAATTTCCCTTAAGCATTTAACATGTAGTCCATAAAGACAACAATGACCCGTAGGGGAATCGAACCCCTGTTACCTCCGTGAAAGGGAGGTGTCTTAACCGCTTGACCAACGGGCCGCATTTTTATACACCAACTTGGCGACAAGAACGAGTATATCAAATAGAAGAATGAATGGCAATACTTATTTTTAAAAATTTAAAACAAGTAGTTTACCGAAAATTAAACCGCATTTCCACTTACGTAAATTTGCTTATTTCACGTAAATCAGAAGTATAAAAAGAGTTTATATTGCAAAATAACTTAACTTTACTTATAATCACTTACAGAATACCGAAATCATTTTGAACAGAGGAGCTTTTTATGTATCAAGAAGAACGAATGCTAAAAATTGTGGATTACCTACAGCTTCACAAGCGTATTTCGGTGGATGATATTTGCGAATTTTTTAATGTATCACGAGATACGGCCCGCCGGGATTTGGTAAAGCTGGAGGAGCACCAGAAGATTATTCGAACCCGTGGCGGTGCCCTTCTGCCTACACTGGATCATGAATTAACCAGAAACTATAAAGAGAGACTGCTCACCGTATCCGCAGAAAAACAAATTATCGGACAAATAGCTGCCAATATGGTTCGTGACGGGAATCGCATCATTCTCGACTCCTCCACCACTGTGCAGGCATGTGCCGAAAGACTCCATGTACAGGAGTGCTCGGTCATTACCAATTCGATCAATCAGGCTGATGTTCTTTCCGAAAAGGACGGCGTTTCCATTCATCTGCTCGGCGGACGCTTGCAAAAGGAGCACCGTTTTGTCTACGGTTCTTCCGCCATCGCTACCCTGTCCCGCTATTTTGTAGACAAAGCTTTTGTTGGGGTCGGGGGCATTTCTCTCCATGGACTGAGCATTAATCATGAAGAGGACGGTATGCTCAAGCACCAAATGATGAAACAGGCCGATCAGGTGATCATTCTTGCGGATCACTCCAAATTCGGCAAAAACCTTTCTTACCGCTTTGCCGATTTATACGAGGTGGATATCGTTATCACCGACCGCTTGCCAGACCCGGCCATGCTGGATGTTTTTCGCCGTCATGATGTTGAAATTATTGTTCCGTAAAGGAAGAAGTAGCATGAGACATAGAGAAGAAGACAGGAGATGGAGAAATGAAACTGTTTGCGATTGATTTGGATGGAACGCTGCTAAACGACGAAGGAAAAATAAGTAAGGTGAACGCGGACGCAATCCGCAAGGCACAGCAGCAAGATGTTCAGGTAACCATTGCCACGGGCAGAGCCGCTTATGATGCCTGGATCAAGCTGGAGGAAGCAGGACTTGTCACCCCCGTCATCGGGGCAAACGGCGCGACCGTACACGATGCACAGCGTCACCAGCTAACCTCTACGCCTATGGACCGGAATGAAACGTTTGAAGTGCTTAGCTGGCTGCGCGAAAACGATTTTTATTATGAGGTCATGACAGACCGCGCTATTTATTCTCCACAAAACGGTCATCAACTACTGGCTGTTGAAATGGATCGCCTGTTAAGCGCCAATCCGGATATTTCGCTGGATACTCTGTTACATGCAGCCGAAAAACAATATGAACAGACCGGGCATACCCGTATCCCCTCGTATGAAGACATTCCGCTGGATGTGGAGATTTATAACGTGCTGTGCTTCTCCTTTGATCAAGCCAAGCTGAGCCGGGGGCGTGAGCGTTACCGGGATTTTCCCGGCCTGAACATGGTCATTTCCTCAGACCGCAACTTCGAAGTCGAGCATAAGGATGCTTCCAAAGGAAACGCACTACGTTATCTGGCAGATTATCTGAGTATTCCTATGGAGGAAGCCGCAGCGGTAGGTGACAGCTATAATGATATTTCCATGCTGACAATGGTAGGTAAAGGCATCGCTATGGGCAATGCAAATGACGACATTAAGGCTGTCTGCTCTGAAGTTACCCTGACCAATGTAGAGAATGGCGTAGCTCATACTCTCCTAAATATACTGGATCAACTTCCGAAGCCGACCTTGTAAACTAAAAATTCACATGCTGTGCCACTTTTTAGATCATCGTTATTTTCAGAATCGAATATAGACAAAAAAAAGGAAGCTCGCAAGCATCATCCGATGCATACAAGCTTCCTTTTTCTGATTTGAAAAACCAACGGAGAGAGAGGGATTCGAACCCTCGCACCGCTTTCGCAGCCTAACCCCTTAGCAGAGGGTCCCCTTATAGCCACTTGGGTACCTCTCCATGGCTCCCCGAACAGGACTCGAACCTGTGACAACTCGATTAACAGTCGAGTGCTCTACCAACTGAGCTATCAGGGAACATTACTGTAAATTATCATACAATATATTTAATTTACCATGATTCAGGGGGTGCCGTCAAGTACCAGCAGACGAAGTTTACCTCCGCATTTGCCGCAGCGGTAACGCTGAGGGTTCATTTTACGCTTCCGTAAGTATTCCTGACTACATGAGGCGCACACCAGCTTGTAGCGATAGGGCTGCGGCTTCCGTTCCGCTCTCCCCGGCAGAGTTTGGCAATGCCTGCTCCCTCCTACACGGGCCAACCATGCTTTGAAATCCGCATCTCGGTGCTGGTAGCCCATCCCGCGCAAATGCAAATGATAATGGCACAGCTCATGCTTAATAATTTTTTCCACCTCGGGCCGCCCGTAGACTGCAAGCTGATGCGGATTAATTTCAATATGATGGCTTTTCATAAAATATCGACCGCCTGTGGAAGACAGACGCGAATTAAAGCTAGCACGATGGCGAAACGGTACGCCAAAACTCTCCATTGAAATGTGCTCCACCCATTCCTGAAGCTCTTCATCGCTCATGGAATTGCTTATGGACCTGGACTCCATCCTTACCCAATCCCCTCCTTTGCTCCATACTGCCAAGCATATTACAAAATAGCGTCCAAAGTCTAACCCTCAATTCATAAGCCATCCAATTGATAAGCACACTTTAGGCACCCACCCCATATGCTAAACATACAGATGTAACGCAGAGGAGGAGATTAGCTTGCCTCAATGGCTCAGCAACCAGCTTATGCGGGCCTTTTACAAAAAGGACCGGCGCCAGATCAAACTGTTGAATGACTGTTGGTTTTTTTATCATAAAGCACCGGGTGTAGAGTTTGATGCCAACAATGGGTAAAAGTTCAGCGCAGTAAAATATGAAAGCCGGAGTCTCCGAACTGGTTCGGAAATTCCGGCTTTTGTTATACCCTAATAAGGCGGTTATACGGATTTGTAGAGTATTATGCCTGCGATTGCGCCTCTGCCGGAGCTTTCATCGTCAGACCGACTCTGCCTTTTTTCAAGTCTACATTCAGTACCCACACGGTTACGTTATCACCAACGGACACGACATCCATCGGATGCTTGACGAAGCCGCTGCGCAGCTGTGAAATATGAACCAATCCATCACTCTTGATGCCGATATCGACGAACGCACCGAAATCAATCACATTGCGGACGGTTCCCTGAAGCTCCATGCCCGGTGCTAGATCCTCGATCTTGAGCACATCCTTGCGGAATACAGGCAACGGCAGCTCGTCACGCGGGTCGCGGCCCGGACGCTGGAGGCTGTCCAGAATATCCTTCAATGTCGGCACGCCAACTTCCAGCTTCGCGGCCAGTTCGTCAATGTTGGACACGTTCAGCGCTTCCGTCACAGCCTTGGTGCCCAGATCGTGGGCGCTGATGCCCAGTTCAGCCAACAGGCGGTCTACGACAGCGTACGATTCAGGGTGAATCGGCGTGCGGTCCAGCGGATTTTCTCCACCCGGTACACGGATAAAGCCAACCGATTGCTCGTAGGTTTTCGCGCCAAGACGCGGTACCTTTTGCAACTGACGACGGTTGTTGAATTTGCCGTTTTCCTCACGGTATTTCACGATATTTTTGGCAATCGTCGCGTTAATGCCCGCTACATAGGACAGCAGTGCCGAGGAAGCGGTATTCACATCCACACCGACATGGTTAACTGCCGATTCTACGACATCCTTCAAGCTTTCATCCAAATGCTTCTGTGACACATCATGCTGGTACTGGCCTACACCAATGGCCTTCGGCTCAATCTTGACCAGCTCGGCCAGCGGGTCCTGCACACGACGTGCAATGGATGCCGCGCTGCGCTCAGCCACGTCCAGATCCGGGAACTCCTCCTGCGCCAGCTTGGAGGCGGAATAAACACTTGCGCCTGCCTCATTGACGATCAGGTACGCCAGGCTGCTGTCGCCAATATCTGCGATGACTTCAGCCACGAATTGCTCTGTTTCACGCGAAGCCGTTCCGTTACCGATGACGATCAGCTCAATGCTGTACTGGGCAATGAGCTGCTTGAATTTCTCGGCAGCCTCACGCTTCTTGTTGTTCGGCGGTGTCGGGTACGTCACTGCCACTTCCAGCAGCTTGCCCGTATCATCTACTACCGCCAGTTTGCAGCCTGTCCGAAACGCCGGATCGACACCGAGCACACGGCGGCCCTTGATCGGGGCCTGTAACAGCAGGCTCCGCAAATTGCCCGCAAAGATAGAGATGGCCTGCTGCTCACCCTTCTCTGTCATTTCAGCGCGCACCTCACGCTCAATAGAGGGTGCGATGAGCCTTTTATATGCATCCTCAATAACGTTGCGCAGCAGCTCTTCCACGGCGGATGAGCCTTTAATCACTTGACCTGCGACGTAATTGTGAATCGAATCGGGCGCTACCTCCAGTCCGACCTTGAGAATGCCCTCACGCTCTCCGCGATTAATCGCCAAAATACGATGAGGCGGCATTTTCTTAGCCAGCTCACGATAGCTGTAGTAGTTCTCGTAGACAGACTCTTGCTCTGCATCCTTCGCTTCGGAGGTTAGCATGCCATGATCAAGTGTATATCGACGCACCCATTGGCGAATACCCGCGTCGTCCGCTATATTTTCCGCTAAAATGTCCAAAGCTCCTTGAATAGCCGCCTCGGCACTGTCCACTCCCAGTTCCGCATTCACATAGGACTCGGCTTCTTTCAGAGCATCTCCCTGCTTCGGCTGACTCCAGATCCAGATGGACAACGGCTCCAGCCCCCGTTCCTTCGCCACACTCGCGCGGGTTTTGCGCTTTTGCCGATATGGACGGTACAGGTCCTCCACTTCCTGAAGCTTAACCGCAGAAGTGATGGCAGCCTGAAGGTCTTCTGTCAGCTTGCCCTGCTCATCAATAATGCGAATGACCTCTACCTTGCGGTCCTCCAAATTACGTAAATACAGCACACGATCTTCAATTTCACGCAGCTGATTTTCATCCAGTTCCCCAGTCATTTCCTTACGGTATCGTGCGATAAAAGGAATCGTATTCCCTTCATCCAGCAAACTGATCGTCGTCCGGATTTGCTTGAGTGCCAGCGACAGCTCTCTCGCCACTTGTTTGACAATCCGCTCCTGGCGATCTGCTTCGTTCGGCTCCTGCCGGATTTCCGTTTTCGTTTCCTCGTTAGACAAAGCTATCCCTTCTTCCTTACAACTCTTGTCTTTCATCATGTCTTTCATTATCACAAAAAAAGAATCAAAGCGCCAGCACGTAACGATGAAGCCAGGCCCAGCCTGCATTTTTCATCGGACACGCAAAAGGACAGCGCCCACGCGCTGCCCTTTTCCCGTTTCACTCGTCGTTCCAAAAATGCTAAAAATCAATCAAACCAAGACTGATTTGTAGCGAATCGCTCACTTTGCGCATGGTTTCTTCATCCAAATGGGTGATTTTATCGGTAAGCCTTTGCTTGTCAATCGTCCGAATTTGCTCCAGAAGAACGACAGAATCGCGATCAAAGCCATGCGTCGCCGCGTCGATTTCCACGTGTGTGGGTAGCTTCGCCTTTTGAATCTGGGCGGTGATGGCTGCCACGATCACGGTGGGACTGAACCGATTGCCGATATCATTTTGGATGATCAGCACAGGTCTGACGCCACCTTGCTCGGAACCGACTACGGGTGAAAGGTCTGCAAAAAAAACGTCGCCGCGCTTTACGATCAATATGGATTACACCCCGCTAACTGTACGGCCCAAGGTGCTGTTTGCATCTTCCTCCGCATGAAAGGCTTCGGAGGCCATGGTCAGGTTAATTTTAGCCATCTCCATATAACCACGCTGCATGGCTTCACGAATGTAACGTTTCTTACGTTCGCCCACATACAGCTTCATGGCCTGCCTGATAAATTCACTGCGGTTGGAATTTTCCATGGCTACGATCCCGTCCACTTCCTGCAAGAGATGATCCGGCAAACTGATCATTATTCTTTTGGTGTTCTGCAAATTGGCCAACTTCTCTTCCACCCCCAAAACCTTGTCGCCATTGTACCATTATAACGTTATTCCCGGTAATTTATTCAAACGGAATACAAGAGAATGTATATGATATTCGTATATCATCTATGCTGTATTCCATTATAAACTACGCAGTTCGTTTTCGTACAGGCGTTTGATCCCCGAAATACAAGTGTCAGCGGAGCCTGATGCGTCGTTTTGACAGTTACAGCGCTCTTTTCTTTCCTTTGTACATATTTCGGGACGTTCTGCGAAAACTCCTGCTTTTATCCGGTAATTTGCGTCATGAAATTAATCCCAGCGGGTTGGAAGAAGCGAATTCACTCGAACGACAGGAATATCTCCCCGTGTATATACACGCGGTACCCTGTGTGCGATCATGCAGATCACCTCATAGTGGATCGTACCTAGCTTGGATGCCAGCTCATCCGCCGCGATAGTTTCGCCGGACTGCTGGCCGATGAGAACAACCTCTTCGCCGGTTTGGATTTCTTCCGCATCTTCTGCGAAAGATTGTAAGGATACCATACACTGGTCCATGCAAATCGTACCGAGTACCGGGACGCGGCGACCGCGTATCAACACTTCGATCTTCCCACTCAGCATGCGGGAGTATCCATCCGCATAGCCGATTGGCAGTGTACCGATCCGTTCTTCACTGGAGGTCACATACCGGGTGCCATAGCTAACTCCCCAGCCGGGAGGAAGCGTCTTGGTATAAACCACCGCCGTCTTCAATGACAATACAGGCAGCAGTTCAATGGCTTGCCGGTTAACCTCATCAGACGGATACAGACCGTATATACTGATGCCAATCCGCACCATATTGGGGGAAAGGGAAGGGGTATCAATGGTGGCGGCGCTGTTGCCCGTATGTATAATGGGAATGGTGATGCCTTGTTCCCTTAGCGCTTCCCCCACGCCCTGAAACCGATCATACTGTTGCAGTGTATAGCTTTTGTCTTGTTCATCCGCGCGGGCAAAATGGGTGTACATGCCTTCCAGCAGCACTTGCTCCAACTGGTGAGTCTGCCGGACAAAGGCAACCGCCTCTTCTCCAGGCAGCAGGCCCAGTCGTCCCATGCCGCTGTCTATTTTGATATGCACCTTCAGCTTGCGTTCGCTTCCTTTGCGGTCCAGTCTGCGAATACTCTCCAGCACTTCCTCACTGAACACAGTCAGTGAAATATCATGCTCCCAAGCCGTTTGTACAGCTTCCGGTGAAGTATAGCCGAGTACAAGAATCGGTAGCTGAACCCCCGCATGACGAAGCTCCAGAGCTTCGTCCAGAAAAGCGACGCTCAAGTAATCCGCACCAAGGCGTTCCAATTCCTTTGATATTTCCACGGCACCGTGTCCGTAGGCATTAGCCTTGACACAAGCCAGCAACAGCTTATCCGCTGGCAATGCCTTACGAAAAGCCTCATAGTTGGCGCCAAGGTGATCCAGGTTGATTTCGGCCCGGGTCGATCTGTATTGTGCTTGCAAAATCCAGTCACCTTCTTCAATTGTTAGCCTGTAACATAGCCTCTTACCATTCGGAATGGACAAAGTCCTTACTTCCAAAGATTAATGGTAATGTTCAGAAACGTGGCTGTCAATGGCAGATGGCGTTTGCCAGCATCCTCCACAAAGAACATGACTCCCAAGCGAGAGG
Organism: Paenibacillus terrae; assembly: GCF_000943545.1. Taxonomy (GTDB): domain Bacteria; phylum Bacillota; class Bacilli; order Paenibacillales; family Paenibacillaceae; genus Paenibacillus; species Paenibacillus terrae_A. The sequence continues at coordinate 180,142 of NZ_JTHP01000003.1, forward strand.
TGCACCCTCCTAGACCTCGGATGAACAAAAGACGGATACGGGCGGAAGCAGAGCAAAATACACTCTAAACCGTCTGCATCCGTCTATAAAGTTTTATTTACCCGATTGATCCTGTATAGAAGCGGCAATTTGTATCATTTCGCTCACAGGCAGGTCAGCACTGGTAATACGGAACTCTATACCGTCATTCATCCAGGTCATCGTCTGCTGCTCGCTTCCCGTCAGAACGGCAAAGCTTCCTCCAATATCGACCAGTTCACCCGCAGCCAATGATACGGCCCGATCTTTCGGACGCGCCTCCACAATCGTATAGTTATACGTTCCACTATACCGCAGCATCACCGCATGTGTACCATTGTCCTCCAGCTCCGGCGTATCCTTGATCTGTACCCCGGCCGGCGTATAGGACGGTTCAATCAAGCCGAATTCACCCATTACCGCTTCAGCAGCATCCGTGCCTGCCGATGTCCCTGTTGCTGCATCAGATGCACCCGGAGTTTGCTGTTGCGCCTCTGTATTGCTCGCTGTATCCGGCTTGGCCTCCGTATCCGTGCTCCCCGTCGCGTCCGCGCTATCCGGTTTTGACGTATCGCCTGTGGCAGCTCCATCCATCGACGCTTCTCCTGACGGCTGCTGTGCCTTCTCTCCTGCTGTTCCCTGCACTTGTCCTTGCTCGCCCGAGATTACGCCAGTCGTGCCATCAATCGTACGGGAAGAATCAGGCTGCCCGCTGGAATCCACTGCTCCGGCTGAAGGCGTTCCTTCATTTCCCTTACCTGTTTTTCCAGAAGCCATATTGCGCTCCATATCAAAAGAGTCCTTGTCGAACTTCGTATCAAACGCAAATTGATCGAATTTCAGATCCACAACTACCTTCGCATTCGCATCAGATACCTGTACCTGAGTGGGTGCATAGTTATTTTTGGACAGCCATATTTTTTGCCTTACCAGTGCGTGGCTGTTGTAGTTTGCCGCTACATCGAACACATAGGATTTATCGTCCGAAGCCAGCTGACGTGAAGCATCGCCGATAATGCTGCGAACCAGCGTTTCATACAAATATACCTGGCCCTGATTGTTCGGCCAATCGCTTTTAAAGCGGAAGCTCTTATTCAGACTGGGCGTCAATACGAATACACCCTCATCATTTCGCAACACGATCTGAGTAACATCCTTTTTCTCATTCGTCATGGCAATTCGGTAATAGGAAGGCTTGCGGTAGGAAATGTCCACCTTGTACTCCTGCGGCGTGTCGCCGGTATGCAGCGTCATCAAAGCTGTACCGTGGTAGCTGTTCAGGTCACTCACCACGTCACTCAAATCTTTAACCACATCATCCGCGCTCTTCTTGCCGCACCCGGCCAGCAGCAGCGTTACACACATGACCATGGCAAGCATCCATGAAATCCGGCGCATATCATCAACCCCTTCAGCACATGTTTTAAATGAATTAGTACATGTCTATGAAGGACTTGTTCGATTTATGCAGACTGGCATGACAAGCTTGAGAGCTTGGATGGCGATTTGTATTGCTACAAAAGCTTTTGAACACTAATGATAAATTCATACCAAAAAACGTAATCGTACCCACAGGCAGTGCTATAGAAAAGCCAGTAAAACATATGTAAAAAACAATCCCATTACAAAACCTCTTTCATTAATAATGTATAAAAATACATTGTATACTATGGAAAATAAAAATCGATACATTTTGCCTACTTTTTGCGCACGAAAAAAAGCCGTTCCCTACACGGTAAAATCCGCACAGGAAGCAGCTTTGAAATTACTTTGAAGGCTGTGTTCTCTAATCGCATTACACGGTAAAACGCACATCTGCCTTATGACTCGTGCCAAACTCTTGCATCTTCCCTTTGACCACAGCAGTAATCGCTGCCGTACCCGGTGTGAGAAAGGTCTTCGGATCATAGACATGGGAATCACTCGTTAATACGTTACGAACGGCCTCAGCCCAAGCCTGAATGCATTCGGTATTGACGTTGATTTTGGCGTGGTCCAATTCAATCGCCTTGGTAATCTGATGCTCAGGGATGCCGGAACCGCCATGCAGTACAAGCGGGATGCCCGTCAATTCCGAAATATGCTTCATTTCAGCAAAGCCCAGCTTGGGTTCTCCCTGATACGTCCCGTGAACCGAGCCAAGGGCAGCCGCCAATGCGTCGATTCCGGTTTCCTGCACCATACGTGAGCATTCCTGCGCATCCGCATACCGGATTCCACCTACCAGCCCGTCTTCCATGCCTCCGACCGTACCGACCTCTGCTTCCACAGAGACTCCATAGGAACGCTCATAATCTACGATTTGCCGGGTCATCGCTATATTGACGTCAATCGGATGAGAACCGTCAATCATCACCGAGCTGAACCCCGCCTCCATCGCTCGCTTGCAGTTCTCTACTGTCCTGCCATGATCCAAATGAAGCGCCACCGGAACGGTGATCGACATTTCCTCCATTAAGGCACTGACCAATGATGTAATATTAAGGTATATAGCTAAGGAAAAAAACTCCCAAATGCTAGGCGCTCAGTCTGACACTCATAGGACGCGACAAATGGCCTCTCGATAGCTACAAAGCCTTTCCAGCCTCCTGAACAAGTTTCTTAAGACTAATCCAATTACCAATCAACGTCTTTAGATACAGGTTACCATTGATCAACTTCCCTGTTTTGTACATCTTCGTTTTCTCCTTTGCTATTTAAGTAATAAATTTCGTATATAGCTTTATTAACACATTGTTATACGATGTATAAATGAGCTTACCCTACACGTTCGCCTAACATCCTAAACCAAATGCTATATCCATTGCTTCATCTTCCGCTCGTTCAATGGCATGAATAAGCGATATCAAAGGTCACTGGATTCACAGCATACAATTTCATAAAATCCCCGTCTAAAAGTTGGCAGTACGTAAGATATTTTTCCTTCAATTCACGTAATAGACGCGCGGTGCTTCTTCATTCACATTGACGATCATGCTAACGAATTCATTGCGTCTCTCAACAGTATTTAGTATGATTTGCATATCATTTCGAATTCAAATACTTGGATTGAGTCTGATACATTTACACCGATAGTCTGCCATTGGCGCTTGAGTGCATCAGTAATATGGTAATAATACAGCGCTGCTTCCTTTTTCCCTGTATCCGACTCCCATACTTGCTCTTTTCGAATAATTTCTTGAATAGCTTGTATGTTGGCTTTATCTTTTTTTTCCATCAGGTATCACTCCTTAATTATCTATTAATAGTTATATAGTATATCTATTAATAGATAAATTCAAAAGTTTTTATCTTCTTCCCGTTAAACTTTTTAACAAGTTATCGTTATTTTAAAATTGCTTATAATTAGGATTAGATATTTGAAGGGAATTGTTCAAACATGATCAAAGTTACATTAGGCGAGTCCTTAAAAGAACTTGCGTTAACTCAACATAAGTTTGCTGTAACATACGGATTTCGTCCCAATACAATAAATGATTTTGTGAATGAGAACGTTAAAAGAGCAGACTTTGATACATTGGATAAAATGGTTAACTCTCTAAATCACTATGCTAAGAAAATGAAGATTCAACGTCACTTTACCTTGAGTGATGTTTTTATTCACGTTGACGAATCACCAGAAGAATCCAATAATTAACTGAAATTAAATAACTAAGTTAGACAAAAGCACATGGGGCTGGCTCAAAAGTAGTTTTAACTACTATAGGGCGGCCTCTTTTTTGCGTGAGACAAATTGTAATACAAGGTGCGATACGTGTCAGCTCTATTCATGCATCTTCATTTTGTACAAAATCGAATTTGGTGACCAAGTTTGTCCATTGAGTATTGAAGATGCATCGCTTATCATTGCTTCTGTGATAATAATTCTCATTTACACACCCCTGAATCCATCAATCATACGGAGGTTACCATGATCAATAAGAAATCCACTCGACAATATACGACTATGCTCGGCCTATTCTCTCTTATGGGAGCGTTGCTGTTGGGATGCGGCACCTCGGAGAAACCTCCTGCAAACAGTAACACAACAGCACCCACTGCAGGAACGACGGCATCTACCAAGACTTCAGAAGTGGCTGCAACACGCTCTTACACAGACTACAGGGGGCACACGGTAAACATCCCCACGGCTCCCCAACGTATTGCCTATTTCGGTGAAAACTATGGAGATCTGCTGGTTTTGGGCGTTCAGGCTGTAGGCACATCCACTTCCATGATTGAGGGCAAGGTGTATGAGAAGCAGGTTCAGAATGTGGCCGATCTGGGGTTTCCGATTAACTTGGAAAAAGCGTTGGAGCTACAGCCCGACCTGATCATTACCGCCAATACGGATGAAAAGCAATACACAGCATTAACTAAAATCGCACCTACGATTATGTTCGATACCTTTGCTCCACTGAACGAGCGTTTGCTGCATCTCGGAGACCTGGTAAACAAGAAAAAAGCTGCCGAAGATTGGCTTGCCCAGTACAAAATCAAGGAAGCCGAAATGTGGAGCAAACTTCGCGCGAACGGTGTAAAGCCGGGGGAAACCGCTTCGGTCTTTACCTACTATCCCGGTGACCGTTTGTTCGTGATGGGACGGACAGGGCTGTCACAAATACTGTATGAAAAGGATGGTCTCAAGCCTACCCCTCTTATTCAGAAGGCGCTGGACGAGGACAAAGGATTCGTCCAGATATCCCAGGAAGTGATCGGACAATACGCTGGGGATCGGATTTTTATTCTGAATTCTCCGATTTCGGAAGCCCAGCAATCCACCAAACAGTTGATGAAAAGCAGGCTGTGGCTCCAGCTTCCTGCTGTCAAGCAGGGGCATGTGTATGCTCAGGATATTAGCAAAACCGACAGCGATGCTTCTACCCGGGAATGGTTGCTGGACGAATTACCTAAGCTCATAAAATAAGGATATAGAAGCTTATCGACACTTGTGGATAGGCTTCTTTTTTGTTGAACCAAAAGGAGGTATACTTATGTACATATGATAACCATTCTCAATAAAAGGAGCGTTACACTGTGAACCAGCCCCAATCGTCCGTATTTCCTCCCCCGCCCAACTCTCTGCTTTATCATTTCAAGGGGATTGAGTTGGTTCGCAAGCCTGCCGAAGTACTATCTTCTGGTCTTTCAGCATATGCATTTGCATCTTCTTCACACCCTGTTCCATATCACTGCTTGCTTATGTTTATTGGTGGCACAGGTATGGTGGACATTGGTCCGGAGCAGTGTCTATTCCATGCGGGTCATGGGTATTGGCTAACTCCCGGTGAATCCTATCGGATCGCTCCTCTGGATGGAACTGTACCCGAATACTACAAGCTCATGTTCGAGGTCATCGTCATGTCATCGGAATCAGGATCAGACACAGCTCTGGTTGAAAATATAAATAGCAATCCTTCCATATATAAGGGCCCTCTCCTGTCGGGGTCACGTGAGTATATCGTTACCTCTTCTTCCAAGTCCATTCGGTTGACCGAAGAGCTATTCCATAGCGCCCATCAACCGGTACACCTGCATAACCCCATTTCTGCGTTGCGACAGCAAATTCAGTTTCAAGAACTGCTGCTATTGTGGCAGGAATCCCATGTCTTTATAGAGGATAAGGATAACTCTTGCCCGGCTTTACCAGCATCAGTCGAGGCCACCATTACCTACATGGAGAAACACTATGAGAAACCAATGACCGTCAAGCAGCTTGCCGAACAGGCGAACGTTTCCATATGGCAATACTCGCAAATGTTTCGCAAAAGGACAGGCAAAAAGCCGCTGCATTACCTCACTGAGCTGCGCTTGAATCATGCCAAGCGGCTGCTGCTGGAATGCAAACGACCTTTACGTGAAATTGCTCGTCAAGTTGGTTTCTCTGACGAATATTATTTTAACCGCCGCTTTCGGCAAATGACCGGGATTCCCCCCGGACAATACGCGCTTAACATTCCCTGTTCTGTCCGCGTCAAGGATTGGACAGGCCACCATATCCATATTCCACGCCGCCCCAGCCGCATTATTTATCATGGAGAAACGATGGGCGATCTGTTCGCGCTAGGGGCCAAAGCCATCGGGGGAAGTCTACGATTCAGTGAATACAGCGTCTATAAGCATCATCTGGGACATGTTGCTGATGTTGGTCTTCCACTCGATACCCGCTTGACCCGTGCGCTTGATCCCGATCTGATTATCATCGCCAATTCGGATGAACAGGAATATGAGCGCATTGCCGGCATTGCGCCCACCGTCACTTTCAACTCCTTTGCCACGCTGGAGGAACGACTGCGGACGCTCGGATCATGGCTTGACAAGGAACGCGAAGCCGAACAATGGCTGTCTGCCTTCGCCACCCGTAATCTGGGCATGTGGCAGCAACTCGGCACAGAAATTACAGTCGGAGAAACGGCTTCCGTCTTCATCTTCGATCAGGGTGATCGACTATTTGTGATGGGGATGTCCGGCTTCTCGGCGGCTCTTTACCACCCGCAGGGCTTTCAGCCCGCTGAGCCGATCCAAAAGGTTCTCGACGAAAGACTTGGCTTCGCGGAAATTGAGCCCAACCAGCTCCCCGACTACGCCGGGGACCGTATTTTTATGCTCATTCCCACTGCTCCAGACTCCAAACGTACGTTGGATCACATGCTGAACAGCGCTCTCTGGCGCAGCCTACCCGCTGTGCGTCAAGGCCAGGTGTATTTTGTAGAAGCAGACCGCTGGAATTGGAACGATGCCATGACCCGCCAAAAGCTGCTCACCGCACTGCCCAAGCTACTCGGTGCTTCCTCATAAAACACCTAACATTTTTCGCAATAATATTACATCAACCCCTGAATGCTCCCATCCGGCTCCAGCGACATATGCTCGGCTGCCGGGGATTTGGGTAGACCGGGCATGGTCATTGTGTTGCCCGTTTCCACGACCACGAAGCCTGCTCCAGCGGACAATGACACTCTGGACACGTGGATCGTAAAGCCCTCCGGTGCGCCTAGCAGAGACGGCTGATCTGAAAAAGAATACGGCGTTTTCGCCATGCATACAGGCAATTGCCCGAAGCCAAGCTGCTCCATGCCGGACAAGGCCCGTTTAGCTGCTGGAGTATATACTACCTCTGCCGCACCATAAAGCTCCTGCGCAATGAACCTAATTTTCGCTTGCAGATCAAGCGCATGATCATACAACGGTGCAAAATGAGCCTTGTCCTCTTGGAGCAGATTTAGCAGACTTTGGGCCAGCTTTTCTCCCCCTTGACTTCCCTGTGCCCACACCTGCGATAGCTCTGCGGGTACACCCAGCTTGCGGCATTCCGCGAAAATCAGTTCCAATTCGGCTTCGCTGTCCGTTACAAAATGGTTGACCGCTACCAATACAGGCACGCCGAATTTTTGCAAATTCCGTACATGCCGATTCATATTGGCTAATCCGAGCTGTAATTGCTCCAGATTTTCCGCGTCCAGTTCATTTTTAGCTACACCACCGTTATATTTCAGCGCTTTGGCGGTTACGACCAGCACAGCCGCATCCGGCTGCAAACCGGACTGACGGCATTTGATATCAAAAAACTTTTCTGCCCCCAGCTCAGCCCCGAATCCGGCCTCCGTCACGACAACCTCCCCTAGCTTCAAGGCCAGCTTCGTACCGATCAGACTGCTGCATCCGTGCGCAATATTGGCAAAAGGACCACCATGCACAATGACTGGCGTTCCCTCCAGCGTTTGCACCAGATTCGGCTTTAACGCTTCCCGAAGCAGCACAGCCATGCCTTCTACTGCTTGCAAATCCTCTGCCGTTACCGTTTCGCCCGCTTCATTATATCCGATGACCATTCGACCCAAGCGCACTTTGAGGTCGTCGATATTTTCACTCAGACACAATACCGCCATCACTTCCGAGGCCGAGGTAATTAGAAAACCGCTTTCTCTCACCGCTCCATTCCCTGTTCCCAATCCGGTCACGATGCTTCGCAAACTCCGATCATTCATATCTACAGCCCGTTTCCACATGATTCGTTCCGGCTTCAAGCGCAAAGCATTGCCATGAAACAAATGATTATCGATCATCGCTGCCAGCAAATTATGCGCCGCCGAAATCGCGTGGATATCGCCTGTAAAATGCAAATTAATATCCTCGGCCGGAACAATCTGGGCTTGTCCTCCCCCGGTTGCTCCCCCTTTCATGCCAAAGCAGGGGCCTAGTGACGGCTCCCGCAGCGCAGCTATGGTCTTGTGCCCCAGCGCATTTAGCGACTGCGACAACCCAATGGTCGTTAGTGTTTTTCCTTCTCCCGCCGGAGTCGGATTCATTGCCGTGACCAGCACCAACTTTCCATTCGGACGATCCTTCACCTGCTCCCACAGGGACGGATTCAGTTTCGCTTTATATTTTCCATACGTCTCCAGATGCTCTTCTTCGATTCCTGCTTCTTTGGCTACCTCAATAATCCGTTTCATGCTCGTTATGTACCCCCTGTTTTTAAGTCTGACCGATGGTGTCAAACACTGTATCGTTTTATTTTACCAAAGTGTGACGCTTTTTGCGCTGTGATTCATTTCATCGCAAGCTTTGCTTTCCTGTGAGTTGTAAAAAAAAGAGCATCCCCCGCCCAGATGGACTTTGGTGGATACTCTTTTGGCACTTCTGTTTAACGACCAGCTCTCCAATTAACTCGCAGCGTTAGCAGCGTAATTTTCAGCAAGAAATCCTTTGGAAATCAGGACAGCTTGGGATTTCTTCGTCGCAGGACCATAGCCTTGGGAAAGCAGATCATTAATATGTAAGCGATTATAAAATACCCCTTACCTCTCTCTATATAGTCTTTTAGAACTATATTAGATTATATATCATAAGAGCAAATAAATGGAAATTATTTTCGAATTGATCTCAAGACTCTCGCACATTTTCTTGTTTATAATGCTTTTCCAAAGCTTCTTTAAAAGCATCGACCGGATACTGGTATTGAACCGTTTTTAACACAATCCGGTTATTCCACTGGTTTTTTTCCAACTCGCATCCATGCTCCATATCCAGTTCCTTCATGACAAAAATAATCTCATCCAAGGTTCCCATCACACTATGGCTGTTCGTCGTAGTAGCCAGCATCTGCTTGCCTTCCTGTGTGTACGCCTCTACAATTTGTTCATCAAAACCCTCACTGAGCATGAGCTCCTTCAAGGCTTGGACGAAAAGAGTTGGTAGATTTTTGTACTGCGCCTTTTTGATTCCGAACAGCGTGACACTCAAGCGGGATGCATCATGCATAAACACAATATTTTTTCTCCGATTAAGCAAAAACAAGTTGGCATGCCAACTATTCAAAGGCGGATAAATATCAACTTGTAGTGGTTCGATATCCCATTCCTTCAGCAGCTTTTGTGCTCCCCGTATGACAAACATCGTTGCTCTCCTTTATGACGGTTCTGTGCCGTAGCTCATGTTTTCGAATCATGTCCAATCTTTCGTATAAGGCATGTCCCGATTATCATAACACCGTATTCCAAATATCGGATTGTAAACTCTTTCAGTATAATATAGGAAGGTGGCGAATTTCCAGTAATTTGATTACATCTTATGCTGGGGATGGATAAAAAAATCCACTTCAGTGCATTTAAGTTGAGAATATTTGCCCGTTCAAATTCGTTGGATATTTTTTATAGAAATCCACTCCACTGCTCTATATAATTCAGGTACAGTTCGTCACACGAGCTTAATCTAAAAATTAGGGGTGTTCCACACCTATGTCACAGCATATTTTACTCATTGAAGATGATACAGCCATCGCAGAAATGCTGCTCAAAGCGCTCAGCAAAGAAGGCTACACATTAACCACCGCCTATGACGGGGAAGAAGGGCTGCTTGCCTTTGAACGTCATACCTACGATCTGGTATTGGTGGATCTGATGATGCCGAAGGTCGATGGTATGGAGGTCATCCGTCGAATCCGTACCAACAGCGCTGTCCCGATTCTGATTATGTCTGCCAAGGACAGCGACGTGGATAAAGCGCTTGGACTGGGCTTCGGAGCAGATGATTATGTTGCCAAGCCTTTTTCGATGGTAGAAATGACCGCACGGATACAGTCTGCCATCCGCAGATCCACTACCTATGCACGCCAGCAACAGCAGGAGGAACAGCCGAAAGCACAGGTCCTGACCTACGGAAATCTGCGCATTGATTTTGATCATTTTATGGTCACCCGCAACGGAATCCAAATTCAGTTAACTGCCAAGGAATCTGATATTCTGAAGCTATTTGTCACCCATCCGAACCGTGTATTTACCAAAGCGCAATTATACGGGTTTATCTGGAAAGAGGATTATATGGGTGACGAAAACGTGATTAACGTCCATATCCGCCGCTTACGTGAGAAAATCGAGGAAGACCCCTCCCACCCGGTTCACATTAAGACGTTATGGGGCATCGGCTATAAATGGGAGAACGGGTGATATGAACATCGAGAACATTTCTGAATGGATCGTCGTCCTCATCCTGTCCGTCGTTATTGTATGGCTCTGGCGGGAACGGGTGGCCCGAAAGCGCAAAATAAAGGATATCCGAAACGCACTGGAACGAATTGTAACCGTTAATCATGCGGAAAAGCTGCTATATGTCACGGGTGATACCGAGTTGCAAAGGCTCATGACGGAAATTAACCGTTTGCTGGACTTGAATTTGAGAGTGTCTGTGGATTACAACCGAAGCCAAATCGCCATGCGCAAAATGATTTCAAACATTTCCCACGACCTTAAGACCCCGCTTACGGTGGTGCTCGGGTATGCCGAGATGCTGGATGCCGATCCGCATATTTTGCCGGAAGAACGTGCAAAGCTGCTATCCAGGATTCATCAGAAGACAAGCGAAGCGATTGAGCTGATCGGAAGCTTTTTTAGCTTGGCGAAGCTGGAGGCTAATGATACGGACATTCCGTTGACCCGGCTGGAGGTGGGAGAGCTGTGCAGACGCAGCATTTTGGAGTTTTATGATCTGCTGACCGCGCAAGGGTTTGCTGTGCATATTGATATCCCGGAGCACCCCATTCATGCCTTGGGGAACGAAGGAGCGTTTGGGCGGGTGCTGAACAATCTGATCTCGAATGCGATTCGCTACGGTACCGATGGTCGGACACTGGGATTGACTCTAACGGAACAGCAGGACACGGTGCGTATAGAGGTATGGGATCGGGGGCAAGGCATACAGGAGCCTGAGCAGGACAAGGTTTTTGAACGTATGTACACGCTTGAGGATTCCCGCAATAAGGCGATACAGGGCAGCGGGCTGGGTCTTACGATTGCCAAACGTCTGGTTGAGACGATGAACGGAGAGATTCATTTGAGCAGCATACCTTATGAGCGGACGGTCTTCTCTTTTACATTGAAAAAAATCAACTATTAATCGAACTTAATAATTTTGTAAGAAACGGGAAAGAAAAATGAACATTTCGCCCTTTATGCTTAAATTATCAACAGTATACGAAGGGAGAACACCCATGACTTACATATTACGGACGCATCAACTGACCAAGGCCCTAAAGGGCAACGAAATTGTAGCGGGGGTCAGCATGAATGTGCGCCAGGGGGAAACTTATGGCTTTCTCGGTCCCAATGGGGCGGGCAAGACAACGATTATGAAAATGATTACGAACCTGCTCAAGCCCACCTCAGGTGAGATTGAATTGTTCGGTGAAAAATTAACGCCAAAGTCATACCACCTGCTCGGACGGATGGGCTCGATTATTGAATACCCGATTTTTTATGACAGGCTGACGGCCCGGCAAAATCTCGAACTTCATTGTGAATATATGGGCTATTATAACAAGCAGGCTGTTCGTGATGCACTGGAGCTAGTGAACCTGCGAAACGCAGATGACAAGCCGGTAAAGGATTTCTCACTGGGGATGAAGCAGCGTCTCGGGATCGCCCGAGCGATTGCGACCAAGCCGGAGCTGCTGATTTTGGACGAACCCATTAATGGATTGGACCCGGTGGGGATCAAGGAAATCCGCCAATTGTTCCACATGCTGTGCAAGGAATATGGTATGACGATCCTTGTGTCCAGCCACATTTTAGTGGAAATTGAGCAAATTGCCGATACGGTGGGTGTGATTAATCACGGTCGACTGATTGAGGAAGTGTCGATGGAACAGGTGCGGGAAACCAATACGGAATACATCGAATTTACGACCAATGACTGCAAAAAAGCAGCCTACGTCCTCTCCCATCACCTGAATCTGACGAATATCCGGGTGCTGAATGATCAGAATATACGCATTTATGATACAAGTGTACCACAGAAGCAAATTACGAAAACGCTCATTTTAAATGAGGTAGAGGTGGATTCCATCCACCAAAAAAACAGTACGCTGGAAGACTACTTCGTGCGGCTGTTACATGGAGGTGAACTCCATGCTTAAACTGATGCAACTGGAGCTGAAAAAGTTTCATTTGGCGGGATATATCCGTTCGGCGCTGATTGCCAACGCATGTATTTTAGGCCTGTTCATCATTATTGCGCTGGACAGCCAAAGTGAAGGAGTGCCCGAATTTACACGGTACGCTGAGCTTTTGGACCTCCTAGACTATATGGTCAGAGCCACATTTATTATTTTTGCCTCCGTCCTGCTGTGCCGCTTTATTGTGAGCGAATTTAAGTCCAAGTCGATTAACATCTTGTTCATGTACCCGATTGACCGCAAAAAGCTGATGGTCGCCAAACTCTTGATCGTGTTGCTGTTTACGTTCCTGTCCATTATTTTATCGGAAATCATCATTACGGCAGCCGTTCATCTATTAAATCAGTTCGTCGTTATTGTACCGGATAAGCTTAGCCTCACTATACTAGGACAGCAATCAGTGCGGACACTGATCAATGCGGTTGCAGCAAGCTTTATGGGGCTGGTTCCGCTATACATGGGGATGCGAAAATACTCGATACCTACCACCATTGTGAGCTCGATCCTGATCGTAGCCCTGCTGTTTTCGAATAATAACGGCGCTACACTCGGCTCCTTTGCGCTTGTGCAGATCGGCTTTGCCGTGCTGGGAATGCTTGTAGCTTATGCGGCCATCCGCCGTATCGAGTACAAAGATATTACCTCGTAATATGTAATTTTGTAAAACGCTTTCAAAAAATAAATGAAAACCTTTGTTCGATGTACACATATTTTTCACTGGACTTCATTCTAAAACAGGTATATCCTATAGGAGAAATTAAAAAACGGAATAAGGATCTTCGGGGTAGGGTGTGATTCCCAACCGGCGGTATGGCTCATGGAGCTAAGCCCGCGACTCTGTATCTGGCAACAAGATACGGACTGATTTGGTGAGATGCCAAAGCCGACGGTAAAGTCCGGATGGAAGAAGATCGAAGCATGAACATGCCGCAAAGTGAATGAATGCTGTGTTATTGGTTTTGCAGCAACTTCATTTAACTTGCATAAAGCGGCAAGTTTATTTGATCAACCCCCGTCTTGCATGGCCTATCGCCATGGACGGGGGTTTTTGTGCCACCGGTCCTGTATTCGCAAGGAGCTAATTGAGTATGAGTCAATCATCAACTGTACTAACATCCAAAGGTTTTGATCGTAGCTCCCACATGAAAAGCGGTTTTTGGCTAGTCGCGATTGGAGCGGCCTTGTGGGGCGCGGACCCGCTGTTTCGTATTATTTTGCTCAAATCATTTACCTCTACACAAATTGTGCTGATGGAGCATGTGCTGCTCTTTATCGCCCTGGCACCAGTGCTGTGGAAGCACCGCGAGGAGCTTAAAGCGGTACGGCTTCGTCAGATTTTGGCTATTTTGTTCGTCTCGTGGGGCGGCTCGGCTCTGGCCAGCGTGATTTTCACGATGGCACTTAGCAACGGTGATCTTAATGCAGTGCTGCTGCTCCAGAAGCTTCAACCGTTGGTCGCTATTATTCTGGCCCGCGTTATATTGAAGGAAATGCTGCCGCGTAATTTTGGAATCTTAATTGTCGTGGCTCTGTTCGGGACGTATCTTCTTACCTTCGGCTGGTCGCTCCCCTTCGGACATGTTCATGATTTCATCCACGTCGGCAGTCTGCTTGCACTAGGAGCAGCGGTCCTGTGGGGCGGTTCGACAGTAATGGGAAGCTACTTGCTTCGTTCGATGAAATATGAGACGGTGACCTCCCTGCGCTTCATGGTGGCTCTCCCTCTGCTGATCGTTCTCACCTCTGTGGAGCATGCACCCTGGAATATGCCTGCTGGCACATGGGCGGGCGCAGCAGTGATTATCAATCTGTTGCTGCAGGCGCTGCTCCCTGGTCTTCTCAGCCTGTTATTGTATTACAAGGGCTTGAGTACGACCAAGGCGTCTTATGCCACGATGGCAGAACTAAGCTTCCCGATGGTCGGTGTTGTAATTAACTGGATCGCTTTCCAGCAGATCGTTACGGTAGCGCAATTGACTGGCTTTATGCTTATCTGGATTACACTCTTTATGATTTCTCGTCAGCAAAAAAACTAACAGGTTCAATGTCCGTTACTTACTTCCCCAAGCCAAATCGAGAAGATGCTTTGCATCTCCGATTTGGCTTTTTATGTATAAGTATTAATATTTAACATGCTACTTTAGAACTATTTTTAAATAAAAGCGTGTAAAACTAGCAACTATTCCTCTTTTCCCAAAGATTACATCTATAAAATCCTTTGGCTTTTGTCGAATAAAACAATGTAGTGATCATTAGACACAGAGGAGCAAGAACTATGACTAAAGCAAAACAAACGGTTCCATGGTGGAGCAGGTTTCTCAAACAGTTCTATTTAATGCGGACAAAATTGATTGTATCTTTTTTGGCGGTTCTATTGATTCCAAGTATTCTAATTGGGTACTTTTCGTATCAAAGCGCCAAAACCCAGCTTCGCCAACAGATGGGCAGCTCGGTCAATACGAACTTGAATTTGATCCAAGGCAATATTAATCAGTATGTATCCCCCATTATGAAGGATATGGATGTATTTGCATCTGAATTTCAATCCGATTCTTTTATCACAAACGCTGACACCATTCAGGCCAGGTTGGATCTAATCACCAAGGCTCACCCTGAATTGGATGGTGTGATTCTGGGTAATGCGAAGGGTGAATATATCCGTTCACCGAAAAGAGAATCCACAGACTATGATCCCCGACAAAAAACTTGGTACAAGCTGGCTACAGCACAGGACGGTAAAGTAATCGTTGGAGTTCCTATGACGAGTGCCTCCACGGGTAATTTGGTAGTCACTATATCAAGAACCCTGACGGAGGGACAGGGGGCCATAGCACTAAACTTGAGTCTGGATAAGATGAGCGAGAGCTTGAACGGCATCAGCATTGGTCAGCGCGGCGGACTGTTTATTGTGGATGCCGAGCACAAGCTCGTATCCGGGGCCGGAGCAGCGTTCAAGAGCACGGGTAAAAAACCGGCAGACACCATTACCGGATTACCTGAATTGCCAAAAACAGCTCAAGGACAATCTCAAGAAGCTCCTTCCATGAAACAAATTCAGTTTATGAATAGAACCGTGGAAGCTTTCTCAATCGTAGATCCCCTCACCGGATGGAACGTTACCGCCCTGTCCGATCTGGAGGATTACAGTGATGCAGCCCAACCGATCTTGAAACAAAGCCTGATCGTTATCGCTATATCCGTGCTGGCTGCTGCTGTTGTCATTATCCTGATGATTCGCTCGTTCCTGATACCACTGGGCAAGCTGCAAAACGGAACGCGCGAGGTTCGTGACGGCAACCTTACCGCACGGGTCAATCTGTCCGGCAAGGATGAATTCAGTGAGCTGGCGCAAAATTTTGACCAGATGACACATGCACTGCATACGATGGTTTCCGAGGTCAACCAAACGTCGTCCCGACTCGCGTCCTCCTCCCTGATGATCAAGGAAAGCACGGAGCAAACGACGGAATCCGTACAGCATGTAGCGGAAACGGTTATGGAATCCGCAGAAAATGCGACCACCAGTGCGGAGGCATCCGAACAAACAGCCAATGCCGTCGAGGAAATGGCGAAGGGTGTCAGCACCATTGCGGAATCGGCAAGCTCCATCGTAGATTCAGCAGGACAGACTGAGCATGACGTAGCCAAAGGCAGCCAAATGATCGGCAGCGTACGCACACAGATGGACCGTATTTTGGAAGCTGTGACCCAAACCGCCAGCCTGATGGATGAGCTGTCACAGCTCTCTGACGACGCGAAGCAGATGAATAGCGCGATTGCTGCCATTGCCAAGCAGACCAACCTGCTGTCGCTGAACGCGTCAATCGAAGCCTCCAGAGCAGGCGAAGCCGGGCGTGGATTCGCCGTAGTAGCCATCGAGGTTCGCAAGCTATCGGAGCAATCCAAGGAAAGCGCAGATTCCATCAGCCAGATCATTACACAGATGCTGGATCTGATCCAGCGTTCCACGGCTACGATGAACGGTAATGTTCGTAACCAGGTGGGTGAGGGACTGCGTATTAGCCAAGATGCAGAAGGTGCCTTCACGAATATTGAGCGCTCCACATCTCATATTGTGGAACAGATTCAAAGCGTGTCCGCAGCCGCTGAACAAATTTCGGCCAGTACGGAGGAAGTTTCGGCTACTGTTACCCATCTGGCAAGCCTGTCCCGCAATTCGGCGGATAGCTCACAGACGACTTCCGCAGCCGTTCAAGAGCAAATGGCGGCGATGGAAGAAATCGCTTCTTCCTCTCAGGAGCTGTCCAATATGGCGCAGGATTTGCAAGAGCTGGTTAAGCGATTCAAGATTTAGTGCCTGCAATACATCTGCACCTGTTCAACCTAAAAAAGCCTTCATCCGTATACAAAATACGGGCGAAGGCTTTTAGTATGTTAGGGCATTAGACGATACCTCAATACTTGGATCAAATACTCATCTGTCCGGTCAACTGGCGGCGTCTTTCCCCTTCCGGGTCATGCTGAACTGAGATGCCTTGATGAAAAATGGTCGTAGCACGCGATTCCCTGTCGTATACCGGCCATTCCCCCTCCGGCAGCACAGGCTTTCCGTCACGTGCAAAAGCAACCCATGCCTGCTGCATATCGTAAGCCAGCGTCCTCATAGGCGGATGAACGTCCAATCCGAGCTTACCTAGCAGCTCCAGATTATCAAAAACAAA
>NZ_JTHP01000004.1 GCF_000943545.1 Paenibacillus terrae
ACACGACGACTAACACGGGACCTCCATCCCTTTTCCATGACGTTCGTTGCGGTTGTTTTTACGGCGGTTCAATCTGGCAAACAGAAAGTCCGCCAATTGATGGGCGCTACTGCTGCGATCTGACATCATCCGCCCGGTTCTGTCATCGTCCCACACATGCGGAAGCCAACGCATCCAATTCCATTCACTTTCCTCACGCTCATCATAAAAGGAAGCGATTTTCACTTCATCCGGCGAGTGACGGACAGTCACCTGTGCCAGAATCACTCTTAATGCTGCAAGAGTATGCTCTCGCTCTCCAACCAGTCCAACCACCTTGGATTGAAACAGCGGCAAGGCAATGGAAGCAGCATCCACCAGACGAAACTCTTCCCCCAATTCATCCGCAGCTCCCAGCAACGGGTCTCGGTCATAGCCGTCCGGGCGTGGGATTTGCAGCTTGATATGAAACGGAACTTGTCCGGTTCCAATACGCACTTGCAAAAAATCCTCATCCTCCGGCGAACGCTCCCAGAGAGAGCTGTTACGGTTTTTGACGATTTGAGCGCAGATTTGCGGGTCACCGTGAATTTCATATAGCGTGCGAATTTGCTCTTCGCGTTTCAATTCGAGCTCTTCCCGATGCTTCTGGAGCTGTTCCCGATACATCCGGTCACGTTCCTCCAGCTTGCGCTTGTATTCCTTCTTATTGTTCAAATACACGAAAAAAGGAATGGTATAGGATGTAAGCATCATGACCACAGTAACCATCTGGAACATCAGGTAGTTACTGTTGCCCATCTTGCCTGTTTTGCTCATATATACGTAAAAACCAATCGTTACCAACGTCATCATTAACGGAATAAGTATAGATATAATGGAAAAAGACGGCTTGCTCGGCTCAGCCGGAGGCCGTAAAATCTCCAGCTTCTCCTCTCGGAGCGCCGGTCTTAATCTCGGGGAGCGCTGGTATAATACATTCAAGACAAAAGTCCCCCTTTTCGCTTACTATTTCATTTTACCAAGGTTTCATATAATTTCATGTGTGTATTTACCCATTTTTTTCACTTTGAAACAGCGAGCGCCGTCCATATACAGGAGCTTCGTCCTGGGTTGTCGAAAAAGCGCGCTGAATACGCACCGTACAGCCTTCCCGCAGACCCGCTCCTATCAACAGCTGGTCGTCCTCCACCCTGAACCAAAGCCCCTCCGGGAATTTTGCTTCCATAATATATTGCATTCCTTCCGCCGGAGGCTCACCAAAAATACGCACACCCAGCATCAGCTTCAAATGATCTACCGAGTATTCATCAGCCACCTCGATGTCAAACCACTCTGTTTCCTGTCGTCCCGAAAGCACGGTCAGGATCATCTGTCATCCCTCCCGATCCTTAATATATACAGTAAAGCTCACACAAACAGCCTATTTTCTATAAAAATATGGCTATCGTAACTGTAGCATCCGCCTATTAGACTGTCAATTTGTTACAAACTACCCACTCGCACTATAAAATCATGACTTTAGTTGTATTTTTATATCTTAAAAGAGTCATATGAATCAATAAACTATATTTTCAGAGTTTTGTAGAATTCGCATATACGTCATTTTGTCGATGGGTTAAACCAAATTCGATTGTTTACCAGAGTATTGTGAACACTTTGTAAATTTTTCAGACCTTTATGTTTTTATAAGGTGTTTTTAAGGTAATTTTAAGAAACGGGCTCTACAATAAAGTCATGAAATAACTCAAGCGAGGTGATTTTTGTGAGAACATTAATTACATTTCAAAACAAACGTATTCCCGTATACTTCAACCAAGAAAACAAACAACCTGTACAAAAAACATTAAAACTTCTAAGCAACACTTTGGAGAACAAAATCTCCAGAGGCAAGCGTGCCCTTCAAAAATGTCTTAACTCTTTGATCAGTATAGAAATTGTCGGTTGTGAAGCCATCCTGCATAGCGTTAGTGAAAATGATTCATTGGCACTGTCCCTCTACTAAGAGGGACTTTTTTTGTTCCGAAATCATAGCAAAAAAGAGAGAGTGACTAAGCACTCTCTCCGTATCAGCGGCTTTGAAACATGATACATGTAACTAGCCGAACCTATCATTTTATAGCAATCTGCTTATAGTATTCTTTTGCGATAACCTTTTTTGCCGCCTCGTTCCAACTTCTGCGCCTTCTCAATTCGTATTCTAAACAGTTCCAGTAAATTAGCGCGTGTATGCTCTTCCCGGCAGTTGTCCAGCTTTTTCAGGATAAAACGGTCAATGGACATATGACTCAGGCTCCTTTACAACATGCTGCCCCTGCTTTCCAAGGGGATGATCAGACTATCCATTTTTAACCATTCTGCTTGTAGTTTAAACACGTAGGCACCCTGTTGGAAAAGACAGGAAGGATTACATAACCTTTAAAAAGGGTAAATACATAAAGTTTCAAAGGATTGACCGCTTTAAATCTGGAAGCTATGAACAAGGAGCGAGCAGAAACTATGGAAAAGCACAGATTGGCTAAAATAGGCTGGATATTTTTATACACTTTGTTGTTGCTGACAATTCTGTCTGCATGTAGCAGGGAAAAAGCCTCTACCCGCAGTATGGCCCAACATGAGGCTGAGGCCCGCGCCTACACTGTTACCGGCAACCCAAACCAGAATACGTCCTCTCTAGATGAACGAGCTGCCAATCGCACCCCTGTACACCAACAAGGCAGCAGTTATGTCGAAATATCAGGCGACGTAAATATAGACAGAAAAACCGTAAAGGTCACAGGGCGCTCCAACCTCCCCGCCGGAGCGCGGATTAAGGGTAATCTCGCGGTCAAGAACTCCCTGCTCACCGGATACACAGACGAAGCAACTGTTCAAAAGGACGGAAGCTTTGTACTTCGTGTGCAACGGCCAGGCATACAGGGCAGCATGGATCTGACGGTTTTGTTCCGTCCGGCTGACCAAGACGACCCGATACGCAATCTTTACGGCAGCGGTGGTGAGAAATTGGAAGGGCCCTATGTATATCAATACGAAGAAAAGGAACAGCTTCGGCAAGAAGTCCGAATTGGCGCGGAGTTTGATCCTGAGCAGGAACAAAGCACCCCGCTGGTTAAGCCTGTCTGGAACAAACCAAAGGATTACGGTAGCCCCAAAGTGTGGATCAAGCCGGATATGAAGCAGGAAGGCAACTATTATCATGTATATGCGCGCAGTAATTTGCTGGAAGGATCAGATGTCAAGCTCACTATTGATTTCCCGGGACGCTGGCAGTTTGGCTATGATGATCAAACCAAAGTCATGCCTGACGGCTCTTTCAGCATGAGGGTCAAAAAACCGAGCCTGGCTAATCGTTACACCATGGCTATAAGCTTCGAGCCTAACGAAGACATATGGGCGAATTCGAAACGAGTATACGGAGCAAGCGGAGAGCATCTTTCCGGCACGCTAGTTAAATCCGCAGACGACAAAGAGGGCTCCAAACGGATTGAAGCCCGTATCCCTATTCAACCCAAATCATAATTGGACAGCATGGATTGCAGAGTATTGTAACTTGTCGGTCACTAAGGCTGTATGGTGACCGGCGTGCCGATGCTAACCTTTTCCTGAAGCTCCAGCACATCCTTGTTTTGCATACGTATGCAACCATGCGACACCAGCTTGCCAATGGACCAAGGCGCATTAGTGCCGTGGATTCCATAATGCGGCTTGGACAGCCCCATCCAGAACGCTCCGAAGGGGCCGCCGGGATTGGGCTGTTTATTGATGATGGTAAATTGTCCGTATGGCGTCTGTGTAGCAATTTTACCAATACCGACCGGATAACTAAGTACGGTCTGATCTCCATCTTTTAAATACAGACGACGATCCGACAAACTCACTACAATACTATAATTCGGCATATACTCACCCCTCTACAGGATATGCCGACCACACCGCAGATTCTCTTGTGATTTTTACAAATAACCTTTCTTCATCTCACCACTCCACATCACGTCTCCAGCCACTTCGATTACCGCCTCGGCCCTGATTTGTGCTTGAACGTTGATCCTTTTTCCGCCGATCTGCTTCTTTACGTGCCTGATACTCCAGCTCCCGCTGCATTTTGCGATAGTTGTTCACTCTGGATTCAGATAGCTCACCACGCTGCACAGCCTCCTCTACCGCACATCCCGCTTCTCCCTGATGCTTGCAGTCTGCAAAACGGCAATTTTGTGCCATTTCAGTAATATCCGCGAAGGTATTCGCGACCCCGGTGGAATCATCCCACAGATTCAGTTCACGCATTCCCGGCGTATCCAGCAGAACGGCTTGCTTCAATATGGGGAACAACTGTCGGTGGGTGGTCGTATGACGCCCTCGACTGTCCTCTTCCCTCACATCCTGTGTAAGCTGAACTTCGGCCCCGGACAGCCAGTTCACAATCGTTGATTTGCCGCTGCCGGATGAGCCTGTTAAGGCTACTGTGCGTCCGGGTTGAAGAAACGCCTCCAACTGCTCTCTCCCTTCATTCTGCAAAGCGGAAATAACGATGACAGGCACACCGGGGGCAACCCCCTCCGCTTCGGCCACCCGCTCTTCCACATCGAAACAAAGATCGCTTTTGCTCAACACAACGACCGGATCGACCCCACTGTTCCACGCCATAATTAGATACCGTTCCAGCCTGCGCACATTAAAATCGTGATTCAGTGCATTGACGAGAAAGAGCGTATCTACATTTGTCGCAATCAGCTGCTCCTTCGTCTCAAAGCCCGCAGCCTGCCGGGATATCCGACTTTTACGTGGCAGCACGGCATGAATGACTGCATCCGAGGTTCCATCTGGCACGGTGACAGCCACCCAATCCCCCACAGCCGGCATTTCTGCCGGATCGACAATAGCATGTCTCAGCTTGCCGGAAGCAGCTCCCCAGCGTTCTCCATCCATAGTCATAAGCTTTACTTTTTGACCATAATCGGCAATCAGACGGGCAGGGCGTACCTGTGTATTTTCTGCTCGTTCTTCAAAGCTTTGTTTCCATTGATCCCAAAAGCCGTTCCAGTAATCAGACCAGCCGTATTCATGTATACTCATTGTTTTCCTCCTGTGAATCATCGTTTATTGCTGATGTTTAAAGTTGATGTTTTTTTATTTTCGTGCTATTCGGTGTTTATAAATGTTCTCTCCCGCGAGCAAACAACGCAAAAAATCCGCAGGGAAACCCCTGCGGAGGGTGTATGATTCAGGCCGAGGCTATCCCAAGACCCTAATCATAAAAAAATCCGCAGGGAATCACTCCCTGCGGATTTCATCGGTTCTACTGCTCAACCGAATGCCATGTAAAAACTATACTTATTTCATATAGTCTTCAACTATGCATCATCCGTGCGGGAGACAACGTCATACTGCTGCTGAACCGATCCATTCATGTTCGTACGCATATAACATCGCCTCCTCCTAAAATTTCCTTAATCATACAAGTCCACAATTCGTCTGTCAAGTCTGCCGCAAACCTTTTTTTAAAATCTTTTCAAGTTTCTTTTAGCGCACTTGATCCCAACGCGTCCACATCTCACGTGGATTCAATTCATACATTTCACGTTCCCTGTACATAAATTGATGCATAATCAGCTCACGCCGAATTGTCGCAAAATCCTCATGATACTGCTTAATCCACTCGTTTAGCTCACGTTCAGGATACACGCGGCCCGGCTCCAGCTTTTCTGCCAGCATTTGAAGCACGATCAGCTTTTTCTTGTATTGCGAGGGAATTTGACGCAGCTTGCCGTCCTTGGAAAAAAAATTGCGCAAGACTGTCGCTTCCAGCGTTTCATTAACCTCTGACATTTCTTCCTCCCCCTCTCCTTTTTCAAAAATAAACCGCACTGTCGCTTCGGCATGCTGCCTGATCAGTTCAGGATTCAGTGTGAAATATACCGTATTCTTATCACGCCGCTCCTTGATTAACCCCGCTTCACGAAGCTTGGAAGCATGATGCGTGACAGTCGGTTGGGATAAATTCAGTTTTTCCGCCAACGCCTGACCATGCATCTCTCCACGTGACAAGAGCAGTAATATACGCATACGCGTAGGATCAGCAAGCGCTTTATGATAGTTGACCATTTTATCCAGTTGCATCGTTAACGCCTCTTTTCATCACTAACTACTCTCCGTATACTTTGCGTGAAAAATTAAATTCCACACATAAAAATAGATATATATCTAATTATATGATTGTTAAAAATAGTTGTCAATTGTAGCATTCTTTTACTTCTTTCTGAAAACGGCTGGATATTGTGTACGCATTGCGGTAGGATGATATTACTTGACTTTTGTGCAGAGATTGCATATATTCAATTGTTTCGCCTTTCAAATTTTTTATAAATTAGCGCTTTGAAACGTCTACCATACTACTGCAAAACAGGCGCAACAGACCAATATAACAGGAGGTTCATCGAGATGCACGACGTAGTCATTATCGGAGGCGGGCCTTGCGGGCTGTCCGCTGCAATCGAATGCAGCCGCAGAGGCTTGCAAACCGTCATTATCGAAAAAAGTAACATTGTTCACTCTATTTTTCTGTACCCGACGAACATGCAGTTTTTCAGCACGGCTGAACTGCTGGAAATTGGCGATGTTCCGTTCAGTACGCCTAATGACAAGCCTTACCGTCATGAAGCACTGGCGTATTACCGCAAGGTGGCGACACATTATAACCTGGACGTCTGTCATTACGAGGAAGCAAAAACAATCACACGACAGGATGATGCTACATTTACTGTACATACGGTGAGCAAGCAGGGAATAGCCAAAACGTATTCGTCACGCTATGTCGTCGTGGCTACAGGATATTTTGATCATCCGAACTATTTGGGCATTCCCGGGGAACAATTAGATAAAGTTACTCATTATTTCAGTGAAGCCCATCCCTATACCGGCACGCGGGTCGCAATCATCGGCGGCAGCAATTCTGCGGTGGATGCAGCGATGGAACTCGTACGTGTGGGGGCTACCATTGACATGGTGTATCGCCGAACCGAACTGTCTGAATACATTAAGCCGTGGGTTCGCCCACTGTTCGATAGTATGGTGCAAAAAGGAAAAATTACGCTCCATCTGGGCGCCCGCATCACTGAGATTCATCCGGATTATGTAGTGGTCACCCCGTTGGAGGCAGCAGCTTTCCGGCTCGAAAATGATTTTGTACTGGCACTGACCGGGTTTCACCCGGAACGGAAGCTGCTGGAGTCTGTAGGTGTCCACATGGCTGAGGGTCTGGACAAACCGGAATATGATCCTTCCACGATGGAGACCAATATACCCGGTATATATGTGGCGGGTGTCATCGCTTCTGGCAGCAATGCCAATGAGGTGTTCATTGAAACAGGCCGCTGGCACGGTCGCCAAATCGCTGAACATATTCAAAGCTAAATGAACTAAGGAGAACACATATATGGATTACAGTTCACTCATCCTGCTGGTACTGGCTGGTCTTGGAATTGTCAGCGGCAACTCCACCGTCACCATTGCCATGGTCGTACTACTGCTACTTCGGGTAACCCATTTTCATACTGCTTTCTCCTGGCTTGAAAAGTATGGATTGACGATCGGGATCATCATTCTAACCATTGGTGTGATGACCCCACTGGCCAGCGGTAAAATCAGCATTAGCCAGGTGATGGAGTCCTTCCTTCACTGGAAGTCGCTGCTCGCTATTGCCATTGGCATCCTGGTAGCCTACCTTGGCGGCCGCGGAGTAACCCTGATGTCCGGGCAGCCCATCATTGTGACGGGTTTGCTTATCGGAACCGTGATTGGTGTCGCCTTCTTCAAAGGCGTTCCTGTAGGACCGCTCATCGCCGCTGGGCTGCTGTCGCTGTTAATTGGACGAACTTAGGCTTCCCCGCGTATCCTTTGTCTGGCCGCTGGCAGATGCCATCCATAAAAAAACGTATTTGACCAGCGGCAGACATAATTGAAAAAGGCAGTCAACGTAAAAAACGGATGAACCCGAGCAATCTGCATGAAGGGCTGAATTCAGTCCCGCTTTGTGTTATACTCTTATCGCATAATTTGGTAAATGCAGGAGGCTTGACCGATGTCCCGACAATTTGTAACGGAAGCTGTAATGGTTGCCATATATGGCCAACTGCTTACAACTCCCGCCCCTGTGGAATATATAGTGCCTTACACATCGTTGCTGGAGCTATACGAATTTCAGGATAGCACGGAACCGCTCATGGATAATCCTGCGGACGATCAGCATGTGAAGCGAAAGGTAAGCGAACTGATCAGCTATTTTGAGGAACCTTTGAATCAGAAAAAAATCCGGCGCGCGCTTCAGATGCCCTGGGCCAAAAGCTTGCCCATCCTGTTCGACGCTAACACCACACTGATCGTCATTAATGCCGTCGATACTGCGCATTACGGAGAATATTTTGACCCAATCGAGACCGAACTGGTGCTAACAGCCCAGCGTGAAGAATTACCCATTTTGACAGATCAACTGGACTGGATTCATCGCATTATTGAAGCTTCCGTTCCTGTACATGTGTACGACATTGATGATTTTGATTTTGCGGTGGATGGTCCGATGCTCAACAACCCTTAACATGCAGCACACGCGCCCCAAGGACAACAAAACGGCGGAGTATCACACGCAGGTTAATCCCCTGTATCGCGATACTCCGCCGCTTTTTCATGCCCCCAAACAGTTAACCTGCACGCTATTTCTAACGTTAGAGCTTTAAGACTGCTCTTCCTCGGCATACGTGTAAATAATGTCGTCATGTTCCTCCAGATACTTCACTTCCAGATGATGCCCCTTCAAATACCAGTAATCCTGATCCTCCATATAAAACGTAATGCCAGCCGCTTCATGTTGTAATACGGGGTGCTGCGGAGGCTCTACGGCAATTCCCAGAGAAAAGCCCGGATGTAACCCACCGCCGGAACTATAGCGGGCAAAAAAACGGATCGTATCTCCACGGTTCAGACCAAGCTCCTTGATGTACCACTGTGCCGCTGGTTCAGTTACCTGTATGCTCATGCGTTAGCTCATCTCCTTGTACAATTACATCCTGTTAACTATATCATAGCATGATTTAGAATGACCACCAACCGCCCCTTACTCAAGTGAAAATCTCCAGCGAGCGATATACATTTTTTTGAAAAAGGTTTGACAATTCGCAAAAGACGGTGTTAAGATTCAACCATACGAGATCCATTTTGAAATTAATTACCAAATTGAACGATTACTCATGTTCAGAATGAATCCAATTCGAAGAAGAAAGGAGTGTTACCGGTGCTAAACATTCATCTCGCCTTTTACCCAACTCTACAAACACAACAACTTCATACCGGAGCATCTCCCCTGACGCATCCTTCGGAATTGGGCCATTCACGTTGTATGGTTTAATACGAGTGGCTGCCTGCGTTTGAGCAGTTTTTCAGTGGTGAGTGTGCTGAAAATACCTGCGCGCCATATGATATTGAGATTTAAGGCATATCGTCTGCGGACGGTATGCCTTTTTTGCGCCTGTTACCGGATTGAAGCTAGTGGTAGCAAGCCTTATTGTTTATTCAAAATGGTACAACAACTCTCGCATGAGCTTTTCATGAAAGGATGGGATTCCTCTTGTTTTCGGTACTCAAAAATTTAAGCTGGTTTTTTAAAAGAGAACGAAGCCGGTACTCGATTGGGCTGTTTTTGCTGATCGCCGTTGGCGTGCTGGAGCTTGCTCCGCCTCGGCTGCTAGGTAGCGCTATTGATGAGATCGTACGCGGTTCAATTTCATGGTCCTCGCTCTGGCATTATATTTTTTATATTTTAGGCATTCTTGCCGTCATCTACTACATTACGTACATATGGATGCACAAGCTGTTTGGGGGTGCCAATCTGGTGGAGCGCCTGTTGCGCACACGCTTTATGAACCATCTGCTGCGGATGACACCTCCATTTTTTGAACGCAATCGTACTGGTGACCTGATGGCTCGTGCTACGAACGACCTTCGCTCCGTGGCAAGTACTGCGGGCTTTGGCATGCTGACGCTAACTGACTCCACAGTTTACCTGAGCGTCGTGCTAGTCGCCATGGGTACCCTGATTAGCTGGAAGCTGACACTGGCGGCGGTTCTGCCCCTTCCTTTTATCGCACTGGCAATGAGCATTTACGGCAAAGCCGTTCACGAGCGTTACACGCTGGCACAGGATGCATTTGGCGATATGAACGACCAGGTGCTGGAATCCGTGGCAGGTATCCGGGTTATTCGCGCCTATGTACAGGAACGGATGGATGAAAAACGGTTCGCCGATATTACCGATGACGTATTTCGCAAAAATCTGGCGGTCGCCCGAATGGATGCTCTCTTCGAACCGACGATCCGCTTATGCGTAGGACTTAGCTATGTTATCGGGCTCGGCTATGGTATTTATCTGGTATTTCATAACGATATCACGCTGGGTGAACTGGTATCCTTTAACATGTATCTGGGGATGATGATTTGGCCGATGTTTGCCATCGGCGAACTGATCAACATTATGCAGCGCGGTAGCGCTTCCCTCGATCGGGTGAACGAAACTCTCCATGTGGAGCCGGACGTACAAGATGCAGCTCAGCCTGTAACGATTAACCACCCCGAGTCCATTACGATGAAAGATGTTACCTTCCGTTATCCAACCTCATCTGTTGACAATCTGTTACATGTGAATTTGGAGCTGAAACGAGGGGAAACGCTGGGTGTCGTCGGCCGAACGGGCAGCGGGAAGTCCACCCTGCTCAAACAGCTACTACATGAATACCCGACGGGTAGCGGTGACATTTTAATCTCTGGCACTCGGCTGGAGGACATTGCTGTTGAACAACTGCACAGCTGGATCGGCTACGTGCCACAGGAGCAAATTCTGTTCTCCAAATCAGTGCGTGAGAACATTCAGTTCGGTAAACCGTGTGCAGATGATGACGATATCATGGAAGCGATCCGTACCGCAGCTTTCGATCAGGATTTAGGCACCCTGTCCGATGGACTGGACACACTCGTCGGAGAAAAAGGCATAGCCCTGTCCGGCGGGCAGAAGCAACGTGTTTCGCTGGCACGCGCCTTTATCGGCGATCCGGATATTCTGGTGCTAGACGATGCACTGTCCGCGGTTGATGCTCGAACAGAAGCACGTATTATTGATAATATCCGGCGTAAACGCTCGGGTAAAACAACTCTGATCTCCACTCACCGTCTCTCGGCTGTAGAACATGCAGACCGGATCGTCGTGCTGGAGCAAGGACGCATTATTGAGGAAGGAACCCACAACGAGTTGCTTCAGACGGACGGATGGTACCGTCAACAGTATGAACGGCAGCAAGTGGAATCTGTTCTGACCTCAGGGGAGGTTTCCTAATGAAATCCAATATCGGCAAAAGGCTATTCCAGTATGCCCTGACGAGCAAAGCTGGCTTTATCGCGGCACTCATCGCATTGACTATCGGGGTAGCCGCCGAGCTGGCCGGACCCTTCATCGCTAAAACGATGATCGACGACCATATGCTCGCTATTGAAAAACCATTTTACGAGACAACTAGTGTGGACGGCACTGTAGGTTATGCCGGAACCCATTTTAAGCGTGAAGACCGCTTTGAGGCCGGGGAGCCCAAAGGGCGTGAAGCGAGGATTTTACAAGTCGACAAATCCTTCGTATTTATTGATGGTACGGTGCAGGTGGCTGACGGTAACCGCTCCTTTGCGAACGGCACGCTGACGGTGACACGCGGCTCCGACACCTTTCGCTATGATGCCAAGGCTTTGACAGCCGATGAGCTGTATAGCTTTTACAAGCCGGAAATGCCCGGTATCTTTCAACTGATTGGCTGGTATTGCTTCTTTCTGGTCATTTCGATCTTTGCCGAATTTGGCAAAACGTACTGGCTGCAATCCTCGGCCAACAAGGTCATTCAAAAGCTTCGGCTTGACCTCTACGCACACATTCAACGGTTGCCAGTTTACTTTTTTGACAATCTGCCCGCAGGTAAGGTCGTATCCCGTGTTACGAATGACACAGAAGCGGTAAAAGATTTATTCGTGGCCGTACTGTCGAACTTCACTTCAGGTATTGTGACGATGGCCGGGGTATATGTCGCACTCTTTTTGCTGGACTTCAGACTGGGTCTGATCTCTCTGTTCATTGTACCGCTGCTGATCTTGTGGATTGTGCTGTACCGCAAGGTCGCCACCCGCTTTAATACGATCATTCGGTCCCGGCTCAGTGAGATTAATGCGATTATCAATGAATCTATTCAAGGTATGTCCATTATTCGCGTGTTCCGGCACCAGAAACAAACGCAACATGAGTTTGAAGAACTGAACGATGATTATATGAAGCACCAGAATAAAATGCTGAATTTGAACGCCTTCACTTCACACAATCTGGTCAATGTGCTGAGAAATCTTGCCTTTGCCGTCGTGTTGTGGTATTTCGGAGCAGAGGCGCTTGGCACGACAGGCAGTGCTGTATCACTAGGCGTACTATACGCCTTCGTCGATGTACTGGGACGACTGTTCCAACCGATGACTGGTATGGTCAACCAGCTTGCGGTGCTGGATGCTTCAATCGTATCCTCGGGACGGGTATTTGAACTGATGGATGAAACCGGAGAACTGGTAACAGACGGCACGATGCCGCGTTACAAAGGTCTGGTGGAGTTCGACGACGTAACCTTTGCCTACAAAAAGGATGCTGTCCTTAAGCATATTTCCTTTACTGCACATCCCGGCCAAACGGTTGCTCTCGTCGGACATACCGGATCAGGCAAAAGCTCGATTATTAACCTGCTGTTCCGGTTTTATGATCCGCAAAAAGGAACGATCACCATTGACGGAACCTCTGTCAAGGACATTCCAAAGCAGTGGCTACGCCATCATATGGGTATCGTTCTTCAAGATCCATATTTGTTTACAGGTACAGTAGCCTCCAATGTCAGTCTGGGAGACAGCCGGATTACCAGAGAACAGGTGAACAAAGCACTGTGTGATGTCGGGGCTGACAAACTGCTGGCCCACTTGCCGCAAGGCTTTGACGAGCCAGTGATCGAAAAAGGAAGTACTTTATCAGCCGGGCAGCGTCAGCTCATTTCCTTCGCCCGTGCGTTGGCCTTTGATCCGGCGATTCTGATTCTCGATGAAGCTACCGCCAATATTGATACCGAAACCGAGGCGCTTATCCAATCTGCGCTGGAGGTGCTCAAGAAAGGGCGTACTACCTTCATCATTGCTCACCGTCTGTCGACCATCCGCAGTGCGGACCAAATTCTGGTGCTGCATCGGGGCGAGATTGTCGAACGCGGTAACCATGACGAACTCATGGCTCAGGGCGGTCGTTACTTCCAGATGTATCAGCTCCAGTCAGGAACGGCGGGAACAGATACAAATCCATCCTCTAGTGCATCGTCGGAACAAGAAGCTTTACTTGCAGAGAAAACTGCTGTAGCAGCAGGAGCTGCCACTTCTGGAAAAGCCGATACCCGAGCAGGTACCAGCTCCTTGCAGAAACCGGGCACAGGTCAAAACGGACCCGGCT
Source organism: Paenibacillus terrae (assembly GCF_000943545.1). Taxonomy (GTDB): domain Bacteria; phylum Bacillota; class Bacilli; order Paenibacillales; family Paenibacillaceae; genus Paenibacillus; species Paenibacillus terrae_A. The sequence continues at coordinate 13,526 of NZ_JTHP01000004.1, forward strand.
TGGCTGGAGGAAGCGCATAAAGTAAGCACACAAAGCATGCATAAAAAAACAGCAAGTCTCCGGATACATACAATGGAGGCTTGCTGTTTTACTTTTTTCTAAACACATGCTTCGTGTGTAGGCTACAACTATTATTGGGCTACCGAGGTGCCTGATCCTGTAGGAGGAAAAACGGTTCCCTCTACCGCCTTAATCGTAACTTTATACTTGCTGTCCACCAGTGTACTGGTGTGGGTATCCGTAATGACCTGGATATTCATTTCCCCCGGCTTTGGGCTTGTCAGCTTGTAGTAAATCACTGCATTGGCGTCATCTACGTAGTCGATATGATCCACTTCAATGCCGTAACCGGGATTGGGTGCCTGCAAACGGGTTAATGTTACCTTGTTCTGCTGGTCATTCACCTTCTCTACACTCATACTGATACCATTTTGCTGGCCCGGATCTGAAGGCTCAGCCGGATTTTCTGGAGTGGATTCAATCGGTTTATGATTTTGCACAAATTCGGATGCATTATAGACCATCTCTGCTGCCTCCATTCGGGTTACTTTACGTTCCGGATTAAAGTTGCTCTTTTCATCTAATTTAGCAATTTTGGTCAACAACAGGAACTGAACCGCTTCGCTTGAATCTTGGTCCAGCTTCTTGCCATCCGCAACATTAATGTACATGCGGACTGTTGGATATTCTCCGGTTGCACTAACCGCTTTGTACAGTATATTCGCGAATTGTTCTCTTGTCATCTGAGTGCTTGGATCAATATCCGGTGATAAAGGAATTTGGTGTTGAGCCGCAATCCGGTAAGACTTGGCATACCATGCCGAAGACGGAATATTTGCGAAGGAACCCGTCGTGAAATCCGGCATAACTTGAAGATCCATCGCATTAACAACCATATGCACCCCTTGTGCATACGTAAGTGATTGATCAGGCGCAAACTTATCCTTCGTGATGCCCTGAATAATACCTTTGTTCTGAAGCGAACTTACAATCTTCTCCTGCTCTGTTCCTTTTATATCACGAAATGCAGAAGCTGACGTAGCCACTGCCAACGAACAGATCACCAGCAAAGCTGCTGTCACGCTTTTGTTTTTTTTCATGAGATGCACCTCCATATTTACTATGTTTCTTCTATACTTATCGACGCAATACTATCAACAAATGTTTCAGATACTCAAAAATTGATTGTAAAAAAAGCTTACGATACTTACAGTTAGTGTAACCCGTTTAACTCTTTTCTGCTCTCTTCCTAGGCTACATTTTAAAGATACCCACTTTGCGGGCACTCTTCCTCAGGCCATTTGGCTACATCCGATAGGGTGCTTTCAGACCAAGAAGTTGCAGCGTATGTGCCAAAATATCAGCCGTTTGTTCAGCCAACTGAATGCGCCACGGCCCACCCTCGACAATCCGTTCCTTGACGTAAAAGCGGTTGAACGCCTGCGCCGTATCCAGCGCAAACCTCGCGATAACCGAAGGTTCCAGTTGCCGAGCCGCACGTTCCAGTTGTCCCTGATAACGAACCAGTTGCTTAAGCAGCGCCCAGCCTGCATCCCCCAGCATTTCATCTGATGTATACGTTGAATCAGGTGCATGACGTTCCCCCGCGGGAACATCTATACTAGAACCAGCCAACGTATCAGTGCCAGCATGAGCTTTTTCCAAAAGACTGCGTATACGTGCATGTGTGTATTGTACATAAGGACCTGTCTCACCTTCAAAGGTTAACGCGTCTTCCAGTGAGAAATCCACTTCGTTCAGGCGGTTATTTTTTAAGTCGCCAAAAATGATCGCCCCGATGCCGACGTCCTCGGCTATTTCCTGTTGATCCTGTAAAGCGGGATTCTTCTGAGTGATGATAGATAGAGCGCGGGCTACCGCTTCATCCAGTACCTCTTCCAGCTTCACGACCTTGCCGCGTCTTGTGGACATTTTTTTACCTGCAAAGCGCATCAGACCAAACGGCACGTGCTCACACTGCTCCGCCCACGTCTCCCCTGCACGCTTTAGTACCGCAAACACCTGCCGGAAATGCAACTGCTGCTCTCCACCTACCACGTACAGCAACCGATCAACTTTCATAACCTCATGACGATAGATCGCCGTAGCCAAATCACGTGTCGGGTAGATGGTAGTCCCATCCTTTTTCAAAATCAGACAAGGCGGCAGTCCTTCATCCTCCAAACGCACCACAAGCGCACCTTCACTTTCTTCCAGCAAACCTTTCGTCCTTAATTGGGCAACAACCGCCTGCATTTTATCATTGTAAAAGCTCTCTCCCAGTACATGGTCGAATGTAATGTTCAGACGCTGGTACATGCGATCAAATTCTCGCAGGCTGACTTCAACAAAAAACTCCCATAGCCGCTTAGCCTCGCTATCTCCATGCTCCAGACGACGGAACCATTCACGACCTTCGTCCTCCAAAGACGGGTCATGCTCGGCTTCCTCATGAAAACGCACGTACAGCTTAAGTGACTCTCCAATCGGATCCTGCTGTAGCTGCTCTTCATTTCCCCATCTTTTATAAGCCGCAATTTGCTTACCAAACTGTGTTCCCCAATCCCCCAAATGATTCACACTAACCGGAACATACCCCGTTTCCCCGAGAATGCGGTACAGTGCAGCACCGATGACAGTAGAACGAAGATGGCCGATACCAAACGGTTTGGCAATATTGGGCGAAGACATATCAATCACTACCCGCTGTCCGTGTCCGAGATCTGGCTTGAAAAATTCGGGTTTTCTCAATTCAGCCAGCATCAGTGGAATATGAATGGAACGCCCCAGTGTTATATTTACATAGGCTCCTGATGCCGAAGCAGTCAGTCCTTCTTCACGATTTACTGCTTCCGCCAATTCCAACGCAATTAGCTGCGGAGCCTTCCGAAACTTTTTAGCCAGCAAAAAACAGGGAAACGCCACATCTCCCCATTCTGGCTGTGGCGGTACCTCCAATAAAGATGAAATCTCCTTTTCCTCCAAGCCTGTATGAGCGGAAATAGCTTGAATAGCGATCGACATCAGCATAGCCTTCTCTCCTTTTTTTCATTAGAATCTAACAAAAAAAGCTCCCGCCTCTTGAATTATTCAAGAGACGAGAACTTCAATATCCCCGCGGTACCACTCTTCGTAAATCGGATTGTGCAATGAACTATGCATAATCGCCGATTTCACTCTAATGACAAATAACGGTGTCTGCCGGGCTGAACTACTAACGGAACTCCGTGTTGGAACAACCGTCTCCCGGGTGCGCTTCACGTTGGGCCTCATACCGGCTTCCACCTTTTCCGGCTCGCTGTAATGATATGGCTCCCCTGCTACTCTCCCGTTCCAAGACGTTAATTCCCATCATTATACAAACCTATCCTGTAGAAAGCAATGTTTTATTTTCTGTTCAGGCGCTGACTCGATTTCATGTAATTACACAGCCACCATTTGGCGGCAAGCCTGAACACAACGGCGGCAGGCTTCTGCACATTGCTTGCAATGTGCATGGGCGTGCTTACCACATTCAGCAGCACATACCTCACAGGCTTTGGCACACAGCTCACAAATTTGCTCGGCAAATTCCGTTCCGCGTTCCAACATTTGAGCAGCAAACCCGCATATTTCTGCACATTCCCGGCTCACTCGAATACACTCGCGCAGCATAGCCAAATCATATTCCTTCAAGCTCGCCACGTAACAGACGTTGCAAGCGTTCATACTTTCCAGGCAAGCATCCACGCATTGTTGGTATGAATGTTTCATAATACATTACCTCCCTGTTGTTGACCCTGCTGTATTATTACCCGCCGACAATTGAGATTAATCAACCGTTGTTCACGCTTTCAACTTGACCAAACAAAAAATCCCGTCTTATGTAAGGAAGTGTACTATATTCCATCCCATCCGTGCAAGGGGATAAATCACACAACTCCCTATTGTCCGCTCCTGACTTGCACACCGACAATCATTCCTCTATTGTAAAAAGAGTATGTCTAACTATAGATTGAGGAGTGAGCATTGCAATGAATATATCTTCTGTAGAGGAGCATCGGCGGGAGGCCCCACAGCAGGTTAGCTGCATGGTTGTAACCGTCTCCGACACCCGCACCGTGGAAACAGATACTGGAGGACGTCTACTGGTAGATCTGTTGGAAACGAACGGCTATCAGGTGGTCCGATATGTTATCGTCAAAGACGACTATGATGGCATCCGGCAACTGGTATCCGAAGCCGCGGAACGCGATGACATTGAGGCTGTTCTTCTGACAGGCGGCACCGGTATTTCCCCGCGTGATACAACGTATGAAGCCGTATCCTCTCTGCTGTATAAGGAACTGCCCGGATTCGGGGAAATCTTCCGTTATTTAAGCTTTGCCGAGGATATTGGTTCTGCAGCGATATTGAGTCGTGCTGTAGCTGGCACCGTCGGCCGGACAGCCGTATTTTCTATGCCAGGCTCACGTGGAGCCGTCCGTTTGGCGATGGAGCGCATTATTATACCTGAGCTGCGGCATGTCATGAGGGAAATTTACAAATAACACACAGATTTTCCTCTTACGCTCTGAAACACAAAGAGGCACCCCATCATTTGCAGGATGCCTCTTAAAACTATTCCTTTTCTTCCACTTCTGGCTGCATATAGCTGTCGATCAGCTTTTGTTTCAGCCCCCATACCTTTTCACTGAGATTTACACGGTAAATTTCCGGGTTCATTTTCCGCAAATATTCCGGCCAGAACAGTTGCAGCTGGGAAGTATGGTATGCGCGAATTTCATCCAGCCCGGGAAGTTCATACACTTTCTGCCCATTTACGAAAATAGGCTCCAGCATCGGAACTGCCTCGTAATTTTCCACATACTTCTTCATGTACGGATGCAACGGGTTAAAGAGTTTCAGCCGCTTTCCATTGCGCGGACGGTCTTCGTCCGGAAAAGAAATATAATCGGCGACAGCTCTCCCTTTCTTCTTATCTATAATACGATATACATCCTTCTTACCCGGTGTGGATACCTTTTCCGGATTGCCCGAAATTTTAATCGTCGGCAGCATTTCGCCTTCTACTTCTCGTTCGACCAGCTTGTAAACCCCGCCCAATGAAGGTTGATCCGAAGCTGTAATGAGCTGTGTCCCCACACCCCATACATCGATACGCGCGCCTTGGGCCTTTAAGTTGAAAATTGTATTTTCATCCAAATCATTGGAGGCTACAATTTGTACGTAATCCAGCCCTTCGGCATCCAGCATTTCCCGAGCCTGAATGGATAAATAAGCCAAGTCACCACTATCCAGCCGGATCGAATTCATCCGTTTACCCTGACTCTCCAGCATCTTCGCTGTCCGAATCGCATGGGGAACGCCGCTCTCCAGCGTATCAAAGGTATCCACCAGCAGTGTGACCTGATCCGGTAAAACCTTCGCATACACGTCAAAAGCCTCCTGCTCGCTCATAAAGGTCTGCACCCATGAATGAGCATGTGTTCCCTTCGTCGGAATACCAAAATGCTCACCTGCCAGCATATTAGATGTCGCGTCAAAGCCCGCTACATAAGCTGCCCGTGCTCCCCAAATCGCCGCATCTGCTTCCTGCGCCCGCCGTGTTCCAAATTCCAGCAGCGTATCTCCGCTTGCAACCTGCTTGATGCGCGACGCCTTCGTCGCAATCAGCGTTTGGTAGTTCATAAAATTCAACAACGCTGTCTCAACCAGTTGTGTTTCCATAATCGTTCCTTCGACGCGTACCAGAGGCTCATTCGGAAAAACAAGCGCCCCTTCTTTCATCGAATGAACGGTTCCGCCAAACCTAAACTGGCGTAATGCCTCCAGAAACATGGGATCATACTTCTCCTCTTGCTCTGAGAGGTAACGGATATCCTCTTCTGTAAAGCGCAGATTTGCAATATAATTCACAATGCGTTCCAGACCTGCGAACACCGCATATCCGTTGCCAAAAGGCAGCTTGCGAAAATATGCCTCAAACACAGCTTTGCGCTGATGACTTCCGTTCACCCAGTGGGCGTACATCATATTAATTTGATATTTATCTGTATGTAATGCGAGGCTCGTTGACTGCATCATAATCATCCTCTCTGACTGTCCCCGGTTTTGCAGCGATGTACCCGCCTCATCCATCCGGATTCAGCAACATCCGACTCCATTTTGTTATCGGATATGGGTGCACAATCGTTAAGTAATTTACTTCTTCTGGCGTAAAATCGTATCCTCAGCCGACCATACGACGGCTCCTAGACTGCCCTGAAAATGACCCAAAGCCCAATCATGTCCGGTCTGATTAAAGCTCGCCACAGCGTCCTTGTATACCGTAATCGCGAATCCTTTGTTATAAGCGTCTACAGCCGTATGCAGTACACATATATCCGTGCATACATCGATCAAATGAACTTCCGTAATACCACGTTCACGCAACTTGAGTTCCAGATCCGTGCCAGCGAAGGCGCTGTATCGTGTTTTATCCATCCAATAGATGGAATCACTCTGTTCAGCATAAAGGTTATGGAGCTTGCCATACAAATCTCGTCCCCCGGTTCCACGAATATTATGTGGAGGAAACAGCTTGCTTTCCGGGTGATAAAGATCATTTTCTTCATGCAGGTCCACTGCCATTACGACAAAGTCCCCTTGATCCACATACGCCTGCGTAATGGCTGCCATCCGTTCATCCAGCTCTATTGCCGGTGGTCCAACAGGCAGACTGCCGTCCACAAAATCATTCGTGTAATCAATAACAATCAATGCCTTCATCGTTCAGTCAGCTCCTTCATCCTCAAGTTGGGGAGTGTGCGTTCTTTACGTGACCTACTACAATACATTAGGTGTAGATAGACAATCGCGGCACCCTGTCACTAAAACGATAAAGCTGTGCCGGTCTCTGTGAATACTGGTTGGAGCTGAGCAGTTTGCCATTCTCGTCCCGCACCTCTTCCAATATTCCCTGTCTGCTGCGAGTCGACGTTATTTTGCGAATAAAGTTCGGCTCTTCGAAATCCGGTACGACACTTTGAATGACCTGATACAGCTCGCCCAATGTAAAATGCAGAGGCAAAAACTGCTTGGCTATCGTCGTCTGGAGCATTTGCAACTGAATCTTCCGGTAGGCATCCACAATAATGTCCCGATGGTCAAACGCCAGCTCTAATTCCTCCAGCGCTTCACGGATCGTGAACAGCCCAACCTCGGAAGCATCATCCGCCGCTTGCCGCTGCTCCAGCATCCATTCCTCTACCAGTGCAAAAAACGCATGCGATATAATCCACCCGCGCGGATCACGCCCAGGTCCACTATACACACCTAGGTACTCCAGATGACCGCCGTCCACGCCGGTTTCCTCTAACAGCTCGCGCTTGGCAGCTCCGTAAATGGATTCATCTTCCTGACAAAAGCCCCCAGGCAACGCCCAACGTCCGGCAAACGGCCAACTACGACGCTTGATAAGCATTACCTTCAACTCACGGATCGGCAACGTCTTTGTCACCGTCTTGCGCTCCCGCTTGGTTAAGGTGAACATGACGATATCTGCCGGAGCACCATCGGGGGTGCGGTATTTCTTAATGTTATACGACGCTTTCTGCGTCTCTTCGTTTATACGTTCGTTATCCATTGGCATCACCACATTATATCGTTTTGATAAATTCATTATGACATAATAAAAAGTTTTGTCAAGAGTTAGGCATTACCCAATTGACCTGATTGTTTACGAAAGACTCGGAATGTCGCTGTAGCCATGCAGCCGAGTATTCCTTCACTATCCTTTACTTCCGCCTCAGTCGTTATGGTACGCCCCCCTTGATGGAGAATTCGTGCCTTAACCTCCAATCGCCCTTGTTTCATCGCTGACAGAAAATGAACGTTCAGATTCGTCGTCACACATAATTCCATATTGCGTGAAACCATACTAACCATTCCCATCGCCTGATCCATCAATGTTGTGAGCACACCCCCATGAACAATTCCCACCACATTGGTATGCTGCGGTCCAGCCTGTAAAGCGATATGAACCTCATTTGCATCAGCTTCGATTAATTCACATCCTAAATATTCCCAAAATGTGTTTACTTCACCTTCTACCAAACTACGTAAGATATCCATTCCCTTGTTTTCATCCTTTCTATGATGCCCCATTTCCTCTTGAGGTCTGGTACAGTACGTATGATTACAAGTTGCTCCTGAAAAAAAGGCGTGGAAGCTGAGCCTCCACACCATACATTATTCTAGTCACTGCAATTGGAGGAGGAAGTGCTTTTTCCCTCTTCCACATTCACCTTTTCGGCAACCGTATCACGAATCGCCATGATAACCATTTGCAGAAGCTCATTAATTTCTACCTGGCTTTGCTGAAACTCCGTTACAATCGGAATACCGTCAAGCTCTTCCTGAAGCTCCTGAAGCTCAGCCTCTATTTTGGCAATCATCGTCTGATTCTTCAAGGATTCGAAAGCCACAATTTCCTTTTGCTTTTTCTTCATTGCTGCAATCAGTTGCTGGATGCGCTGATGATCGCGGATTTTATCCTCTGCTTTCCGAAATACCTGCACTTCCTCACTGTTGCCCAAAATACCCGCCAACTCTTGTGCTTTCGCCAATATCATATCGCGATTGACCAAATGATCATGCTGGCGCGCCGCCGGTTGATGCTCTGACTGTTGCAACCGCTCCTCTGTCACTGTCCATCGCTCCTTTTCTCACTTATACAGTCGTACATGCAATTCATATTTGATCCACATGCAAACCTTGCTGTGCTATTTTGTTAACCGTTGACCGCCACGGCAGTTTGAACCAAATCACCCTTGATGTAAAAGGTCATAGGCTCCGTAATTTTCACCTGCACAAAGGTACCGATCAGATCCTTGGAACCTTCAAAATGCACCAGCTTATTGGAACGGGTCCGGCCTGCAAGCACCTCGCTGTTATTTTTGCTCTCGCCTTCCACCAGCACCTCAACCACCTCGCCACGCAGTCTACCGTTAAAGCGGAGGCTGTTTTCGTTCACCACATTGTTTAGACGCTGGAGACGCTCTTTTTTGACCGACATAGGGACATTGTCTTCCATGGACGCGGCTGGTGTACCTTCACGTGGCGAATAAATAAAGGTGTAGGCAAAGTCATAACCGACCTCGCGCACGAGAGAAACGGTATCTTCAAACTGTTCGTCCGTTTCGCCCGGAAAACCTACGATAATATCCGTTGTCAGCGAAGCATGCGGAACAGCCGCTTTGATCTTCGCCGCCAGCTCCAGAACGCGCTCACGTGTATATTTTCGGTTCATTTTCTTCAATATATCCGTATTGCCGGATTGAACAGGCAGATGGATATGCTCCACCAAATTGCCGCCCTTACCGAGTACTTCAACCAAATGGTCATCAAAATCACGCGGATGTGATGTTGTAAAACGTACACGCGGGATATTAATCTTACGCATATCGTCCATCAGATCCCCGAATCTGTAATTCATATCCTTTAAATCCTTGCCATAGGCGTTGACATTCTGACCGAGCAAGGTAATTTCCTTAAAGCCCTGACGTGCCAAATCCCGTACCTCAGCAATAACATCCTCGGGACGACGGCTTCTTTCCTTACCGCGTGTGAACGGAACAATGCAATAGGTGCAAAATTTATCGCAGCCGTACATAATGTTCACCCAAGCCCGCATACCCTCACGCTTCTTCGGCAGGTTCTCGATAATGTCGCCTTCCTTGGACCACACCTCGACCACCATTTCTTTGCTGAAGAGTGCTTCCTTGACGAGCTGCGGCAGGCGGTGGATATTATGGGTACCAAAAATCATGTCGACAAAACCGTGCTTTTGCAAAATCCGGTTGACGACACTCTCTTCCTGCGACATGCAACCACATACGCCGAGCAGCATACCCGGCTTCTCTGTCTTGAGATGCTTGAGGTGACCCAGCTCACCAAATACTTTGTCCTCCGCGTTTTCACGGATCGCACATGTATTCAGCAAGATGATGTCCGCTTCCTTACGATCCTCTGTCGCCTGATAACCCATTTGCTCCAGCAATCCTTTAATCGTTTCGGAATCATGCTCGTTCATCTGGCAACCGAATGTGTACACGATGTAATGCTTTCCCTCACCGATATGCTTCAGCTCATCCGGAACTGCATTATCGTACAATACCTGTACGTCCTCTTTACCGCGTTGCTTTTCTTTTCTATGATTCGGCTCCGCCATAATATTGATTTCACGTCCGCGAATGCGGATCTTCTTGCTATGCTCATCCTGAGAAATGATCTTTGCATCCGAGAAATCAAAATATTTGGAGTAATCTTTCGTTTCCTTGGCCATTCCTTTGGTCACTCCTTACACCATCTATTTCACGCCAATTACGCTTTTACTGTATCTTTACATATGGATAAATCTCTTTTAAGCCCGTAAAAACTCCTTTGAAAAACGCATTACACTAAATTATAGCATGATTTATAAGCCATCGCCATATATCCCCGTGAACGCATAATGGGTACACTGAGAATCTAATGTCCATATTTTTACATATGAACATTTTGAGAATCCTTAGTATGTAAAAAAGCCCGACTCTTTAGCAAGAATCGGACCCTTGGCCTTTCGGCATTATATACGTATATTAGTCTACGATTTCAGCGTTGTCACCGTTTTTCACACCGGCTCCGTTCGCTTCATCTGTATCAATGTGCATATCCAAAGCAAAAGAATCGGACACACGCGCAAGAACATTTTCGAATACAAGACCACGTTCGCCGCCGACACGTACTTTCAGCAACTGCTTGTCCTTAATGTCCCATTTCGCTGCATCAGACGTATGGAAATGAATATGACGGGCAGCTACGATTACGCCCTCTTGCAGTTCCACTTCTCCAACTGGTCCTTTTACTGTGATTCCTGGTGTTCCGTCAATGCTGCCAGATTCGCGTACAGGCGCTTTTACCCCAATAGCAAAGGAATCTGTGCGAGAGATTTCAAGCTGGGAAGCCGGACGAGCGGGTCCCAAAATACGAACCTTATCAAATTGGCCCTTAGAACCAATTACGGCTACCGTTTCATTTGCGGCAAATTGTCCTGATTGGGACAATGGTTTAAATTCAGTCAGTTGATAGCCTGCTCCAAACAAAATTTCAATATGCTCTTGAGTCAGGTGAATATGGCGTGCGGAAACGCCGACAGGTACGATTTTACTCATCGTATGGTCACTCCTTTTTCTCTATACAATACTTTACACATCTATGCTATTATACTCCTACTTTGCCAAGAAAGAAAAGGAGAGCGGGACAAAGTTCAGTTTTTCGCCCTATTCAGCCTTTAATATCGTGAACTGTCATTTTAGCGAACAGGATAAAGAACAGCATGATTTCAGCTACGATGAGATGAGAGGGAACAACAATAAATATGTTAAGGATAAACAAGACACAGAGGACTCCAGTTAAGAAAAAAATGACTCTAAGGCTTGGTTTAAGATGACTTAATCTGTAGCGATGGAATACCAGCAAAACCGACAAAAAGTAAATAAGTACAGAAGCAAAGGTAAAGCAAAGTACAAAGATATAGGCTACTTGTCCCAAAAACAAGAGCTGTATCGAAGCAGCTAGCATGCTAAGTGAAAGATAAATAAACAAATGACCATACATAATAGTCTGTCCTGCTGTTTGTTTTGATTTATCTACGTGCTTCTCCATATTCTCAAAATATTGCCACCAGATTGCGATGACTAATACAAAAGCCAAGGCAGCAAATACAACGGAAGAGACCGTAAAATGATCAGATTGTAAAACAGAAAGCATACTGATCACCGATTCGCCAAGCAGGATTAAGGTGAACTGTGCAAAGCGCTCTAATAGATGCTCCGTATGGATAGGTGTGATCACCAATTTTTTACGACCCATCAAAGGAACGAGGATATCAACAGCAATGCCGACATATAAAATCAAATATCGAACCCAAGAGTCAAAAAAGAGGGAGAAACTGGAGATGACTATTCCGATCCAAAAATAGGTACCGAAAAAACGAGCTGTTTCCTGTTTATGAGCCGTTTCTTTGGGTGCCGAAAGTAAATATTGAACGGCAGTCAAGCCTCTTAAACCAATATAGCCAACAAAAAAAGATACATAATACGCGTCAAAATCTATATTCAAGCTGGCGGTCATAATTAACACGAAAAACAATTGCAGGATCATAAAGATTCGATGCGTCATACTGTCTTGACCAAAACGGTTGTTGTAGACAGTTTGTCCCACCCAAGCCCACCATATCGGAATAAAAATCAAAATAAACTTTGCCAGATGCTCCAAAGAAATACTACCATGTTCAACATGTAGTAAAACATGAGTGGCCTTGGAGACAGCGGCTACGAACAATAAGTCATAAAAGAGTTCAAGCCAGGTAACCTTTTTTATCAACATTATGTAATGGAGCTCCCCTCTGATATGGCGGTACAGCATGGTAACTCGTCAAGCTCGCTCCAAATGTCTGTCATATTTCGGCAAGCGTTATTTTAGCACCATACCATTCTAGGATGCTCCAATTATTTCGTAATATATCTGGCTTTGTCAAGGGTGTGCGTAACCAAAAATAACTGCTATAAATAGCTATTTAAGAAGACATTTTAGAAGGCAGATTCGTTTGCAAATATTCCAGCGCATGTCCTCCCAGCCACCCCTTGACCAGCTCCTCAGGATAATGCTTCAGCAGCAGTTCTGCAAAACCCGGATATTTCCCCGGATGCTCCAGCCCTTGCACATGATGCTCGATACCGTCAAAATCAGATCCGAACATCAAATGACGTTCGCCGCCTAGTGAACAAATATGTTCAATGTGTGGCAACAAATCCTCAGCGGTCACCGTACCCTGCTCTTTGAGAAACATCGTGACGAAAGTCAAACCAATCCGTCCGTTACGCGCGATCAACGCACGAATCTGTTCATCCCGAAGATTACGTGGGTGAGGACATACCGCGAAGGCGTTGGAGTGCGAAGCAATCGGCGGTTGAGCCGCCTCCTCCAGCACCTCCCAGAAGCCTTGTACAGACAAATGCGATACATCTAGTAGCAAACCTAATTCATTACAGCGCTTGACCAACTCATGCCCCTTGCGAGTCAGTCCGCCACCCCTCTGCTCCATAATGCCGTCAGCTGCCCAATTTGCATAATTCCACGTCAGCCCGATCAATCGGATTCCCAAGGCATAGCACAGTTCAGCATAAAATGGATTTCCTTCCAGCGCTTCCACTCCCTCCAGCGATAGCAGAGCCCACGGTGATCCTTGATGTTGTTTTATTTCATTCCCTTCCAGATGTCCCACTGATGTATCCTTACGTTCTTCCAAGTCTTCCTTCCACAATAGCGGCTTCAACCCGACAGATGGGGATATCATATGCTGTCTGAAGAGTTCAACCTGACGAATTACATGCTCAAATCTTGGCGTACCCAGCACCTGGGAAATATATATAGCGAATGTCTGCAAGTTCACATGGCCTTCTAACAAACGCTCTCTTGTAACATCAAGCGAGGGATGACTGAAATCCACCTGCGGGTTAAGCTGCATCTTACACAACACATCACAATGCAAATCGGCAATCGACCATTTCATGTGTGGTTTACTGTTCATGCATCTTACCTCCATTCATAGATTACAGCGTGATGAAGTTATCTTACAATCTATGTAATAAAAGGCGACTTCCATGCAAAAAAGCCCGTTTACACCATCGTAAACAGGCTCAACAACTAATATTTATTATCTTGGCTCTACAATCAACTTGATTGCAGTCCGGTCTTCTCCGTCAATAACAATATCCGTAAAAGCAGGAATACAAATCAAATCCACTCCGCTTGGTGCGACAAATCCCCGGGCAATGGCTACAGCTTTAACGGCTTGGTTCAGTGCACCTGCTCCAATCGCCTGCAATTCGGCATTTCCGCGTTCACGCAGTACTCCTGCGAGTGCGCCTGCAACTGAATTAGGATTGGATTTTGCTGATACTTTTAATACATCCATAGTAAGTACCTCCCCTGGGAATGATGATGGTTTGATTCCACTATTAGATGTTATTCGAGGGTCAGCAAAAAATTCCTGCTTTTTGGTGACAGTTTTCCTTATTCTTTCCTTAAGCAGTTTCCAAAAAAGGTTAATCCATCCGCCATTCATCTTCTTTGAGTCTAATTTTCTGAATTTTACGTGCCATACCGTCGGTGTCATTCAACTCTACGCTAACTGCGTGAAAATGCCATTTTCCGTTGTCCGGTTGAAAACGTACCGGAAGCTGAGTCTGAAATTTCTGCAACACGGCGTCTCTCTGCATGCCAAGTACTCCTTCATAGGGACCTACCATGCCCACATCTGTCTGATACGCAGTTCCTTGCGGTAAAATCGTATCATCGTTGCTCTGCACATGGGTGTGTGTACCAACAACAATTGAAGCACGGCCATCTAGATGCCAACCCATAGCGATTTTTTCCGATGTCGCTTCGGCATGAAAATCAACCAGAATGTGCTTATGCTTCTTGCGCAATTCATCTACGATCTCATCTGCTGCACGGAACGGGCAATCGATGGGTGGCAGAAAGGTTCTGCCCTGCAAGTTAACGATCGCCAGTTCCTTGCCTCCACCTTTCACCACGGTATAGCCTCGCCCCGGCGTTCCTGGCGGGAAGTTTGCTGGACGTATGATACGCGGCTCATCATCTATAAAATCAAATATATCCTTATTGTCCCAAGTATGATTACCCATTGTAATACCATGTACGCCCCAATCAAAAAATTCTCTGGCGATGGCTGGAGTAATACCTCTTCCTGAAGCTGAATTTTCCCCGTTCACGATAATAATATGCGGGTTGTATTTTGATTTTAGCGAAGGGAGATTTTCCCTTAATGCCTTTCTGCCTACACTACCGAAAATATCTCCAATAAATAGTACGTTGATAGAAAACCCTCCCTGGTATGCCTTACATAATGAAAAGTGGCCCTACAAACAGCGGCCACTTTTCGTTAAATTGCTTTTATTTTGCGTATTCTACCGCGCGGGTCTCGCGAATGACGGTAACCTTGATATGCCCTGGATAATCCAGTTCATTTTCAATCGTTTTCGTTATATCACGAGCCAGTCGGAATGCTTCCGCATCATCAATTTTCTCTGGCTGCACCATGACGCGGACTTCGCGTCCAGCTTGAATGGCGTACGATTTTTCCACGCCTTCAAAAGACTCGGAAATGCGTTCCAGCTTCTCAAGACGACGGATGTACGTCTCCAGTGTTTCACGCCGCGCTCCCGGTCTTGCTGCCGACAGGGCATCTGCCGCCCCAACCAGCATAGCAATCACTGAAGTCGCTTCGCAGTCGCCGTGATGTGAAGCAATACTGTTGATGACGACCGGGTGTTCCTTGTACTTCTTCGCCAGTTCCACGCCAATTTCAACGTGTGATCCTTCCACTTCGTGATCCAGCGCCTTCCCGATGTCATGCAGCAACCCTGCCCGTCTTGCCAGTGTAACGTCCTCGCCCAGTTCTCCGGCCATCAGACCTGTCAAGTATGCAACTTCCATCGAGTGCTTCAATACGTTCTGTCCGTAGCTTGTACGGAACTTGAGACGTCCCAGGATCTTGATTAAATCCGGATGCAGGCTATGCACCCCCACCTCGAAGGTGGCCTGTTCGCCATACTCGCGGATTCGTTCATCCACTTCTTTACGGGATTTTTCCACCATTTCTTCAATACGAGCCGGATGTATCCGTCCGTCCGCTACGAGCTTCTCAAGCGCAGTACGCGCAATCTCTCTGCGAATCGGATCAAATCCGGACAAAATAACCGCTTCCGGCGTATCATCAATAATGAGGTCAATTCCCGTAAGGGTTTCAAGCGCACGGATATTACGGCCTTCACGTCCGATAATCCGGCCTTTCATTTCTTCGTTCGGCAACGTGACAACGGAAACCGTCGTTTCCGCCACATGGTCCGCTGCACAGCGTTGGATGGCCAGTGTGATGATTTCACGAGACTTTTTGTCCGCTTCCTCTTTGGCCTGTTGCTCAATTTCCTTAATCATCTGAGCAGTTTCATGACGAACTTCCTGCTCTACGTTGGACAGAATAATACTTCTCGCATCTTCCGTCGTCAGATTGGAAATACGCTCCAGCTCAGTTACCTGACTCTTGTAAATCAAATCAATCTGCTGCTGGGTTTCATCGATTCGTTTCTCTTTGTTGGCCACTTGTTCTTCTTTACGTTCCAGCGATTCCAATTTTTTATCCAGCGATTCTTCTTTTTGCAGCAATCTTCGTTCCTGTCGTTGAATTTCATTCCGACGCTCACGAGTTTCTTTTTCAGCTTCGGCACGGATGCGGTGAATTTCATCTTTCGCTTCCAATACCGTTTCCTTCTTCAGCGCTTCTGCCTCTTTTTTCGCGTTCTCCACGATTTGCGCGGCAGCTTCTTCCGCACTGGAGATTTTAGCTTCTGCAATAGATTTGCGAATAAAATAACCAATCCCGAACCCAAAGAATAACGCGGCTACAGCAACGAGAACGAACCAGATCGCAGTCATCATCATACTGTTCACCTCCCCGTTGGTTCCTCCAAGGCATTCCTTGGGACTTTTTGCAATTGTCACATTAGCTTTGATCGTCAAACTAAGATAACAGCACGCGGTCGTTTCATTTCATATGCACATGCTTTCACATGTACAATTCCGCCTGGCATAGCGGCATCACTTGTTATTTGGCGATGAGAACGTACCCATGGACTCCGCTTTTTTGGAAGGAAAAAGGGTGTTCCACAAGCATCGTTTCATATATATTTTATTATTTGACAAATGGCATTGTCAAGGGAATGCAAACTTTAGTAGATTACCATGTGGCTTTCCATGTGATAACCAGCTTATCCTGTTCGCTTATGCCAGCTAATGGATGCCCGGCTGTTTAACAGCTATTCATCCCACAGCGATAATTCCTCGTCATCGGAAGCCCCGTCTTGCTCGGCCATCGTGAGATGATTGACTACGCGGCGTGTCATATCCCCCGAATATCCGCGTCTCATGAGAAAGGGGTACGTTTTCCGTTTCTTCTCCATTATATCTCCACTCACCTGATTCCATTTCCTGCGTCCGACTATCAAAGCGCTCTCCCATTCCTCCTGATCGCTGACCTCACCTAAAGCTTCCCCGATAGAGGCTTTAGAGATGCCCTTTTGACGCAGTTCCTGCCTTACCCACATCTTCCCCTTCCGCTGGCTCGTTATGCGCTGCCTTGCCCACTGACGGGCGTATAGATCGTCATCCACAAGTTGCTCCCGCTCCAGACGGTTCAACACTTCATCAATAACAGCTTGACCCATTTCCTTTTGCGTCAAACGCTGCTCAATCTCCTGACGTGTACGTGGCTTTCGCCCCAAATAACGAAGCGCGTGCACGTATGCCTGTTGCTTTTCGTCCGCCAGAACGATTTCTTCCAGTTCCTTTTTGACGAAAGTCGTTCCTTTGAACATATTGTACTTGATCATTACATCTTCCAGTACGGACAATGAATACAGGCCAAAATGAATCGTGTATCTTCCGCGTTTCCTACCCTGCCCCTGTTCCACCCTCGTAACCATCAGTTCCTCATGATCAGGAAAAAGGGAGATTCCTTGCTGCTCATTTTCCTTCGAAGTGTGTTCACCTTCATCTTCCAATTGCAATGTGCTTCCCTCACTTTGATATTCACGAAAGCAAGCTGAGAACGCCCGCCACGCAAAAGTAAAATGTAGCTGACACGCAGGCCACATTCGATGCAAAAATACCCTGCACAACTGTGCAGGGCATCAGAATTATGCTATTCAAACGGCTGTGCCATAACCCCTGGCTCCAGTTCACAAACCAGGATTTACCAAGCTTTATTCAAGCTCCAGCAATTCCTGTTCTTCCTTGGCTCGCTGTGCCAACTCTTCTTCTGTCGGCGGAGCTACCGTCGTAATCAAATTGCTGGCCACCCGAATTTTTTGTTCGATCGTACTAGCAATGTTCGGATTTTCCTTCAAAAATTGCTTCGCATTTTCACGTCCCTGACCTAGTCGTTCACCTTCATAGGAATACCAGGCTCCGCTCTTATCGACAATGTCATACTCCGTACCAATGTCGATCAAACTGCCTTCCTTGGAGATGCCTTCGCCGTACATAATGTCCACTTCCGCCTGACGGAAAGGAGGTGCGACTTTGTTCTTCACCACTTTAATACGTGTGCGGTTACCTACAACGTCATTACCGCTTTTCAAGCTTTCAATGCGGCGGACATCCAAACGAACTGTAGAATAAAATTTCAGAGCACGTCCACCTGGTGTCGTTTCAGGGTTACCGAACATAACACCTATTTTTTCACGTAATTGGTTAATAAAGATAGCAATGGTATTCGACTTGTTAATAGCACCGGACAGCTTACGCAATGCCTGCGACATTAAACGGGCTTGAAGACCAACATGGGAATCTCCCATTTCACCTTCAATCTCCGCTTTTGGCACAAGTGCCGCTACAGAGTCAACAACAACAATGTCTACCGCTCCACTACGTACAAGCGCTTCGGCAATCTCAAGTGCTTGCTCTCCTGTATCTGGCTGCGATAGCAACAACTCATCAATATTGACACCCAGCTTGCTGGCATACGACGGATCAAGCGCATGCTCGGCGTCGATAAAAGCGGCTTGTCCGCCTGTTTTTTGTACCTCTGCTATAGCGTGAAGAGCTACTGTTGTTTTACCAGACGATTCTGGTCCATATACTTCAATAATTCGGCCTCTCGGGAAGCCACCCGTTCCTAACGCAATATCCAAAGCAATCGAACCACTGGGAATCGTTTCCACTTGCATGTGGGTGGACTCACCCAACTTCATAATGGAACCTTTACCGAATTGCTTTTCTATTTGACGGAGCGCCATATCCAGCGCAGCACGACGATCTGACAATAAACTCACATCCTTCGTTGTTTGTACTTTAATAATACCTTGTTTTGACACGCTTGCCAAGCATTTTTTCGAACATACATTCGTTTTTTTTGTTTAGGCAGTTCTCTTCTATACTTCCATCTGTCTCTTAAATCAAAAAAGAACCGCAGGCAAAAAGGCTTTTGCAACGGTTCTTCCGATAGTATGATTATATCATTAATCGTTTATCTAAAACAACTCTATGAAAACTCGCGTCGGATGTAGATCATTAAGAGAGCCTCTCATTTTCCACCAGTCTGCGCCATAATCTGTACAGGATTGCTTTAACAGACCGCAGGCGAATCGTTTCACGATTCCCGCTCAGCTTCAGCTCGTATACCTCAGTCTCCTTATCACGCTCAGCAATACCGATATAAACCAGACCAACCGGCTTCCGCTCAGAATATCCGGGTCCAGCTACACCTGTAACCGAGAGTCCGAAATCACTGTCCGTGACCATTCTTGCCTGCTCCGCAAGTACAAGGGCTACTTCCTCGCTTACTGCGCCGGGCGCATTGTCCCCCTCCAAATAATCATGAGGCACGTTGAGCAACTTCTTCTTCATTTCATTGGAATAACACACGATACCGCCCTGAAACATAACTGAGCTGCCCGGAACGGAAGTGATGTGCTCCATCAGCATTCCACCTGTGCAGCTTTCTGCCGCGCTAACAGTCAGTCCGCGATTGGACATCAAATCCACAATAACCTTCTCCAGCGTGACGTCCTCGCTCGCATACATGTATTCCGAAAGACGCTGCTGAATTTCTGCTTCCGTAACCCCCAGCTTGACCAGTGCCTCGCTCTCGCTGATCGCCTTGGTGGATATACGGATTGTGACCTCTCCCTCCTTGGCATAAGGAGCAATGGTCGGGTCTGTCTGTGATTTGATCAGATCCAATAAGCGGGTTTCGAGAGCTGACTCACCGATTCCTGCAAACTTTAGCATTTTCGAATAAATCGGCAATTCCTCACCACTCAGTGCTTGCTGGAGCAACCAAGGTTTCGCCTGATTCTCAAACATCGGTTTGAGTTCCTTCGGCGGTCCAGGCAAAACCACATAATATTTACCATCCTGTGCAATCGCATCGCCCACAGCCAGACCTGTCTCATTTTCAAGAGGGGTAGCCCCTTCAATGGAAAGCGCCTGACGCCGATTATTTTCGGTCATTTCCACCCCGCGATTACGGAAAAACTGTTCCAGCTTATCCATAGCGAGACGGTCTATATGCAATTTACGCCCCAGCACAGCGGCGATTGCATCTTTCGTCAAATCATCCTGAGTCGGTCCCAGACCACCGGAGAACAAAATAATATCCGCACGCTTCTGAGCCAGACCCACCGCTTCCTGAAGTCGATCCATGTTATCGCCAACAACCGTCTGAAAATATACATCAATCCCAATCGTAGCCAACTCTTGTGACAAATATTGGGCATTTGTGTTCACAATTTGTCCGAGCAATAATTCTGTTCCTACTGCGATGATTTCAGCTTTCATCGTTTCTGCCTCCTGTAGAGCGAATGTTGTGGGAATTATACAAAGAAACAGCAATAAGCAAACTCCCTATCGCTGTTCCCATGAAACGTATCCTGTTAAACCTTGGAGGAGCGGAGTAAATGACTGTTCTTTACAAAATAGTCAATGCCCGAGTAAATGGTAATTAACGCAGCCGCCCATATCGTTATTAAATCAAACGGAATACCCAGAAAAACAAACGGGAAGTTATTAATGAGTAACGCTACAATGGCAACGATCTGGATGATGGTCTTTAATTTGCCCCAGTTGCTTGCAGCCACCACAGAGCCATCCAATAAAGCAATCTGACGCAGACCGGTAACCGCAAACTCACGGCTAACAATGACAACAACAATCCACGAATCAATTTTGCCCATTTCCACCAAAGAAACCAAAATAGCAGTTACCAGAAGCTTATCCGCAAGAGGGTCCAGTAATTTCCCCAAGTTGGTGACCATGTTATTTTTACGGGCCAAGTATCCGTCAAGGCCATCCGTGCTGGCGGCTATGAGGAAAATGATAGCCGCAATCAACTGATTATACGGCAGCTCAAAAGCTCCGATCTCAATCGGCGGCGGATAGAAATCAAAATCCACCAGCAAGGCCAGCATCATCACCGGGATGAGGCAAATCCGCGTTATTGTAATTCTGTTGGGTAAATTCACAACACACTCTCCCCTAATTATCGTACTTGATTAAAAATGGCAGTTTTCGGATTGAATTCAATCCTATGTAAATCGTTTTGACTACCGCTATACACCTGATCATCTGCATTTTCGTTACAAGTATAATATGGTGCAAAACGCATGTCAAAATAACCTGCCGCGCATCAAGCATCATTTTTTCTTACAATCTGCATGAGGGAAAACGGCTTTATTTCATATTCGTAAATTGAAGTTCCAATGGTAGATCGGCTTTGCGCAATAACTGAATGACTGCTTGTAAATCATCCTTGTTTTTTCCGGTCACGCGGACCTGATCACCTTGAATCTGACTTTTCACTTTCAGCTTGGAGTCCCGGATAAGAATGTTAATTTTTTTGGCATTATCCTGATCAATTCCCTGCTTGAGAGCAAGACGCTGGCGTACTGAACCCAAAGACGCTGGTTCAAGCTTCCCGTACTCCACGTTTTTAAGGGATAAACCGCGCTTGGCCATTTTGGATTGCAAAATATCAATTACTGCGTTGAGCTTGTATTCGTCCTCCGATGCAATTGTAAGAGCTTCCTTTTCAAGCTTAAGGCTGCTTTTGCTCCCCTTAAAATCAAATCGTGTTTCAATTTCACGCTCCGTCTGATGAACCGCATTGGTCAATTCCTGCATATCCATTTTGGAGACGATATCAAATGAATTTTCTGAAGCCATCGTTTCACTTTCCTTTCCACAACAAAGTTCAATAACTAATTATAGGCTAGTCATTTACAAAAATCCAATAATCCGCTCACTAAAAAGGCGCTCTTGCCATTTAATGACAAAAACGCCTTTATTTCATTCCACGGTCAACATATCTAACTGTGGCTGCGGGTCGGATTCCGGAACATATCCAGGAGTCCCAGCACAATGTGAGCAAGACCAAAGCCCAGTATGCCATAGCCCCATGCACTTGGGGTCAGATAATAGCCAAGCAGACTGACAATTATACCAAGCCCTGTCACAATCCAGCTGACGGTCATAATGTATACACCTCACTTTGCGGAAAATGAAATGACTGGCTTCCCATGAATTACAGTCATTAGTATTTCCGCGCAATAGAGGGTTTATTCACCGCCAGTAGTCGAAGAATCTGTACCGCTCTGTGTTGAATCCGTACTGCCTGTAGTCGAATCCGTAGTAGTACCACTCACCCCGGCACTCGTTCCGGTCGAAGAAGCTTCTCCTTGCTGTATCAAAACACGAGTCGTCGATTTATTATCAGTTATCGGTTGACCTGCTACGGAAATATCCGTGGCAGAAGAACGTCCTGATTTGATATACAAGCCTTCCGGACCGATGTCAAAGGATAAGGCATCTCCACTTTTGGTCATGCCATAACTCAGCTTTTCACCACGTGAGTTTTGTCCCTTGTACACCTCAAGCCAGCTTTCTCCCGTTGCCTTAATATCGACCTTGACTGTAGCTCCCGTTGCACTGGAAACTTTGAAAATCGTCGTTTTACCTTGCTTGCCATCCTGAGCCACGGTTACACCTTGTTGCGGCGTAGTGGTATTCGGCTGCTGGCTACTGTCAGGAGTGGTCATATCCGTTCCTGTACCTGTTCCTCCCGGTGGTTGGGTTTGCCCCGTTTGTCCCGTATCAGGAGTGGTTTGTCCGCCGCCACCATTGGGAGCTGCCGTCTGACCGTTATTCGGCGTTGTCGTCTGCCCGCTTCCTTGAGGAGGGGTTGTCGTCGTATTTTGCGGTGGTGTCGTAGTTCCCTCCTTGGTGCTGTTAGGAATGGACGTACTCGGTGTCGTAATCGGCGTTGTATTCTCGGCTGTTTTTGGAGCCGTATGATTGTTACTCACCCAATATGCATAAATAACCCCAACAATGAGAACCAGAAAAAGCCACATTAAAGCTGTCGGCAACCATTTGAGATTTCCAATCGTAGCCGGACGGCTGGAGCGTTTCTGTGTCACAGGCTCCATGACAGCTTCCGGCTCTGGTTCAGGTACATTGCTTTTGTGTCCTTCCAGAATCTCGTCGGGGTTTAAACCGACCGTTTCAGCGTAAGTTTTAATAAAAGCTCTGACATAAAAGCTTCCCGGCAGCACTTTGTAATCGCCCGTCTCAATGGCTTCCAGATAACGTTTGCGTATCTTCGTCATTTCCTGAACATCGTCAAGGCTCAATCCTTTTTGCAGCCGGGCCTCCTTTAATTGCTGACCCAGTTCTGACATGTCATCATCTCCTTGTATAATTACGCTTATTTAAAGATCTTCTGTATAACTGGCTGTAAAGGTATCATAAATAATTTCCTCAGCCGGATTATTGCGAAGTTCAATAATGAAATTGAAATCGTCGAAGCTGTATCCCGATTCACGTACAAAAACGTCAGGATGCTCAATAACCTTCGTACTCGGCATGCTCATTATTTCCTGAAGCAGGTGATAATGTCTTTCATTTGACCGAATTGTACTCACAATGCCGTCAATAATAAATACATTGTTAGGGTTCATTTCCTCTTCGGAGAGCTGACTGCGCACCGTCTGCCGTAATAACGTTGAAGACACAAAAGTCCAGCGCTTCATGGCGCATACGCTGCTGGCAATGATGGATTCGGTTTTTCCCACACGAGGCATTCCGCGAAGTCCAATCACCTGATTTCCATCCCTCTTTAATACTTCACCCAAAAAATCGACCAGTAACCCAAGCTCGTCGCGTGTAAAGCGGAATGTTTTGCGGTCGTCCGAGTCCCGATCAATGTAACGTCCGTGCCTTACTGCCAATATATCGACCAGCCTTGGAGCGCGTAAGGCCGTAACTGTAATATTGCTGGCCTTTTTTAAAGTATCTCCGAGAATGCGTATCTTCTCGTCATCGTCCGTTTCCAGCAGCATCCCCCGTCTTTCGCCTTCAACACCGTTGATCGTCAGTATATTAACCCCCAGAATACCAAGCATGGAAGCAATGTCTCCCAGCAATCCGGGACGATTTTTATGTATCTTGTACTCCATGTACCACTGTTTCAATTCTTCCGTCACATTAGCACCTCATTCACATTCAAAACCGTCAACATTTCCAAATCAAAGCCTTATTGTATCATAAAATAACACCATTCGACAAAACCAATTATTGAGACCACAAAGGCTTCTTGTATTCAACACAATTGCATAAGCCTCGATCACGTTTATGATATATAAATTACAAAGGAATTACAAGAACAGCTCTGTAACCATTACAGAAAAGCCCCCAAAAGGGAGCTTTTCATGTTGGTTCCTGCTTATGCGTTGCTTTTGGCTAATTTGACCATCAGCCGGGCGATAGTGTGACGCTCGTCCTCATCGGCAACTCCCCACAGTTCTTTCAGTGCGCGGTTGGAGTGGTTGGCCGGATCGACCTTCTCATCCAGAAAATCACCGATTTCATAAGCAAGCTCTGAAATGGTATCCTGGCTGATTCCCAGCTTCTCCGCCTGTTCCACACGCTGACCAAGGAACTTCTTCCAGGTATCGAAATTCTGAACAACTGTTGACATACTTAAATCCTCCTTAGATGATTCAGATTTAAAATCAACAGTTATAATATGTTCTTCTCAGGTGCTCTCTATACTGGTGGTTTCCTCCAAACGCTGTACTTCTCATCAAGTCACCCATCCTCCGTTAGGACTAATGACCTGCCCGTTAATATAACCGGATTCAGGAAGCGCCAGAAAATAAACCAGTGATGAAATTTCATCAGGCCGAGCCAATCGACCGGCAGGAATTTCTTCTTCGAGACTGGAAATTTCCCCTTCGTCCAGATGATCCAGCATAGACGTATCCACTGCACCCGGAGCTACCGCATTTACCGTTACTCCAGAAGGTGCAACTTCTTGAGCCAGTGCTTTAGTGAATGCGTTGATCCCGCCTTTGGTGGTGGAATACAGCACCTCGCACGAAGCGCCGCATATTCCCCATACAGAAGACACATTCACGATACGGCCATAGCGTTGGGAAATCATATGCGGCATAAAAACCTGCGTACACAGAAAGGTTCCCTTCACATTGACCGCCATCACTTCATCCCATTCCTCTTCCGACACATCCGTCAGCAATCCGTAATGAGATAATCCAGCGTTATTCACAAGAATATCTGGCTTCATTCCGTGATTCTCCAGCTTTTCCCGCATGCGTTCAATCTGCTCCTTGCTCCGCAGGTCCGCTGACACGGTCATCACCTTGCCTGAATAAGCCATACAACGGCGGGCAACTTCATTCGCTTTTTCATGGGACTTCATGTAGTGAATGACCACATTCATCCCAACAGCCGCAAAACGCTCCGCAATAGCCGCTCCAATCCCGCCGCTTGCTCCTGTGATCAGCACAGTCGTATCGCCAATGGCTTTTAATTCCCCATCCTTGGTGGTTATCGTTTCCCTCTCCCTGGGCATTACGGACTCACCACCAGCGATATGGCCATCTGATCCCACTGAATATGATCCTTCAGACGACAGTTAACATCCTCAAGTGTAATACTTTCATAGACCGGAAGCAATTGGAAAAAATCGCTGTCCCGGAAGCGGTGTCTCGTAAACTCATGCGCTATATTTTCGGGCGAATTGAGCATACGTAGGTAACCGCCGATTTTCTTTTTACGTGCCCGTTCAAAATGTTCTGCCGTGAAGCCCTGTTTTTGAATGGAGCTCACCTCTTCACGTATCCGCGCCAACAGCCCATCCGGGTCCTTTGTATCTCCACCGATAGCAGAGAACGCATACTGCGGTGTACTGTTGTACTCATGACCGAAGCTATCTGAAATGAGGTCCTCATCGTAGAGCTTTTGATACAGCTGCGTACTGGAGCCAAACAAAAGATCAAGCATCAACTTGGTTTCCAGATCATGACGAAGCAGTTCCCCACCCGTGAGACCTACCTTGGCTTCCTTGAATCCGAACAACAGCTTAGGGAGAGAAACCGCCAGCTTTACCTCACGACGCTTCTCTGCCACAGTAGCAGGCTCTTTGTCAAAAATTCGCTCAATCTCTCCTTGCGGCTTGTAATCCTTTTTCGCCTGATTGTTACGCACCAGTTCTATTACTTCCGCCGGGTCCACTCCGCCTACCACAAAAAGAATCATATTGCTCGGGTGGTAAAAAGCCTCATAACAGCTATACAGCGTTTCTTTCGTAATCGTGCTGATGGATTGAACGGTACCCGCAATATCAATATGCACCGGATGGACCTTGTATAGCGCTTCGATCAGGCCAAAGTAACTCCGCCAGTCCGGATTATCCTCATACATATTGATTTCCTGACCGATAATGCCTTTTTCCTTCTCCACATTTTCATCTGTAAAGTAAGGGTGCTGTACAAAATTGACCAATGTGGTCAAATTCTCCTGAATATGCTCGGTTGCGGAAAATAAATATACCGTTTGATCAAAGCTCGTAAATGCATTGGCCGATGCCCCATTGGAGGAAAAAGTAGCGAAAATATCACCTTGAGGCTCTTCAAACATTTTATGCTCCAAAAAATGGGCGATGCCATCCGGAACCTTAACCGGCTGCTGACCTTCCACACGAAAATGATTATCGACTGAGCCGTATTTGGTCGAAAATGTAGCGTATGTCTTCTGAAAGCCCGGTTTGGGCAACACATAAACGTGTAATCCGTTATCCATCACTTCATAGTACAGCGTTTCCTGCAAATGCTCATAAGGTATGTGCTCCACCCGCTATTCCCCCTTCTGGTCTCTCAAGAAATAAATGGTGTCCAGTCGGAACGTCCGGGCGGCATCCTGAACATCCTTCACCTTGACAGCCTCCACCTGGCTCAGCAGCTCATCTACCGTCCGCTCTTTGCCGGAAATCTGTCTGTTAAAATCGTAAGCGATCATTTCAAAAGCGGAATCCTGCATTTCCTTCAATAAATTGCGGATCATCGCCTGTGTCTGGGTCATTTCCAGCTCGGTAATCGCCCCATTTTTCGTATCTTCCAGTTGCTTGCGGATAATGGTAACCGCTTTTTCATAATTGGGTATTTCGATACCGGATTGAATCGTCCCTATGCCCTTGTGCCCGTCATACCGTGATGAGGCGTAATACGCCAAACTTTCCTTCTCCCGCACGTTGACGAACAGCTTGGAGTGAGGATAACCGCCTAAAATCCCATTGTACATCAGGGCGGAGGCATATCGATCGTCTCCATACGTAATTTGAGTACGCAATCCCATGTTCAGCTTCCCCTGATTTACATCAAGACGCTCCACCACCGTTTGTACATCACGCTCCACCGATTTTGGTTGTTCAGGAGCATAGCCCTTTACTTCCGAACGGTTCAGTTGGAAATAGCGGTCTACGAACTTCTCCACTTCCTCCAGCGTCGTATCTCCAACCACATACAAATCCATGCTGGCGTTGTTCAGCCATTCTCCATAAGCCTGATACAAGCCTTGCGTATCTATACTATCCAGATCAGACCGCTGACCGAGCGGGTGCAGACGATAAGGCTCATTTTTGCACATTTCCTCCATGCAGCGCTCTCCAGCATAACGAATTTTATCATTGACTATAGATTCCAGCTTCTTGCGTACGTTTTCCCGTTCCTGCTGGACGTATCCGGTCTGAAATGCTCCATTCTCCAATGCAGGCTTCGTCAACACCTCTCCGAGAAAAGCAAATGAACGATCCAGCAAGCTGTCCGAGCTGTTTACAAAGCTGTCATTAATCGTATCCATTCGAAATTGCACGATTTGATAATCTCCGCGTTTATATACATCAAATCCAAAGCCCGCGCCATACAATTGCTCTAATTGTTCTCTGAATTGTGTAGTCTGCGGATATGATTCTGTACCCCGTCGTAGTACGAATGGTGTCAGTCCCACTCGGGTTACCGTTTCCTCACGTAGTGGAGTACCTACATACAATGATATGGCAAACGTCTTGAAGCGTTTGGTTGGCAGTACATGAATCCTTAATTGTCTGCGCGTCCCACGCTCGAAACCTGTTTTGTTCAAGTCCAAAACTCCTTTGTGACGTCAATTTCGTCTAGCCTTTTTAGCATGAGCCGCTGTGAATCATTATCCTGTAAAGAGGTAAAGCGTGCCAATCTTTATTCTAACGATGCAAAAGCCAAGAAGCAACCGGAGACAAGCTCCCGGCTGCTTCGGCGGTTTACATGCAGAAAATATGCTGACCAATCGTCTTTACCTGCGGGCGGCTCCAAATCCATTTGGAGGTGGCTGTTTTTGGATTAAAATAATAGAGGCAGCCTCCGCTTGGGTCCCAGCCGTTCAGTGCCTGGCGAACTGCCTTTGTTGCAGTTTCATTTGGCGTGAGCCAGATTTGACCATCAGCTACAGCTGTAAAGGCCCCCGGTTGAAAAATCACTCCAGACGGTGTGTTTGGAAAGCTGGGGGATTTGACCCGGTTCAAAATAACTGCCGCCACGGCTACCTGTCCTTCAAACGGCTCGCCACGGGATTCACCGTAGACTGCGTTAGCCATAATTTTGAGATCGTTGTCAGACAGCCCCATCGTGTTAGCCGATCCCATCGTTTCATCTTTTTGATCCGGTTTATTATTGTCTGCTGTCTGTCCCTGAGCGGAACCCTGATTTTTACGATGTAAAGGAGTTTCTGTCGGTTTCCAATTAGGAGTTGCATTCACCAGCTTTAATTTTGTTTTTGCACCGACCACTCCATCAGGGGTCATGCCAAACTCTTTTTGAAAGCCCTTGACAGCCTTCAATGTACTGCTGCCAAAATGACTGTCCACTTCCGCCCCGAAAAAGCCCAACAGCTTCAAACGGGATTGCAGTTCATATACATCCTGACCATAGGAGCCATAATTAACCGCCTCTGTGCTAAATGTCGCTTGAGAAGGCTGTGTTGCTTGTAATTCCTGCTGTGTGCTCAGCGGCTCTGCATGCTGCGCAGAGACGTTCGCAATAAGTCCTGTGTACGTGATAGCCGAGGCTGCGAGAATACCCGTGCAAATCCAGACCATTGTCTTTTTCATATGCTGCGCTCTACCTTTCTTTTGTGGGATTAACAGGATGGCTACGTTTATTATGACAAGCTCTGCTTAAAGCTATTCACCCTTTTAATCTTCTTTCATTCGGCTACTCCTGTTCCTGAAAAAAAAGCAAAAAAAATCGCTGTCTGTACGCATAGTGTTGTCGAATTTAAACAAACACCACACTTACAAACAGCGATTTGGATGCGATTTCTGGTAAAGCCTATGGTCAGGAACTGACTTTGTTTTGCTGATATTGCTCCATTGAAATAAGCACCTCACGGGGCTTGCTTCCCTCGTAAGGGCCGATGACGCCACGAGCCTCCATAGAGTCAATCAACCGGGCCGCACGTGTATAGCCGATCCTCATTCGGCGCTGAAGCAGAGATACAGATGCTTGCTTGGCCTCCAAAATGATGTTGACAGCCTGATCGTACAGCTCATCCAGCATTTCATTGGCATCAGCCGATACTTCCTCTACCTCCGGTACAAGCGTTTCATCATATTGTGCTTCACCCTGCTCACGCACATAGTTAACGATGTTCTCCACTTCCTGATCGCTCATGAACGCTCCTTGAACACGAACCGGCTTGGAAGCGCCCATCGGCATGAACAGCATATCCCCACGCCCAAGCAGCTTCTCAGCCCCACCCATATCCAGTATTGTACGGGAATCCACCTGCGAGGACACACCAAAGGCAATACGCGAAGGAATATTGGCTTTGATAACCCCGGTAATTACGTCAACCGACGGTCTCTGCGTTGCAATGATAAGATGAATCCCTGCGGCACGCGCCATTTGGGCCAATCGTGCAATCGCATCCTCCACATCCCCCGCAGCTACCATCATCAGATCCGCCAACTCGTCCACAATAACGACGATGTAAGGCAGGAACGCAGCAGGATTGTCTTTCATCAAATTATTATAGCCTTCTATGTTACGGGTTCCTGATTTGGAAAATAATTCGTAACGTTTTTCCATTTCTACTACAATTTTTTTCAAAGCGAGTGAAGCGCGCTTCGGATCGGTAACGACCGGTGCCAACAAATGCGGAATACCGTTGTACACGTTCAACTCCACCATTTTGGGATCGACCATGAGAAATTTAACCTCATCTGGCTTCGCCTTGTACAAAATACTCGTAATAATACCGTTAATACACACTGATTTACCTGAACCGGTTGCTCCGGCTACAAGCAAATGGGGCATTTTGGACAAATTACCAACAATAGTCTGACCTGCAATATCACGTCCGAACGCAATGGACAAATTGGATACAGACTCCTGGAAAATGGTCGTCTCCATAACCTCACGCATCGTTACAATAGAAACCTCGTTGTTCGGAACCTCAATACCGATAGCCGATTTGCCTGGAATTGGAGCCTCCATACGAATATCCTTCGCAGCGAGCGCAAGCGCAATGTCATCCGTCAGGCTTACAATACGGCTGACCTTCACACCAATATCCGGCTGAATTTCATAACGCGTCACCGCAGGTCCACGGACAACCTCCAGTACCTTTGCCCGTACGCCAAAGCTTTCCAATGTGGCCTCCAGCTTGCGTGCCGTTTGCATGTAATCCTTTTGCCCAAGGCCTTTACCCACGTTTTGTGGCTTGGCAAGCAAACGGAACGACGGGAGCTTGTACGGTTTGGGTGGCGGTGGAGCAGGAATGGCCGCAGTTGTGCCTGCGGTCTCTTCGCCTGACGTCCCCGTTGCATTCGCTTGGGCCTGTCCATCTGCACTGCCCGGTGTATTATGGCCTGTTGTTGCCATACCGTCCGTATCTGTGTTCACAGCGGCATCCATAAAGTTGTCATCCAGCGACTCATCATAAGCTAAATCCGTCTGCACTGACCCAGCCAAGGATGCCTCTGATTCATCCTCAGGTCTTCTTTCCTCATGCTTCACCTGCTCGAAGAAATCCCGAATGATCGGTGACCTTTTTACCGGAACAGAAGCTTCCTCCTCTATGTGTTCAGCAGTATCAGACAATTCTTCTGCTTGCTTGGCGTTTCTCCACAAGGGCTGTGCTTCCTCACCATCATAAGCAGGCTCTTGATCATCCTCATCAGCATGAACGGAACGATCATCCTTGTTCTCTCCAGCCGATTTTTTCAGGCCAAACAGCTGGAAGAAAATCGGCTGCTTACGCGCCGAAGGCTGCATTTCATCAAGATCATCATCCATATCTTCCTCATAAGCAGGAATCGACTCGGACTTGATTTTTTTATTCCCGGTACCTCTGCCAGATGCCGAAAGTGGAGTGGCTTTACCAATCCATTTTTTCCGAACGCTTCCCCCTGCCGCCAGCATCTTCGTCTGAACAATTCGCACCAGATCCACATAAGAC
Source organism: Paenibacillus terrae (assembly GCF_000943545.1). Classification (GTDB taxonomy): domain Bacteria; phylum Bacillota; class Bacilli; order Paenibacillales; family Paenibacillaceae; genus Paenibacillus; species Paenibacillus terrae_A. The sequence goes on from NZ_JTHP01000004.1 coordinate 44,960, forward strand.
AGCTGGGTCAGCAGCATAAAACAAATCACAAACATTACAATCATAATCAGCTTGGCACCCGTAAGACCAAACAGCCACAACAGCACAGTAAGCTGCAATGCGCCGATGTATCCCCCGCTAATATCCTTGTTCAGCATTGAGGTATGGCCTTCCTTGTCAGGCGACAGCAACTGCTCACGCATATCTATATGTATCTGGCTCATCACCCCGCCTGGTTGAAGTGCATTAATCGGCCCCAAACGCTGCTCCATAGATGAAATAGAGCTCATAAGCGTAAAGGCAAATACCAGCAGCAATAGCCCCGTTTTACGTGAGTTCCACTGGTTTGGCCATTTGCGGTGAATCATCACCATCAGACCGTAATAAATGCCGATCAGGGGTATGACAAAATAAAATTTCCCCAGTACCAGCCCAAACATCTTGGAAAGCGACCGACCGACTGCCGCTTCACCCGACAGCGCAATGACCGCCAATGTAATCAGCACAATGCCGTAAATTTCGAATTTTAGAACTCCGCCAAACGCGGCTTTCTTTTTCCTTTTCCTTCTTCTGGACATTCAAGGTCACCCCCCAGAAGAATATTATACCACGTCACCCGGTATCCGCACATATGTTCTTTTTCAACATTAAACGACCTATTTTCGTCCTATTCGACACCTTCTACGACCATTCGATGACTTGTCCGGGTGCATAACGCGGATTCAGGTAAGTTTCCAGCGGACAATCTAGCAATCGCACGATAATCCCCCTGCGACTTTCGAGCGGCTGCACCTGCATAAGTAAACCGTCAACCCGAATCTCCGCAAACGTCTCCGCCTCCTTCCACATGCCCTCCCACACCATTTCCATTGGCATTACGGTATATAAGGTCATTGAGGCAACTCCCCACTATGCTCATTTGGGAGCGTTCCAGTCGGATTCCCTGTAGCATTGGGGGGAAAAGGTACGAACGGAGCCTGCTGCTGAGTCCCTGTAATCCCGTTTTGCTGACGTTGAGATTCAATGATGGTGTTCAGTTGTTTCAATGCTTCTCCGATGCCACCAACCGCGTCCATCAAGCCATATTTCACTGCATCGGCTCCCCCAACCGCAGTACCAATATCCCGATTCAGTTCACCGGTTTTAAACATAAGCTCCTTAAACCGCTCCTCAGTAATACGCGAATGGGAAACCACAAAACGTACAACACGCTCCTGCATTTTTTCCATATATTCAAACGTTTGTGGAACTCCGATAACCAAGCCATTCATACGAATCGGGTGAATGGTCATCGTCGCGCTCTCGGCAATATAAGAATAGGTGGACGAGACAGCGATAGGCACACCGATACTATGCCCGCCTCCAATGACAATGGTCACCGTCGGTTTACTCATTGAAGCGATCATTTCAGCAATAGCCAGCCCTGCCTCGACATCCCCACCTACTGTATTCAGCAGAATCATTAAGCCTTCAATACGTGGATTTTGCTCCGCTGCTACCAGCTGGGGAATAATGTGCTCGTATTTGGTCGTTTTGTTTTGCGGTGGCAGAATCAGATGCCCTTCAATCTGACCAATTATTGTCATGCAAAAAATATTGGATTCGCTTCCGGGCATGGAGGTTTGTCCCAGTTGCTGCAAGGCCTCCATAGCGGGGGAAATGGGTCTTTGCCCAACTTCAGGCATAGGTTGATCCGGTGCTTCCGTTTCTTGTCTGCCGGATGATAGGTTGCTGTATTGTTCCATGTGGGCGATCTTCCTTTCGCTTTACGCGTCTTTGTGACCCGTATTCACCCTATAGTATGGGATGGAAATGGAATATTTTATACCCGCCCCCATGGCTTTCCTTCTTTCCTCACCCGGAAAAGCCAAAAAAGCCTCCCCTCCCGCGGAAACCGTCCAATATTTCCTGCGGGAAGAGAGGCGACTGTGTGCCTGTGACTTAAGTTTTTAATTCAGGTTTTTGAGCAAATTTCAATTGACTCACACTTCCATAATGATTGGCAAAATCATCGGTCTGCGACGAGTTTGCTCATACAAGAAGCGACCCAGCGCATCCTTGACATTTGTTTTAAGGGAAGCCCATTCATTTACATTCTCGCTCATGAGCTTATGCAGTGTGCTTGAGACAATACGATTCGCTTCATCCAGCAAACCTTCCGATTCGCGGACATATACGAAACCACGGGAAATGATATCCGGTCCAGACTTGATCGTGCCGTCCTGCTTGCTCAGGGTGACAACAACAACCAAAATACCGTCCTGTGACAGCAATTTGCGGTCGCGTAATACGATATTCCCTACATCTCCTACACCCAGTCCGTCGATTAACACGTTGCCCGCTGTAACCTTACCAGCTCTGCGTGCTCCACCGTTCTGAATTTCAATAACTTCACCGATATCTGTGATGAAAATGTTGTCCGGCTCTACACCTACCGATTCGGCAAGGAGGGCATGACGACGTTGCATTCTGAACTCACCATGAATTGGCAAGAAGAATTTAGGTTTCATCAGATTCAGCATCAGTTTGAGTTCTTCCTGGCTTCCGTGTCCGGAAACGTGAATTCCCGGATTAGCTGCGCTGTAATAAACATTGGCACCTAAACGGAACAGTTCATCAATCGTGCGACCGACATATTTTTCATTACCCGGTACCGGTGTAGCTGCGATGATAACCGAATCTCCCGGAAGAATATCCACCTTACGATGTGTGGAACGCGCCATTCTTGTTAGAGCAGACATCGGCTCGCCTTGGCTACCTGTGCAGAGAATAACTACGCGATCCGCTGACATTTTGCCAACTTCCTCAGGCTCGATCAGCATTCCATCCGGAATTTCCAGATAGCCCAAATCAGATGCAATCCCTACGACATTAACCATACTGCGACCGATAACCGTCACTTTGCGTCCTGTCGATTCAGCAGCATTAATAACCTGCTGAATACGGTGTACGTTGGAAGCAAAAGTAGCTACAACTACACGCTGTTTCGACTTACGGAAAATGTCTTCCAGCACGATGCCGACGCTTTTTTCCGATGGAGTAAAGCCTGGTTTTTCCGCATTGGTACTGTCTGACAAAAGAGCCAGTACGCCACGTGTGCCGATTTCAGCCATACGCTGCAAATCGGCATATTGTCCGTTAACCGGAGTATGATCAAACTTGAAGTCACCTGTATGAACAACAGCGCCCTCAGGAGTATCAATGCATACACCCACCGAATCCGGAATACTGTGGTTTGTTCTGAAGAATGTTGCTTTCAGTGTGGAACCCAGTTTGATTTCGGAATCAGCATTGATCAAAATACGTTTGGTTTCGCCAAGCAGATTCGCTTCCTTCAGCTTGTTTTCCACCAGCCCCAGCGTCAATTTGGTACCGTATACTGGTACATTCAAATGTTTCAGCACGTAAGGCAAACCGCCGATATGGTCCTCATGACCATGAGTCAGCACAATGCCTCTTACCTTGTCGCGGTTCTCCGTAAGGTAGGAAATATCAGGAATAACGATATCAATGCCAAGCATGTCCTCTTCCGGGAATTTCAGACCCGAATCCACCACGACAATGTCATTGCCGTATTGAACGACATACATATTTTTCCCGATTTCACCGACGCCGCCCAAAGCGAAAATCATCAATTTATCGTTGTTTGTTTTTTTAGACAAATGAATCTAAACCTCCTATGGTAGTTGGACGTCGTACCTTGATTTATTTATTTAATTTTCAAAAGAATACCGCACCCAGTCACTTGACCTCATTATACATGATTAAAATAAGAAAAAACAAGTCATCCTGTTCGTTGCGCATAGGTTTCCCACTGCCGTCTAAAACCATTACTCCCTGTTCAATTATCTTGATACATGGTTAAAAGGCACAGCAAAAAGGGCGCCCTATAAGAACGCCCTCATGCCGGAGTACCTTGTCAAGGCTATAAAATCCTCCGGATTCTTTACTCCCGGCTGCCTTTAACAAGCGTACTCCCCGTATTCATTTAACATTTAAAATTCATTCTTCCCGATTAGCGGGCAAATAACTTCTTAATAAATTCCGCTTCCTCTTCGGTCGGAGGAATAAGCGGCAACCTAACAGAACCGACCGAAACATTCCGTAACTCCAATGCATATTTTACAGCCACCGGATTAGGCAGCGGATGAGGACAGCCGAACAAACCCTTGAAAACCGGAAACAACTGCTGATGCAGTTTTGCTGCCTGCTGTGCGTGTCCCCCTACAAGTGAATCAATCATCTGCTTCATTTCTGCGCCTACTACATGACTCGCCACGCTGATAATACCATAAGCCCCTACAGCCATAGCAGGCAACCCGGAAGCGTCATCCCCCGAATAAATGAAGAATCCCTCCGGAGCTGCGGCTGCAATCTGTGTGACCTGCGCCAGCGACGCGCATTCTTTGGTTCCTACAATGTTAGGGATTTGCGCAAGACGCAGCGTCGTTTCTACGGTCAGGCTGGCTGCGGTACGGCTTGGTACATTATACAGTATGACTGGAAGGGATGTGGAATTTGCAATACTTTCAAAATGCTGATACATCCCTTCCTGATTCGGCTTATTGTAATAAGGCACTACCAGCAAAATACCGTCTACCCCCGCCTGCTCCGCAGCACGGGTCAGATGAATGGAGTGACGTGTATTGTTGCTACCGGTACCGGCAATGATTTTACATCGTCCGGCTGCTTTTTCTACAGTAAATGCAAACAACTTGATTTTTTCATCATCGCTCAGGGTAGGAGACTCGCCCGTCGTTCCTGATACGACAAGAGACTCCGAATGTTGTTCTTCTATTAAATAATCAATCAACGAGGACAATGCAGTCCAGTCAATCTCTCCTTGCTGATCAAAAGGTGTCACCATTGCGGTAATCAGTCTGCCGAAATTCACCATGCTGCCTCCTTTTTTTGCAAGTCCGAGCACGGACATTGCGCCTATTGATGGAGTTCAAATTTATTATGCAATGCGCGTACAGCCTGCACCATATCTTCTTTTTTAACGAGTACCCAAATCGTCGTGTTGGAATCTGCCGATTGAAGAATCTGTACGTCTGATTCTGCCAATGCCTCTACAATCGTCGCCATAATGCCAGGTACCCCATTGATACCGCCACCTATGACGGATACTTTAGCGCACCCTGCCAAAATTTTAGGCTCCAAGCCCAGACCGTTCAGTACTTCAACCGCTTTGCTTCCATCAGCATCGAACACGGTATAAACCGCCCCGGATGGAGTTACATTAATAAAATCGACGCTGATTCCATGCTCAGCCATGGATTTGAATACTTGTAATTGCAAATGCTCCGAGCCTAGCTTTAATTCTACGGTAATTTGTGTGACGTTGCCGACATACGCAATACCTGTCACGAAACGGTCAACGATGTCTGCCTGTACGTCCTTAAAGCCCTCCGGATGGGTGACCAGCGTTCCTTCCCCTTCGGAAAAGGTAGAGCGAACCCGAACCGGAATATTCGCCTGCATGGCAATTTCAACAGCACGGGGGTGGATAACCTTAGCCCCCTGATGAGCCATATTACAAATCTCCGTATAGCTGACATGGGCAAGCGGTTTTGCATTTTCCACGATGCGCGGATCGGCGGTCAAGATGCCGTTCACATCCGTATAAATGTCTACCATGTCCGCTTGTAGAGCGGCACCCAGAGCGGTAGCGGAAGTATCGCTGCCACCACGACCCAAGGTAGTCATATCACCGCTTACAGTCTGACCCTGGAAGCCTGTCACAATGACGACACGGCCCTGGTTCAGCTCTTCCACGATACGGTCTGGCTTTATATCCAAAATACGAGCATTGCCGTATTGATCATCCGTAATAAAGCCCGCCTGTGCCCCAGTCAGCACCGTAGCAGGAATACCTTCATTTTCCATCAGGCTGCATAATGTAGCGGCAGAAATGATTTCACCACAGCACAGCAGTAAATCCCGTTCACGCTTAGGAAGACTGTCGCCGTTAGACGCCGCCCATTCGAGCAGCGTGTCCGTGGCATAAGGCTCTCCTTTCCGCCCCATGGCCGACACAACGACAACCAGTTGAAAATTTTGTTCCAGCTCTCGCTTCACATGTCCTAGCACCAGTTGACGCGCTTCGGGTGTGGACAGCGAGGTTCCCCCAAATTTCTGTACTAAAATACTCATCGCTCTTCCCCCATCTTACTCCCTACTTCAGGAACGTTATTCCGCATTTGCAGCAATAATCTCCGCGATTTGCACCGCGTTCCATGCTGCTCCCTTGAGCAGGTTGTCGGATACGACCCACAGATTCAATCCACGGCTGTTGCCCAAATCACGACGTACACGTCCAACGAATACATCAGGTTTCCCTGCGGCTTCGGATGCCAGCGGATAGAGCTGCGCAGCAGGATCGTCTACCAGGGTTACTCCCGGTGCCGAAGCAAGCAGATTGCGGATTTCTTCCACATCATAATCTTTTTTAAGCTCTACATAGACGGATTCCGAGTGTCCGTATACGACAGGAATACGTACACACGTTGCTGTTACGTCCACGGATTCATCATCCAATATTTTTTTCGTTTCAAGTACCATTTTCATTTCTTCCAGTGTATAGCCGTTGTCCTGGAATTTGTCGATTTGTGGGATAGCATTGAAAGCAATTTGATGCTTCACCGGCAATGAACCGACTGGCAGCAGATCAGGCTGAACTTCTTCACCGTTAAGGATCGCTGCACTTTGACGATTCAGTTCATCAATGGCACGGCTTCCAGCCCCGGACACCGCTTGATATGTGGATACGATGATACGAGAAATGCCATACTGATCATATAATGGTTTCAAAGCAGCTACCATCTGGATGGTGGAGCAGTTCGGGTTGGCAATGATTCCTTGATGCTTGGCAATTTTGTCGCTGTTCACCTCAGGAACGACAAGAGGAGCTGTAGGATCCATCCGGAAGGCGTTTGTGTTGTCAATGCATACTGCACCATGACGAACAGCATGTGGTGCCAGTTCCTTACTTACGTCTCCGCCTGCGCTGAACAAGGCAATGTCGATTCCTTCAAAGCTGTCGGGGGTTGCAATCTCTACTGGAATTTGCTGACCTTTAAAGCTAATTAAAGTGCCGGCAGAACGAGGCGAAGAAAGAAATTTAATTTTATCCACAGGAAAATCCCGTTTTTCCAGCAGATTTACGATTTGTTCTCCTACGGCGCCTGTCGCTCCAACGACAGCTACATTAAACTTTCTATTGCTCATCTGGTGTATCTCCCCTTCTCGACTAAAAAACCATTTTTTTATTCTGAAAGCATCCACCGCCAACAAGAAATTAGACCCGATGCATCATCGAATCATCTTCTAGGCGAGGGATGCTCAGCAGTTAACTATAGTACTTCATGGAGTCTTGCGTTCCACAATCATCGGTTGAAGCTGTTTGCCCTGCATAGCAGCGTAAGCGGCTTCCGGAATCAGCTCCATGTCAGCCACAAGTGAATTGGGCTTTTTAACTGGATTGTCCTGTCCGAACGGCACAAAAAATATATTTTTGGCTACCAGCAACTTGGCGATATTCGCAGCATTCAAGCCAAGCCCATCATTGGTTGATATGGCCAAAAGAAGTGGACGACCGTTGCGCAATTGCGCCTTGGCGGCCATCAGAACCGGACTGTCTGTCATAGCATTCGCCAGCTTACTCATCGAATTCCCCGTCAAGGGTGCAATCACCAGTACATCGAGTATTTGGGAAGGACCCAGTGGCTCAGCCTCCACAATTGTAGAAATGATATCATTCCCTGTTATATCTTTCAACTGTTTTTGCCAACTTTGCGAAGTACCGAAGCGGGTATCCGTTGTTAATACCGTATTGGATATAATGGGAACGACCTTCGCGCCCTCGTCAACAAAACGCTGTATAACAGGCATAACCTCTTCAAATGTGCAGTGTGAACCTGTAATTGCATAACCTACCGTTTTCCCTTGCCAACTCATTACGCATCACCCCGATCAGGATTATCTTCCATTAACAACTGCACCAACGTATTCGCTATAATGGCACCAGCAGTTTTGGGAGCGACAATACCGGGAAGGCCGGGGGCGAGCATGGCCGTGATTCCACGCTTTTCCGCAAAACGGAAATCACATCCGCCCGGGGCGGAAGCAAGGTCAATAATCACGGTGGCCTGTTGCAATTTAGACAGGATTTGCGCTGTGATAATCATAGAGGGTATCGTATTAAAAATCAAGTCAACACCCTGAGTCTCATCCGCCAAATCCCTTGTCATAAAAGGCTTCCAGCCCATTTCCACCGCTCTCGCCGCATCCTCTGCCCTACGTACCCCGACCTTCACTCTGGCTCCCAATCCTTGTAGCGCCCTTGCCATGGTAAATCCAGTCCGTCCCATGCCCAGAACCATACAATTTGCACCATGAATCGTAAAATCCGTATGTTGAATCGCCATCATCAGTGCGCCTTCCGCCGTAGGTATCGAGTTATATATGGCCACATCGTCTCTTTCCAGCAACTCCACCAGCTTTAAATCATGTCTGGAACAAATTTCTTTTAAGTACGTCCGCGCCATCCCCGTATATACGACGCAGTGCGGCGGAAGAGCAGCGGCGTGCTCATTAAGAAACTGCAGCTTTTGCGATCCAAAAAGTGCATTCACATTGCCTCCCTCATCGCACCCCACAACTGGCAGCACAAGTGCATCTGCCGATTCCAGCAGCTTGACAGACAACGGCTCCCGCGATGCTCCTCTGAGCGGCTCTTCAAGCTGGTCAAAGCCGACCACGCTGACGGTAGCATCCATGTCTACACATTTTCGAATTACCTCAAGCTGCCTCGCATCACCACCCAATACAACGATGCGTATTCCTGTTAGCATCCGGATCACTCCTTTCCGAGACACGATATGCTTTTAGTCTATGCAGCCACCCATAGATAGGTGAAGAAACACAAAAAAACCGCCCCTTTTCGGGACGGCTTTCATGTGTATCCTTATTCATATGCTATTCATGCTCTAGCTTAAAATCGACAATTCAGTTACATTCTCCAAAATACCGATTAAAGCCGTGACATTCAGTCGTTTGAAGGAAACTGTAGACTCAGCGTCCTGTATGACCGAAGCCTCCAGCACCACGCACTGTTTCAGACAAACGGTCTACCTGCTTCAACTCTACCTCAGGCACAGTCTGAAATACCATTTGTGCAATTCGCTCATTACGTGTAATGGTGAAAGGTTCCTCGCCCAAATTGATAAGCAATACCTTAATCTCCCCACGATAATCCGCATCAATTGTGCCTGGTGTGTTGAGACAGGTAATACCATGCTTGAGAGCCAGTCCGCTGCGCGGACGGATTTGTGCCTCCAGCCCTGCCGGCATCGCTATAGCCAATCCGGTTGGAACAAGACAACGCTTGCCGGGTTCCAACACTAAGTCTTCCTGTACCGCAGCATACAGGTCAAACCCGGATGCAAGCTCTGACATTTTACGGGGCAGCTCAATATCCTCATTGCCCCCAAGTCTGTTAATTTCCACGTAAGTTAACAAAATAGTCCCTCCTCATATCCTTAACCGCTGAATCGCTTGCTCCGACCATCGACAGAGCAAACGGCTCCGAGAACATCCGGTCCAGTACCTTGTTCACATCATCAGCTGTCACTTGCTCAATGTGCTCAATCATTTGATCCAGCGTGTAATGCTGACCTAGCATCAACTCATTTTTTCCAAGACGATTCATCCGACTTCCTGTGCCCTCAAGGCTTAATATCAAGCTTCCTTTTAACTGCTCCTTGCCTTTACGAAGCTCGTTATCATCCAGTCCCTTGACAGCCACATCCTGCAACAGCTCAAGCGCCAGATCCAGCACATCCTTCGTCTGCTTGGGAGCCGTACCGGCATAAATGGTGAACATACCACTGTCCGCATGGGAGCTATGGTAGGAATAGACCGAATAAGCCAGCCCACGCTTCTCCCGAATTTCCTGAAACAGACGTGAGCTCATACCGCCGCCGATCGCGTTGTTCAGTAATACCATAGCATACTGGAGATCGTCACCCGTTGCAAATCCAGGCAGAGACAAGCAAATATGATTCTGTTCCGTTGCCTTTTCATGATACAACAGCTCACCGTTAAACGCAGGAACCGTCAGGGGCGAAGCAGTTCCATGGTTATCAAAGTGCCCAAAGTGACGCTCCAGTAGCTCTACCAGACTATCATCAATATTACCAGCCACACTGATGACCGTATTGTCGATTGTATAGTGTTCTTTCATATAATTGCTGAGATGGGAGCTGTCCATAGCTAATAAATGCTTTTCGGTACCGAGAATGGGGTAAGCCAGCGGATGGTCGCCATAAGCGGCCCGTGATAAGAGATCATGCACCATATCGTCCGGTGTGTCCTCGTACATGGAGATTTCCTCCAGGATCACGTTTTTCTCTTTTGCCAGCTCTTCATGATCTAATTTAGAATTAAAAAACATATCGGACAGTACATCAACCGCAATCGGCAGATGCTCATCCAGTACTTTTGCATAATAGCACGTATATTCCTTCGAAGTGAATGCATTAACATTCCCTCCAATGGCGTCAAATTGCTCGGCAATTTCCTTCGCGTCGAAACGCTCTGTTCCTTTGAAAAGCATGTGTTCAATAAAATGAGAAATACCGCTATTGTCCGGGGTTTCATTTCGGGAGCCGGTTTTAACCCAGATGCCGAAAGAAACGGAACGCACAGTTGGAATTTTTTCAATGACCACTCTTAGGCCGTTTTTGAGTTGAATTCTTTCCACGATTGGCCCTCCTAAACTGAATTGCAAACTTTGCCATAATGTTCAATCCTAACAGAAAAAAGACGTTCACTCAACCGGAGCAGGTAGCTGCCGATCAGGGGAAAGCGTCTGACTGACGGTTCCGGGCACCAGTCCCTTGCTGCGAATGGCATGAATCATACCTTTGAGAGCCGCTGATGAAGAATCTGTCGGATGCATCAAAATCAGTGATCCCGATTCGACCTTGCTACTGATTTTAGCAATTACCGATTCTGGGGAAGGATGTCTCCAGTCCACTGTATCCAGTGTCCACAGCACTGTTTTAAGCCCAAGACCTGCTGCTAAATCAACCGTTTCCTGATTAAAATCGCCTGACGGCGGGGCAAACCATCTGTTTTTCACACCTAAAATGTCCTGAAGAAGCACTTGTGTCTTCTCTATTTCCTGTGTAGCTCTTTCCCTGCTCAGACGGCTCATATTCGGATGGGAGTAAGCATGGTTCGAAAGCTCATGTCCTCTTTTTTGAATCTCTTTGGCGAGTTCAGGATTTTTTTTCAGCCAGCTACCATCGAAAAAAAACGTAGCCTTGACCTTTTCCTGATCCAGCGTATCCAGTATAGGCACGATATACTCGTTTCCCCAAGCTACATTGATCATGAAAGAAACCATCGGCTTTTCGGGATTTCCCCGGTAAATCGGGACATTGCCGAGCTGGTTCAAATGTATCTTGGGCGCAAGCTGTCGATACACATATTGTATGGGTCGGTCCGGAGCCGCAATTGCCTTACGATAAGTCGCGTCCAGGTCAACCTCCAAGCCGTTATAGCCGGGAATAGCCTTCCATACCCGGTCGATCTTCGCATCAACCGGCTCTCGTCTTTGCCGGGCAGCCTCTGATCGCAGTCGCTGCATGAGTGCATTATCAGGTAAAGCCGCGATCGCCATCGTTGTTGCAGCCTCGGGCTCACTCGTTTCCGTGCTGTGTCCGGCGCGTAGTTGACTCACATACTCACGTACCCCACTAAACTGCCCAATCACCAGCGTAATGACCAGACTGGCTACAACCCACGCTGCTCTCTTTGCCTTTCTCATGATCCCTTCATCCTCCCGCCCGTTTGTCCACATTGTATGCGGGGAGGACAAGAACTATGACGCAGCAAGCCACTGGAAGCCCACTTCGACACAGCCTGTGCATATGTATGAAAAAAGAGCCAGAAACGTAGCTCTGCCTCTTTCCAAAAGCTTAAAAGATGCTATTCCAATCCCAAGTGTTCTGTAAAAAACGAACAGCACTCCTGTTATAGTGATCCGCTGTACGCAGGTACTAGGACTTTGCAGGAGCTTCAGCCGTCAGAACAGCTTTGCGGGATAAATTGACACGACCTTGTTGATCAATTTCGGTTACTTTCACCGTAATCGTATCTCCAATAGCAACTACATCCTCAACTTTGGCTACACGTTCAGTAGACAGTTGGGAAATATGAACCAGACCGTCCTTGCCCGGTAAAATTTCGACGAATGCACCGAATTTTTCAATCCGCTTCACTGTGCCGATGTAAATCTCTCCGATCACAACTTCTTTCACGATACCTTCAATAATGGAACGTGCCTTTTCATTCATCTCTTGGTTTGTGGAAGCGATGAATACACGACCATCTTGTTCGATATCAATTTTTACGCCGGTTTCTTCGATGATTTTGTTAATGATTTTACCACCCGCACCAATAACATCACGGATTTTATCCGGATTAATGTGCATCGTCATAATTTTCGGCGCATACGGAGACAATTGCTCACGCGGCGTCTGGATGGCTTCCATCATTTTGCTAAGAATGAACAGACGTCCTTCTCTGGCTTGTTTGAGCGCGTCCTGCAAAATGTTACGATCGATACCGTTAATCTTGATATCCATTTGAATAGCAGTTACGCCTTCTGCTGTACCAGCCACTTTAAAGTCCATATCGCCCAGGTGATCTTCCATACCCTGGATATCGGTCAACACGGAAACATGCTCCCCGTCCTTGATCAATCCCATCGCTACACCTGCAACCGGAGCCTTGATCGGTACACCCGCATCCATCATAGCCAGTGTGCTTGCGCAGATACTAGCCTGGGAAGTCGAGCCATTCGATTCCAGCACCTCGGAAACGAGACGAATCGTATATGGAAATTCAGTTTCAGAAGGAATGACTTTAGAAAGCGCACGCTCACCAAGAGCACCATGTCCAATTTCACGACGACCCGGTGCACGCAAAGGACGAGCCTCGCCTACACTGAATGGAGGGAAATTGTAATGATGCATGAAACGCTTCGTTTCTTCCAGATCAATGCCGTCCAAAATTTGTACATCACCCAATGCGCCAAGTGTACAAACGCTAAGCGCTTGCGTTTGACCGCGTGTGAACAAGCCCGAGCCATGCGTACGCGGCAAAATGCTCGTATCGCTTTCGATCGGACGAATCTCGTCAAGCTTACGACCGTCAGGACGCACTTTATCATGCGTAATCAGACGACGGACTTCTTCTTTAACGATATCATAGAGAACTTCGCTCACGTCTTTCAAAAGCTCAGGCGTCTCTATGTATTGTGCTTCAAAATGTGCAACCGTCTCTTCGTTGACTGCATCAATCGCCTCTTGACGGGCATGTTTTTCTACAATTTTGACGGCTTCCACCAAACGTTCAGCTGCATAAGCACGAACTTCGCTGTTCACTTTTTCATCGACAGCATGCAGTTTAACCTGCATTTTTTCTTTACCTGCCACTTGAACCAGTTGCTCAATGACTGCCACAATGTTCTTGATCTCGTCATGGCCAAACATGATTGCTTCCAGCATGACTTCTTCCGGAATTTCGTTGCCTTCCGCTTCTACCATCATGATAGCATCTTTTGTTCCGGCTACAACCAGGTACAGATCGCTTGCATCCTGCTGCGCAATGTCCGGGTTAATCACGAATTGTCCGTCCACACGGCCTACAGCAACTCCACCAATCGGTCCGTTAAAAGGTACGTCCGAAATACTAAGCGCTGCCGAGGTTCCGATCATCGCTGCAATTTCCGGCTCACAATCCTGATCGACACTCATCACCAGGTTTAATACCTGTACATCATTCCGGAAGCCTTCCGGGAACAATGGGCGAATCGGACGGTCTGTCAGACGGCTGGACAAAATCGCTTTTTGACTCGGGCGTCCTTCCCGTTTAATAAATCCGCCTGGGATTTTTCCCACAGCATACAATCTTTCTTCATAGTTCACCGTCAGCGGAAAAAAGTCCAAATCTTTCGGCGCATTGGAAGCGGTCACGGTACAGAGAACAACCGTTTCGCCATAGCTTACTTTAACTGCCGCATTGGCCTGTTTCGCAAGACGCCCTGTTTCCAGCACCAGCTTTCTTCCGCCAAGCTGCATTTCTACACGTTGCTCCATGGTATCCCTCCATTTCATTCCATTGTAAAAGTTCTATACATATCCAGTATTTCCTGCGCGGGCCTAATTCATAAGAAGCCCTATGCATTATAAGCACCAGAATCTTACTAGACTCGCACTTCTAAAGGATCTGTACGTCAAAAAAATTCCTTACTTCAAAAAAGAACCCGGCTGCTGTCCGCCGTCGCCTTAGCAGGGACAAGCGGTGAACAACCAGGCTTCTTTTCTCATTACATGTCTGAAAATTAACGACGCAATCCGAGACGCTCGATCAACGCACTGTAACGTCTAACATCAGTCTTCTTCAGGTAAGCCAAAAGTTTACGACGCTGACCGACCATTTTCAACAACCCGCGGCGGGAGTGATGGTCTTTCTTATGCGAACGAAAGTGGCTTTGCAAGTTAACGATGTTTTCAGTAAGGATAGCGATTTGTACCTCTGCAGATCCTGTATCGGATTCATGAGTTTTGTACTCCTCGATCAATTGCTGTTTACGCTCTTGAGTCAATGCCATCCTGTTCACCTCCTTCATTATAATCGCCATTAGCCTCGTAGCCGCTGGTGAAAGCGGACAACCAAGCCAAGGTTCATCGTTGTTTACACAACATAAGTCAGTATAACACAGCGCCTGTCTTATGTAAATAAATTAGCCTAACAGCTTTTTAGCCGTTTGTGCGTCATTGCCAATCTGGGTAATCAGCTCGTCCACCGAAGAGAATTTGCGTTCAGGACGGATGTAATGATGAAGCTCAACCAGCACAGGCTCGCCATAAATCTGCTGGTCAAAATCAAACAGATGAACCTCAAACGACGGATTCAGCACACTTTCATGAAAAGTAGGCTTAACCCCTACATTCATTACCCCGCTTCTCCAACGCTCACCCACCAGTGCCCGTACGGCATATACGCCCTTGACTGGAATTACGTAAGTATCATCCAGCTTGAGATTGGCTGTTGGGAAGCCGATGGTGCGTCCACGCTTCTCTCCATCCATTACGGTGCCCCGAATGTGGTAAGAGCGTCCCAGCCAGCGAGAGGCATGCGCTAAATCCCCTGTCTGCAAGGCACGGCGGATGCTGGAGCTGCTCACTTTTTCCCCATCCAGCTCGAATGGCGGTACGGTGTGGACGGACATACGTTCTCCTCCCAGTTCCCGAAGTGTATGCTCATGTCCGGCTCCCCGGTAGCCAAACCGGAAATCAAAGCCCACTACCGCCGTTTGAATCTGCAGTGGAAGCAAGATGTCCGTGATGAACGCCTCAGGGCTGACTTTGGAAAAGTCCTCGTCAAATCTCAAAATATAAAGCACGTCCACACCCATATCGGCTAAAATATCCTGCTTGTCCACAAGCGGGGTCAAATAGCCTTCATAGTCGCCTTTTTTCATGACTTCCTTCGGGTGAGGATGAAATGTCATAACAGATACCGGCACTTTCTGTTCCCGAGCCAGCTCGACAGCCTTGCGTATGACACTTGCGTGTCCGAGATGAAGACCGTCGAACTGACCGATCGCCGTGACCTGTGAACGTCCCCATTGGTGCAAAAGCTCATCGCTCAATGGATAAGATAACGATACGGTAATCATATTATTTCACCTGCATTTCACATCATTTGACTAACTTCGTCAAAATTATAGCACAATTCAAGGTAAAAAAACTTTAATTGGCGCGATAGCCCCTGATTCATCCCGTCCATATACGCCCAAAAACGTTCGATCCTCTTTATACAGCCGGAAGGGCTGGCTGTCCGTCACAGGTGGAGAAATCATGCTCATCGACAAGCGCTGACCTTGGAGAGCGGCAGCGGCCTTTACTTCGGCCACTGTATGATCAGGCATATAGTCAATGGCCTCATCAGTGGCAATAAGCCGCTCACCCAGGCTGCCATCCGCTACGTAGCGTTCAATTTCTTCGAATGTTAAACAACGATTCGCAGGAATCCCCGCAGACATGGTTCGTTCCAGCTTGACCATCGTCGAAGGATATCCCAATTCGCGGCCGATATCGACGCAGAGCGTACGGATATAAGTTCCTTTGGAGCATAATGCACGAAAAGAAATATCCACATATGATCCCGTCTCCGCGAATCCCGTCATTTCCAGCTCGTAAATAATCACTTCACGGCTTTTACGCTCCACGGTCTTGCCTTCTCGGGCCAGCTCGTATAGACGTTTGCCATCCACTTTGAGGGCCGAATACATTGGCGGCACTTGGGAAATCGTACCGACAAAACGTTCCAGAACAGCCTTGGCTTCCACTTCCGTCACCTCTACGGGATGGTCACACTTCTCGGTAATCGTACCCGTAAGGTCCTCTGTATCAGTGGCAAGTCCCAAGCGTAATGTTGCATGGTATTCCTTAGGTAACTCCTGCATGTATTCAACAACCCGGGTAGCACGTCCCAGACACAACGGCAGCACGCCCGTCACCTGAGGATCAAGTGTTCCGGTATGTCCGATTCGCTTCATTCCCAGCAACCGGCGAGTCTTGGCCACCACATCATGAGAGGTGAATCCAGCGGGTTTGTAGACGGGTAGCACGCCTTCCCAAGTTGCTTGTTCCTGCTTCATCGGCTTCATAGCTCGGCCTTCACCCGCCCTACAACGACCTCAATAATATCCTCCAGCTTACCCTCCAGACGACAACCTGCAGCACATACGTGTCCCCCGCCCCCAAACGATTGGGCAAGCGCAGCTACGTTAACGTTACCTGCCGATCTCAGACTGGCTTTGACCGCTTGATCACTAATCACTTTAAAGAAAATGCCTACTTCAACGCCACGAATATTTCTAGGATAATTGACGATGCCTTCCAAATCCTCATTAACAGCTCCGCATTCCTTCATATCGTCAGGGGTTACAACCACCCAGGCGATTTTACCATCCTCCGAAATCTCGAGCGTTTGCAATGCTTTGGTCAGGACCTTCATTTGCGGGAATGTCATTTCTTCCAGCAGGCTCTCGGATAGATAGGGACCGTCTACACCATAGGCAAGCAGCTGAGACACTGTAGACATGACTTTAGGCGAAGTGTTCGAATACCTGAAGCCTCCTGTGTCCGTCAGCAGTCCGGTATATACAGCCGTCGCCACTTCAACGTCCCAGTTGATCGCAAACTTTTCCAGTAGATCAAAAAGAATTTCTGCCGTTGCCGCAGCATCCGACTTAATCACATTAACTGTTCCATACGCATCATTCGTCGGATGATGATCAATATTCAAAATGATGGCATCTTCCGCAAAAAACTGCTCTGTTAGACCAACACGACGAAAATCTGCACAATCTACACAAATAATCCGGTTGTATTTCCGTTCCGGCGGTTGCTGGCTCATATCCATAATCTCATCGGCATGCCATAAAAAATCCATGCGCTTGGGGATAGCCCCCTCATTCAGCATGGTAAATTTCTTCCCCAGACATGAGAGAAGCCAGCCCACCGTTACGGTGGAGCTGACTGCGTCTCCGTCCGGCTGTACATGCGATACGATCAGGTAATCATCATGCTCCAGAATAAATTCCTTCGCTTGTTGAAGCGCCTGTTCATAGGTATGCATTGCCGTCTCCTTTACATTCAGTTCATGGTTCCTTCGGATAAACTAGCTCTTGCTATTTTTCATCCTTGTCGATATCACTCAGCAGCTTTTCAATCCGGCTGCCGTAAGCGATAGATTCGTCAATTTTGAAAATCAGCTCGGGAATATGGCGCAGCCGTATCCGTTTGCCAAGTTCAGAACGAAGATAACCGTTCGCTTTGTCCAATGCTTTCAGGGAAGAAGTTTTTTGCTCTTCATCCCCAAGCACGCTCAAGTATATTTTCGCTTGGGACAAATCGTTTGTCAGATCAACACCCGTTACCGTAATAAAACCGATACGGGGATCTTTTAATTCGGTCTGTATGAGTTGGCTTAGCTCTTTCTTAATCTGCTCGCCAACCCGACCTGTACGTATTTTAGCCATGGATGCTCACCTCTCTGCCGTTAGCGCTCCACTGTTTCCATGACGAACGCTTCAATAATGTCGAGTTCCTTAACATCATTATAGCCATCAAGGGTAATACCGCATTCGTAACCTTGGGCAACTTCTTTTGCGTCGTCCTTAAAGCGTTTCAGTGAGTCGATTTTACCTTCAAAAATAACAATGCCATCACGTATCAGGCGCGCTTCTGCTGAACGGGCAATTTTACCGGAAGTCACCATACAACCGGCAATCGTACCGACCTTAGTGACCTTAAACACGTTACGAACTTCAGCATGCCCAATCACATTTTCTTTATATTCAGGATCCAGCATGCCTTTCATAGCTTGCTCGATTTCTTCAATGACATTGTAAATGACGCGGTGCAGACGAATGTCCACCTTTTCAGCTTCAGCTGTAGATTTCGCCTGATTATCAGGACGAACGTTAAAACCAATCACAATGGCATTGGAAGCCGCAGCCAAAATAATATCGGATTCGGTAATTGCACCTGCACCGCTGTGAAGAATTTTAACGCGTACACCTTCAACTTCAATCTTGTTCAAGGAACCTTTCAGCGCTTCGACGGAACCTTGCACATCACCCTTGATGATGACGTTCAGATCTTTCATCTCGCCATCCTTGATGTGCTGGAACAGGTCATCCAGCGTTACGCGGGTGTTGCTGCCCAGATCGGACTGACGTTGCGTAATCGAACGTCTGTCAGCGATAGCACGAGCTTTGCGCTCATCCTCGAACACCATGAACGGATCGCCAGCAAGTGGCACTTCTGTCAAACCAGTGATTTCAACTGGTGTGGAAGGACCAGCTTCCTTGAGACGGCGGCCTTTGTCATTGACCATGGCACGTACACGTCCGAAACAGTTACCTGCTACGAAAGCATCGCCGACTTTCAGTGTACCATTCTGAACGAGGATACGGGCTACGGAACCGCGGCCTTTGTCCAGCTCAGCTTCAATGATCGTACCACGTGCCCGTTTGTCCGGGTTCGCTTTGTACTCATTTACTTCAGCTACGAGCAGAATCATTTCGAGCAGATCTTCAAGACCCATTCTCTGTTTCGCGGAAACGTTGACAAAGATCGTATCGCCGCCCCACTCTTCAGGAACCAATTCATACTCAGTCAATTCTTGCTTTACTTTATCCGGATTCGCATCCGGCTTGTCGATCTTATTCACAGCCACGATGATCGGCAGACCAGCTGCCTTCGCATGGTTGATGGCTTCAACTGTCTGTGGCATAACACCGTCATCAGCTGCAACAACAATGATCGTCATATCCGTAACTTGAGCACCACGAGCACGCATTGCCGTAAACGCTTCGTGACCCGGTGTATCCAGGAAAGTGATTTTTTTGCTGTTGATTTCAACTTGGTACGCACCGATATGCTGTGTAATACCACCAGCTTCGCCACCCGTTACATTAGTGGAGCGAATAGCATCCAGCAAAGTTGTTTTACCATGATCGACGTGACCCATAATCGTAACAACGGGTGGACGTGCTTTCAGAAGGTCTGGATCATCGTTTTCTTCCACTGTTTCAAAGCGATCCTCTTCGACCGGGATTTTCACTTCTACTTCTACACCGAAATCTCCGGCAAGCAGAAGGATAGTATCCATATCCAGTTCCTGGTTAATGGTCGCCATCGTTCCAAGCGTGATCAGCTTTTTGATAACTTCCGATGCATCCTTGTGGAGAAGCTTCGCTGTTTCGCCTACTGTCATCTCACCACGCACAATAATTTTCTTAGGCGTGTTGTCGATTTTCTCGCGGCGCTCCTGTTGTTGACCTCTGCCACGATTGTTGAATTTCCCACCACGATTGCTACCACCGCGGTTATTGCCACCACGACCACCGTTACCGCCGCGTCCTCCTCCTTGACGGTTATCGTCAAAACGACCTTGACCGGAACGGTTAGTGCCGTTATTGGAGTTGTTGCCTGTACGGTTGCCACCACCGCTACGATTCGCATTGCTACTTCCCGTGGATGAAGCTGTTCTTACTGCCGTACCACCTTGATTGCTCCCTTGTGGACGAGAGTTAGTGCTTTGGCTGCCTTGAGGACGTGAACCCGTGTTAGTGCTCGGGCGCTGTTGTCCTCCCTGTTGCTGGCCGCCACTGCGGTTCTGGCTGCCTTGTTGTCCACTTGGTCTGCTTGTACTCTGTTGACTGCGGTTTTGACCGCCCTGCTGACTGCCTTGCGCTTTTGGAGCGCTGCTTCGGTTACTGTTTTGGTTGTTGTTTGTCCTATTCATACTTACCTGCTTTTCCTGTTGATTTTTGGTTTGCTCAGTTGAATGATTAATATCGTGGCTTGAACCGACCTGGTTCGAGCTTACTTGCACCGTGCCTGCTCCGCCTTGCTTGGCCGCAGCATTGGATTTAATATCCTTAAAAAATTTTTCCACTTTACCCACGGCATCGTGTTCCATGACGCTCATATGGTTGTTCACGGGAATATCCAGCCGTTTAAGAATGGTGATAATTTCTTTGCTGCTCATGTTCAACGATTTGGCGTATTCGTATACCCGCACTTTGTCTTTGCTTTCTTGTTTACTCAATATACTCCACCTCCGACATTATCCCCGCATGTTTCTTGATCAATTTCGCGAATCCTTGATCCGTCACAGCCAGCACAACCCGTTCAGGCTTGCCGATACTGCTTCCCAAGCTTTCCCGGTCAAATCCTATCAATAAGGGGATTTTGTACGTCCCGCATTTGTCGCGGAATTTCTTTTGAGTATTCATTGAAGCATCTTTCGCAAGAATGACCAGCTTGGCTTCTGAAGACCTGATCGCTTTATAAACGATCTCGTCACCTGTTAGCAGCTTGCCAGCTCTCATAGCAAGGCCCAATCCAGACAGCGCCTTATTCATCCTGCACGCTGCCTTGTGCCGCCAGGAATTCTTCCTCGACGGCAGCAAAATCACGACTTAGCTGCTCATAAATATCAGGATGAACCGAGTGCTTCAATGCCCGATCCAGTGCCTTGCTTTTTTGAGCAAGCTTGAAGCAGGCGGCTTTGCCGCACAAGTAAGCGCCGCGTCCCGACTTTTTGCCAGTCAAGTCAATCAGCACTTCGTCTTCAGGGGTTTTGACGACACGGATCAACTGCTTCTTAGGCATCATTTCATGACAGGCCACACACTTGCGCAAAGGTATCTTTCTCTGTTTCATGCATTAACCCCCCTACACTCCGTTTAATCTACAGAAACGGAATCCTGATGCATTTCATCGATGGATGTTCTCGGTCTGCCGAGTTCTTCCTCCGCCTGCGTTTCGCTCTTGATATCAATTTTCCAGCCGGTAAGCTTGGCAGCAAGGCGGGCATTTTGCCCTTTGATACCAATGGCCAGAGAAAGCTGATAATCCGGCACGATGACACGCGCCATTTTTTCTTCTTCAAACACCTGCACCTCAA
The DNA here is from genome assembly GCF_000943545.1 of Paenibacillus terrae. Taxonomy (GTDB): domain Bacteria; phylum Bacillota; class Bacilli; order Paenibacillales; family Paenibacillaceae; genus Paenibacillus; species Paenibacillus terrae_A. Next base: position 66,506 of record NZ_JTHP01000004.1, read on the forward strand.
GCACCTTGGACGGGCTCAGCGCATTAGCCACATACTCGTCAACATTATCGGAATAACGCACAATGTCGATTTTTTCACCACGCAACTCATTCACAATCGTCTGTACCCGCGTTCCTCTCGGTCCTACACAAGAACCGACCGGGTCTACCTCGGCATTGCGGGAATGAACTGCGATTTTAGAACGGAAGCCTGCTTCACGCGCTACAGAACGAATCTCAACGACACCGTCAAAAATTTCCGGCACCTCAAGTTCGAACAAACGCTTAAGCAGACCTGGATGTGAGCGGGACAACATGATTTGCGGCCCTTTGGTCGTATTCTCTACCTTGGTAATATAAGCCTTAATCCGGTCCAGATGACTGAATTTCTCATTAGGCATCAACTCGCCCAACGGGAGAACCGCCTCCACCTTACCCAGGTCAATATAAATATTACGCGGGTCCTGACGTTGTACGGTCCCTGTTACAATATCCTCTTCCTTGTCCACAAACTTGTTGTAGATCAATCCCCGCTCCGCTTCACGGATACGTTGGGTTACGACCTGCTTCGCTGTTTGTGCGGCAATCCGTCCAAAATCACGAGGAGTAACTTCAATTTCAGCAATATCCTCCAGCTGAAAATGCGGGTTAATCTCACGGGCCGCTGGCAACGAAATCTCGGTGCGAGGATCTAATACCTCCTCAACGATCAGCTTGCGGGCATATACCTTAATGACACCCGAGTTGCGGTTCATATCGACACGCACGTTTTGTGCGGTGTTGAAATTCCGTTTGTAGCTGGAAATCAAGGCTGCTTCAATGGCCTCAAACAGCACATCCTTGCTGATCCCCTTTTCCCGTTCCAACTCGTTCATTGCTTCAATAAAATCCATACTCATGGATTACTGCTCCCCCTTTCAAATGATGCACCTGCGTCCTGGTCGGCACACGAGGCAAAAAAACATGAAGTCCATGTCAAACAGCAACGGTCAAATCCGAATTAAAATATGATCGCGAGCCTAGCTCCAGCCACCTTGTCATAAGGTATGGCATGCTTCTTTTGTCCGCTCTGAACGGTAAGTTCCCCATCTTCAAAAGAAAGCAAACGACCTTCAAATTCCTTCAGGCCGTTGATCGGCTCGTATGTAGTAACGAATACATTTTTGCCTACCGCTTTGGTTACGTCTTCCGCTTTTTTCAGCGGTCTTTCAGCGCCTGGTGAAGACACCTCCAGAAAATATGCTGTAGAAACAGGGTCGTTTTCGTCCAGCTTTTGACCCAGGTATTCACTGATCATACTACAGTCGTCCAGATCAATTCCCCCGTCTTTGTCTACAAAAACGCGAAGAAACCAATTGCTGCCCTCTTTGACATACTCGACATCGACCAGTTCAAAACCATGCTCATCGAGGTAAGGTTGGGCCATTTCTTCTACTACTGACTTGATCTTTGGTGTGCTCAAAGATTATAACCTCCAAAAGTAAACTTTCCTGTGGTGAAAAAGAGACGCCCCATTGCCATGGACAATGCTTCTCCATCACCAGCATTTTCCATTTTCATTTGATGTAATGTTCATTTTGGGCTCACTGCAAATAAACCGGCGTACCGGTTCCTGCCCAAAAATCGTCTTTTTACGTTGTAACTGTATATCAAACAGTAAAGAGTGGGTTTCCCCACTCTTTAAGCAACGGTTTTATCTCCATGATTACCAAAAAAATTATAACATAACCGTAGTTATGTGACAAGTGCCAGAGCTTGACTACTAGGATTACGTTTAAAACAGAGACAACTGATTGCTCTCTGGCAGTCCGCGGAAACAGCCCATCTGGGACAGCATTTCGACAATCGTTTTACTGGCCTTCGATTTTTGCTGAAAATCTTCGACAGACAAAAATTCACCCTGTTCACGGGAGGCTGCGATGTTACGTGCCGCGTTTTCCCCAATCCCCTGAAGCGCTCCGAACGGAGGAATGAGTGAATCTCCGTCTACCTTGAAGCGAGTAGCCTCGGAACGATACAAATCAATCGTCTTGAAACTGAAGCCGCGAGCCGTCATTTCCAGCGCCATTTCCAGGATCGGAAGCATTCCTTTTTCCTTTGGTGGAGCCTGAAAACCGAGCTGCTCGATTTCGACAATTTTCCGTGCGATGGCATCATACCCCTGACAACACAGTTCAATATCAAAATCGGCTGCGCGTACCGAGAAATAGGTCGCATAATATTCAATCGGATGATACAGCTTGAAATAGGCAGTCCGCACTGCTGAAATAACATAGGCTGCGGCATGCGCCTTTGGAAACATGTACTGGATCTTGAGGCAGGAATCAATGTACCATTGCGGCACCTTGCATTTTTTCATTTCCTCGATCCATTCCGCACTAAGCCCCTTACCTTTACGCACGCTCTCCGTAATTTTAAAGGCCAGACCTGCATCCATCCCCGCCTTATAAATCAGGAATAGCATGATATCATCCCGGCAACCGATTACGGTCTTGATGTTGCAGGTATTGTTTTTGATCAAATCCTGCGCGTTCCCCAGCCATACGCCCGTCCCATGGGACAGACCCGATATTTGCAGCAAATCGGCAAAAGAACTCGGCTGTGATTCCACTAGCATCTGACGTACAAACTTGGTTCCCATCTCGGGTACACCATAGGTTGCGACAGGAGTACGGATCTGCTGCGGCGTTACGCCAAGCGCCTCCGTGGAATTGAACATACTCATAACCTTCGAATCATTCATCGGAATCGTCGTTGGGTCGACTCCAGTCAAATCCTGAAGCATTCTCATCATGGTCGGATCATCATGGCCCAGAATATCGAGCTTGAGTAAGTTCGCATCAAAAGCATGATAATCAAAATGCGTCGTTTTCCATTCCGAGCTCGTATCATCAGCCGGGAATTGCACCGGCGTAATGTCCTCGACCTCAATATAATCGGGAACGACGACGATCCCACCCGGATGCTGTCCGGTGCTGCGTTTGACGCCCGTACAGCCGGAAGCCAGCCTGTTTAATTCGGCCCCACGCCATTTTTTATGATGCGCCTCTTCATATTTCTTCGCAAAGCCGAAGGCCGTTTTTTCCGCAACCGTACCAATGGTTCCAGCACGGAATACGCTTTTCTCACCAAACAGTACTTTCGTATAGTTATGTGCGACTGGCTGATATTCCCCGGAGAAGTTCAAGTCAATATCGGGAACTTTATCTCCCTTAAACCCTAGGAACGTTTCAAACGGAATATCCTGTCCCTCACCCTTCAGCTTGCCACCGCATTTCGGACAGTTTTTATCAGGCAAGTCAAATCCGCTCGGCACACTGCCATCCAAAATCCATTCGCTATGTCTGCATTCAGGATTACCGCAAATATAATGTGCAGGCAGTGGATTAACCTCGGAAATACCAAGGAAGGTAGCGACCACAGAAGATCCAACAGAACCCCGCGAACCTACCAGGTATCCATCCTGATTGGACTTTTTAACCAGTCGCTCGGAAATGAGATAGTTGGCAGAGAAACCGTATTTAATAATCGGCTCCAGTTCTTTTTCAAGACGGGCTACGACCACCTCGGGTAATTCCTCACCATAAATGGATTTAGCCGTTTCGTAGCAAGTATTGCGGATTTCCTCGTCTGCCCCATCCAGCAAAGGCGTGAACAGCTTGTCAGGGAACAGCTCCAGTTCCTCAAACCGCTCCGCCAACTCGCTGGTATTCTTCACAACGACTTCATAGGCTTTCTCCTCGCCCAGAAACTCGAATTCTGCCAGCATTTCGTCTGTAGTGCGCAAATGCGCATCCGGTTTCCGGATATCTTTTAACGGGCTAAAGCCAGTAATTCCATGTATCGTGATATCACGGTACAGCTTATCACGCGTTTCCAAATAGTGAACATTGCCTGTAGCAATAACGGGCTTATCGAGCCGCCGCCCAATTTCGCATACTTTACGAACTGCCGTTTTCAGAGCATCAGGGCCACTTACCAGTTGTTTTTCCACCAAATGCATGTACATGGTTAAAGGTTGGATCTCCAGCACATCATAAAACTGTGCAATTTCCTCGGCTTCCTCCTCCGATTTGTTCAGAACTGCCTCGAAAAACTCTCCCTTTTCGCAACCTGAAATAATAAGCAGCCCGTCTCTCATCTCTGACAATTTCGATTTAGGAATACAAGGGACACGCTTAAAATATTCGGTATGTGACATTGAAACCAGCTTGTACAGATTTTTTTTGCCAATCGGATTAAGCGCATAAATGCAGCAGTGGAAAGGACGAACGGTCGATAAATCCTTACCCACATAGTCGTTCAAGCGGTCGAGCATTTTTAAGCCTTTAATTTGTTCCGCATCATTCAAAAGTCCATTCAGCACTTCCGTTAGCGCAACTGTATCATCAATGGCCCGGTGATGACTTTCGAGCGCAACCTTATATTTGGTGGTCAGTGTGTTCAGACGATGATTCTTCATTGTCGGGAACAACAAGCGAGCCAATTCCAGTGTATCGAGTACTGGGTTCGTCATCTCAGGCAATCCCATGTTCCTAAGCGTAGCCTGAATAAAGCCGACATCAAATCGCGCATTATGAGCAACTAATACAGCATCGCCTGCAAAAGCCACGAATTCCTTCATAACGGGCTCCACATCCGGTGCATCCTTGACCATTTCATCGTTAATGTTGGTCAATTGCTGGATATTGTAAGGAATACGCTCATGTGGATTTACAAAGGTAGCATAACGGTCAACCTCTTTACCTTCATGCATTTTAACAGCGGCAATCTCAATAATTCTATTTTGTGTAACTGATAGCCCGGTGGTTTCAATATCAAAAACGACATAAGTCGCTGTTTTCAAATTAAGCGGCTGTGCCTGCATTACAACCTCAACCGCATCGTTGACCACATTGGCCTCGATACCGTAGATCATTTTAATTCCGTTTTTCTTGGCGGTCTTAGCGGCATCGGGATAACATTGCACTCCACCATGATCGGTGACCGCAATCGCCTTGTGCCCCCACTTGGCGGCTGTTTTAACATACTGGTCAATGGAGCTTACAGCATCCATCGCGCTCATCTTCGTATGAAGATGAAACTCAACCCGTTTTTCCTCTGCATTATCTTTACGGGAAGGAGGAGCTTGCACCTCTACCAGATCAGAAGGAATCATAACCAGCTCAGGAATTTGCATAAACCGATCATATTCGACACGACCACGGACTTTAACCCATTTACCGTTAGCCAGCAAGCTGAGAATTTTTAGATCTTCTTTTGTTTTGGCAAACATTTTCATTTGCAGCGAATCACTAAAGTCAGTCAAATAATACGTAAACAACGTACTTCCGTTACGTAGTTCTTTGCTATCCAGACCAAAGATCGTCCCCTGTAATGTGACTTTCTTCTCTTCATCCTGAATGTCCTGCATCGGAACAGGCGGTTCCTTGATGTCATAGCCAAATTGAAGCCTTACATCTCCCTCTTCTTCATCCACTGGCGGCATTTCCGATTCCATGCTTTCCATCATCTGCTGAATAACTTCACGTTCTTCCTGCATCTTTTTCTCTTGGAACTGCTGCAAAGCCTCCTGATTACTTTCACCCACCTGGATTTTAATGCGCATCGAGAGACCAAAATATTTATCGTAGAATTTGATGATTGCTTGGTCAATCTGCTTTTTGCGTGCCAGCTCCAGTGACATGCTGTCGCTCATCGTCAGCAATAACAGGCCGTCTTCCCACTCATGTACAGCCCGGTTCATCCAGCCGTTCACGGATGGGATTTCACGGTGCACCCATTCCAGAAAAAGCTTCCAGTATTCACTGATGATATCCGCAGACTGAACCTGCTCACTATACCGAAACCGAAAGGTGATTTTAGCGATGTGGTTCATTTTCTCCTGCACCTGAATACAGAAGGCCCGATATACCTGAGCGGGAACCAGTGTTTCCTTGGCGATGATAATATTCCAATCCTTATTGGTACGGCTTATTTCCACCTGCTCAATCCAACCGTCCAAGAAATAAGGTTCCACCACTCCCGCCGGCATCACTACCTGCTTCATCAGCAGTTCCAACCGTTTTCTCTTTTCTTCAGCTCCGCCCATGGCTCTCCCCCCGTTTTCCATTGACTTAACTACTCTAATCGTACCCCGGATTCCAAATCTACAATTCTGAAAACATGAAAAGCTTCTGCGTCTAAAACATCTCCGACCGCAAAAGCTTTTCGTAGCCCCCTCAATCCTCCACCATAGCAACCTCTTACAATTATGCTCGTTAGCGGAGAGAATGAAGTGAGTATAGTGGTATAGCTTTACTTCTTTATTAGTACGCCCGTGCGAACACTACAGTATGCTTGGCTGGTTTGCCGCAGCACAGACATGTGGTCTTTTGCTCGGTAGTTTTGAAAGGTATATTACGGCTTGTAGCGCCTGTCGCTTCTTTGACTTTGTCTTCACATTCTACAGATCCGCACCAGCCTGCCAAAGTAAAGCCACGTTTTTCTTCCATGAGCGCCTTCATTTCATCCAGCGTATCTACAGAATAGAAGTTTTCATCCATAAAGCTCTTGGCACGATCAAACATTTCCTGCTGTACCTGTGCCAGCATCGCATGGACTTCCTCAACAAGGTTATCCTGCTGTACAATCTTTTTCTCGCCACTGATACGGGATACGAGTACGCAAACACCGTTTTCCATATCACGAGGTCCGATTTCAAGACGCACCGGTACACCACGCATTTCGTATTCATTAAACTTCCAACCTGGACTCACATCGCTGCGGTCGTCCATTTTCACACGTACACCCGCTTGTTTCAGTGCAGCGAACAGTTCATCTGCACGGGCAATAACTGCGTCACGCTTCTTAGGCGGCCCGATAGGAACCATAATGACCTGCGTAGGTGCAACTTTAGGAGGCAAAGCCAAACCTCGGTCATCCCCATGGACCATAATCAGTGCGCCAATCAGACGCGTACTTGTTCCCCATGAAGTTGTATGAGCGTATTCCAGGTTATTGTCCCGGCTCAAGTATTTAATATCAAAAGCAACGGCAAAATTGGTTCCCATATAGTGAGAAGTCCCCGCTTGCACCGCACGTCCATCCTTCATCATCGCTTCCAGTGAGAATGTATCCTTAGCACCTGCAAATTTTTCAGAAGGCGTTTTTTGTCCAGTAATAACTGGGATAGCCAATACTTCCTCGATAACCTCGCAGTATACTTCCAGCATTTTCATCGTTTCTTCGCGTGCTTCTTCCTCATTTTCATGAGCAGTGTGGCCTTCCTGCCACAAAAACTCACTCGTACGCAAGAAAGGAAGCGTGCGTTTTTCCCAACGAACCACGTTAGCCCATTGGTTGATAAGCACTGGCAGATCACGATAGGATTGAATCCATTTGGAGTACATATGACCGATCATTGTCTCTGAAGTCGGACGGATCGCAAGGCGCTCCTCCAGCTTTTCCCCGCCAGCCTCGGTTACCCAAGGAAGCTCAGGGTTAAACCCTTCGACATGCTCTTTTTCCTTTTGGAAAAAGCTCTCGGGAATGAACATCGGAAAATAGGCATTGCGATGACCTGTTTCTTTGAAACGCACATCCATGGCTTCCTTGATATGCTCCCAAATTTCAAAACCGTCGGGACGGAACACAATACACCCGCGAACCGGGGAGTAATCCATCAGCTCTGCCTTTTTAATAACATCAATGTACCATCGGGAAAAATCTTCGCTCTGTGGCGTAATTTCCTCGACAAACTGTTTATCATTCGACATAGAAACGCATGTCCTCCCATACAGACCCTTTTATATAAGTCCGTCTCTAATTAACCGTTAATTAATCGTAAAATATCATTATAGGTGACCGCAATCATGAGCAGGAACAACATGGCAAAACCAACGAAATGGACCATACCTTCCCTACTCGGATCAACCGGACGCCCTCTTACCGCCTCTACACCGAGGAAAACAAGTCTGCTTCCATCCAGCGCCGGAATTGGCAACAGATTAAATATCCCCAAATAAAGACTCATTATAGCAGTCCAATACGTAAGCTGCTCAATGCCCTGCTTGGCAATTTGTCCTGTCACTTCAAAAGTACGTACCGGACCTCCCAGATCATTAATGGAGAAACGTTGGATAAGCTGACTAAAACCCTGGAAAATAATATCAGTCGTTCGTACCATGGATTGTCCGGCAAATTTAAACGTTTCCCCGACTCCGGCTTGCCGTGTCGGAAGTTCAGGCACGATGCCCACTTTACCACCCTTTTGTCCTTCCATTGCACGAGGTGTAATCGTCAGATCAAAAGTTTTGTTATCACGACGAACAACCCATTTCATCGGCTTGTCTTGGGAATCGGCAATCAGTTTGATCATATTTTCAACGTTCGCACCAATCGCAACCCCGTTCACAGATTCAATGATATCGCCCTTATGCAAATCAGCTTCAGCAGCTGGCATACCCGCTGTAATGTCATTAATCTGAACATAAGTCGGGTTGTCCACTTGTACGCCGACCATCTGGATATGCAGACCAAACAGAACAAAGGCAAGGATAAAATTCATCAGCGGTCCAGCAAAAATAGCCATCGCACGCTGTCCTACTGTTTTGCTGCCATACTGTCGATCCTTAGGCGCAATCTGGATGGATTGCCCTTTGGTTACCATCATCGCTTGGGGGTGCACCGTATATTGCTGATCTTCGCCATCCACATCCAATTTTACAGTTAGTGCCTGCTCCAGATCAATGTGCTGCACTTCGCCGCGCACCACATTTTTGCGGTTATCCAATTGGTCCAAATAAATGGTTTTGACGATACCGTCCGTTACGCGTACAGCAATTGTTTGTCCGGCTTCAATTTCATTGATTTCCGGATCTTCTCCTGCCATGCGGGCAAAACCACCAAACGGCAGCAAACGTAGTGTAAATCGCGTCTCGTTTCTTTTATAAGAAAACAGTTTCGGACCGAAACCGATCGCAAACTCCCGTACCAGAATCCCGGCGCGTTTGGCAAAATAATAATGCCCCCATTCATGCACCGTCACTATGACGAAAAACATGAGCACCGTCATCAAAACTATTCGAATCGTTTCCAATCGTTTCCGTTCCCCTTTCAATGAGATCGAGTTTATCTTCCTAGATTATCATTATTCTCCGATCCCACACAAGAGAATCACAATTCGCTTCTCGAACCCAAATTCAGCTTATATCCCGGCAGCTACGCTGCGAACCTCACGGTCACAGGCTTCAATCGCAGCCAGATCAGGGTTATTGACATTGACATGCCGTTCCAGTACTCGCTCAATAATGGCTTCGATATGCAGAAAAGGAATTTCTCCACGCAGAAAACGGGCAACAGCAATCTCATTAGCCGCATTAAATGCAGTTGGTGCTGTACCACCCATTTTACCACATTCAAAGGCAAGCCTTAAACAAGGAAAACGATTAAAGTCCATTTCCTTAAAATGGAGCTTACCCACCTCAGCCAGTGAAAGCGGCTTGGCCGGAGACTTCATCCGTTTAGGATAGGTTAAAGCGTATTGAATAGGCACTCTCATATCAGGGTTGCCCAGTTGGGCGACAATACTGGTATCCACAAATTCTACATAGGAATGAATGATGCTTTCAGGATGCAATAGTACGTGAATCTGCTCATAATCAAGTCCAAACAACCAGTGCGCCTCAATGACCTCTAGCCCTTTGTTTACCATCGTTGCCGAATCAATCGTAATTTTGGCACCCATCGACCAATTGGGGTGCTTCAGTGCATCTTCTACCGTAACCTCCAGAAGCTGTTCCCTTGTCAAATCACGAAAAGAACCACCCGATGCCGTGAGAGTAATATGTGCCACATCTTTCATACGCTCACCATTCAAGCATTGGAAAATAGCCGAATGCTCACTGTCAATCGGCAGCAACGGCACTCCTTTCGCCCGGGCCCGTTCTGTGACCAGATGACCGGCGGTAACCAGTGTTTCCTTATTGGCCAAACCGATCTGTTTTCCAGCCTCAATCGCGGCCAGCGTGGAGTGCAATCCGACACTGCCCATTACAGCTGTCACAACCATATCTGCATCTGTATTCGCAGCCAGCTCGACGAGTCCTTCATCCCCCCAATGCAGTTCCATTCCGGAAGGCAACAAAGGACGGATTTCCTCCGCCAGTTGCTTGGTGCCGACGGATACCTTCTTGGGTTGGTATAGATGCGCCTGCTCGGCAAGCAACTTTATATTTGAACCACCTGCTAGAGCCTCTACGGCAAACTGATCCGGGTGCATAGATACGACATCCAGCGTCTGTGTTCCAATAGACCCGGTTGAACCGAGTACCGTAATTCTTTTCATGAAGCACCTTCCTATCTTGAAAATAACCGTTACTCTGCGGCTAACTTTAACCTGAGCATAAACTGTAACCACCAGGTAAGGGTCATGGAAGCAGCATCAGCATATGTACAATTGGAAAAACGACAATCCAGCTGTCGCAGCGGTCTAATATACCTCCGTGCCCTGGCAGCAGATTACCGGAATCTTTAATGTCGTACACCCGCTTGTACGCAGATTGCACTAAATCGCCCAGTTGACCCACAACTGCACAAGATAAACCGATAGCGAAAGCTTTATCCCACGGCAGCAGCCCTTCTGACAATCCGGCAAACACCAGTGCTGTAGCTAACGCTAAAACAATCCCGCCAATAGACCCTTCGACTGTTTTGTTTGGACTGATCGCAGGCCATAGCTTTGTCTTCCCCGCCATTTTGCCTACAAAATAAGCCCCTGCATCACTTGCCCAAATGCAAGCCAGCAACAAAAAAGTCCAAAAAAGCCCATGTTCCATATGGCGTGATTCCGCCATATACGAAAATCCAAAGCCTATATAAACGGTACCAAGAAATAGTATAGACACCGTTTGAATTGTGATTTTATTTTTCGTTCCCACCGTAATGATCATAAAAATAATCATCAGCAGCCAATGCAGACTTATAGACGGTAATGGTGAGTGCAGACCCAAGGGCTGATAAGGAAATACAAAAGCTAATATTCCTGCATAGCCAACTAACGCCGTACCGCCGAAAGGAGATACCCTGGTCATTCGCGCGAATTCATAGAATCCAATTAAGGCCATAGCCAAAATGAGCAAATGGTAGGCTAAGCCGCCCCACAGGACCATCGCCAAAAAAAATACGCCTGCCACAATACCGGTAATCAATCTCTGTCTCAACGGCTTTCATCCTCCATTTACTTCAGTCCGCCGTACCGCCGTGATCTTCGCTGATATTCGACTACTGCTTCGTATAAATGCTCTTTCTTAAACTCAGGCCAATAAATATCAGTAAACCATAGCTCACTATAAGCAAGTTGCCAGAGCATAAAATTGCTGAGTCTCAGCTCGCCACTTGTCCGAATCAGAAGATCAGGGTCCGGCATACCGCTGGAGAGCAAAGAGTTCTCAATGAGTTCGGGTGTAATATCTCCGGGTTTAAGCTTCCCTTCCTCAATTTCACGACCCAACGCTTGCATACATTCAGTGATTTCCAGCCGGCTTCCATAATTCAATGCAAAATTAAGAACAAGCCCGGTATTATTTTCGGTTCGCCGAGTCGCTTCAGTCAACGCATCAACGGTATGAGAAGGCAAATGCTCCTTATTTCCCATCATACGCACTTGTACATTTTTTTCAATCAGCTCATCAAGCTCAATAGCCAGAAATTCTTGCGGCAGCCGCATCAAAAAATCGACTTCATCCTTGGGACGCGACCAATTTTCAGTTGAAAAAGCAAATAAGGTCAAATATTTAATGCCTAGTTCATCCGCAGCAATCGCTGTGCGCTTCACTGCCTTCATTCCATTTTGATGCCCTACAATCCGCGGCATTCCAATCCGTTTGGCCCATCTGCCGTTCCCATCCATAATAACAGCAACATGCTGCGGAATATTGTCTTTTGAAATGGCCGGTGTTTGCTGTTTTTGTTCCCCGTTCCACCAAGACCGAACCCGTTTGATCATTCCAGTTCCTCCAGCATTCTCTGAAAATGTGCCTCTGGCTTGAAAAGAGACAAACCCCACCGTAAGGGAGGGGCTACCAGTCTCTTATACTTCCATAATTTCTTTTTCTTTTGCAGCCAAAACTTTATCCACTTCGGCGATAAATTTATCTGTCGTTTTCTGGATTTCTTCCTGATATTTACGGGATTCATCCTCGGATATATCAGTTTTCTCCATTTTTTTAATATCATCATTCGCATCACGACGAATGTTACGAATGGCGACCTTCGCTTCTTCGCCGTTCTTTTTCGTCAGCTTCACCAGATCCATTCTGCGTTCTTCTGTCAATGCAGGAATACTCAAGCGAATGGTGTTTCCGTCATTGGAAGGGGTCAAACCCAGATCGGATTTTTGGATAGCACGCTCAATGTCGGCCAGGGAGGATTTATCCCAAGGCTGAATCATTAGAGTCCGGCTGTCCGGTGTATTTACATTAGCCAACTGATTGACTGGAGTCATTGCACCGTAATACTCAACCTGAACGCGATCCAGTAGAGCTGGTGTCGCTCGACCAGCGCGTAAAGATGCAAGGTCACGTTGCAACGACTGAATTGCTTTATGCATGCGCTCTTCAGCGCTCTTTTTCACAGATTGTGGCATTAATTTACACTCCCTTTGACGATCGTGCCAATTTTCTCACCCAACACGACACGTTTAATGTTACCTTGCTCTGTAATAGCAAAGACAATCAACGGAATATTGTTATCCATGCACAGCGAGGAAGCCGTGGAGTCCATGACACCGAGATTTTTGTTGAGCACATCCAAATACGTAAGTTGCTCATACTTCTCGGCTGTGCTGTCTTTAAATGGATCAGCTGAATACACGCCGTCCACTTTATTTTTAGCCATCAGAATCACTTCAGCCTCAATTTCGGCAGCACGCAGGGCAGCCGTAGTATCGGTCGAGAAGAACGGATTCCCTGTACCTGCTGCAAAAATAACAACCCGGCCTTTTTCCAGATGGCGGATAGCTCTACGACGAATGTAAGGCTCAGCAATTTGCTGCATTGCGATAGATGTCTGTACACGCGTAGGAACTTCAATTTGCTCCAAAGCATCCTGCAGTGCCAGTGAGTTCATCACCGTTGCCAGCATCCCCATGTAATCGGCTGTTGCCCGGTCAATTCCGTTGGCGCTTCCGGCAATACCCCGCCAAATGTTGCCGCCTCCGCACACGATAGCAACTTCTACTCCCAGTTCGACAACGTCCTTGACCTGCTCGGCGATCGACGCAATTGTATCCGCATCAATACCGTAACCGTTCGGACCTGACAGCGACTCTCCGCTGACTTTCAGAACAACACGCTTAAACACAGGTTTTTCCAAATGATCACCCTCCAATATCGACTATATTGTATGTACAGGATAGATGTCCTGTTGCAAGAAAAGGAACACTGATGTGTTCCATTTCTTTGCTCTTTCTGTATGCAATTACCGTTCGTTGGTAATTATTGTTTCACTTGAGACATAACTTCTTCGTAGAAGTTGTCTTCTTTTTTCTCCAAACCTTCGCCCAGTTCAAAACGAACAAAACGACGCAGGGAAATATTTTCGCCAATGGTGTTGATTTTTTCGTTGATGAGTGTGGAGATTGTTTTGTCCGGATCTTTAATGAAAGATTGCTCCAACAGGCAGAACTCTTCATAGAATTTACCGATGCGGCCTTCAACCATTTTCTCAACGATTTTTTCTGGTTTGCCTTCGTTCAAAGCTTGTGCTTTCAGGATTTCTTTTTCTTTTTCGATCTCTTCCTGTGGCACTTCTTCGCGACGAACATAACGAGGGTTCGATGCAGCGATATGCATAGCGATGTCACGCACAAAATCTCTGAACTGGTCTGTTTTAGCTACGAAGTCTGTTTCACAGTTTACTTCTACCAGTACGCCGATACGGCCGCCAGCATGGATGTAGGATTCAACAACGCCTTCAGTAGCGATACGGCCTGCTTTGTTCGCTGCAGCTGCAAGTCCTTTTTCACGCAGAACTTCAACTGCTTTTGTCAAATCACCGTTTGCTTCTTCAAGCGCTTTTTTACAATCCAACATTCCTGCGCCTGTTTTTTCACGGAGCTCTTTTACTGCGCTAGCATTAACTGCCATATTATTTCCCTCCAAATTTGATTTTCAGTGGTGTACACAAGCTTTATTCCTTAAAAAAAGGGTAGTGAGAGGTTATACACCTGCCAACCACCCTTTTCATTTAATTCATATAGGTATTTCCGTAAGGAAATATTATGCTGTAGTTTCTTCGCCTTGGTTTGCTTCCATAACTGCATCAGCCATTTTACCTGTCAGCAATTTAACAGCGCGGATCGCGTCGTCATTACCTGGGATAACATAGTCAATTTCGTCTGGATCGCAGTTTGTATCAACGATACCCACGATTGGGATACCCAATTTGCGAGCTTCAGCAACCGCGATGCGTTCTTTGCGTGGATCAATGATGAACAGAGCGCTTGGAAGGCCCTTCATGTTTTTGATACCGCCCAAGAATTTTTCAAGACGATCTTTCTCTTTACGGAGAATGATAACTTCTTTTTTAGGAAGTACAGCGAATGTACCGTCTTCTTCCCAAGCTTCCAGTTGTTTCAAACGATCAATACGTTTTTGAATGGTTTGGAAGTTAGTCAGCGTACCGCCCAACCAACGTTGGTTGATATAGAATTGACCAGCGCGTGCTGCCTCTTCTTTAACGGAATCTTGTGCTTGTTTCTTCGTGCCTACGAACAGAATTGTACCATTCTCAGCTGCAATGCTTTTTACGAAGTTGTAAGCTTCCTCAACCTTTTTCACTGTCTTTTGCAAGTCAATGATGTAAATACCGTTTCTTTCAGTGAAGATATAACGATCCATTTTCGGGTTCCAGCGACGTGTTTGGTGACCAAAGTGAACCCCAGCTTCCAAAAGCTGTTTCATGGAGATTACTGCCATCTTCACACACCTCCTAAGTTTGGTTTTTTGTGTGTCCTCCGCCGACATCATTTCTCGCAAAGACTTTCCATTTGGAAAGCACCCCTTACAAAATTAATCGACGTGCGTTTTTAACACCGTCAATTAATATACCATAACACCCGCAGCGTTGCAACCAACTTTTCGACAATAGCAGGATAGGCGCGAAATGTGACTGATTATTCCCGCCTGTAGAGCTTTCTAGCGAAAAATAAAAGCCGCCCACTTTCCCGATCACGGTCAGTTGGACGGCTTCTTTGTAATTTTAGTAATGATAGAACCAAAATCCTCACCCTTGGCAAACTCATAGGTACCAGTACGGATTTTGGTATTGATTTTTTGAGCCTTAGCCTCAGCCTCAAACGCACTGGCATCCGATACGATGCCTGCCTTCTGCAAACCAGATGCCACACTCCTCAGATTGCTTCCCGATGCAATGCTATATTGCACTTGCGGAGTGGATGGCTGTTTAGGGGTATCTGGAGTAGTCGTAGCACTCGAACCTTTAGTTTGCGGCTTATCCGGACTTTGGAGTGCAGACGTGCTTGCTGAAGGCTTAGAAGTAGCCGAAGGCGTTCTGCTGGCAGGTGTCTTTGGTGTCGACGGAATTTGCGCCGCTTCTGCCTTTTTGGGGGCAACCGGTGTTTTATTGCCTTCCTTGATCACCTTGTTACGCCATTCCTCTTCTGTCATCTTCGGATCAGAACTCTCACTGATTTGAAGATTCAGTCTGGCTGCCGCCTCCTCCAATTGCTCACGAGTCATGTTTTTCGGGTCCGCTGAAGACGGCTGCGATTGACCCTGACCGATCATCGCCAATTGCAGCAGTAGTGCGCCTGTAATAAGTCCGGTGCCCATGCCCAGCATGAATGAACGATTTTTGATCACGTCAGGTCCTCCCTTTCCGCCAATTGTAATATGAGCTGTACCTCGCCCCGTTGGATGCCTGATTGCTTAGCAATGTAATCCACCGATTTGCCCTGCTCATACAGCTCGAACAGTTCCTGATAACGCTCACGGATAGATTCCTGCTGAGCTTCAGGCTCAGCCACTTGCAACGGGGTCTGGTCTTCAACAGCTACAATAGAGGCGTCAGACTGCTCTGCTTGTATGGGAGTAACAGTCTGCGTATTGCGGAACTGACCATAAGCTGCCACCGCCTGATGCGGGGTACCTGTATGTAGTAGTACCTCAGATCCAGGCACTGTCTGTGTAGAAACTGAAGCAATCGCAGCCTGGCGTTCAAGCTCCACAATCCGGTTCCGAAGCTCAGCCACTTGCTCCTGCAATGAGGCCTGTTTAACCGCATGTTCCTGCTTTATGCCGGATACGAGCTCAATCAGCTCATCATTGCCGTTTTCAATATCGGCAATATATTGCTCCAAGGTGGCCTCGACCTTTTGGACGACGGCCTCTTCTGTTCCCCGGCCTGCCTGCCGCTTTGGTAGCAGCCAGGCGTAGACAACAGCTGCGGCGCCCAGCAGAACAATATATATCCATGGTTGATCCACTGCCCATCGTCTCCTTTTACAACGCTTCTCCACCTGTCGGATCAGAGCGAAAAATCTATATGGTGTCCCTTGTATGGATGCTCTGCAGGATGCTCCTTTGGCAGTATATTCTCACCGGACCGAGATCGGCTCTGGCCGGAAGTATCACTGCCCTGCCCTCCATTTTCCCTCTCACCGACGAATGTTTCCGCAGATTCATCCACCGCACTGCTTCGCTGGCGGATCTTTTCCGTCTCCTGCTCGGTCTTTTGCCCTAACAACGCTTGCTCATTCATCGGACGTTGCTGGTATTCGCTTTGATACTTACCCGCTTCACTGGTACGAGGTACGGCGATTTGTAATTCAACAGCTTTCAGGCTCATTGGACCACACCCTTTCCGATTGGGCATCCGTATCTGTTTTCCGAGGAATAAGGAAACTCGTTATCCCTGTGCCAGATTACACGGAGGAGGACATACTGATATCACCCTCATGATAATAAAACGCCATTCTTTCCACCGAATCTTTAATAAATTTTGTATATCTGCCGATAACTATTTTAGAGCCGCCGTAAATAACGTTTTTGACTTCTACCCGTGCGCGGCTAGTATCTTCCAAGGTTCGTTCGATCTCAAGCATTCTTGATTTGGTTTCCAAGAGCTCGTTGTCATTTGATTTTTTAGTAGATGTCAGCTTGATTCGCATCGCCATTCTTTCAGGGGCAAGCTGTCCGGCAGCAGCAAGCTGGTCCAATATGGTGAGGGCCTTATTGGTCTTATCCTGGCTGTCTGTCTGTTGCTTCAAACGTGCCCGGAGTTCAGTCAATTCATCGCGCAGCTCTGGCAGTACACCTACTTCGATTATGGTGGCTGTGGACATCGTATTACCGATCGTACGTGCCACTACCTTTTCACCAGCTTGTACACTACCACCTACGATGAGTCCTTTAGCCCCTCCGCAAAGTACATTCTTACTGGCTTTGATCTGGGAATGCATGATGCTTTGGGATACAAGTATATCGCCCCCCGCAATCACGTTACCATCCTGTATAAAAGAGCATTTCACATTTTGTGCAGCTTTCACATACCCCTTATGGTATCCGATAATACCACCACTGATGTCGACTGAGCCTTCCGCATTCAATTCAGCACCTTCCACACCGCCGATGACACGAATGTCGCCAGCCGCCCGAATACGAAAACCTGTCAGGACATTACCACGAATGACGACGGTTCCAACAAAATCAATGTTGCCGATGCTATAATCCACATCCCCGTTCACTTCATATACGGGAAACACATTGAGCTTACCCTTTTCAGTCGTAGTCACCAGTCCGTCGATAGCTGCGTACATTGCAACGCCTTCTGGATGAACAACTACGTTTTTCCCTACTTTAAAACGTGCCTCTTTGCCTGGAAGATAAGGAATTTCCTCTCCCGTGACGGCAATACCAGGTACACCCGGCAATGGATCAATCCGCTCGGCAATCAGTTGTCCACGCCTTACATTTTTTAAACGGGTTAATTCTTTATAGTCCACTCGTCCGTCCAAGGTTTCGAGCGGCTTACGTGCATCTTCACCAGTCACAACTTCAGCCAAATTAATTTTTCCATCCGTACCATGAATCGGCGGTGTTCCCTCAGCAATCAGCAATTTGGTGAAGAAATAATCTTCCGATCTTGCCACAAACGTATGAATCTCATCAGTAATCAAACCATGACTTATTTTTTGGTTACTCAGGAAACGCTCCAATTCTTCCACAGAACAGGAAAAGCCTTCTTCACGTTTGGCAAACTCCAAATAAGCGCTAAGTTTATCGGGTGAGACGACCACTTTTAAATACTGGTCCAAAGCATATTGCTTCTCCACAGGGGTGCTCCTTCCGTCTAACTGTTACTGTAACCTCCCGTACGTTTAATCTTTACGCATTAGCAGATCCCGCTGTTTGTCCAGTGTCGCCCTCAGCCGCAATATGGCTTTGGAATGTAGTTGTGAAATACGCGAAGGGGAAAGCGACATGACCTCAGCAATTTCACTGAGAGACAAATCCTCGTAATACAATAAAGAAACAACGATACGTTCTTTTTCAGTCAATTTGTCAATGCCTTGTGCAAGGGCATCACGAAGTGTAAATTCATTGACCTTGTGATCCGGATTTTTCGCCTTTTCATCCACTAAAAGGGAAAGTCGTGTCTCCGATTCTTCTTCGCGGATCGGATCCTCCAGTGAAACGATCGACATAACAGCGACCTCCTGGATCATATTTTGAAACTCTTTTTCGGAGACGTCCAAATAATGACTCATCTCTTCGTCACTTACCGTGCGTAAGTATCTCTGCTCCAGATGCTGGTAGGCATCCTCAATTTTTTTCGCTTTTTCCCTGACCGAACGTGGAACCCAATCTCCTTGGCGAAGACCATCCAAAATCGCTCCTCGAACGCGCCAGGAAGCATAAGTCTCAAACTGCAAACCACGTTCATAGTCAAACTTTTCAAGAGCATCAATCAAGCCCATGACACCGTTACTGGCCAGGTCATCCTTAGATACATTTTTAGGCAAACCTACTGCAAGGCGTCCCGATACATATTCCACAATATGGAGGTACTTTTCAATTAGCTGCTTTTTTGCTTCCTTGTCACCGTGTTCTTTCCATTGCTCCCACAGTTCGGAATGGTTTAAATGAGCGGCTTTTCGCTCGTTCATCGGCTTCACCCTCCTTGTTTGTCTGTCAGGTGACGAACGGCCTTGGCCAATTCTTCAGGGTCCTTGTTTGAAACCAGCTTAGGCGGGTTTAAAGGCGCAAAACCGGTGTTTTTCCCGTCCGTCTGCTCTGGTTTCGGCTTCAACAATTCATTCAGGTTTTCATCTTCGTCTGGTGTCGTCAGGTCCAGATTCCCCCCTACGCCATCCACCTGAGAGCTTGCCCGGTTTTGGGCATTACCCAGATCTGGCCGCGCTACGACACCCAGTGTCCAGCGCAGCACAAATGCAAGCAGGAACCAAAAAACGAAAGCGACCAAGCCACGAATTAAGCTCGTGGTCAGCAGATTGCTGCCAGTGGACAACACAAAAGTCAGAATAAATCCGACTACTCCAGACCAAAGATTAATGCGTAAGCTGCCAAATAACATGATTATAATTCCTTTACACCTTTTTGTACGCTTCGAATATTCAAAACGCCAGTTTCACAGTCCAGCTCAATCGTTCGGCCATAACTACCACCTGTATCCTCCGCAAGCAGAGGAATACCGAGATCTACGAGCATTTCCTTGCATGACTCCACATTGCGCGGACCAATTCGCATGGTGTCCCCGCTGCCGGCAAAGGCGAACATTTGCGCTCCCCCTGCCATTTTGGCGACCAATCGGCGGCGTTCGGCTCCCAATTTCAGCATCCGCTCAAATAGCTCCGGCAACGCGGTATCGGCATATTTGGCGATGTTAAGCTGCCCTTCACGCGCAATGTCTGAGGACGGTAGCATTACATGTGCCATACCAGCCAGTTTTAAATGAGGATCGTAGAGGGTCAATCCGACGCAGGAACCAAGTCCTGTCGTGCGAATCGAGTTTGGATTGCTGGTTACGTTCAAGTCTGCCATGCCCACTTTGATGATGCTTTTATCCTCAATCATCGTTCATCGGGACTCCTAACGACCTGAATATTTTACCAAACGATTCCGGATCCGGAATCAGGAAAAATTGACCCTCAATCTGATTCTGCCCCTCCAGAAACGTTGTGTCAATCAACAGGGCTGCATCCCCCATCTGACCAAACTGCAACAATCCGTAGCTGAGAATGGCCCCGGCCATATCCAAAGCTAGTGCGGGAACCGTCGGATACATGGACAACCGGGTGAAATCGGCCAACGAGGACAAGTATGAACCCGCTAAAATATTCCCGATTTCAGACAGAGCCGAATGCTCCATTTCGTTAAAGCTGTCCTCATCATCCGAGGGAATATTCGCAAGCCGGGAAAGCAGACTTTTTGCCGCATGGGGTTGCAATATGAAAAAGAGATTACCTGGAGCTTCGCCCTCGACTCTGAAAAATATAGCAACGACAAGTTGCTCATTCCCGCCGACCTTTTCGGCAATTTCCTCAAAAGGCAGCATCTGTACTTTAGGTACGCCCATATCAACCGGTTTATTCAGAAGTCGGGAGAGCGCTGTAGCGGCGTTCCCCGAACCAATGTTACCGACTTCCTTCAAAACATCCAACTTGAAATCTTCGAGATTTTCAAGATTTTCCATAAATTAATCCTCTAAGCCTTCCAGTTGGTTCATTTCACTCCGATTCAGCACCTCAGACAAATTCAGCATGATGAGCAAGCGCTCTTCACCGATTTTAGCGACTCCACGCAAATATTTAGCCTTGACTCCGCCAACGACTTCTGGTGGTGTCTCAATGTTGTCGGTATTCAGGTCGATTACGTCGTTCGCCGAATCAACGATAAAGCCGACTTGCATCTCACCCACTGCAACGATGATAATTCGGGTTTGATCGGTATACTCCGCCTCAGACAATCCAAAACGACCACGCAGATCAATAACGGGAATGACCACGCCTCTCATATTGAATACGCCTTTGACAAAATCGTATGTTCTTGGAACACGTGTAATCGGCACCATGCGCTCAATGGATTGGACTTTTTCTACTTCGACACCGTATTCCTCTTCACCAAGTTTAAATACGATAACTTTAATTTCTTCTCCCATGTCTAAAAACCCTCCTTATGGATGTCAGCAATTTCACATTTCTTTCATTTTTAATGAAGACATTATTTAATGAAAACATTAGGGTCAATGATCAAAGCAACCTGACCGTCACCCAGAATCGTGGCCCCTGAAATTCCTTGGATGTTCGGAAGGTACTTGCCCAGGTTTTTAAGGACAATTTCACTTTGTCCCAAAAAGTCCTGAACAGAAAGAGCTGCCAGACGGTCACCCTTGCGGATAACAACAACCTCTGTCTCTTCTTCTTCATCCTCATTGAAGTCTGGTACTTCAAACAGCTGACTCAAGGAGATAAGCGGAATATGGGATTCGCGGAAAGCGATCATTTTGTTGCCGTGTA
The DNA here is from genome assembly GCF_000943545.1 of Paenibacillus terrae. Classification (GTDB taxonomy): domain Bacteria; phylum Bacillota; class Bacilli; order Paenibacillales; family Paenibacillaceae; genus Paenibacillus; species Paenibacillus terrae_A. Next base: position 88,022 of record NZ_JTHP01000004.1, read on the forward strand.
CAGAACGGATTTGTGTCCGTTTGACGATCGCAGTCTCCACAATAGAAGACAACGGAATCGCATATTTTTCGGAACCGATCTGTATCATCATGGCCGCAATAATGGATAGTGTCAGTGGCAACTGCACAGAAAAATTGGTACCTTTACCCAGAACGGAATGAATCGTAACATTACCACCAAGGGAAGTGATTTTAGATTTAACTACATCGAGTCCAACGCCGCGTCCTGAAACGTCCGAAATGACCTCAGCTGTACTGAATCCCGGAGCGAAAAGTACCTGATGGGCCTCTTCATCGCTCATTGCAGCTGCTTGTTCCTCAGTCATAATCCCTTTGGAAATGGCACTTTTCAGTACCTTCTCACGATTAATGCCGCTTCCATCGTCTTCAATCTCGATGAACACGTTATTGCCACTGTGGAAAGCACGTAAATGAACTGTTCCTGTCTCCGGTTTGCCTGCCGCAATACGGGTCGCTACTGGCTCAATGCCGTGATCCACAGAGTTGCGCAGTAAATGCACTAGCGGATCACCGATTTCGTCGATTACGGTACGGTCCATTTCAGTGTCCGCGCCAGTAATGACCAAATCCAGCTTTTTATCCAGCGATTTGGCCAGGTCGCGCACCATACGCGGGAAACGATTGAAAACCGTGTCCACGGGTACCATCCGCAATTTAAGCACAACATTTTGCAGGTCACTGCTTACGCGGCTCATATGTTCTACCGTTTCAGTCAGCGCCGGATTAGAAGCCTCACTCGCCAGCTGCTCCAATCGTACACGGTCAATAAGCAATTCACTGAACAAATTCATCAATACATCCAAACGTTCAATGTCTACACGAATCGTACGGTTGTGCGTAGGTGCTGCAGGCTTGGCTACTTGAGCTTTACCATCAGCTGGCTTCGCACCGGAGGCCGCAGTTGGAGACTGCGGCTGGGATGCAGCGGACTGTTGTTGTACAGCTACCAGGGCTTCCTGCACCGCAGCAGTCTCTGCCAGCCCAGCCTTGACTTCGCTCATTTGCTTAAGCGATTCCTGATCCAACTGTACAACGGAGACGGATTCGATTTCGGAAATACCAGCGATTTCCTTCTCCAGCTCTCCTACCTCTTTCTGCGTTATGTAATATAACGAGAAATTTTGTTCGAATTTCTCCTGCTCAATATCCTGTACAGACGGATAAGCTTTTACGATTTCACCGGAGTTCTCCAGCGTATTAAATACCATAAAGGCACGTGCAGCCTTCAACTGGCTTTCTGAGCTAATCGTTACCTGTATATAATGAACCCGATGCCCTTCAGAAATAGATTGCTCCAGTACAGAATACTGGAATTGATCCAGCACAAGACCCGCGCTTTCGCTATCTGCCGCTTTTTTCGGCGTAACCGCCTCAGTAACAGCATCTGTGCCAGATTTTTGGAAATCGCCGCGCACGATGGATTGCAGTGAAGCTACAATAGAGGATACATCCGCTTTTCCATCGCCACCCTCTGTAATGTTCTGTACCATGGACTCCAACGCATCCAACCCTTTAAAAAAGGTATCGAATATAAATTCCTGCATCGCAAGCTTGTTGTTACGTACCAGATCAAGAACGTTTTCCATTTGGTGAGTGAGCGATGCCAGGTCTTCAAAACCCATTGTAGCAGCCATTCCTTTGAGGGTATGGGCAGACCGGAAAATCACCTGAACGATGCTCAGATCGGTAGGACAACTTTCCAGTTGAAGCATTTTTTCGTTAAGAGATTGCAGATGATCATTCGACTCATCAATAAACATGTTTAAATATTGGTTCATGTCCATTGTGAGACACCTCCTCCATGAGTTACACTCCGATTATTTCACAACTTGTACAAGCTTGGGGGCGATCTCCTGCATCGGCAGAAGGTGGCGCACACATTTTAACTCTACAGCCGAGCGGGGCATTCCGTACACTACGCAAGTTTCCTCATTTTCAGCAAATGTGGATTGTACCCCTGCATCATAAAGCTTTTTCATCATCTTAGCCCCGTCGCTTCCCATGCCAGTCAGCAACACCAGATGCCGTTCCAGAGAGGTTAACGGGAGTAACGATTCGAACATCGTGTCAACAGAAGGACGGTGACCGTTACGAGCTTCTTCCGTCTTCAGTGATACGGTGTATTTACCACTGGCTCCCGGCACAATTCTCAATTGATATCCTCCCGGAGCAATATAAGCTGTTCCGGTCTCCAACGTCATCCCCTGCTCAGCTTCAACCACCCGGAGCGGACTCAACGTATTCAGACGCTGTGCCAGCGAACGGGTAAAGTTTGGCGGCATATGCTGCACGATGACAATCGGAGCGGGAAAATCCCCGGGAATGTGTTCCAGCAACGTCTTGAGCGCACGCGGCCCCCCCGTAGAACATCCGACCGCCACCAGCTTGCGAAAGTTGGGCGAATATACTCCTCCTTTTTTAAGAGAGAACCCCTTAGGCGCTGCTGGAACTATTGGTGCCGTCACTGGGGGCGTAGCAGCCATAGAAGCAACTGGAGCCGAAGGAACCGGCGTAGACACCGTTTTTCGAGGCTCCGGCTTGATTAGCCCTCCCTTATCCGTGGCGTGCAGCGATTTGGCTGCAGTCGTATCGGAAATATTCAGTTGCCCTGGCGTACGTTCAGTTGCCTTAGATGGCTCCTCCTTCTTCTGCGTAGCAGGCGCTTGCGCCGTCTTCCGTGGCTGGGCGACCGGCTTACTTAAACGGCTGTCAGGCACAGAGCTGCCCGTCTGTGGCCGTTTCTGTTCCGGCTTGGCTGCCGGAACAGACTTGCCAGTATCCCGCTTCGGCGGAACCGGTGCAGCAGTTGCAGAAGCAATCGGTGCAATAAGAGCCTTACCTTCCGCTCCCTTGTCAGCCACAGCTTGTCCTTCTGGAGTCTGCTCCAGCGGCGTTTTTTTCGCTTGTTCCAGCGCCGCTTTTCGTTCGTTAGCTTCCTTGCGCTCCAATCGGCTGCGGACTGCTTGCATAGCGGTGTGCATCTGCTCCAATAGCGCCTTGCCCACCTGCTGGATATCCTGAGCATGAGAGACGGAGGGCTTCCGTATAAAATCGAAAGCTCCTGCTTCCAGGGCCATAATGGTCTCCTTCATACCTTGTTCATTAATACCAGAGAGCATAATGACCGGAAGCGGATGGGCCGCCATAATCAGAGGGAGCGCTTCAAGGCCATTCATTTCAGGCATCTCGACATCCATTGTGACCAGGTCAGGCTGTAGCTCCTTCACTTTCTCTACTGCCTCTTTGCCGTTGGCGGCTGTACCTGCGATGTCGAACGAATCATCCCTTACAATTAAATCTGAAACAATTTTGCGCATAAAGGCCGAATCATCCACAACCAGCACCCGGTAAGCACACATGTTAAACACCTCTGTTTCCTTTCATCAAAATCATTGCGCCGAACGCCGCAACCATTTTTGCATAAACCCTTTGATTCCGCTTAAAGCACCTGAATGTGGAGCCTGTGGCATCGCTGCAAAACGATGCGCCAGATTCAACACATCTCTGGATGCCGTACATCCCGGATAAGCAATTGAAAAAGGCACCTGCCTTTTGACTGCCTGCATGACATGAATGTCATCACTGATATGTCCCAGCAACGGAATGTCGATCTCCAAAAAGCGTCGCGCAACCAGCGCTATCTTATCGGCAACTTGACGGGCCTCATTATCGTTATCGGCACGATTGACTATAATTTTGAATACTGTATCCTTTTGCAATCCACTGACGACTTTGATCAGCGCATAGGCATCCGTTAAAGACGTCGGCTCTGGCGTAGTTACGACCATACATTCGTCAGCGGATGTGATAAATTTAAGGTTTTCTTTAGATAACCCCGCACCGGTGTCAAACAAAACATAATCCATATCTGCGGCAATTTTCTCCACCTCATCGGCAAAATAGTTCAAATCGTCATCGGATAACGTAAACAGCTCGCTCAAGCCAGATCCTCCAGCAATATAAGGCAAGCCTCCTACGCCCGTTTGAACAATTTCGGCCATTGATTTTTCACGTTTTAACAGGTGAAGAAGATTGTATCTTGAATTGGCACCCATCAACACATCAATATTGGCCATACCGATATCTGCATCAAATACGAGTACCTTTCGGCCAAGCGATTGCAAGGCCAAAGCAAAATTAAGGGTGAAATTAGATTTGCCCACACCACCCTTACCACTAGTGACTGTCACTATTTTCGCATGACGATTACGTGCAGGCAGTCGATACTTATCTAGGGCTGAAGCCATTTGTCTAAGAGATTGGGCTTGGTCACTCATACAGAATCCTCAGTATCTCCTGACGATTCTGTGGTTCCGAACAGCAGGTTTGTCACCATTTCTGTATCTGGATGCAGTAGATCGTCAGGTACATTTTGACCGTTCGTAATATAGGCCAGTTGCATAGGAAACTGGTGCAACAGATTAAACATACCACCACAACTACCTGTCTCATCCATTTTGGTAAATACAACCTTACCAAGGCCAAACTTACTGAAATGTCCGGTTATGTTGAGCATATCCTTGCTTTTGGACGTTAGGCTAAGCACCAGATACGTCTCACTTTCCTTAATAGGTGAAAGCAGACTTTGCAATTCCGAAACGAGCAGCTCATTACGGTAATTTCGTCCTGCAGTATCCATCAGGATCAAGTCACAATGCTCCAGACGTTGAATAGCTCTGTGAACATCTCCGGGAGATTGCACGACTTCAAGCGGCACATTCAAAATCGTAGCGTATGTACGCAGCTGTTCGACAGCCGAGATACGGTACGTGTCAGAGGTAATAAATCCGACTTTGCGGTGATGCTTAAACAGCTGTTCTGCTGCTAGCTTGGCAATGGTCGTCGTTTTTCCCACTCCGGTTGGACCTGCCACATACACAATTTTGGTATCTTTTGAGATGCCCTTGTCCAGCCTTTCCCGAATAAATCCGGCCACTTCTGCACGAAGAGCATGTTCCCAATCAAAAGATTCAGGATCAGACGGATGCTCACTTCGGCGCTCATATACCCGTTCAAGCCAATGCTCCAGCAAATCGCGTTCCACTTCCTGCTCCAGCATACGCTCACAAATCTTTTGTAACGGTTCCGGCCAAGTATTTTCCATCACAGAATTGCGGGAAATTCGAGTCATCATAGCTTTCATTTCCCGTAATTCATTAAGCAGGGCTTGATTTTCCTCTGCCCCTATCTTGTCTGGAACGCTTGCCTCCGGAGTTAGCTTAAACAATCCGTTGGATGTTTCCTTTTTCGGAACCGCTGCTTTGTTGTTAAAAACTTCATTTTCTGTTTCCACACTATAACCAGCCCCGTATGAAGAACGCTCTAAGCTTGAGACAGCTTGTTCGGAGCCAGCCAGCAAATCAGCCAGCCCCTCTTTGGAACTGTTCGTCATCTGCGTTACCCGTCGATAGGCTTCAGGAGCGGCTTGTCTAGGAACCACTGGTGACGATGGTACTTCCTGCTGCTCAGGAGCATTTATGGGTGGAAAAGCCTCAACCGACTGCTGCTGTGACGGTTGAAGCCGTCGTGGTTTTTGAAGCTGCTCCTCTACCGCAGCGACGACTTCGATTTTCTTTTTTCCGAACATACCCATGAATCCGCCGATCTTCATTTCCTTGGTGCTCAAAATGACGGCATCCGTTCCGAAGTCACCTCTGATTTGCATCATGGCCTCCGGCATTGTATCCACTACATATCGTTTCACTCTCATAAGTTCACCACCCCGACACTTTGAATTTCAACGTTCGGCTCCAGCTCACTGTACGACAGTACCGGGACATCCTGCATCGTACGTTCCATCACTTGCCGCAAATACATACGAATCGTTGGTGATGTTAATACGATAGGCTGCTGCCCGGATTGAATGAGACGATTGATTTGCTCCATCATCCTTTGATACACCGTCTGCGTTGATACCGGATCAAGTGCCAGATAGCTGCCCTGCTCCGACTGTTGCACGCTTTCGGCAATTTTCTTCTCCAGCCCTGGTCCCACGGTAATGACACGTAGCGTCTCTCCCTGCTGGGCGAACTGTTGTGTAATCTGGCGAGATAACGCCTGGCGAACATATTCAGTCAGCACGTCCGGATCTTTTGTATAAGTGCCGTAATCAGCCAGCGTTTCGAAAATGGTCACCATATCGCGGATGGAGATTTTTTCTTTTAACAGCTTGGCCAGCACTTTTTGTACATCTCCAATCGCCAACACGGAAGGAATAAGATCGTCCACAAGCACCGGATAATTTTCCTTGAGATTGTCGACCAGCGACCGCGTTTCCTGTCTGCCAAGCAACTCGTGGGCATGTTTCTTGATCGTTTCCGTCAAATGAGTAGCTACAACCGAAGGAGGGTCCACAACCGTGTAACCGGACAGCTCCGCAACATCCTTGGTATTCTCATCAATCCAGAGCGCAGGCAATCCGAAGGCTGGTTCTGTCGTTTCGATGCCTGTAATGGAATCGTCGTCGTATCCCGGGCTCATTGCCAGATAATGGTTTAACAGCAATTCCCCGCCGCCTACCGTATTGCCTTTAATCTTGATTACATACTCGTTCGGCTTGAGCTGGATATTGTCCCGTATACGAATGACCGGCACAACCAAGCCTAGTTCCAGCGCACATTGACGACGGATCATAATAATCCGGTCTAGCAAATCCCCGCCCTGCTGCGTATCAGCCAGCGGAATCAGCCCGTATCCAAACTCGAATTCGATCGGATCGACCTGAAGCAAATTAATGACACTTTCCGGACTGCGCACCTCTTCAATCTGTTGCTCTTCTTCCATCTGTTCATCAGCAATCTGCTTACGTTCCATATTGCCCTGCATTCTTCGGGCCGCAAAAAACAGAAGAACAGCCAGTGGAAGGGTCGTAATGATATGAATAGGAGTAAACAAGCCCAACAAAGCAATCGTGGCAGCCACGATGTAAATTAGCTTTGGATATGAAAAGAGCTGCTCCGTCAAATCATCCGCCAAGTTTCCATCAGATGTAGCTCGTGTAACGATCAGACCTGACGCTGTGGATATGAGCAACGCGGGGATCTGGCTAACCAGTCCATCACCAATGGTCAGAACGGAGTAAGTCGACAGCGCCTCCTGAAACCCTTTACCCTGAACAGCCATACCGATAATAAAACCGCCGACCAGGTTGATAATCAAAATGATAATACTGGCAATGGCGTCACCTTTAACAAATTTGCTGGCACCATCCATTGCTCCGTAAAAATCCGCTTCTCGTTCGATTTTACTGCGCCGTTCACGGGCTTGCTGTTCGTTGATCAGACCTGCATTCAGGTCGGCATCAATACTCATTTGTTTACCCGGCATCGCGTCCAGCGTAAACCGTGCACCTACCTCAGCAACCCGCTCGGAGCCCTTAGTGATCACGATAAACTGCACAACCACAAGAATCAGGAAGACAACAAAACCGACCGCAATTTGTCCACCTGCAATCCAACTACCAAACGTAGCCACGACTTCCCCGGCATGTCCCTCACCTAAAATGAGCTTGGTCGTAGAAATATTAAGCGCCAGACGAAATAAGGTTGTGATGAGCAGCAATGAAGGAAAAATAGAGAACTGTAAAGCTTCCTTCGTGTTCATGGACACAAGTAGAATCATCAAAGCAATCGATATGTTGATCACGAGCAAAATGTCGAGCAACCATGAAGGGATCGGTAGAATCATCATAAGAACGATGCCGATGACGCCTGCAAGGACGGTTATTTCTTTTATTTTCACGGGTCTCTTGGCCTCCGATCCCTTTATTTCACTTTACCTTTTAATTTATATACATACGCCAGCACTTCGGCAACAGCCTGGAACAGATCAGCTGGAATGGCATCCCCGATTTCGGCTCTTTGAAACAGCGCCCGTGCCAGCGGCTTGTTTTCCATCGTTATAACGCCGTTTTGCTTGGCAATTTCCTTAATTCGGAGCGCTACGTAATCTTGCCCTTTCGCAATAATCTGCGGCGCATCCATCTCCGAACCGTCATATTTCAAAGCCACAGCAAAGTGCGTAGGGTTGGTAATGATGACATCTGCATTGGGAACTTCCTGCATCATGCGCTGCATAGCCATTCGGCGCTGTCGTTCACGAATTTTCCCTTTGATCAGCGGGTCACCTTCCATTTTCTTGTATTCATCCTTGATATCCTGTTTGGACATTTTTAGATTTTTCTCATGCTCATAGCGTTGATACATATAATCCAATACTGCTAAAACGAACAGCACCACACCAATTTTAAGTCCCAGCTCCATTGTTAATGAAGCCGTAAAGCTCAACATCTGGTCACCGGACATTTCGGCCAGCTTGGGTAAGTCTGCTTTTGTTTTCCACAGCACGCTGTACACCAGATAACCGATCACGGTCATTTTTAAAACAGATTTGAGGAATTCGACCAGTGACCGCATGGAAAAAATATTTTTAAATCCTTTAATCGGGTCAATCTTGCTAAATTTGGGCGTAATCCCCTCTCCGGTTAACAAGAAACCGATCTGCATGTAATTTGCCACTATCCCGATGACAATGGCCCCAATAAAAATAGGAGCCAGCATAATCATGATTTGCACGCCATACTCACCCATCATCAGCATTGTAGTGTTCGGCGTTACTTCCATCGATAACCGATTTACAAAAATATCCCGAAACAAGCGAACCGCATGATCCTTGAAATACCCGCCGAAAATCATAAGGCAGAAAAACGTTACCAGCAAGACACCCGCCGCGGGCAATTCCATACTTTTGGCAACCTGCCCTTTTTGCCTGGCATCCTGTTTCTTTTTGGGTGTGGCTTTTTCCGTTTTTTCCCCTGAGAACAACTGCAGGTTCATAGCATATTTAAATGACAAACTACGTTCCCCCAAACCAGACATTAAGGACGGTTGCCCATAATATCCAACAAGTTGCGCATGGATTCGAACATCACAGTAAACAATTTTTCAAAGATAAAAGCAAAACTCGGCATAAGAAGCAATAACATGAACAGTCCCACAATAATTTTGAGCGGCACACCAATAACAAAAATGTTAAACTGGGGAGCCGTTTTAGCCAAAAATCCGAGTCCCACATCCGTTAAAAAAGTAGCTACTACTATAGGAGCAGCAATTTGAAAAGCCAGCATAAAAGATTCAGCAAAGGAACGGATCAGAAATTCCGTCACACTGCCTCCATACAGCTTTACAAAAAAATCATTCGTCAGCGGCACCCAATCATAGCTGTATAATATAGCGTTTATCAGGTGATGATGCCCGTTTAAGCTTAAGAAGAGCAACACGGCTATCGCAAACTTGAAATTTCCCGTTAAAGGCGACGAAGCTCCTGTCATCGGGTCAAACACACTGGCCATCCCGAAACCCACCTGAAGGTCAATAAAGGAACCTGCGGTTTGGATCGCTGTCATGAATAAATAAGCGGTAAAACCCAGCAACAACCCAATCAACACCTCGCGACCCACCAACAGCACATACGCTGCATCCGTCGGTACTTGCTGATGCGTACCATAAGTGAGATACACGATCAATGCGAGAAATCCCGATATACCAACCTTAAAGATATTAGGTACTCCTCGGGTCGAAAAAATAGGCGCTACTACAAAAAACGAGGTAATCCGACAAAAAATCAGCAAAAAAACAGGAAAACTCTGTAACAACATGTCCATAACTTCAGCCTAACCTATATATTTGTACAAATTGTCCAGAATGTTAAACGTAAAATCCACTAATGTCGTCAATATCCAAGGTCCGAACAAGAGCAATGCCAGTAATACGGCGACAATCTTCGGAACAAATGCCAAAGTCTGCTCTTGAATTTGGGTTGTCGCCTGAAAAATACTGATAATCAAACCGACGACCAGTCCCAAAATCAGCATAGGAGCGCTAACTTTAAGCACTGTGTACACCGCTTGTCCGGCAAGGGAAATAATAAACTCCGAAGTCATTGCCGTCCTCCTTGATTGCTGTCCCTGTGGGAAATATTCATGTGTTAAAGCTCAGAAGCAATGATTTGACGACCAGATACCAACCATCTACGAGCACAAACAGCAGTATCTTAAAAGGAAGCGAAATCATCACCGGCGGCAGCATCATCATCCCCATAGCCATGAGCGTACTCGCCACCACAATGTCAATAACCAAAAACGGTATAAAGATCATGAAGCCCATCTGAAATGCTGTCTTTAACTCACTAATGGCATAAGCCGGAACCATCACCGTTAATGGAATATCCTGGTAGTCTTTCGGTTTTTCCATCTTGGTGTATTTCATAAAGAGCAGTAGATCCTTCTCCCGTGTATGAGAGAACATAAAGGTCTTGATGGGTACCGCAGCCTTGTCCAGCGCCTGAGACTGTGTCAAATCCCCCTTGAGATACGGCTGGAGGGCAGTTTCGTTCATAGCTGAGAACGTCGGCGCCATAATGAATAAGGTAAGAAACAGAGCCAGCCCGACAAGCACCTGGTTAGGTGGCATCTGCTGAGTCCCCAGCGAGGTGCGAACAAAGCCCAGCACGATCACAATTCGCGTAAAGCTCGTCATAAGCACAAGCAACGCGGGCGCCACACTGATGACAGTAATAAGTAAAATAATAGACAGCGAGGTGGCACCGGGCTGTCCTTTATCCGAGTTGCCGACTTGAATATCAATGTTCGGAATCGGTTCCGCAGAGGCCGCCGTCACCGAAATGAAGCTGAACAAGACAAGCAGCAAACATGCAAGTATAATCTTTTTTCTCATGAATCTCCCGACCGATCTGTAGTATTCTCCTCATTGCGCAGCTTTTCGAGTTTATCCTTACGATTCGGCATCTGCCGAAGCTTGGATTCGAACATCTCGTGAAAAGACGTTTCCTCTTCAGGCTGCTGCTGTGCCGCGGTGTTCCGGCGAAGCTTATCCGCAATTTTAGCGAATAGCGGGGCAATCGGGCCGCGCTGCAGAGAAGCTTCCTGCTCCAGTGCGGCCAAAATTTGCTCCACTTCTTCAGGATCGGATACTTTGTCAACAAGCCGGATATCTTCTCCCACACCAATGAGGTACACACTGTTGCCAACTTCAACAAGCTGAAGGGATTTGTTGGGGCCCAGCCCCACGCCTCCCAGTATGCGAACGGAGCGGTTGCTGAACCAGCTCTGATTTCTTTTACTCAAAAACCGTATCAAGTACACGATCAGTACGATGATAAAGATCAGCACGAAAAGGACCCAGGCAATGTTGCCTATATTGCTGGATGTACTCAATGCGTCAGAGGCACCCTGTTGTGTATCCATACCGGATGCGCCTTACACACCCAGTGTTTTGTTGATGGCTTCGATAACCCGATCCGATTGGAAAGGCTTAACAATAAAATCTTTTGCGCCTGCTTGGATAGCATCAATAACCATCGCTTGCTGACCCATCGCGGAACACATAATTACCTTTGCGTTCGCGTCAATTTTTTTGATTTCCTTCAGAGCGGCAATGCCGTCCATTTCGGGCATCGTAATATCCATCGTAATCAGGTCCGGACGAAGCTCCTTGAATTTTTCAATAGCCTGTGATCCATCCTGGGCCTCTCCTACTACTTCATATCCATTTTTGGACAGGATGTCCCGAATCATCATTCTCATAAATGCAGCATCGTCCACGATCAAAATACGGTTTGCCATCTGAAATAAATCCTCCCTAAATTATGCTATTATTGTAATTTTTGAATACGGTCCCATTGGCTTACAATATCCGTCACACGCACGCCGAAGTTCTCATCGATTACGACAACCTCGCCTTTGGCAATCAGTTTGTTGTTAACCAGAATGTCTACTGGCTCCCCGGCAAGCTTGTCCAGTTCAATAATTGAACCTTGTGAGAGCTCTAGAATATCTTTAATTTGCTTTTGGGTCCTTCCTAATTCTACGGTGACTCTAAGGGGAATGTCCATCAATAAATTTAAATTGTTTTCATCCACTTGCGCAAATGCACCGGATTGCAAATTTGAAAATTGTACAGGCTGCACATTTACATTTCGTCCCGGTATCGAACCATAATGATGTGGCGCTCCATAAGGGGCCTGCGGTGGTGCACCTCCAGGCATTCCATAACCTGGTGCTCCCTGCTGACCGTATCCAGGGTCTTGAGGGTACATAGGCGGTTGCTGTCCATAACCTGCATCCTGCGGCGTCTGTACAGGCACCTGTGCGGCTACAGGCGGCTGTTGATACGTTAGTGCGGGTTGCTGTTGCGGAATCTCAGTTTGTTGCGGCACTTCTGGAGCGGCCGTTGCAGCTACTTGCTGTGCGGAGGCTTGCGGTTGCTCATCTTCCTCTCCGCCATTCATCAGAATGCTCACCATCTTTTTAGCGAAATGCACAGGCAACAGTTGCATCAATGTAGAGTCAATCAGGTCACCGATCAACAAACGGAAGGATACTGTAATCAACGTCTGTTCGTCTGGCAGGCTGGATACTCCATCACCATGCATTGGATCCAAAATATCAATTCCAGGTGGAGAAATATTAACAAAACGGTTAAACATAGTAGACATTGAGGTTGCCGACGAGCCCATCATCTGGTTCATCGCTTCCTGCACAGCGCTGATATGAATTTCATTCAATTCTTCATCTACCGGATTTCCTTCACCGCCAAGCATCAAATCCGCTATGACCTGCGCATCACGCTTTTTGATCACGAGCGAGTTAATACCCTCAAATCCATCTACATAATTCACATGTACCGCTACGTGCGGCTTAGGAAAAGTTGTTTCGAATTCAGAACGGGTAATAATTGAAACTTTAGGGGTTGTAATATCAACCTTTTGACCGAGCAGTGTGGAAAGAGCTGTCGCTGCGCTGCCGAACGTAATATTACCGATCTCTCCGAGAGCATCCTGCTCCAGAGGAGTCAGAAAATCGTCAACGGTCTTGTTGGCGGGAGTAGAATCCGTGCCCGCTTCAGACTGTTTCAGCAGGGCATCAATTTCCTCCTGGGACAAATAGTCTTTACTCGTCAATTTCTTCAACTCCTTCGCTGACAATTTCATCAATCTGTACGGCAACACGATCTTTTACCATGCCGGGACTTCCCAAAAATTTCAATTTTTCGCCCACCCGGATGGAGAGCCCTTCCTTGACGGGTTTGTTCAATGAAATGACATCCCCCACCGAAAGGCCCAAAAACTCGGCCACATTTATTCGGGATTCACCTAGCTCGGCAATAATGGGAAGTTGCGCTTTCGTGACCCGTAATCTCAAGGCGTCAATCTCTTCAGGCGCCCTTGATTTCTTTTCGGATGTAAACCACTGGTGCGTGGACAGTCTAGCCATAATCGGCTCCAATACCACGTGCGGGATACAAAGGTTAATCATCCCTGTGGTATCACCAATTTTGGTACTAAGTGAGATTAGGGCAATCGTTTCATTTGGTGAAACAATCTGCATAAACTGCGGATTGGTTTCCATTGCCTCCAAACGCGGTTCAATATCCAATACCGTTTTCCAAGCCTCTTGCAGGCTGTCAAAGGTACGGCTAAAAATCCGCTCCATGATTGTCGTCTCAATTTCTGTCAACGCGTTAACCTTGGACGGCGCTGCTCCGGTTCCTCCGAGAAGCCTGTCCAGCATTGCAAAAGCTACGTTCGGGTGAACCTCAAGCACCATGCGTCCTTCCAGCGGCTCAGCTTCAAAAATGTTCAAAATGGTCATTTTTGGAATGGAGCGAATGAATTCATCATAAGGAAGCTGCTCCACCTGAACGACATTAATTTGGACAAACGTCCGGAGCTGTGCTGAAAAATAAGTGGTCAGATACCGCGCAAAATTTTCGTGTATCCGCGTCAAACTCCGAATATGATCCTTGGAAAACCGAAGCGCTCTTTTGAAGTCATAAGCGCGAACTTTCTTTTGGGTATCTTCCTTTTTAAGTTCTTCCGCATCCATTTCACCGGACGATAGAGCTGCTAAAAGGGCATCAATTTCCCCTTGCGACATTACATCCACCAATGTTATTCACCCCCTTACATGTTCTGACAAGTTCACCTGGAATCAAATGGCTGCCAGCAAAAAGTCTGTAATTTTGGCGTTCCCCAGGTGACCTTCAGGGAGCGACTTGTTGATGAGATCCGTCAGCTTGTCACTGAACTGGTCCCGGCCTTTAGCTGTTCTGAGCTCATCAGGCTTGGTGTCTGCAAGTAATTGAATAACGATTGGCTTGATACTGATGTCCTTGATTTTTTCAAAAGATTCCTTTGCTTTAGCATCGTTTAATTGAAAGGAAAGGTTCATTTGGACAATATAATCAGCGTCTGCCAAATTTGTTTTGATACCGGTAATTTCAGAACTCACTTCCACTAATTCATCTGCTGACAGTCGGGGAAGCTGTTCTGCTTGAGCGGCTTGCGCATTTGGAGTGGCTTCCGACTTCTTCCCACTAAGCGCTGGTATAAGTACAAAGGCCGCACCTGCAATCAAAGTAATCGCGAGTAAAATTGTAATGAGCCATGGCAGCATCTTTTTCATTCGTCTTCCTCCATTTGTTGCACTTTTATCGTGGCGGCATGTATGCCGATTTCACGGCTGTAACCCTTGATCAAGGAGACGACATCTGCCGCTTTTTCCAATACAATCAACCGTTTCCCCGTCACTAAAGTGACGTATGTATCCGGCGTTTCCTCCACAGTCTCAATGAGCAGAGCATTAAGCCACATAGGCGAGCCGTTCAGCCGCGTTAACGGGATCATCGTAACACCAACCTCCTGATAGGAGCGGGGAAGCCTTTACTTCCCCGCGTTTAGATGCGATTATCGTTTCAAGTTTACAACTTCCTGAAGCACTTCATCCGAGGTCGTAATGATGCGCGAGTTCGCCTGGAAGCCGCGCTGCGCCACGATCATTTCGGTAAATTCACCTGTCAAATCGACGTTGGACATTTCCAGCTGGCCCGCAATGATAGCACCCCGGCCCTCCGAATTGGCTACTCCAGGCTCAAGTGCATCAATATTGGAGTTAACCGTGGTACGGTACAAGCTACCGCCGATTTTCTCCAACCCTTCCGGGTTTGTGACTCTGGCAATACCAATTTGCGTGCCATTGTCTACTGTGCCATCATCCAATTGTTGTACAATCGTACCGTCCTGCGAGATAGAGAACGATGTAACATTGTCAGCAAGTGTGATCGGATCCCCACCCGCGTCTCCTACGAAAAACCCATCTGAGGTAACCAAATTTCGGTTTGCATCCACGTGAAAATCACCCGCGCGAGTCAGATAAGGAACTTCCTGTGCATCATTCATTTTGACCAGAAAAAATCCGTCACCGTTAATCCGCAAATCTGTCGGATTGTTCGTAGTCATGGCACTACCTGGAAGATGAAGTGTATCAATCGAACTGACCGATACCCCTAAACCGACCTGCTTGGCGTTTTGCCCCGCAGTAGTCGTTGCGTCCGGCGCACTTGCGCCCGAACTCGTTTGGCTCAAAATATCCTTGAACATGACACGGCTGGACTTGAAGCCTGTTGTATTTACGTTTGCAATGTTGTTACCGATAACGTCCAGCTTTGTTTGAAAGCCCTTCATACCCGATACACCCGAATACATTGATCTCAACATTGAGTATAAATCCTCCTCTGAATGCTTGCTCGATTAACCGCATCAGTCGATCCGCGGCTTCTTCATGGCTTTCCTGCTCGGGCCAGCCACTTCTTGCTAAATTTTCTATGAAATAATAACGGCACTATCAATTTGCGTAAATACGTTATCCTGCATGGATTGCTTATCCATCGCGGTAACTACTGTCCGGTTGGGTACACTTACGATCAACGCCATATCCTGCATTAAAATCAATGATTCTTTGGCGCCTTTGGCAGCTGCTTTATCCACAGCGGAGTTAATCTTCGCCATCTGGTCACTTCTCAGTTCTATCCCCCGCTGCTCCAAACGCTTTGCTGCATGATTGCTCAGCTTGAGTACTTGATCCTGCAACACCTGTCCGAATGGCCTACCATCCTTCGGTACCGTGTTTACCCGGTTCTGCGAGATTGCTGCTGGAGGGACATTGGCGGGAAAAAGACGTCCGACCGTTATCCGGTCATTCATGTGTCTCACCACTTCCAGTAGAGGAAGAAGTTGTAGTATCCGATGTCCCTGCCGAGGAAGCCGTTGTTTGAGCCTGGCTTACCGATGTCACATCTTTCAGGGCTACCTCTGACTTTCCGATTTTGGCATACTGTACACCGTCACGAATAACGATGGAATCCACGATTCCACTTTTCACCGCACCTGCGCCCGTTTCACCCGTAATTGAATCCTTCTTACCTGCCTCGATCCAGCTGACTTCTTTTCCAATCAAACCGGAGGATATTCCTAAAGACTGTCCCAACGTATTCAACTGGGTAGAAATGTTCATCAACTGCTCCACGGAAGAAAATTGCGCCATTTGCGCGATAAATTCCTTATCTTCCAGAGGCTGCATTGGGTCCTGGTTTTGGAGCTGGGTAATTAAAATTTTCAAAAATTGATCCTTACCCATCGTTTTGGTATCCTTGGCGCTTGCCGTTTTGACGTTATTCACGTTGTAATTCGGCCAGACGTTACTGGTGGATACATTATTGTCCGCAGTCGTCATTGTGTTCTCACCTCCATGCTACGCTTGTGCTGTAAAGGAGCCTGTCCGATTTACATCATCTGTGCGTTGTTCTGCTGTCCAATTGCGGAGTTCCTCCGCCATTTCAGCTACCTTTAGAGCATCCTCGGCTTCTTCTCTACTCCGCGACTTGGAACGTTGCTCGGATTGTTGCTGCTGATTTGCACCTGATCCACGGCCATCCTGATACATGTGGGAAGAGAGTGATTCATTTTGCGTCACTTCCACTTTATCTACCTGAATACCCTGGCTTTGAAGACTTGCACGCAGCTGTGACATTTGCTGTTCAAGCAAATCCTTAGCTCCACTGTGCTCAGTCATGAACTGGGCGACCAAGTGCCCATTCTGCATCGTCAGTTTAACTTCCAGCTGTCCCAAATGATCTGGGCGAAGCATGATAGTCGCTTCCGTTAACCCAGAATGTTTCACGATATCAAGCTTTTGCACTACAAATTCCGTCATTTCCTTAGCAAATTGTCGTACATGTACAACAGGCTGCGCCGGAGCGGAAGGAGTTGTGCCTTGCGTCTGCACCGAAAGCTGGCCTGCGGTCGTAATCACAGAAGTTTGACTGTCGGTCGCTGCCGGATCAGACTGCTCGGTTACGTCTACTACTGCACCAGTTTCATCCGTTGGAGTGGCTTTAACAGCGGCTTGAACATGAATATTAGCTGATGAACGTTGTCCTTCTGTACCTTGCTGGCTTGTCCCACCTTGACTCGTCTGCTGCTCAGTAGCAACAACCTGTTTGTCTGTAGAAACAGCCGTTAATGTCTGAGTGCCATTCGCCCGATTCGCGGAAGGCTGAACTGCTTGTGAATCTGCGCCATCAGCAAGCTCCACAGCTTTTAGTACGCCGGTCCACTGCTCATCGGAAATAGCTCCCGTACCAGCCGTCGTATTTTGAAGCGATTGTAACAGCTGTGTAATCTGGGACTTTTGGTCTCCCGTAGCCTGATTCGCTACATTTGCAAGCTGTGACAAAGCATCCTGTAATGCAAACCGAATGGTAGCCGGATGAGCTGCCAAAGCCGTTAAGCCTGTCGCCTCATTCGTTCCTGCCCCGTCTGTTTGCTGCTCCGCTCCACCGCCTAAAAACTGCTGTACTTGCTGAACCCACGACTGGAGAGCTGCAAACAAGGCTGGATCAGCTGTTACCTGATCATCCAGCTTTTCAAGATTTTGCAGTAATGGAGCCAATGTCTCAACAAGCGGTTCTGCTGAAGCTTCTGTCGATTCTCCGGCAGCAATCAACGGCAGCACCATAACTAATGGAGATTTCCCAGCATCTGTGCTTGTAGAACCCGTTTGCCCGCCAGTCATCATTTGTGTAAGCGTCTGATTAAAAGCACCGCCTGTGGCTCCTGCTGCTGCCGTCCCTGCTGTTGAAGTTGTCGCTGTACTAGCTGTGCTACCAGCCGTCTGACTGGAACTGCTGAGAGATACACTTTGAGAAATAAGTGTCATTTATTTTTTCACCTCCCTTCATTCAAATCACTTGCTGCCCATCAGCTTGTTCAAAATTTTCGCCGTCTGTGCAGCATCCTTCGCAGACATATTTTGCAGTAAAGAAGCACGTGTCGAATCATCTACTGTATTCAATATGTTCAATGCCTTGTCCGGACTGATTTTGTAAGTTTGTAAAATAAGCTCGGCACCACTTTTCTTGTCCATGGAAGCGAATGTACTGCTAATTTGAGTGTTTTGCAGATTTTTACTCGTTGTTCCCGCTGTAGTGCTTTGGTCCTTTTTCAAGCGGGACTGCAACGCAGCCACCGACAAATCGGTAGATGGTGTTACGTTTTTCAGAGCCATAGTGATATCGGCCGCCTTTTTAGCATCCATCTTTTGTAAAATCTTCGCACTGTTCGCTGGGTCCATGTAGCTTAGTAGTTGTACCGTTTCTTCGGTGGTCAAGTTTTCCATAATCGGTGCTGCTTTACTTGCCGTCATTCCTTCATACATGGAAGCAAGGTCTCTGGCCTGTTTTACATATGGGTCTTCATTCGCTGTTCCGTCTGCCGCTTGCGTACCTGTCTGTCCCTGCTGACTGGTCTGCGACTGTTGTTCCTGTTGCGTTTGCAGCGTATTGACCTGGTTTTGTAGCTCTGTAACCTTTTTATCCTGAGTCGTTTTGGCATCACTAGCTTTTTTAAGTTCTTCTGTCTGCTTGGCCAAATCTGCCTTAAGCTGCTGGATAGTGGCTTCGGAGCTTTGGGACTGGGCTTTCTGATCAGCCTCTTTGCTCTTGGCAACCTTGTCTTCCGGTTCAGGAATCCAATTCTTCACAATCGGAATCTTGTTTCCCAATGAAATCATTTCACTTCTGAAATCCATGTTGAACAGTGTAAGCAGGACCCCGACCAGAACGATTGTAAAAACAATCGGAATCAGGAAAAACATAAACCGTTCAAATCCCCCGCCTGACTCTTTTTCCAAATCCATATCCAGTTCATTTTCTGCTAAATTCCGTGCCATCGTCTTCCTCCTCAGGCAGCTGATATGCGTATCCTGTGACTTTCCGCTTACCGGGCTTTCATGGCAAATCTCACGGAAGCCATTTCATCCAGCTCGTTCTGCTCGCGCAGGAGCATTTCCTGTTGGAATTTCACGTTGGCCTTCTCTCTTGCTTTCAGCCAAACTTGTTCATCCAGCATTTTATCGGTCAAAACGGTTTGTTTGCTTTGCACATTTTGCTGCGCATATTGAACGTCCCTATGCTTGCGTGTGATACATTGATCCAGATGATTGACGTAAGCCTGTAATTCCTGAATGGTAGAGAGCGGCGCGCAATCCTCGGCAGCCTTTTGAATGGCTGATATGACCCGATTCCTTTCGCCTAATAGCTGTATCAATGTCTGCTCCTCAGCCTGCAATTGTCCGACAGCACTGGAAAGCAGCCATTCGGCCTGTGACTTTTCGTTGGTTTTCAAGTCTACAACTTTCTGAAAGGAATACTGAAATCTCATCGTTCAACCTTCATCTCCTCGTAAATTCAGAAATCAAACGCTCACGAACCTCGTCCAGCTCAACCTTTTCATCCGTTCTTTGCCTTGTAAAATCCCATATATCCCGTATGCGATCCATGGATTCGTCAATTTCTGCATTCGAACCCTGCTGATAAGCCCCAATGTTAATCAGGTCCTCTGAATCTTTATAAACCGCCATCAGGCGCTTAATATTCTCGGCAGCGTCAATCTGGTCACGTGGTGCAATATCCTTCATGACCCGGCTAATGCTGGCTAACACATCAATTGCGGGAAAATGTCCTTTATTCGCTATCCCCCGGTTGAGCACGATATGCCCATCCAAGATCCCGCGCACCGCATCCGCGATGGGTTCATTCATGTCGTCACCATCGACCAACACCGTATAAAAAGCGGTTATGGAACCTGTAGGCCCGGTTCCCGCACGCTCCAGCAACTTGGGCAAACTGGCGAATACGGAAGGGGTATAACCCCTCATCGCCGGTGGCTCCCCGACTGCCAATCCTACTTCACGTTGCGCCATCGCATACCGGGTAACCGAGTCCATCATCAGCATGACGTTCAATCCGCGATCACGAAAGTATTCAGCGATCGTCGTTGCAATGAGCGCACCCTTAATACGGATCAACGCGGGTTGGTCGGAAGTTGCCACGATGACTACTGAACGTTCAAGCCCTTCCGGACCCAAATCCCGTTCAATAAAGTCCAGCACTTCGCGTCCACGTTCCCCGATCAGAGCAATTACGTTCACATCTGCTTCCGTATTACGGGCAATCATTCCCATTAGGGTACTCTTACCTACACCGGAGCCTGCGAAAATACCGACCCGCTGTCCTTTACCGATGGTAAGCAATCCGTCAATGGCTCGTACACCGATACTGATCGGCTCCTGCACACGCGGGCGACTCAGCGGATTCGATGGAATGTTGAAGGTCGAGTATCTCGCCATCCGTGAGGGAATCAACGAACCATCCAATGGTTGGCCCAAACCATCCAGCACTTTGCCTAACAGCTCCGATCCCACCTGCACGTTCAATGGCTTCCCTGTTCCTACGACATCACAGCCGGGACCAATGGATTGCAGTTCTCCGAGCGGCATCAAAAGTACCTTGTTGTCTCTAAAGCCTACAACTTCCGCTTGCAGTGGCTTAGCCGTTTTACCCGGATAAATGTAACAAACATCCCCGATACTGGCGTCCGGACCTTCCGATTCCACCATCAAACCGATAACCTGTGTCACTTTGCCGTTTACCCGAACCGGGTCTATTTGTCGCAAATGATCCATGTAGCGCTGCGCATTAAGCCCCTTCATGTCTTCGCTCCTCGTTCTCATGTGCCAGACGCAGCAGTTCCTTTTTGATCTCAGCCAGTTGTGTATCTATCCGTGCATCCACACTTCCAAAGGAAGAACGAATAACACAGCCGCGATCCTTCACAGTTCCATCAGGAATAATTTGCAGTTCTGCCTGCGAATCGACAGTTAATGACAATTCTTCGCGTGCACCTTGCACAAATGCGAAATGCTGAGGCGACACACACAGCGTAATTGTTCCTTTTTCCCGCTTACGAGCCAAGTTTTTACGAATGAGCTCAATTGTATATTCAGGCTCAATACTAAGCTGTTTTTCAATAACTTTCTCAGCAATAGCACTACTCAGCTCGACCAGAAAAGGCTCAGCCTCCTGAATCAATTGCTCCTTGGTCTCATAGGCCTGACGCAAAATATCCTGCGCTTCTGCCATCATCTGTTCCGATTTCACCTGAAGCTCGGCCTCAGCCAACTTTTGGCCTTCCTCATAGCCTTGCTGAAACCCGTCAGCCTTTAAGGACTCTGTTAACTGCTCGTCCTGCTCACGGCGTTCCTGCCACCAGGTTTCAATCTGCTGCTGCGCCTCCTGAAGCATCCGTTCCGCTTCTTCAGCCGCCTCACGAACCTGCCGTTCGGCAAAATCCTTGGCATCATTCAGCATTTCATCCCGGAGCCGTTCAGTCTCGTAATCTCTCTGTGGTTCCGGCTCCATATGTTCAGTTGTGACTTCCTCGTCCGACGTTTCTGGCGCATACGTATGTGCCACATCAATGGTTTTCAAAGCTTCAACAGGCACATATTGGAAAGATTTGATCAAGTTAGACAATGATGTCATCTCCTCCGCCGCGTGCGATTATAATCTCACCGGCCTCTTCCAATCTGCGGATCGTCGATACGATGCGAGTCTGCGCTTCTTCCACATCACGCAGCCGTACCGGTCCCATATACTCCATTTCCTCTTTGAAGGTTTCTGCCATCCGTTTCGACATATTTCGGAAAATCACATCGCGAACTTCTTCGCTGGACACTTTAAGCGCCAGCTGCAAATCGGCATTGTCGATATCGCGGATAATACGTTGAATGGAACGGTTGTCCACATTGACGATATCCTCGAATATGAACATTCTTTTCTTGATTTCCTCGGCCAGTTCAGGGTCCTGAATTTCAAGCGAGTCGAGGATCGTGCGTTCGGTCCCTCGGTCTACCCCATTCAAAATCTGAACAATGGACTCGATACCACCTGCATTCGTGTAATCCTGCGTCGCGGTTGCTGACAGCTTTTGCTCCAGCACACGTTCCACTTGTGAAATGACTTCCGGCGAAGTGCTGTCCATTACAGCGACACGCCGAGCTACCTCAGCTTGCTTTTCCTGTGGCAGGGACGACAGAATCGCCGCTGCCTGCTCAAATTGCAAGTACGAGAGCACGAGAGCAATCGTCTGTGGATTTTCGTTCTGTATAAAGTTCAAAATCTGGTTTGGATCAGCCTTGCGGGCAAAATCGAACGGTCTCACCTGCAATGTCGCCGTCAGACGGTTAATGACCTCAACTGCTTTTTGCGACCCGAGTGCCTTTTCCAATATCTCTTTGGCATAATTGATGCCGCCTTGGGAAATGTACTCCTGAGCCAAACAAATTTGATGAAACTCAGCCATAATCGAATCTTTTTCCGTAGCATCGACCTTCCGCACATTGGCGATTTCCAATGTGAGTTGCTCAATCTCTTCGTCACGCAAATGCTTGAATATTTGAGCAGATACTTCCGGCCCCATCGTGATTAGCAGAATTGCCGCTTTTTGTCTTCCCGTTAAACCTTGACTGCTTGCTTTTGCCAATGAACTCACCTCTATTCGTCAGCCAGCCATGTACGAAGCAGATTGACGAATTCGTCGGGTTTCTTTTTCGCCAGACTCTCAAGCTGTTTACGCACTTGACTTTCATTTGTCACACTTTCCATGGTAATGGACGGGAACTCCGTCGGTGTTGGCATAAGTTGCAGATCTTCATCTAATTCTTCTTCCTGCTGCTTACGACGACCGCGTACAATCAGGAAGATTACGCCTGCCAACAGTGCCAGTACAGCAGCCCCGATGCCCCATACCCAAGGGTTGGAAGCTGAGAAAAACGTGTTGGTGTTCGCTGGCACCGGTACGGTTTGAGAGAACACTGAAACTTTTTTAGCTAAATCAGCGTCTGTAATAGTAATGCCGGAATTCGCTAATGAAGCTCTTACGATATTAACCAAAATATTTTGGATTGCGGCCTGAGTTGCTGCATCCAAAGTTTGCTGCCCCGTTGGTGGTTCAACTGCTACATTAATGGTTAAATCTTTTACAGTGTACGGACTTTGGATAATATCCTTCGCAATTCGGTTAACTTCGTAGTTAATTGTGCTTGAGCTCTTATCTGAGCTTGTGTTGCCCGAATTGCTTCCTCCAGGGTAACCAGGTACATCCTGCGTTCCTGTTCCTGCGACTCCTCCAGTTTGTCCACTACTGCCAGTGTAGCTTTCCTGAATTTGCTGGGCGCTGATTTCAATGCCCTTCATTTTCGTTTGATCAACTGGTGTGACCAGTTGCTCTTTCGACGTTACTTTGTCGAAATTCAGCTGTGACATAACCAGCACATTCACTTTGTCTTCGCCAACAATTTTCGACAAAAATTGTTGGACATTATTCCTTACATCGCTCTCAAACTTCTTCTGCAGAGCCATGTTTTCCTCAACACCACTGGAGAGACCTCCTTGACCGCCCTTGGCCGTTGGAATCAGTTCATACTCCTTATTGGTGATCGTAATGTTTTCTACAGGCAAATTCGGCACAGCCGTCTTTACCAGATTAAAGTATCCGTCGATGGCTTGCTGATTTGGCGTAAAGCCCGGTTCGAATTCCATTTGAACCGAAGCAGAAGCTTTGTCTTTTTCTTCAAGCCCGGCAAAAATGTTTTCCTTCGGCATATTAATGACAGCTTTGGAGCTTTGGACACCATCCATCCGTTCCAACAATTGCTGCACTTCGCCGTTCAATGCGTTATTGTATTTCACATTGAACTCGTTCTCCGTCATGCCAATTGCCGAGGAGGACTGGTCAAAGGCACTCATGCCGATTGAACCCTTTTGAATCAGGCCCTGAGACCCAACATCTACCTTTGCCTTATCCGCGTTTGCGGTTGGGACTGCGATTTGCGTCCCGCCAGCATTGAGCTGATACGGAATACCCGCAGAATCGAGATATTTAATGACCCCGGCAGCATCGTTTGCGTTTAAATCCCGGAAAGCCACTTCATACTCGGTTTTGGTAAACTGCATCGTTAGCACTACAATGGCAATGATGATGAATGCCAATGTCGAAACAAGTAATATCTTCTGTTTTTTGCTGAAATTATTCCAATACCCGGAAATCTTATCCCGATATTGGGCGATTCTCTCGTTCACTCCGTCACCCCATCCGAAACTTTGCTAGATCCTCTTTACATCTGTGTACGCATGATCTCCTGATAGGCTTCAATCGCTTTGTTTCGGACTTGAGTAGTAAGCTGCAGAGAAAGCAGCGCTTGTTGGGAAGTGATCATGACCTGATCAACATCAACTTTTCCTGCCATGAACTGGTCGGACATCGTGTGTGTAGCGGCTTCCTGCTGCCCCACTTCATTGAGCGCATCCTTTAGGAACGAACCAAAATCCTTCAAGGATTCGGAAGGCGTCGCTTTCGTCAACTCATTGTTAGGCGATTGAATTTGCTGTATTGCCGGTGTCTGTACATTAAACATGGCGTTCTGGATCATGTTTTACTCTCCCTATTCTGTAGTTAGTAGTCCTGGGACTTAGCGACCGATTTCAAGTGCCTTGGAAACCATTGCCTTGGATGCATTCAGAGCTGTTACATTGGCTTCGTAAGAGCGTGTTGCGGAAATCATGTCTACCATTTCTTTCATAATGTCTACATTAGGCATATATACATAGCCATCTTTATCAGCATCCGGGTGACCCGGATTGTACACAGGCTTCAAAGGTGACTGATCTTCCTGTATTTGCGAAACCTTGACGCCAGCGGCACCCGTTCCATTTCCTTCCATTTGAGCCTGCAAAACATCGGCAAACCGAGATTGGTTAGGCTCCAAAACAACCGTTTTTCTCCGATATGGAACCGCTTGTCCATTCTCCACTTTTGCCCGGGTTGTCTCTGCATTGGCAATGTTGCTTGATATGACATCCATACGCAACCTTTGGGCCGTAAGAGCAGAGGCACTGATATCAAAGCCGTTGTTAATCTTCACCTGGTCCTATCTCCCTTCTACCGCTGTTCTCATCATTTTGATGCGTTCACTAATTTCTTGGATGTAGGTATTATATCTCAGTTGATTCTCAGCCATAAGGCTCATTTCTCTGTCGATATCCACGTTATTCATATTGTTGTTCATGACAGAATACCCATCTTTGGTGACCACAGCATCTGGAATGGAGTTCGCAGGTCCTATCTGAAAATGTTTCGCATTGGTTACTTTTCCACGTAATGGTGTCACGTCGCCACCCATTTGCTGCTGAAGCAATTCTTCAAATGAAACCTCTGAACGCTTAAAATACGGGGTATCCTCATTGGAAATGTTGTTGGCTATCACACGTTGTCTCGTATTTGCCGCCTGAACACCTGCCTGAAGTTTTTGAAAGCTCATATCACCCAGCAGATTCATTTAGCTCCTCCTTCCAGCGTCTACTCCAAAGTAAGATTCAATAAAACAAGATTTTTCACTTTTTTTCGACAATAAAATTTCATAATTATACATTTCTCTTAGGTCTTAAGTAGAAAATAATTGCTTTGTGTCATATATTCTAAGTTTCGTAGAGTTGGGACCTAATTACAATAAGAAAAAAGCCCTATCTTTTTTAAAAAAGAGGGCTTTCGATGCATAAAATGTTAAATTTTTCAGGTTTTTTTCAATGAAATGAATGTTTTCTTAGCACTTTGCACCTGTAAAAGATTATACGTCCTACTTTTGGAATAGACAGAAAAATCATCTAAGGGACGCTCATCTAGGTCTATGTGACGGTGCAAGATAGTGTTATTCTAGACAACGCAACCTATTTTAAAAGCTCCCGCTCATAAAATATACTGACTAAGGTCCCTGTTTTGGGCAATATCACCCAGCTTCTCCCGAACATATTCCGGGGTAATGATCATGCGGTCTAAAGTAAGCTCCGGAGCCTCGAAGGACAAATCCTCCAACAACTTCTCCAAAATCGTATGCAAGCGGCGCGCACCGATGTTTTCCGTGTTCCGGTTTACAGACTCGGCAATGCTGGCAATTTCACGGATGGCTTCCGCCGAAAATTCTACTTCAATCTCTTCGGTACGAAGCAAATCCGTGTATTGCTTGGTCAGCGCATTTTTAGGCTCTGTCAAAATGGATACAAATTCATCCAATGTGAGGCTGCTCAGTTCAACACGGATTGGAAAACGTCCCTGCAGTTCAGGGATCAGATCAGAAGGCTTGGCAACATGAAAAGCTCCAGCGGCGATAAAAAGAATATAATCTGTCCTTACCGGGCCGTATTTAGTCATAATGGTAGAACCCTCGACAATAGGCAAAATATCGCGCTGGACACCTTCTCTAGATACATCAGGACCACTGCCCTTGCCCTGACTGGCAATCTTGTCGATTTCATCAATAAAAATGATACCGGATTGTTCAGCACGTTTCACGGACTCCTGAATGACATCATCCATGTCGATCAGCTTGGCAGCCTCATCCTGAATTAGCACCTTGCGGGCTTCCTTCACCGGCAACTTGCGCTTTTTAGTCCGCTTTGGCAGAAAGCTTCCGAACATTTCCTGCATATTCATGCCCATTTGCTCATTTCCCTGCCCAGCAAACATATCCAGCATATTGGGTGCGGTGTCCTCCACATCAATCTCAATAACTTCATCCTCAAGCTTGCCGGACAATAGATCGAATTTAGCCTTACGCCGTTTCTCTGCCAAGGATGTGTCCTGTTGCGGGGGTTCTTCCTCTACCGAATTCCCGGTGTTATTGCCAAACAGCATTTCAAAAGGGTTGCGTTGGGATTTATTTAATTTCTCCGCAGGTACAAGAATACTGACAATCCGTTCATTCGCCATGTCCTCGGCTTTGTCCTTCACATTCTCCGTCCGCTCCGCTTTAACGATGCGAATCGAAGTTTCCATCAAGTCACGCACCATGGATTCCACATCCCGGCCGACATAACCCACTTCTGTAAATTTAGTCG
Source organism: Paenibacillus terrae (assembly GCF_000943545.1). Classification (GTDB taxonomy): domain Bacteria; phylum Bacillota; class Bacilli; order Paenibacillales; family Paenibacillaceae; genus Paenibacillus; species Paenibacillus terrae_A. The sequence goes on from NZ_JTHP01000004.1 coordinate 115,188, forward strand.
CCTCTACCTTAATAAAAGGAGCTCCCACGAGCCGGGCCAGTCTGCGTGCAATTTCGGTTTTACCCACGCCCGTCGGACCGATCATCAAAATATTTTTGGGCACAATTTCATCCCGGATATCGTCCGGCAGCTTGCTGCGCCGATAACGGTTGCGCAAGGCAACGGCAACGGATTTTTTAGCCTGCTTCTGTCCGACAATATATTTATCCAGCTCGGATACAACTTGTCTGGGCGTCAACGATTGATTATTCATTTTGCACTCCTCCACCCTTGAATACTCAGAGCCGATTTACAGTTCTTCCACGATAATCTGATTGTTCGTATACACGCATATCTCCGACGCAACCTCCAGCGCTTCCCGGGCCATATCCTTTGCCTCCATGCCGGAGCCATGACGCTTGAATGCACGCGCCGCCGCCAATGCAAAATTTCCGCCTGAGCCGATCGCAAGCACATCATCGTCCGGCTCGATAATTTCACCACCCCCGGAAATGAGTAGCATTCCGGATTGATCCATAACAATCATCAAAGCCTCCAGCTTACGCAGGATACGGTCCTGCCGCCAGTCCTTAGCCAGTTCCACCGCGGCCCGCTGAAGATTGCCATGATGTTCCTCCAGCTTGTTTTCAAACTTTTCAAACAATGTGATGGCATCCGCCACTGAACCAGCAAAACCTGCGACCACCTGACCACGGTATAATCTGCGTACTTTTTTCGCCGTTTGCTTCATGACGACACTGTTACCGAACGTTACCTGACCATCACCGGCAATAGCTCCCTTGCCATTGTGGCGTACAGCACAGATGGTGGTAGCATGAAAGGACATATCCATAACGCGCTCCTCCTTTTCCTTCATCCTTATGCCTGTACTTCGGCTGACATAACTTCCGCTTCGTTGATGTAACCACGCAAGCTTTCCAGCGCACGGTTAGCAAGCGCTTCGTTCTTGTCCTTCTTGTTGCGAATACGCGTTTCCAGCTTTGGCAGCAGACCGAAGTTCGCATTCATCGGCTGAAAATGTTTGAAATCAGCGGTTGTGATGTAACGAGCCATACTGCCGAGTGTCGTTTCCGCAGGGAACACAAACATTTCTTGTCCACGCGCCGCACGCGCTGCATTCATTCCCGCCAGCAATCCCGAGGCCGCAGATTCCACGTACCCTTCTACTCCAGTCATTTGTCCGGCAAAGAACAGATTACTTCTGCCTTTGAACTGATAGGTCGGATGAAGCTGCTGTGGGGAATTAATAAAGGTGTTGCGATGCATTACACCATAACGTACAAACTCTGCATTCTCCAGGCCCGGTATCATGGAAAATACGCGCTTTTGCTCTCCCCATTTCAAATGAGTCTGGAAGCCAACCAGGTTGTACAGTGTACCCGCCGCATTATCCTGACGAAGCTGCACAACGGCATATGGCAGCTCTCCTGTATGTGGGTTCACGAGACCGACTGGTTTCATCGGCCCAAACAATGCCGTCTGCTTACCGCGCTGCATCATCACTTCAATGGGCATGCAGCCTTCGAAGTAAATTTCTTTTTCGAATTCCTTAACTTGTGCCACCTCAGCCGTAATCAGCGCCTCATAAAAAGCGTCAAATTCCGCTTCATTCATCGGACAGTTCAAGTAGGCTGCTTCTCCCTTATCGTAGCGGGAAGCCAGATAAACCTTACTCATGTCGATAGAGTCCTTCTCCACAATCGGGGCCGCCGCATCGTAAAAGTAAAAATACTCTTCTCCCATCAGCGATTTAATCTGTTCCGACAAAGCCGGAGAAGTTAAAGGCCCGGTAGCAATGACCACGATCCCATCCTGTGGAATTTCCTGAAGCTCCTCATTGACAACCTCAATAAGCGGATGTTGATGAAGGGTATCTGTAATATGGCCGGAAAATCCATCTCGATCCACCGCCAGCGCACCACCAGCCGGAACAGCATGACGATCTGCGGCATTCAAAATCAAGGAGTTCAATATTCTCATTTCTTCCTTCAGCACACCTACCGCGTTAGTCAAGCCGTTAGCCCGTAAAGAATTGCTGCACACCAGCTCGGCAAATTTATCTGTATGATGTGCCGGTGTTTTAACAACCGGTCTCATTTCATATAACTTAACAGGCACACCACGGCTTGCAATCTGCCAGGCAGCTTCGCTGCCCGCCAAACCTGCTCCGATGACCGTTACCTTTTGTAGTTCACTCACGTTTAAATCCCCCTGCTATTGTTGTTCTTATGAAGTCTCTACACCCTCGTCGCTATCTTCCAGCATTTCACTGTGATCGCAGACGGTACAGTTGAGCTTCGTTCCCTGTTTTGTACGTTTTTCGACCATTAGGCTAGCACAGCTTGGACAAGGCTTAATGGACGGTTTATCCCAGGATACAAAATCGCATTCCGGATAACGGTCACACCCATAAAAGATACGTCCTTTTTTACTCCGCCGTTCCACAACATGGCCCTCACCACATGTAGGACAATTGATCCCGATATCCTTGACAATCGGCTTCGTATTGCGGCAATCCGGGAACGCAGAGCAGGCCAGAAATTTACCAAAGCGTCCGAGCTTATACACCATCGGGCTGCCACATTTGTCACAAATGACATCGGATTCTTCATCCTTGATCTCAATTTCCTTCATTTCTTCCTCTGCCACTTCCAGACGCTTCTCAAACGACTCATAAAAGTCACTCAAGACCTTGACCCAGTCTCCTTCGCCTTCTTCTACGTGGTCAAGATCACCTTCCATATTGGCCGTGAATTCCACGTTCAGAATTTCAGGAAAGAATTCCTCCATCTGCTCGATGACCAGTTCTCCCAGCTCTGTAGGGAAGAACTTCTTCTCTTCAATGGCGACATAGCCACGCTTCTGAATAGTTTCCAGTGTCGGTGCATACGTACTCGGACGTCCGATACCCAGTTCTTCCAGCGTTTTCACCAATCGTGCCTCTGTATAACGGGGAGGCGGTTGCGTGAAATGCTGCTTCGGCTCAACCGATTCCTTTTTCAGCTTGTCGCCCGGTTTAAGCGGCGGCAGCAGCTTATCTTCTTCGGTTTTACCATCGTCATTCCCCTCCACATACACTTTCATGAAGCCTGGAAAACGAACCTTCGAGCCGGCTGCCCGGAATATAGTCTCACCCGCTTCAATATCAACGGACAAGGTATCCATAATAGCGGAAGCCATCTGGCTGGCCATAAAACGCTCCCATACCAGTTTGTACAAACGGAACTGATCCCGGCTCATAAACGGCTTAACCGTTTCCGGGTCACGCAACCCGGAGGTTGGACGAATCGCTTCATGCGCATCCTGGGCGTTGGCCGCTTTTTTGGAATATTGACGAGGACTTTCAGGTACAAAAGCTTCGCCATATTTCTGAATAATGAATTCCTTCGCTTCCTCTTGGGCCGAAACGGCTATTCGTGTGGAATCCGTACGCATATACGTAATCAGACCCACGGTTCCTTCCTTGCCCAAGTCCACACCCTCATACAACTGCTGGGCCACGGACATCGTTTTGGATGCACGGAAGTTGAGTTTCCGAGCCGCCTCTTGCTGCAAGGAGCTAGTCGTGAATGGTGGAGAAGGATTGCGCAAACGCTCTTTCTCTTTCACATCACGGACCTTGTAAGACGACTTACCGATAGCCTCCAGCACTTCTTGTACATCCGCTTCGCTGGAGAGCTCTTTCTTTTCGCCACGAAGCTGATGGAATTTCGCCTCAAAGGTACTGTCCTTAATCGCCAGTTTAGCTGTGATCGTCCAATACTCTTCAGGCACAAACTCATTAATCTCGTTTTCCCGGTCCAGGATAATTTTCACGGCAACCGACTGCACGCGCCCTGCGGACAAGCCCTTCTTTACCTTTTTCCAAAGCAATGGACTGATTTTGTAGCCGACAAGCCGATCAAGAATCCGCCGTGCTTGTTGGGCATTGACCAAATCCATATTGATTTTGCGTGGTGTTTTAAATGCATCCTTGACGGCCTGCTTTGTGATCTCATTAAATACAACGCGGCAGTCTGCTGTATCGTCCAGATCCAGCGCATGCGCCAAATGCCAAGCGATAGCTTCGCCTTCGCGATCCGGGTCAGCCGCTAGATATACTTTTTTTACTTTTTTTCTGGCATCCTTTAATTCTTTCAAAATCGAGCCTTTACCTCGAATGGTAATGTATTTGGGATTAAAATCATTTTCGACCTCTACGCCGATCTGACTCTTTGGTAAATCCCTGATATGACCCATGGAAGCCTTGACGATATATTTGCTGCCCAAGTATTTGCCGATCGTCTTCGCCTTGGAAGGCGATTCCACGATGACGAGTGAATCCGCCATAGGCTCTTCCTCCTCTCAATTACGTACAATTAGGATAGACTTCCTGAAATGTGGTGAGTTATAGCGCGGAGGCGCTCCGAGCTATAAAGTCAACACATTTCAGGAAGCGGGGAGGGAGCAGGAATCCGCTGTGCGGATAAATATCTAAACTCCCATCCCCGGATGTTTAATACTGAATTTATACAATTACTACATTAAGGATTTGCAAAATCAACTATTAAATAAGTTTGTATTTTGTACCCGCAAGCTGGGCGATCCTTTTTTTTATGATTAACGATAACAGAACTGAGTGTAAAAGTCCAAAATCCCATGCAGTTGCTTCAAGCAGTTCATCCAGTGTCATGGTTCCTTGCTCCAGCAAAAGCACGACACGCTTTTCCTCGGGTGTCTCACTCGCTGGTGCTTTGGAGACCCCATTCACATCCAAACCCTGCTCTCTATTGTATGAAGAAACATCCCTTATACGCAAATCGGCTACGTACTCCTCTACAATATCTGAAGCTTCGGTGACCGTTTTAGCGCCTTGCTTAATCAAACTTAACGTACCTCTGCTCTTCGGTGATGTAATCGGTCCCGGAACAGCGAACACATCTCGATCCGCCTCCAACGCAGCATCGGCTGTAATTAGAGAACCGCTTTTTACATCTGCTTCCACGACAACGGTTCCCCGTGTCAGACCGGCAATGATCCGGTTACGCTGTGGAAACATTCCCGGATGCGATCTGGTGCCTGGTGGATATTCCGATACAATCAAGCCTTTGCTCGCCATCTCTGCAAATAAAGATGCATTTTGGGGCGGGTAAATTTGATCAATCGCCGTTCCAAGCACCCCAATCGTATTGCCTCCCCGGCGCAGAGCAGCTTCGTGGCAAATACTGTCGATCCCTCTCGCCAATCCACTGACCACTGTAATGCCCGCATCACACAATCCCTCTGTCAGCATTTCGGCCGCTCTGCGTCCATAAGCCGTAGGAATGCGAGTCCCCACCATAGCTACAGAGCATGTATGCAGAAGTGAAATGTCCCCTTTTGTATACAATACCCAAGGCGCGTCTACCGTTTCCTTCATTAATAGGGGATAATCCTCATCCACATAAGTAATCACTCCGATATCGCCGGATCGAACCCGCTCATATCTTTCATGTACCCAATCTTCATCGTAACACTGCGCCGCTATACGGGCCTGAGTGGGATTTAATCCTACCTCAAGCCATTTCTGCTCGCTAAAATGCAGCAGTTCATCCAGTCGGTAGTCACTCGACCAAATACGCTGAATTGTTTTTCTACCGATACCCTCTAATTCATGCAAACCCAGCAAAAGCCATCTTTCTTCCAAACTGCGGTTCCCCCATTCACGGGAAGAGTGAACCCTCCCTTATTTTGTGGCACAACGTATCATTTTGCAAGCGTTTCCCTGATAAGCCTGTCCCAACGCAAAAAAAAGCAACCTTTTCATCCCCTGTTTAAGAAGACAAAAAGGTTGCTTACCTTTCTTTCATTATACACTAGCAAGCGGCAAATTTCGATGCCATTTTACAGCTTGTATATTAATGAAGAAACACGATTTAATGTGTCGTACATAAATGCAAAATACCACGTGCTTCCAGCACACTGACCAGCGTCGAGCCCATCTCGGAAGGAGTCGGTGCCACCTTGATACCACAGGCTTCAAGCGTAGCGATTTTCTCCTTGGCCGTTCCTTTTCCGCCGGAAATGATGGCGCCTGCATGCCCCATCCGTTTGCCCGGAGGCGCAGTCACACCGCCGATAAAACCGACCACCGGTTTCGTCATATTATCCCGAATCCACTCTGCAGCTTCCTCCTCGGCCGTACCGCCGATTTCTCCGATCAGAATGACAGCATGCGTGTTAGGATCTTCATTGAAGCGTTGCAAAATATCAATAAATTCCGAACCTTTAACCGGGTCACCGCCGATACCCACCGCGGAGGATTGTCCGATGCCCCGGGTAGTCAGCTGATGTACCGCTTCATAGGTCAGCGTGCCGCTTCGCGACACAACGCCTACATGGCCCGGCAGATGAATGTAACCCGGCATGATGCCAATTTTGCACTCTCCAGGTGTAATTACGCCTGGACAGTTAGGGCCGATCAGAACGGTCTTTTTACCTTCCATAAAGCGTTTGACCCTGATCATATCAAGCACCGGAATGCCCTCGGTTATACAAATCACGAGGTCTAACTCTGCATCCACAGCCTCCAAAATGGAATCCGCAGCAAAAGCAGGCGGTACATAAATAACACTCGCTGTCGCGCCTGTAGCAGCCTTCGCTTCGCTCACTGTATTAAACACGGGCAACTTGACCTGCTGTCCGTTCTCCAGCGTAATTTCCACCTCGGTGCCGCCCTTGCCTGGAGAGGTGCCTCCTACCATCTGTGTGCCATAATCAAGCGCACCCTTGGCGTGGAATAACGCCGTTTTTCCCGTAATCCCCTGTGTAATCACCTTTGTATGCTTATCGACCAAAATACTCACGATCTTCACATCCCCTATCGTTTATTCGGCATATCGGAATGCAAACAGGCTATTGAACAAGTTCGACGATTTTCTGGGCACCGTCCGCCATGGAATCAGCCGCCACGATATTCAAACCGGATTCCGCCAAAATCTGTTTACCCAACTCGACATTCGTACCTTCGAGACGGACAACAAGCGGACGTGTCAGCCCCAATTGCTTGGCAGCCTCCACCACACCGTTCGCAATGATGTCACACTGCATAATTCCGCCGAAAATGTTCACAAAAATGCCCTTTACCTTCGGATCGGACAAAATGATTTTGAACGCTTCGGTTACCTTTTCTGTCGTCGCACCGCCCCCTACGTCCAGGAAGTTGGCCGGATCGCCACCGTAATATTTGATAATGTCCATCGTCGCCATTGCAAGACCTGCCCCGTTGACCATACACCCAATATTTCCGTCCAATGCGATGTAGCTCAGATCGTATTTGGAAGCTTCGATTTCTTTCTCGTCCTCTTCGTCCAAATCACGCAGCTCCAAAATATCCTTGTGGCGGAACAGCGCATTAGAGTCAAAATTCAGTTTGGCATCCAACGCCAGCACATTCCCGTCACCTGTGACGACCAACGGATTGATCTCTGCAATCGAACAATCCTTGTCCACAAAAGCTTCGTAGAGCGCCTGCATGAACTTAACCGCCTTGTTCACCAGCTCATTCGGGATGTTAATGTCATACGCCAGTTTGCGCGCCTGATATACCTGAAGCCCAATCGCCGGATCAACAACCGCTTTAAAAATTTTCTCCGGAGTAGCCGCAGCTACCTCTTCGATTTCCGTACCGCCTTCTTCCGAGGCCATGATCACGACACGTCCGGTCGCACGATCCACGACAACACCGACGTAATACTCTTTACGAATATCGCAGCCTTCCTCTACCAAAAGGCGTTTAACCTCTTTGCCTTCAGGCCCGGTCTGATGTGTCACCAGCACCTTACCCAAAATTTCTGAAGCATAGGTACGCACTTCATCCAAGCTTTTGGTCACCTTCACACCGCCCGCTTTACCACGTCCACCGGCATGAATTTGCGCCTTTACCACCGTAACAGCGCTTCCAAGCGATTCTGCTGCAGCAACGGCTTCCTCCACCGTATAGGCAACCTTACCGTTCGGTACAGCCACTCCGTACTGCTTCAATACTTCTTTACCCTGATATTCATGGATATTCATTCTGGAATCCTCCTATCAACATGACTGCAACAAGGGCGGTTCACAAGGAAATCTATACTAAACCTACATCATTGTAACATGTTTTTAAAACGCTTTCCTTATAATTTAACCATATGAATTACAGTATTTTGATATCATTATCATTCCCAAAATCGAATGCTTGGATATTAATGGATATTCATTTTAATAGAATACAAAAAAGTACCTCTTCAAGTTCGGGATTTATTAAATCCGTATGAGAGGTACTTTAGTTCATTGGGGTATTCCTTCATCCAGCTACGGGCGGCTACATAACAAGAGATTCGTAAAGTAGCCGGAAATACCCATTATGATTTTTCAACCTGCACATTCGCTTCATGAACTCGATCCAGTAGATCATTGAACTGAAACAGGAGCGAGCCGAATTGATCGTGGGTCATGCTTGTTTTTTCCTGAATACATCCCGGCACAGATTGCGCTTTTTCCCGCAATGCACTTCCTTCAGGAGTCAAAGAAATCAGCACCTTACGCTCATCCTGAGTCGAACGCTTCCGGTCAATGAGTCCGGCATTCTGCAATCTTTTCAATAACGGGGTCAGTGTGCCTGAGTCCAGATACAACGCCTCGCCTAATTCCTTCACTGTACATTCCTCGCGCTCCCACAACACAATGAGCACCAAATACTGTGAGTATGTCACACCAAGCTTTTCCAGATAAGGCTGGTATAGCTTCGTAATCTCTCTGGAGCACGCATATATGGCAAAGCATAACTGATTATCAAGTTTTAATGCTGTACCTTCATTATGTTTGTTGTTGTCCATGCTGTCAGATCACCTACTTTCGTCATAATTTTATCACATTATATAACAAAAAGCATGCTAATTGCACAAAATACTTTACAAATAATAATTATTTTGATAAATTAAATTGTGTAAAATATAAATTGAGCGAGAGGCAGTGATTAAATTATGATGACCATTCAACAAAAAATGTATGAAACAACAGTGAAAGCAGTTGGAGGACGTAATGGTTATGTCGAGTCTTCTTCCCCTGAACTTCGTTTAAATATTGATACACCCAAAGAAATGGGCGGTGCAGGCGGCGCGGGTACGAATCCGGAGCAATTATTCGCAGCAGGCTATTCAGCGTGTTTTGACAGTGCTTTGAATATGGTTGCCCGCATGCAACGTATTAAACATGAAGGTACCGAAGTAACAGCAACGGTCAATTTCGGTAAAGTTGAAGACGGCGGCTTTGGAATCGGAGTAAACCTCGATGTACTGGTGAGAGGCGTTGACCATGAAACAGCGGTAAAACTGGTAGAAGGCGCACATGAACAGTGTCCTTACTCCCGCGCTACCCGCGGCAACATTGAAGTCAAGCTGAACGTGCTCTAATCCGAATTTTACAAAAAGCCTCCGAGCTGTTTCTGGTTCGGAGGCTTTGTATACTTTCAGCTACACCTTCTAAACAAAGGATTGGTAGCTGGTTTTTCTTCCATCAAGTAACATGGCAGATGATGCATAATCGTATATACGAAACTGATATACTTATTGTATAATCACATTGTCATAATCTTTTTTCTTCTCCAGAACTTAGCGTCTGGAGCTTTTTTTTGTCTTACATGAGGATTTTGCAAAAATCCAATAAGCGACTTCCAATGAACAATATATAGATCGAAAGGGTCTAGTTCGTCTATATTTTGCACTTCGGAGCGACTGGAATCGAATTTTGCAAAAATCCTGACATAAAAAATATGGACATATCGTTACTTCTATGCCGCTTTATTCTTCTGAAATACTGGCATGTGCTCTGTCCATATTCCGATATTGAATGGCTTCAGCTACATGCGACACGGTGATCTTCTCTGATTGACTCAAGTCCGCAATAGTGCGTGACAGCTTGAGAATTCGATCATACGCACGCATGCTTAAACCGAGTGCATCCATCGTCTGATCAAGCAGTTCTACCGCATTGAGTTCTAATACCGCATATTTCCGAAGCATTTGACCGGATAGTTCGCTATTCCATGAAAAAGGAAGCTTGCTGTATCTATGGATTTGTATCGCTTGAGCAGCTAGTACCTGTCTTCGCATTTCAGCGGATGACAGTGACTCCTTTTCCTCACGCCAATCCTTCGGTTGTGATACCTCAAGCTGAAGATCGATCCGGTCCAGTAATGGACCAGAAATACGCGAACGATAGCGGGCTACCGCAGCAGGTGAACAGGTACAGCGCTGATGTTGCATATCACTTCCGAAAAAGCCGCAGTGACACGGGTTCATAGAAGCTGCAAGTAAAAAGTGTGCCGGGTACTTAAAAACTGCACGTGAACGGCTAATTGTTACATTGCGATCTTCCAACGGCTGCCTCAGCACCTCTAGCACATGACGACTAAACTCAGGCAACTCATCCAGAAATAAAATCCCCCGATGGGCAAGACTAATTTCTCCCGGCTTGGGAATGCCGCCGCCGCCCACCAGTCCAGCAGCGGAAATCGTATGATGAGGTGAACGGAAGGGGCGAATGTTCATCAAATGAGGCGACGACTCCTTCCACTTGCCGGCGGCGCTGTAAATTTTGGTAACCTCCAATGCCTCTTTTTCGGTCAAGGGCGGCAGAATGGATGGCAGCCGGCGGATTAGCATCGTTTTTCCGGCACCAGGCGGCCCAATAAGGATGATATTGTGCATTCCGGCAGCAGCGATAACCAGCGCTCGTTTGGCGTGTAGCTGGCCCAATACATCGCTATAATCCTCCATAACGTCAATCACATCTTTGACCTCACACATGGGTATCTGATCTGCTTGGGGCAAATGGTCATAAGAATGGATAATAACCTGTTGTCTAACAGTAATACGCTTACCTTGGGCATAGTGTTCGGCTTCATTCGGGATTGGCGTAGGAGCTGGATCCATAGCTTGCTTAATGTCTTGACTAATTATTTGATTAGCTGTTTGATTAGTTCCCTCACCATCCATTGGATCAGGTAAGTAATTAGAATTCCGATCTTTTGATTGTCCTTCAATAATGTATTGTGCGTGATCTTTTGCTGGAATGAGATCCATCAGATGGCGAACAGCGTAAATACGTATACCCGTGATCAGACGTGCTTCACCTGCATTTTCCTCAGGAAGCAGCACCGAATGAAATCCTTCTCGCTTGGCTAAATCAACCATAGACAATACCCCGTTCACGGGGCGAATACTGCCGTCCAACGCTAGTTCACCGATAAATAACGTCCGTTCCCCCGCAGGTAAAACGACTTGTCCGCTGGTTGTCAGCAGTCCCAAAGCGATTGCAAAGTCAAAGGATGAGCCTTCCTTACGTAAATCAGCAGGAGCCAAATTTATGGTTACACGCTGGGACGGATATTTGAAACCGCAGTTTTTGATCGCTGCTCTTACGCGCTCTACAGCCTCTCGAATGGCCGAATCCGGCAATCCGATAATCGCAGTTTGGGGCAACCCATTAGACAAATCAGTCTCCACTTCAATCAGAACACCGTCTATTCCATAAAGACAAGCTCCATGTAGTTTTCCATACATAACAAAAAACACCTCTCCTCATATTGAAATGTCTCCTCTCGGGGAGCATTGCATATATGAAAAAAGGTGCTTCCAAATTTTCATCTGCTGCAAATATCATGTTACATTTTTAATTCATATAGCTGTCTAATCAAGGTTATTCGACAAAAGATTATTATTTGTCAAACAGGGTTAGCTTATCCGCTGCTGGAATACGTGGTCTTGGTTCTGGAATGACTTCAGGATAACCTGCATACACCATGCCGATGATCTTCTCACCAGGCTGAATTCCCAAATGCTTGCGGAATTTCGGTGAATAAAGAAAAGGCTTTGTGACCCAAAACGTTCCGATTCCTTTACTCCATGCGGCAAGCATAAAGTTTTGTACAAGGGCACTAACCGCTGCAAAGTCCTCATCCCAAACTGCCTGACGCGGATCTTCCTCCAACACAACTAAAAGCTGAATCGGATTGTGCAAAATGCCGCTTTCGAACTTGTTATCCTTGCCAATATCAGCTTCAATAGCTTCAGCGAGCTTTCTCCGTCCGTCACCGGCAAACAAGAGAAAACGCCATGGCTCACGCATTTTATGATTGGGGGCCCATACAGCAACGTCCAGCAGTTCTTTAATGGTATCTACCGGAATGGGGTCGGATTTGAACCGTTTAATGGTCCGTCGTTCCTGAATTACATCTATGACATGTTCACTAAAGGTATGCTCTGTCACGTATATCCTCCTTTGCAGGTATAGCTTGTGGATGCTCACTATAACTATATAATCAAAATGATAACCATTCTCAACAAAATATACCTTTAGCATTCCTTCCTGTCAACCTGTACATATGAAATTCGAAATGAGCCTTCAAAAAAGTTTACCACTCTTTTAAAATGCCTCAATTATGTGCTCCGTGACGACTGCGGTTTCGTCAACCAATCGTACAGAGATCATATCAAATCGGATTGGAACATCCTCAATCCCGTTCATATGCAGATAAACAGCGGCTGTCTGGCGAACCTGGGTTATTTTACGTGCAGTGATTGATTCTGCGGGCGTTCCATAATTGGAGCTACTTCGGCTGCGTACTTCAATAAACACGAGAATATCCTCCTGAGCGGCGATCAGATCCATTTCACCGCTACGACATTGCCAGTTACGCTCTATGATACGATACCCCAGATTTTCCAAAAATGAAGCCGCTACCTGTTCACCCAAAGCGCCTTTGGATTTTCGCTGATCCTTGCCTCCGGTCCTCATGTCGTTCCTCATCAACTGTCATCCCTTGGAGCAAGCTTATCCATTTGATATATATAGGTGAGCACCTCTGCCACCAATTGATATAGCTCAGCAGGAATTTGTTCATCCAAGTCAAGCTTGGACAATACCTCAACCAGTGCGGCATCCTCTTGAACGGGAACGCCGTGCTCTTTGGCTTTTTCTAAAATGCTATCCGCAATACGACCACTGCCTTTGGCAACGACGATAGGGGCTTCGCTCTCACCGGGCGTATATTTAAGGGCGACAGCCTTCTTCCTAGAAGGAGAAGGAGCCTCCAACGGCTCTTTCATATTTTAAGATCGACTCCTTTATACGGCTGAGGCACATAGCTTTGTACCTCCGAAGAGACCAGACCTTTGCTCTCCTGTCCAGTCCTTATCGGCATCGGTTCGGTACGCAACGATAAAAGCTGATACCCTAGTGATTCCAGCGCCGTGTGAATGGATTCACGCCCACTGGTCAACAGCGAAGCGGCCCAATCCTGATCGTTATGGAGCTTGAGGCTCACAATCCGGTCCACGACTTGCACATCCACCAATGTCGGCCCTAGCGCCTTCATGTCCAAATCAAACCAAAGCCGGCAGTTGGATGCATCCAGCTCCCCGCGTTTACCACGTCGAGACTGAATCTGGATCGTGGCTGTTTCACGACCATCCGGACCGACAAATGGAATAAACATGTGTACCTGTGCAAAAGGGGCCGTCCGATCCGTATTCAGCAGCAGCTGCTGACCCGTCAGGTGCTGCACGACCTGCTGCGCCGCCTCTTTCAGGGCAGGCGGCAGGTCAGCGCTGCTCATTAACTGGAGCAGCGTCCCTTTCACGGTGTCGGCGTCCGCTGACACCGCACCGCCCGCTGCTGCCGCTAATCCCGGCAGCGGCTGCGCTCCTTCCGGCGGCTCCATACGGGCCGCCGCCGTTCCCTGCGCGGTCTGTGCAGCCGCGCGGTGTACCTGCTGCTCGTGCTCTGCACCGAGCAGCTTCAGCACGCGGCCCACCCACGGGTCCTCCGTGGGGGTGAGCTGCGTGCTGGACGCCGCTGGCTGCGCAGCAGCAGCGTCCGTAGCCCGCAGAGCGCCAGCCGTAGGCTGCGGCACTTCTGTTGCGGGCTGCTCCGGCGCAGCCGTGCCCAGCGCGGGCGGCACTGCCGCGCGCAGCTCTTGCAGCAGCGTACGCAGCCGCTGAAGAGGCGCCTCCGGCGTGGCCGCGTTGCCCGCAGCGGCCTGCGGCGCAGAGCCGCCAGCCAGCTGCGCGGCGGCACGGTCGGCCGTAGCGGCGTTTGCAGCGGGCTTCGCCCCGGCAGGCTCTGCCGTTGCCGCCGCTGGAGCGCCGTCGGCGCCCTTAGGCTGTTGTGTACCCGCCGTGGCAGCTTGAGGCTGCTCCGCTCCGGCTCGTGAAGCCCTTAGTGCATCAGCGCTCGATTCAGGTGCATTTACACCAGAGTCCGCCACCACGTCCGTGGCTATGGCTCCACGCCCATTAGCTAGTGCTGGTTCCCCGGAGGCAGCACCTTTAACTACAGATGCAGCAGTTCCAGTTGGAGCATCCGTGTCTGTCGCCGAAGCGCCCGCTTCACCCACCATAGCAGCAAGATTTGCCGCCTGAGTCCCTTTCAGCGTCTCCTTGCCTCCTGCTGCCAGAGCCGCTTCTGCCTGCTTTGTAGCAACAGCAGCGGCATCTTTGGACAATACAGGAACTTGGCCTTCTGGTGCATCTGCAATCACAGCTGAAGAAGCGCCTGATGGAGCAGGGGACATTCGGTCAGCCCCCTTTACCGCTGTTGCTTCTCCCGCCATACGGTCAGCAGATGCTCCTTGTCCTTGCTGCTTGAATACTGCTTCAAGCTCCTGCTCCAGCGAAGACAAAAGATCATTTAAAGGAGGGCCAAACATCGCCTGTCGCAAACCGTTTATACTTTCCGCCGTCAATGGTAATCCACGTTGAAAGGCAACCGCTGCTGCCTGTACAAACGTCTCCATTTGTACTTTTCCCGGCTGCTTCGCCAAAGCGTCTCGTAAAGAAGCCGCATTTTCCGATGTCAACGGTACGCCATTCTTTTGCATCGCCTGTATCAGCTCCCTGTTCTGCGCTGTATCCGGTAGTCCCACCGAATCCAGTACATCTGCCAGCGCTACAGTCTGCTGCCCTGTGTTGGCTGCATCGTTCAAAGGCTTAAGTACAGTCATTCCGCTGGGAGAAGCTGGCTGGACCTGGAGTAATGTGGACTGCCCAGGTTGAAGAGGGGTTTCCAGCTTGGCTCTGACCTGGGAACCTTGAATTTGCAACACAGCCTCACCGCCGTCCTCAGACACCTTTAATACGACGCCTCGCACGACCTGACCTGGCTGCATATCGAGCTTTTTAACCTCTCCCGCCTTCACATCACCAAGTAATCCTCGAAATACAGATCCGATATTCATAGGGTCCCTCCTCTCTTCATGCCCCATATTCAAGGGGCCTATTTTATTAGGTCAGGATTTTGCAAAATCCTTAGGTATACATTATATCGGCACAGTCCCGACTCATAATAAGTATTTACAGGTCAAACAACGTCGGTTGCTCGATCAACAAATTACCAAGAAAGCTGCGTCTATGCATCGCTGTAGGTCCCAGCGCCAAAATTTGTTCCCTGTGTAGCTTGGTAGCGTAACCTTTATGTATGCCAATCCCATATTCCGGGTACTTTGCATCCCATTCACCTTTGCACAGCCGATCACGGGTTACCTTGGCAATGATTGAAGCCGCAGCAATAGATTGGCTATTCGCATCTCCTTTAATAATAGAGAGTTGGGGAATAGACAAGTCTACCTTTTCTGCATCTACAAGCAAATAATCAGGAGATACCTGCAATGCCTCAACTGCCTGCTTCATCGCCAAACGAGCTGCCTGTTTAATATTGATGGCATCAATCGTTCGTGCGTCCACATACCCGACTCCTACGGCAATGGCCTTCTCCATAATCAGCTCATAGTAGGTTTCCCTCTTTTTGTCCGTCAGCTTTTTGGAATCATCCACACCCTCCAGCAGCTCACCGTTCGGCAAAATGACCGCCGCAGCCACAACATCCCCGAATAAACATCCTCGGCCTACCTCATCAATGCCAGCGATGCGCTCATAGGATTGCTCCCAGCACTCTTTTTCATAGCGCAGCATGTCCGTTACCGCTTTTTCTTCCATACTCCATACCCGCCTATCTCTATGTATTTTAAGTTCTGCATAATTTAATTCAGCTTAACACAGACCTGTCCATCCCAAAACCCCTTTGTTTAACCTACCTTCACATACCAAAAAACCTTCCTCTCTCCGGAGAGATGGGGAAGGTTCTTCCTTGCCACACTATGCTATGCGGTGTATCCGATACATCAGGCAGAATCGAATCAGTAAGGAGCTTCCAAACTGAAACGTCCCAGCTTACCTGCACGCAGCTCACGTAAAATGATTTTTGACGACTTTTCGAGATCTACACGTCCACCGCTGACAATACAGCCGCGTTTACGTCCAATCGCTTCCATGACACTGACAATTTCATCGGCATTTTCCGTATCCACGGGACGTTCAGTCAGCTCAAAGCGCGCTGCCAGCTCATCCCAGTAATATTGAACCAAATATTTTGTCGCGAAAAAAGCGATATCCTCAACATTCAAAATCTCTTCCTTGATCGCGCCTGTAACTGCCAGACGATAACCAACATTCTGATCCTCGAATTTGGGCCACAAAATACCCGGTGTATCCAGCAGCTCAATTTCACCAATCTTGATCCATTGCTGTGCCTTCGTCACCCCAGGACGATCGCCTGTAGCCGCAATGCTACGTCCTGCCATACGGTTGATCAGAGTCGATTTACCGACATTCGGAATACCAACAATCAAAGCACGCATAGGGCGCGGATTCATACCTTTAGAAATCTGCCGATCTATCTTTTCCTTAAGCAGCAACTTGGCCTGAACCGGAATTTCTTTCATCCCTGTGCCTGTTGTAGCATCCACCTGAAAGGCAATATGCCCTTGCTCCTTAAAGTAGGCAATCCACTGCTGTGATACGACCGGGTCCGCCAAATCTGCCTTATTTAAAATAATCATTCGCGGCTTGCCCTGCAAAATATCATCAATCATTGGATTTCGGCTGGAAAGCGGCAATCGAGCATCAATCAACTCAATTACCAAATCAATCAGCTTTAATTTTGCTTCAATTTGGCGGCGCGCTTTGGTCATATGACCAGGAAACCATTGTATCGTCACCGTCATCACCTCATTGATCGTAACTCCTAACGTTTCCCATAGGGTTATGCGTCAGGATTACGGCAGCTATGCTGCATATTAGTTGTTCTAGTGGTTAATCCACTTCATATCCTTCACCGGCCAGAAAATAACATCAGCACGACCGACGACTTCCTTCAAATCAATATATCCAATCATCCGACTGTCTGTACTGTTGGAACGGTTATCCCCCATAACAAAAATATGTCCTGCCGGAACTTTACCATCCTTAAAATTTTCATTTGGGAAATTTGTAAACTTGTTGTAAAGCTCACCATTTTGATGCGCTTCCTCCACTGGAGCTTTCAAGTAAGGCTCCTGAATAGGTTTACCATTCACCGTAATCGTGTCACCTTCTACCTTAACCGTGTCGCCCTCAACGGCAATGACGCGCTTTATGAAGTCTCTTCCTTCATCCGGCACATGAAACACGATTACCTCTCCCGGTTTTGGGGAACGGAAATCATACAAAATTTCATTTACAATGACACGTTCTCCGGTATGAAAGTTTGGCTGCATCGACGGGCCATCCACAATAAACGGCTTAAAAAGAAACCAACGGATTAAAAAGACCAACACTAACGCGATAACGATGGCCTTGATCCACTCAAAAATCTCATTTTTCGGTTTACGCTTGGGTGTACCATCCTGTTCAGTCGGATGCTGTATAGCTCCTTGTCCTACTTCTTGCTCCATAGCTCACTGTCCTCTCTTTACGGTCAATAATCCACAGTTCCCTATGTACGTAGAAAAAACGAAAGGAGCTTGTAATCAAGCCCCTTTCGTTATTCGTTGTATTAACGACGAATTTCTTTAATTCTCGCTGCTTTACCGCGCAGTTCACGAAGATAATAAAGCTTCGCACGACGCACTTTACCACGGCGAGCCACGTCGATTTTATCGATTTTCGGGGAATGAAGCGGGAAAGTTCTTTCCACACCTACACCGTAAGAAATTTTACGAACTGTAAAAGTCTCACTGATTCCACCACCACGGCGTTTAATTACAACACCTTCAAACAACTGGATACGCTCACGAGTTCCCTCAATAACTTTCACGTGCACTTTCAAAGTGTCACCGGGACGAAAGTTAGGCAAATCTTTACGCAGTTGTTCTTCAGTGATCGCTTGGACGATATTCATCTATGACTCCCTCCTTCCGTACAGGTGTTCATGCATCTTCTGGAAACACATCCGTTTCCTTCATCATCCACAGAGGACCACCGTATTACACACAACAGATGTATTGTATCATGGAGGATACCGCATTGCAACAAGAAAAAGGGATTTGACCAAACATTATATTTAATTAATTACATTATAAAACAGGTTAGCACCTGCTTTCAAATCCACTCATTGCTAAAGCTCTTCAATACACTCTTCCCATGATCAATCCATCTTGCGCTGTTCCTCTATCCATACCCGTTCCTTGCTTGTCAATTCAGCCTGCTCCAGCAGATCCGGTCGACGTTCCATCGTACGACGCAGTGCCTCCTGCCGTCTCCATACATCAATGTTAACGTGATGTCCTGACAACAGCACCTCTGGTACCTTCCAGCCCCGAAACTCAGCAGGCCTGGTATAATGCGGGTACTCCAGCAGCCCCGTACTGAAAGAGTCCGTTACTGCACTCGTTTCATTGCCCAGAACTCCAGGCAGCAACCGTGCCATACTATCTATAGCGACCATGGCGGGCAGTTCCCCACCAGTCAACACATAATCTCCGATAGAAAGCTCATCCGTCACCAAATACTCGCGAATACGCTCATCATAGCCCTCATAATGCCCGCATATAAAAATAAGATGGTCCTCTTTAGCAAGCTCCTCCGCTTTCTTTTGCGTAAAAGTCTCACCTTGCGGACACATCAAAATAATACGCGGAGCTTTCAAACCTGCACTCAATCCGGCCTCTTCACCTTGAACAACTTCGTCTGTGTTCCCTAATATGGTTGGATGCTCTGCTTCATCCAATAACGTCTCCACCGCAGTGAAAATCGGGTCAGGCTTCAATACCATCCCGCCCCCGCCGCCATAGGGTGTATCATCCACTTGACCGTGCTTGTTCCCGGCATATTGGCGAAAATTAACCGCTTGCAGTGATATGATTCCCTTCTCCCTTGCTTTTCCCAGAATGCTTGCATTAAATACACCGTCAAACATTTCGGGAAACAGGGTTAGCACATCCACCCGCATTACAGTAGTCCTTCCATCAACCGTACCGTAACCCGTTTTTCAGGCACGTTTACATTCAAAATGACATCTTCTATATACGGCAACAGCAGTTCCTTGCCATCAGGCATTGTAACTACCCATACATCGTTAGCTCCTGGTGTCAAAATCTCCTTCACCACACCAAGCTTTTCTCCATCTGCTGTCACTACTTCCAAGCCAACAACTTCATGAAAATAGAACTCATTTTCCTCTAGTTCGCCTAGCCGTTCAGCGGACACCTTCAATAAGCTGCCTTTATACTTTTCAACATCATTGATGTTATGATATTCCTCGAATTTGGCTACAACCATATTTTTTTGAAAACGTGCTATTTCAATAGTTACAGGGATCGGCGCTTTACCATCCGCAGGAATGATCAACAGCTCACTTCCTTTGGCAAAACGATCCTCCGGGAAATCAGTCGTCGTTAATATTTTAAGCTCGCCGCGGATTCCGTGTGTATTCACAATTTTCCCGACATTAAAGAATTGCTGCATCGTGTTCCTCCTGCATATAATCGGTCCCGCTCCATATCATCTTCATCATGTACGAAAAAGGGTTAGGACATACATCCTAACCCACTTTCGTATATCTTTAAGATATGATGTCTACGGTAACCCGTTTATCCATCTTAACGGCTGCTGATGCAACCACAGTGCGAAGCGCCTTGGCGATACGACCCTGCTTGCCAATGATTTTGCCTACATCCTCAGGATGCACGCTAAGCTCATATACGACAAACCGATCCTTCTCCAAGGTCTTCACGGTTACATCTTCCGGATGATCGACTAAAGCCTTAGCAATGATTATCACTAATTCTTCCATGGTTGACCCTCCGCATCAGCACCTTATTTCTGTTGTTTAAGCTCATGAAACTTTTTCATTACGCCCGCTTTGCTAAGCAAGTTGCGGACTGTATCGGATGCTTGTGCACCATCTTGCAACCATTTCAACGCTTTATCTTCATCAATTTTTACAACCGCTGGTACTGTAATAGGGTTGTAATAACCGATTTCTTCGATAAAACGACCGTCACGCGGGGAACGGGAATCCGATACCACGACGCGATAGAAAGGAGCTTTATGTGCACCCATACGTTTCAGACGAATACGAACTGCCACGAAAATTCACCTCCTTCAAAAAGTAGACTGTATATTGTTATCCTATAATTCCAACGGCCTATTGGCCTTAACGGAAAGGAAACTTCATACCTTTACCCATACCCTTCAACTGCTTCAGGGCTTTGTTTTTGCCACCCTTGGGTCCCATCATGTCTGAGAACTGCTTCATCATGCGCCGCATTTCATCAAATTGCTTGATCAGGCGGTTTACCTCAGCCAGTGATGTTCCACTGCCTACAGCAATCCGTTTGCGGCGGCTATGATTAATCATGTCCGGGTTTTGCTTTTCTTGTGTGGTCATGGAATGAACGATAGCCTCAATCCGGCCCATCTGCTTGTCATCCACTTTGACATCTTTCATTTGCTTCATATTGCCCATGCCGGGAATCATATCGAGAATCTGGTCGATTGGTCCAAGCTTTTTAACTTGATCCATCTGCTCCAGAAAATCTTCGAAGGTAAATTCAGCATTGCGCATTTTCCGTTCCATTTCCTTCGCCTTATCGGCGTCGATATTGGATTGCGCTTTTTCAATCAGGGACAACATGTCGCCCATACCCAAAATCCGTGAAGCCATCCGTTCCGGATGAAACGGCTCCATTGCATCCAGCTTTTCACCCAATGTAGCAAACTTGATCGGGCATCCGGTCACAGCTTTAACCGACAGGGCCGCACCACCGCGGGTATCGCCGTCCAGCTTCGTTAGTACAACCCCTGTTAACTCCAAGCTAGTGTTAAAGTGCTCCGCGACGTTTACCGCATCCTGACCTGTCATGCTGTCAACAACCAGCAGAACTTCGTCTGGCTTGACGTTCACATGAATCTGACGCAACTCTTCCATAAGCTCTTCATCCACGTGAAGACGACCGGCAGTATCTATAATAACGTAGTCATTACCGTTATCCTTGGCATGCTGTAAGCCCTGTTTTGCAATCTCCACCGGGCTTGTCTGATCACCAAGCGTAAATACAGGAGCATTAATCTGCTCACCAAGTACCTGTAGCTGCTTGATCGCAGCCGGTCTATATATATCACCAGCTACAAGCAATGGGCGATGATTTTGCTTTTGCAGCAACTTCGCCAGCTTACCGGATGTCGTCGTCTTACCTGCGCCCTGGAGACCCACCATCATAATGACCGTAGGCGGTTTGTTTGCCTTGGCAAGCTTGGCTTGACTGCCACCCATCAACTCGGTCAGTTCCTTGTTCACGATGTCGATGATTACCATACCTGGTGTAAAGCTGTCCATCACTTCCTTGCCGACGGATTTCTCCTTCACCTTGGCAATAAAGTCCTTTACAACCTTGAAGTTAACGTCCGCCTCCAGCAAAGCTAATCGTACTTCGCGCATCGCCTGAGCTACATCATCCTCAGACACTTTTCCTTTGCCGCGCAGTTTACTGAATACATTTTGCAAGCGGGTCGATAATCCTTCAAATGCCATATTTTCGCACCTCCTTGTCTACCAGGGTTGTTTGTTTACTAATCTATATGACCTACAATTCCTGCAGGCGATTTACAATTTGATGAACATGTTGCAGAGTGCCATCATCGGGTTCACCGATTTTATCGAAGGCCTCATACAATGCAGTATTTAGTTCTTCCAGGTCTCGGCTTCTGCGCTCGTGTTTACTAAGCAATCCGAGCTTTTCCTCATACATTTCCAGCACCTGCTCGGCACGTTTAATATGCTCATACACGGCCTGACGGCTAATTTGAAATTCCGAAGCAATCTCTCCCAGAGAAAAATCGTCATGGAAGTAATATTTCAAAAACATCTGTTGCTTCTCCGTAAGCAGAGGTTCATAGAAGTCAAACAGTCGGTTAATCCGGTTTGTCTTTTCCAGCCGATTCTCCTGACTCATCGCGTATACCTCCATCGTCAAGGAAAAACACTTTACAGTTCTTTTCAACGATCCTTATCATACATAAAAGAAAAGAAGATGTCAAGCGTTATCCCTTGTCAACCAAAAAAAAGCCGATTCACTGCCCTTAAACGGAAGTACGAATCGGCTTTTTGCCTACTAGGGTTTAAACTCTTACCGGGGTAAGATACAGCAGAACAGCCAGAAAATGAAGTATGCTGCCTGCCAGAACAAACAGATGCCAGATCGCGTGATGATACGGAAACGCCCGCCACACATAGAAGATTGTGCCCAGCGTATACATTAGACCGCCCAGGAACAATAGCGTCATGCCCCCGGCGGGAACAGCCGCCACCAGCGGGTTCCAGGCAATCGTGATGAGCCAGCCCATCACGATGTAGAACACGGTAGACATGAACAGGAAGCGCTTGGTGAAGAATGCCTTGAATAGCACACCAAACAGGGCGATTCCCCAAATAACGCCAAACAGCGTCCAACCTAATGTCCCGCGCAGTGCAACGAGCATAAACGGGGTGTAGCTGCCTGCAATGAACAGGTAAATGCAAGAATGATCGAATATTTCGAACAAATCCTTCAATTTTCCTTCGCGCAGACTATGAAGCAACGTGGAATTGGTGTATAACAGCAGCATCGTAATTCCGTAAATCGTGAAACTGACGACATGCCAAGTGGTCCCTTTCAAGCTTGCAAAAACAATGAGCAGCACAAGTGCCGCCACACTTAAAACGGCTCCAATTCCATGTGTGATCGCATTGGCTATTTCTTCCCTGCGGGAATAAGTATAGGTATTCGCCATTGGTTCTTCACCCGGCTTCCTGTGAAATATTTTTACATCCAAAAAAATTCATATCCGGCGCCGACAGACCCTTTTCTTTCATTATACATCCCTGTGATCTCACGCAGCAACCGGACCCTACTTAGCCCCAGACCTGGCAGGTCTTAAGATCAAAAAAGCCTCGTCCAACCTTACAACAAACCTGATTAAGCCTGTTCTTCCTCACCCAGAGCGTTTTCATCAACGCCTTCTTCCTGAATCAAACCAGCGAACAACGCATGAACGAATTGCTCGGAATCAAATGGCTGGAGATCATTCACCTTTTCACCCAAGCCTACCAGCTTCACCGGCAAATTCAGCTCTTGGCGGATCGCCACGACAATACCACCCTTCGCTGTACCATCCAGCTTCGTCAGCACCAGCCCGGTTACGCCACTTTTCTCGCCAAACATTTTGGCTTGGTTGAGCGCATTTTGTCCGGTCGTCGCATCGAGTACCAGCAGTACTTCATGGGGAGCATCGGGAATTTCACGCTGGATTACACGGAAAATTTTGTTCAGTTCCTCCATCAGATTGCTTTTATTCTGGAGACGTCCTGCGGTATCACACAGTAACACATCCACCTGACGCTGCTTGGCAGCCTGTACCGCATCAAACATAACCGCGGCTGGATCAGAACCGGACTGCTGTTTAATGACCTCTACACCAGCCCTTTCGCCCCATACCTCCAGTTGTTCAATCGCGCCAGCACGGAACGTATCCCCGGCGGCCAGCAACACTTTTTTACCCTCTTGTTTAAAACGGTGCGCCAGCTTGCCAATTGTTGTTGTTTTGCCGACACCATTGACACCGACGAACAGAATGACCGTAATCCCGTCAGGGCTCATTTGAAGCTGACTGTTGTCATTGCCCCGCAGCAACTCAGACAGCTTTTCCGATAATACAGGCTGTAGCTCGGATGCGTCCTCGATTTTGCGTTTTTTCACTTCTCCTCGCAGGTCTTCAATGAGGTTCATAACGGTGTTGACGCCAACATCGGCACCGATCAGAATTTCTTCCAGCTCCTCATAAAACTCCTCATCAATCTTCTTGCGGCGAATCATCAGATCCGATACTTTTTCAACAAAACCTTTGCGTGTTTTTTCTAAACCGTCCTTGAACTGTTTGGTGACGGATTCGGTTTTGCTTGCAATGCTTTCCTTCAATTTCCTAAAGAAACTCATAGGTTCCCTCCGTTGATCTGAAAGTATGTTATTTTATGTTAGGCAATCTCAGCTTCATCATTGTCCAGCTTGACGGATACGAGCTTGGAAACCCCGCCTTCTTCCATCGTAACCCCATACAGTACATCGGCTTCTTCCATCGTGCCCTTGCGATGTGTAACTACAATGAATTGTGTCTGCTCGGAGAACTCCCGTAAATATTGGGCAAAACGCACCACGTTGGCTTCGTCCAGTGCGGCCTCTACTTCATCCAGCACACAGAATGGGACAGGCTTGACATGTAAAATGGCAAACAATAGCGCCATCGCCGTTAACGCCCGCTCGCCTCCTGACAGTAGCTGCAAATTTTGCAGTTTTTTGCCTGGCGGCTGGGCTACGATGTCAATTCCCGTCTCTAACATGCGTTCCGGGTCAATTAGCACCAGATCGGCACGTCCGCCTCCGAACAGCTTGGAGAACACCGTACCAAATTCGCGCCGGATGGCATCGAAAGTGGCTTTGAAGCGTTTGGACATTTCATCATCCATTTCTCGAATAACCTGATAGAGCGTTGTCTTGGCCTCGACCAGATCAGACTTCTGCTCATCGAGAAACGTATAACGCTCATGCACACGCTGGTATTCCTCAATGGCACCCAGGTTTACTTCGCCCAATGCGGAAATACCGCGTTTGAGCCTTTGCACCTCGGCCTGCGTACCTTCTATATCTTCTGGTATCGGATAACGCTGCTTGGCCAGCTCATAGCTGAGTTCATAGTCATCACTCAATTTTTTCAGGACGTTCTCCAGCTCTACATCAAGCCGATTCACTCCAATTTCTGTCTGGCGAAGCTGTTCCTCAACAGACTTGAGCTGAACGCGTTGCTCTTTCGTCTCGTTTTCGGCCACTTCCAGCTTTTTGGACAAGCTGCTGCGTGCAGCACGCTTAAATTCCAATTGCTGCGAAGCCTCATCCTTTTTAAGCCGATACTGATTGAGATTTTCAATCTGCTTCACGCTTTCCTGCTCATTGGTCAGCAGATCAGCTTCGATGGAAGCAAGCAAGGTCTTGTTCTGTCTCGAATCCTTGCCAAGGGTATCATAATCCCCCCGTAATCTACGCAGCTGTTCTTCCAGTGAAAAACGCTCCTGATCCAGCTTTCCTTCTCTTACCTTGAGATTCGTAAGTTCTCCCTGTAACTGTTCTTTGGCAGATTCGTTGGCCTTACGGGCAAATTCAGCGGCATGGATAGCCTGGTGGGTTTTCTTCTCTTCTTCCTCCAGCGCAGCTAATTTTAGCAACGCCTCTTCACGGGAAGCTTCCAGCTCCTTGATCTCCTGATCAAAACCCTTCTTCTCCTGACCAGATGCAGCCACCTGCTCCAGAACATGACGAAGCTCATGCTCCAGTTGCTTGAGTTCCATTGCTGCCTGCTGCTCTTCGCCGCGCTTCACATCGCCGCCCTGACGCAGCTCGTCCAAACGGGTCTGTGTCTCTTCCAACTGACGTTT
This sequence comes from Paenibacillus terrae, assembly GCF_000943545.1. GTDB lineage: Bacteria > Bacillota > Bacilli > Paenibacillales > Paenibacillaceae > Paenibacillus > Paenibacillus terrae_A. The sequence continues at coordinate 140,964 of NZ_JTHP01000004.1, forward strand.
TGCATCTACCGAGCTCTGACGCAGCCTTGCAATTTGTTGCTCCGTATCGATAATATCCTGATCAAGCTGATCCAGCTGACGTTTACGTCCAAGCAAATTGGCATTTTTCTTGAATTGGCTACCACCTGTCATGGAACCACCTGCATTGACGACATCGCCTTCCAGCGTCACGACGCGATATCTATATTGGCAACGAGCCGCAATACGGTTCGCATCTTCCAGCGTACGGGCAATAACCACATTTCCCAGAAGGCTGCCTACAATGCCAGCATACCGTTCGTCATACTGAACAAGATCCGCACCGATTCCGACAAAACCCTCGGCGCCTTCCACGATTTGGCGTTCACCCGCCCCAATTTGACGCGGACGGATAACATCCATAGGCAAAAACGTCGCTCTGCCCAGCTGACGCTGCTTCAAAAAGCTGATCGCCTGTCTGGACACCGATTCATTTTCCATCACGATATGCTGCATCGAAGCGCCCAAAGCCGTTTCCATCGCCTGCTCCAAATGCTCAGGTACCCGGATCAGCTCTGCTACAGCTCCATGCACGCCATGCAGGGTTTCTTTGCGTGCCGCCTTCAGCACTTCTTTAACGCCCAGCATAAAGCCGTCGAAGTCATCCTGCATTTCCTTCATCGTATCTCGGCGTGAAATTTGGGCCTCACGTTTTTGTTCCCATTTGCGGACAGTACCCTGGCTTTCTTCCAGCAGCTTTTGCAGCGCCTGGTATTTTTCGCTTCCCTGAATATATCCGCTGCGCAGACTGCTGATTTCCTGACCAAGCTTCTGAACAGCCGTTTCCAAACCCTTTTTACGCTGTTCCAGTCCAGCTTTCTGGGCTTCCCATTTGCCGGATTCGTCACTTACGCGAGTCACCCGCCGTTCCAACGCTTCCTTCTGCTGGTCGGTATAACGGATTTCGTTACGGGCCTGTGCCATCTGATTCATCAGCTCCAGCAGTCCGCCCTTCAGGCTTTCCTCCTGCTCCTGGCTGATTCCACCTGTGACACCAATCAGCTTCGCCTCTTCGTCGGATAGCCGTTCACGCAGCTCGTCAAGCTCGACAGCCAATGCAGACAGTTTTTCGTTCAGTAGATCCAGCTCACTTTTGCGCTCGGAATGACGTGATTCGCTCGTGCTGAGCGATAAAATGAGCTGCTCCCGGTTTGCCTCCAGATTGCGTGTGCGCTCTTTTAACAGTTCGCCGTAGCCTTCGCTCTTTTCCGTAGCTTCACTGTATTGCAACAGATCCCTTTGCAGCCGTTCCACTTGCTCCTCCAGCTGACGCAGCTCATTACGATCGCTCTCCAGCATCGCATCATGACGGGACACCACCGTAGACAGCTGTAGCTGCTCCTGCTGCAACAAAGCCAGCTTGGAAGTCGCATCGCTCCACGAGGTATGAATCTGCTCAATCTGATGGACATACATCGAAATTTCCTTCGATTTCAGTTCACCCCGCAGCTCCTTAAAGTGGATTGCCTTTTCCGACTGCTCCTTGAGCGGTCCGATCTGATCCTCCAGCTCACTGACCAAATCATGAATCCGAAGCAAATTTTGCTCCGTGTCATCCAACTTGCGAACCGCGTCTTTTTTACGTGATTTATATTTCACGATACCGGACGCTTCCTCAAAAATCCCCCGGCGGTCCTCGGAACGGGTACTCAAAATCTCTTCAATGCGCCCCTGTCCGATAATGGAATAAGCTTCTTTACCAATACCTGTATCCATAAACAGCTCGGTAATATCACGGAGTCTGCATGATTGTCGGTTAATAAAATATTCACTATCTCCACTGCGATGCACACGCCGCGTGACCGTGACTTCTCCAAAATCAAGCGGCAACGCCTGATCCTCATTATCCAGCGTAAGCGACACTTCACCGTAATTAACAGCCTTACGAGCATCACTACCCGCAAAAATAATGTCCTCCATTTTACCGCCGCGCAGTGATTTGGCGCTCTGTTCACCCAGCACCCAGCGAATACCGTCGGATATATTACTCTTTCCGCTTCCGTTGGGTCCGACGACCGCTGTAATGCCGCGGACAAATTCCATCTCCGTTTTATCTGCAAACGATTTGAAGCCCGCCAGCTCAATGCGCTTTAAAAACATACTCAATCTCACCTCTAACATTTAAATATGCTTGTACAACACCGTTTACCTGGTTAACAAGAATTATCCCTATTGTAGCACAAGACTACCGCGGATAAAGCGCGGCAAAGACATACAAAGCTACAGTAGCAAAGCCACGAAAAAAGAGCAAAACGCAGTCCATTCGCCATTGCGGGCCGGGACTCCCCGCGGACTGCCCTTTGCTCTTACTTTGTGTCCCCTGCTCGTGTAACCCGTCCGGGCCGCTCAGGTACCGATTACGATTCTGCCAGCTTCAAACGGTTTAAGGCTACTGCCGCCGCCTGCTGCTCAGCTTCTTTTTTGGAGCGTCCTGTACCTGTACCCAGCCGTTCGCTGTCCATATATACCTCAGCTACAAACTCGCGCTCATGGGCAGGTCCGCGCTCCTCCACAATCTTGTATTCAAGCATCCCCATGTTATGATGCTGCGTCAGTTCCTGAAGCTCTGTTTTGAAATCACTCATCTGAAGCTTACCGTTTAACACAATTTGAGGAAAAATATAATGTTCCAGAAACGACCGGACGGCATCCAGACCCTGATCCAAATAAAGCGCGCCTACGAACGCTTCGAATACATCGGCCAACAGAGCCGGACGAGTACGTCCGCCTGTCAGCTCTTCACCTTTGCCAAGCAGTACATATTGCCCGAACTCAAGTCCGACAGCAAATTTCACCAGGGAAGGCTCACAGACAATGGCTGCACGCAGCTTGGTCAGCTCGCCTTCCGGCCGGTTAGGGTACTGATTGTACAATTGCTCGGATACGGTCAGCTCCAGAACTGCGTCGCCTAAAAATTCAAGCCGCTCATTGTCTGCATGCTGACTGAACCGATGTTCGTTTACGTAGGAAGCGTGCGTAAAGGCCTGCTTCAGAAGCTGCCGGTTGTTGAATTGAATATGAAGTTTCTGCTGTAATTGCTTCAAGTCTCCACTCAACGAACTGACCCCTTACGCTTCATATTTTTTTAGAATAACCGTAGCATTGTGACCACCAAAACCAAAGGAATTGGACATCACTACATTCAGTTTCGCTTTTCTCGGCTCGTTAGGTACATAATCGAGATCGCAAGCCGGGTCCTGATTATCCAGATTAATCGTCGGCGGAATGGTCTGATGCTGGAGAGCCAATCCGCAGATCACGGCTTCAACACCGCCAGCTGCACCCAACAAGTGCCCCGTCATTGACTTGGTTGAGCTAATCGCCACTTTATAGGCGTGGTCTCCAAGCGTTTTCTTAACCGCTTCTGTTTCCGATTTGTCACCGACTGGCGTGGATGTACCATGCGCATTGATATAATCAATATCCTCAGGATTCAACCCTGCGTCGCGGATCGCCATTTTAATACAGCGTGCTGCACCATCCGGATCTGGCTCTGTCATATGATGTGCATCGCCGGACAGACCGTAGCCGATCACTTCGCCGTAAATACGTGCGCCGCGCTTCAATGCGTGCTCCAACGATTCCAGAATCAGAACACCGGAGCCTTCGCCCATAACAAATCCGTCTCTGTCTGTGTCAAAAGGACGGCTTGCCTTCTCAGGCTCATCATTGCGAGTGGACATCGCCCGCATCGAACAAAAGCCAGCCATTCCAATCGGACGAATAGTTGCCTCAGCTCCGCCGCAAATCATAGCGTCAGCATCACCACGCTGAATCATGCGGAACGAATCGCCGATCGCATGACTACCCGTTGCACAAGCCGTAACCGGTGATGTATTAGGTCCTTTAGCGCCGAGTGAAATCGACACTTGACCGGAACCCATATTAGCAATCATCATCGGGATAAAGAAAGGGCTTACGCGTTTAGGTCCTTTTTCAATCAGCGCATTGTGCTGATCCTCCCAGGTACCCAATCCGCCAATACCGGAGCCAACGGATACACCAACACGCTCGGCATCGGCGTTCTCTCCGATTACGAGTCCGCTATCCTTGAGTGCCAATTTACTGGCGGCAACGGCGAATTGTACAAAACGATCCATTTTTCGGGCATCCTTGCGCTCTATATAATCCTCAGGATTAAAATCCTTAATAGAAGCCGCAATTTTCGTTGTATATTCACTGGTATCGAAAGCTTCGATTTCACTGACGCCAGATTTTCCAGCCATCAGATTATCCCACAGTGTGTTCAAATCCTGTCCCAGCGAAGTGATTACACCCATTCCTGTTATGACAACACGTTGTTTCAAAGATAATCACCTCTATGTCTACTGCATATTGTATTTCAAGGCCGTACGCTCTTGTGTGCAAAAATAATATAGAATCAACTAAAGTTAGTAATGCCGCTTACTCCCACCCTTGACTAAGTCATGCCGAGCCAAGCTCAAGAACACGCGGCAATTCCGTCTTTAGTTCAATCTGTATGATTAGGAGAAAGTCCCGCCTGTAACAGAACGGGACTTTTGTTGACTTGAATTAGGTATGAGATTGTATGTACTTTACAACTTCACCTACGGTTGTAATTTTCTCTGCATCTTCATCAGAGATTTCCATATCAAACTCATCTTCCAATTCCATAACCAATTCAACTACATCGAGAGAATCAGCGCCTAAATCATCTTTGAAAGATGCTTCAAGTGTAACTTCGGCTTCGTCGGCTCCCAAACGGTCAACGACAATGCGCTTTACGCGCTCCAATACGTCGGACATCCGGCTCACCTCCTCCTTAGGTATTATACGAAAATTACAATTAAAATGCCATAGAAGAGAGTTTTCAATCACTACTCTTCTTCGGGGCATGCGGATTAGCTACATGTAGCTACATGTACATGCCGCCATCCACATGCAAAGTCTGGCCCGTCATGTATGAGGAAGCATCAGAGGCCAAAAATAGCACCACATCCGCAATTTCCTCAGGCCGTCCGAGACGGGCCAGCGGAATACCGCTGAGCATATTGTCACGCAAATCATCAGCAAGCACCTGTGTCATTTCGGTATCAATGAATCCCGGGGCTACGCAGTTGACTGTAATACCTCTCGAAGCAAGCTCCCTCGCGGACGATTTGGTAAGACCGATCACTCCTGCTTTGGCAGCCACATAGTTGGCTTGTCCTGCATTGCCGAGTACGCCGACAACGGAAGAAATATTGATGATGCGACCGGAACGCTGCTTCATCATCGGACGAGTCGCTGCCTTGAGGCAATTAAACACACCTTTCAGATTCGTTTCGATCACCTGATCGAACTCCTCTTCCTTCATACGCATGATTAAATTATCTCTTGTTATTCCGGCATTATTCACCAGAATATCGATCTTGCCCCAAGCGCCGATCACATCCTTGATTAACCGATCTGCCTCGTCGGCGCGACCGACATTAGCCTGAACCGTAATAGCTTCCACGCCTTTGGCACGAATTTGCTCCGCAACCTCTGCCGCAGCCGCTTCACTACCAGCGTAGTTTACCGCTACATTAGCGCCTGCTTCAGCCAACGCCAATGCGATACTGCGGCCGATCCCCCGTGACGCCCCTGTAACGAGCGCCGTTTTTCCACTTAATGGCTTAGACATCATCCAGCCTCCCCTTGCAAGTATATAACCGTTAAGGCGATAATTGCTACTTTTAACGGGCCTCCAAGGCTTCCGTTACCGAAACAAGCGATTCCAGGCTGCTTATATTATACAGCTTAACCGTTTTATCGATCTTTTTAACCAGTCCGGTCAAAACACTGCCCGGTCCGAACTCGACAAAAGTGTCAACTCCCTGCTCCAGCAGCCATGCTACACTGTCTTCCCACAATACCGGGGAATAGACCTGCTCGACCAGTAGCTGGCGAATTTCGCCACCCTCACGCACAGGTTTCGCTGTGACATTGGCTACAACCGGAACCTGAGCTTTGGAGAAAGCTACGTCTTCCAGCTTGCCGGACAACTTAATCGCTGCTTCCTTCATCAACGAAGAATGAAAAGGACCACTGACCTCCAAAGTAATAGCACGCTTACCACCCGCTTCCTTCACGCGTTCAGCGACAGCGGCTACGCCCTCCTTCGCACCGGATACGACAATCTGCCCCGGGCAGTTGATGTTCGCCAATTCGACCAGTTGACCGGATTCCGTAATATCACGGCATAGTGTCGCCAGCGCTTCACGGTCGGCTCCCAGTACAGCAGCCATCCCGCCTTGTCCGTCAGGAATGGCTTGTTCCATGAACTCCCCACGAGTACGAACGATCTCAACTGCATCTTCAAATGCAAGTACGCCAGAAGCAACGAGCGCGCTGTATTCTCCAAGACTGTGTCCAGCCACGTAATCAGGGCGAATGCCCTTTTCCTCGAACGCTTCATACAACGCAATGCTCGCCGTCAACAGCGCAGGTTGCGTATTGGATGTTTGCTTCAAGGCTGTATCTGGACCTTCAAAAATCAGTGAGCTTAGCGCGAAACCCAACCGTTCGTCCGCTTGGCGGAACACTTCTCTTGCTGCAGGAACCGCTTCATAAACATCTTTAGCCATACCTACAGCTTGTGAACCCTGACCGGGAAATATAAATGCCGTTTTGCCCATCGTGTATGCACCTCTCTGTATCCAATGCTTGTCCTGTAAAGTACCAGACAAATTCAATATTGTATCAAACCCGCCGCTTTCTTACCAGACAAGAACCGACGCGCCCCAAGTCAAACCACCGCCGAAGCCCACCATTAATACCCGGTCGCCTTCCTTCATGCGACCTTCCTCGGCTGCTTCTACAAGCGCAAGAGGAATTGATGCAGCTGATGTATTCGCATATTTATGAACATTAATGATAACCTTTTCTTCCGGTAGATCCAAACGCTGCATCGCCGATTGAATAATGCGAATATTGGCTTGATGCGGAACGAACAAATCAATATCATCTTTGGAAAGCCCCGCTTTTTCAAGCACATCGACAGTTGCCGTTCCCATAACACGTACCGCGAACTTGAACACTTCGCGTCCGTTCATATAAATATAGTGTTGCTTGTTTTCTACGGTATCCGCACTTGCAGGCAAACGTGAACCGCCAGCTTCCAGCTTAAGCAATCCGCCTCCTGCTCCTTCGGCACCAAGATCAAAGGATTGGAATCCTCTACCCTCAGGTACTTCACCAATTACTACAGCTCCTGCACCGTCTCCGAAAAGAACACAAGTATTGCGGTCTGTATAATCCGTGATCCGGGAAAGACAGTCTGCCCCAATGATTAACGCATTATTATAAATGCCCGTCTTAATAAAGCTCGTCGCAGTTGCTAGCCCATATACAAACCCTGAGCATGCCGCAGACAAATCAAAAGCCGCTGCGCCTTTGGCTCCGAGCTTGTCCTGAAGAATACAGGCAGTCGAAGGAAACGCCATGTCCGGCGTAACCGTAGCAACAATGATCAGATCCAAATCCTGTGCGGTCATACCTGCGGATGCCAATGCCTTAATCGCTGCTTCATAAGCCAGATCGGATGTGGCCTGCTCTGGAGCCGCAATGTGGCGCTCCTGAATTCCTGTACGACTGACAATCCATTCGTCACTTGTTTCCACAATTGCTTCCAAATCTTTGTTCGTCAATATTTTCTCAGGCACGTATTTCCCTGTTCCGATAACACCAACCGACCGCAAATTATTCATATCGTCACTCACTTCCTGCTGATTTCCTTGGATATACTTTCCACCAACTGGTTTTGCAAGGCCGTACGGGCCTGTCTTACCGCGTTTTTGACGGCAATGCCGTCAGATGAACCGTGACCCTTCAAGACGAGCCCGCTCAGCCCCAGCAATGGAGCGCCACCATGCTCTTTGTAGTCCAGCTTATCTTTCAAACCGCGAAGCTCACGCATAATCAGGGCCGCTGCCAGCTTGGTCTTTAAAGATTTACTAAACTGCTCCTTTAAGAGAGAAAATATCGCACCCGCCGTACCTTCCAGCGATTTCAGCATGATGTTTCCGGCGAATCCGTCACACACCAGCACATCGCAATTCCCGGTCAGCACGTCTCTGGACTCTACATTACCTACAAAATTAACAGGCAACTGCTCAATCAGAGGGAAAGCCAGTTTCGTCAGTTCATTGCCCTTCCCGGCTTCCGTCCCAACATTCAGTAAACCCACTCTGGGGGAAGCCACACCATGAACCTTTTGGCGGTACAAGCTACCCATCAGCGCATATTGGGCAAGATGTTCGGGCTTCGCGTCCATATTAGCTCCCAAGTCCAGCGCCAGCACACCCTGATCGTCAATCGTCGGAATCATCGGTGCGAGAGCAGGGCGCTCAATGCCTTCCATTCTCCCGACCACCAGCAACCCTGTCGTCATCAGCGCACCCGTATTACCTGCCGATATCATGGCATCCGCTTCGCCTTCTTTGACCATTCGGCCAGCTACGACCATCGAGGCATCCTTTTTACGTCGTACTGCCTTCACAGGCTCGTCCTGCGCATCTATCGTTTCAGATGTATGGCGAATGCTGAGATTCGCAGGCAACACTCTGCCGTTCAGCACCGATTCGATTCGTTCCCGGTCACCAACCAGCGTAATGTCTGTATCCTTCCATTCCGCCGCCGCAGATAACGCGCCCTCTACTGTCGCCTCGGGAGCATTGTCTCCCCCCATGGCATCAATGGCGATCCGCATGCTGACTTCCTCCTTCGCTATACTCTTCCTCTGTGGAGCGGTAAATGATAAAGTTCCCCTGGAACACCATTTCTTCTCCCACGTAAGCAAACACTTCCACTTTGGCTTTTCCCTTTTGCTCAGGATTTGAACGCACATATGCTTTGGCAATGCACTTTTCTCCCAAATGAACGGGTCGGACAAAGCGAATATCCGCTGAAGCGGTCAACGCTATCTCATCATTAATCACGGCAACAGCCAATGAATTGGCCTGGGCAAACACATAATGCCCCCGCGCAATGCCGGTACGTGAAAAGATATGCTCTTCTTTAATTTCAAAAATGGAAATACCGCTTCTGTCCAACTGGAGATCAACGATATCCCCGATCACTTCATGTAAAGGCAGGGAGCGAACCTGATCGTAGGAACGCTCAGCCATCAGCTTCAGTCGCTCCCGCAGCTCCGGGATACCCAATTCCATCCGATCCAGCCGAATCGTCTGAATGCTCACCTTAAGCTGTCTCGTCAGTTCCTGATCCGTTACGAACGGATTCTCATCAATTAATTGAGTCAGCCGTTGCTGTCTCTGTCTCTTTGGCAAACGTTCGATATCTGTGGCGCCTCCTTTCCCTGCAATAAACTACCGTTCAGCCGACGGTTCGGGTTACTTCACGTGCTAGCGGCGAATGCTTCATGCCGATTTGTCATCTTGTATGTATAAAGAACCCCTTCGGCCCTTCTTTCTTAGAACCTGGTACTAAAACAGTATATAGCATGCCGCCGTAAAAAGAAAGTACGAAGACAAAAAAAAGTAGCGCCTCACTAGAGTGAAGCACTACTTTTCCTGCGAAGATTCCAAAGAATCCGCTTATCGGACATTATTGAGAGATAATCTCTCTAGCTTTGTACGTTCCGCAAACTTTGCACACATGGTGAGCAAGTTTCAATTCGCCGCATTCGGAGCATTTCACCATACCTGGTACTGCCAGTTTAAAGTGAGTACGACGTTTGTCGCGACGAGTTTTGGATGTTCTCCGTTGAGGTACTGCCATTATTCCCACCTCCTTAACCAGATCAACCCGTATAACGGGCGTGACTTCTTATCTCATTCAAGACTGAAGGAAACTGCCGGAAGCAGCTACCTCACAGCCGGTGAATCAAGCCTGCAACATCCATGTGTCGGTTCTGTAACTCCCCTGCACAAGTAGATGATGATTTGTCAGAATTGAACTCAATTCTCATTTAAAAAAATCCTTAAGCCCTGCCAGACGCGGATCAATCTTTTTCGTATCGCCATCGTCACTGTCATCGGAGCCAACGCTCCAGTTTTGTCCGGCCGCAGGAGCGATCCCCTGACAATCCTCACTGCACACAGGCGCAAACGGCACGTGCAGCACAAACAGCTCTTCACAATACGGTGCAATGTCGAAGGAATCCCCCGTCACTGCGATAAATTCGCCATCTTCATCCTTCTCTTCGCCAACCGAAGAGATTTGCTTGAACCGTTCACGGAATTCAATCTTCAAATCCTCGTGCATCGGACTTAAACAGCGTGAGCACAGCATGTCCAGACCTGCGGTCAACGTGCCTTCCACACTCATTAAGCCTTGACCCAGACTAACGGCGACCAAATCGGTCTCCAGCGGGGAAACGGCCGTAACATCAGGACGATCATCCACCAATTCACTCACATTGAGAGCTTCACGGATCGGAAAAGGACCATCACTTGTTGCTACTTTGCGAAAAAATAGTTGCATCGCTATCACTCCAAACAAACAAAAATTATTATACCGACTGATCGAGTCGTTTGTCAACACCTTTCACTTTACACCTCTCACAAATCCATCGGTTTTCCAATGGTTCCGCAAGTTTTATGCGAAAGCGAAAATACGTTGCATGGATCATGTACCTGTGAGTATTCGTACCCCCGCCACTCTTCGTGTACAATAATGCGAGTATAAAGCTTTTTTCTCCAGGTCTCAATGGCCTTGTTCATTTCCGATCACGAAAAAGCAGCATCGCTGCCCCTAAGAACAATCATTAGCTGATGGATAACCATCATTTCTAGGATAGTCACCAGACTAGCAATAAAAGAAAGGAGCCGACGTACAGCCTTGAAAACCCTCGGTATTATTGTAGAATACAACCCGCTGCATAACGGTCACACTCATCACTGGAAGGAGTCTCTTCGCATCACTGGCGCACAGCGCACGGTGGCTGTGATGAGTGGTCCCTTCCTCCAGCGGGGGGAACCCGCGATTGTGGATAAATGGTCCCGCACCGAAATGGCACTCGCCATGGGTGTGGACCTGGTTTTGGAGCTGCCTGTGGCCTATGCCGTCCAGCCCGCAGAATGGTTCGCCCACGGGGCGGTCGCCCTGCTCCGCGCCACTGGCGTCGTCGACGCGCTCTGCTTCGGCAGCGAGAGCGGCGACATCGCCCCACTGCGAGCGCTGGCCCGCGTGCTGGCGGCGGAGCCTGCCGAGCTCAAGGCCGGCATCGCGCAGCGCCTGAGCAGCGGCGCAAGCTATCCCGCCGCTTACGCGGGGGCCGCAGCCGCGCTCGCGGCTGAAGGGACGGACGGCGCTGCGCTAGCCGCCCTCATGCAGCAGCCCAACAATACGTTGGGGCTGCATTACTTGATTGCGCTGGAGCGGCTGGACAGCGCAATCAAGCCCTTCACCGTAGCCCGCACGGGATCGGGCTACCACGAAGCCGTGGCGCCCGCGGACGGAGTCATCGCCAGCGCCACGGCCATCCGCCGTCTGCTGCTGGACGGCGGGCCGGAGGCCGCGTCACCGTACGTGCCTGCGGCGACGCTGGAGATTTTGCGGCGTGAATGGCAAGCCGGACGCGCGCCGCTGCAATGGGAAGCGTTCAGCCAGCCGTTGCTGAACGCCCTCATCACGCGCAGCCCGCAGCAGCTGGCGGAGCTGCACGAGGTGACCGAAGGGCTGGAGCATCGCCTGCGGCAATCGCTGTACACGCTGCCCCAGCCCTCCGTAGAGGCATTACTAGCCGCCGTCAAGACAAAGCGCTACACGCGTACGAAGCTTCAGCGTATGTTCACCCATATTTTGCTGAATCATGCCAAAGCAGATATGGCCCCCTCCGAGCTGGCGAAAGGCCCCGGCTATATCCGCGTGCTCGGCTTTAACGGTGCTGGACGCGAGCTGCTGGCCCAGATGAAGCAGACAGCCACCCTTCCGGTATGGGTCAAGCCGTCAGCCGGATCGCATCCCCATCTGGACTGGGATACAGCCGCAGCCGCCATACACGCGGCCGGAATGCCAAGTCCCGCCATCCGTGACATGTATGCCGATTACTTGCGGCCGCCCGTCATGGTTTGATCGGGAGCTTTTCCATATAAGTTAACGCATCGTCAAGCTTGCGAACCGGAACGAGCTTCATCTTGGTTCCGATTTGCTCGGCTTTGGCCTTGGCTTCCTTATAATTGTCCGCCGGGACGAAAAACAATTCAGCACCCTGACGGTCAGCGGCGACAATTTTATACTTTGCACCGCCGATCGCTCCAACCTTACCGCTCTTATCAATCGTACCCGTACCGGCAACACGATATCCCTTGCTCAGATCACCCGGTGTCAGTTGATTATAGATTTCCATCGTAAACATCAAACCAGCCGAGGGTCCGCCTACATCCGTTGACGTAAAATGAATCGTTTTACGTTCATCCTTTGGCTCTACTTTCTGAACCGTGGCAATGCTGACTCCAAAACCGGGTCGTTGCTTGCCCGTCTCGCTGTCTGTGATGGTCATTAATGGAGCTTGCACCGTCAGCAGCTTGCCATCACGTTTTATCTTCACCTTGGCCATGGTTCCTGCCTTTTCATCCTCCAAGGCGTTTCGGATGGAACGATTATCCGTCACCCTCACCCCGTTCAGCTCCAGAATTTCATCTCCGGGATGAAACACACTATTTGAGCTGGGCACCTTAAATACGTACACATAATCCGGCACAATGCGATAAGGAATATCAGCCCGGGTATAAGCAGCCTCCATCGCAGAAGACTGGGAATCTCCCATATACCACACCTGCTCTGCTGCATATTCGTCTTCGCTCCTGCCGTGCAGTCGATCCTCCTTGCGCTGAATCTCCGAATTGGCATCCAGCTTCGATATACCCAGCATAATGACATTAGCGTAACGCGCCGATACCGTCGTCATCATAAAGGTCCCCCGTTCACTTCGGTCGCCTTCCTGAATGGTTACCATCGGCTTGATTTCATTTGCCCCACCGGGTCCATAGATCAGATATGGGGTTGGCATATATACCAGCACATAGACCATAGCGGCCAGGATCAGAACATATCCGGTTGTAAAAAAAGCTCTATTCTGGTTTATTCGCTTCATCGGTTCTCCCCCCCCTCACAGCCTTAACTTCTCCTATCTCATCAAAACCAACTCTGCGCCGCCTGTTCTCAATTCTTACAAAAAAGCATATTGTTTACCGACAGCGTGTACGAGCACCCTGTGGCGATTACAAACGCGAACAAGCGCTAGAAACAACATACGATGCACTCTACTATATTTATGCACGATGAGGTTCGTTTTTTAAAATGTTAAATCATATCACTTCCAGAGAGGTGAAACCTTTGCTACAAAAGGAAGCCCATTCCGCTCCCTATTGGACAACCCTGTTGCTTGGCCTTGGGGCCATTCTGCTTGTGCTGGCTGTTGTCGCCTCACCGGAAGAGGTGTTCCAAGCCTCTGCCCAAGGGCTTAAGCTATGGTGGAGCATTATTTTTCCGGCCATGCTCCCTTTTTTGATGCTGTCCGAAATGCTTGTAGCCTTCGGTCTGGTGCATGGGCTTGGCGTCCTTCTGGAGCCGTTCATGCGCTCCTGGTTCCGTCTTCCGGGGCGAAGCGGCTGGGTGCTGGCCCTAGGCCTGACCGCCGGATTTCCGGCTACTGCGGAAGCTGTGCGCCAATGGGCACAGCAGGAGGATATGACCAAGCGCCAGCTTAGACGACTGACCGCTATCGCTCATTTCTGCAATCCGATTACCATCCTGCTCGTTATCGGAACAGGATTGTTGCATAATGCTGCTGTAGGCGTCATGCTGCTTGCCGTTCACTGGATCTCCGGCCTATTGGCGGGATGGATTACAGTCAGACTGACTGCTTCCTCAAAAGAATCGCAAAAACGGGAAACGCCAGTTGCCCTCCGGCGAACCTCTGTTTCCCGTACTTCTACCACTCTCATCCGGTCCGCTTGGGACGCCACACGCTCTGCCAGAGAACGGGACGGCCGCAGCTTCGGAAAGCTGCTGGGCGAAACCGTATCCCATGCTGTACAGACGCTTATGATGACAGGTGGATTCATTATTTTCTTTTCCGTGCTGATTCGGTTGCTATCCATATACTCAGGCCAAGGAATATTTTCTTTCATATGGCCCGCGTGGATGGAAATCCATCTCGGTTCCTATGAAATCAGCCGCCTGCCGTATGATCTCCGCACACAAGCGGCTCTGATCAGCGCCGTACTAGGTTGGGGAGGGCTATGCGGCTGGCTCCAAATCACAGCTGTCACCAAACCATCGGACAAAGGCATCACGTTCACCATATCCAGGGTGCTTCATGGCATCATCGCCTTTGTCCTTACACTCGTCGCATGGACGCCTCTTAGCCGTATGACAAGCAATACACTTCCCGCCTATGTTAGCCGTAGCTCTGTTTCTTCCTTCGCTGAAGGCGGTTATGATCCCGCCGCGCATTCCGTCATGGCGGAGAGCAGCAACCTGTGGACACAGTTGGAAAGTCCGTCGCTGTATCCCTGGCAACTGACCGTGTTGTCTATTGTGCTTCTGGGCGCGATTATACTTACACTGCTCGCCATTTCCTTTATGACTTCATGGTGGAGTCGCCGCGCTTGGCGTTGACCTTGGCACGCAGCGCATCCTCGACCTCAGGAGCCACCAGATCTACGACCTTGCCGTCAAAATGGGCGATTTCCTTCACCATACTGGAACTCAGATATGAATAAGTCGGGTTCGTCATCATAAAGATCGTTTCAGCATCCGGGTTCAGCTTATGGTTTGTGGAAGCCAATTGCAGCTCGTATTCAAAATCTGTCACCGACCGGATTCCTCTGACGATAACCTGAGCCCCTTTTTCACGTACATAATTGGCTGTCAGGTCACGGAAGCTGTCCACCTCAATGTTCGGAATATCGCGGGTTACCGTCCGCAGTAGCTCCATTCGCTCCTCCAGAGAAAACAGTGGATTTTTACTAATATTGTTAAGTACCGCGACAATCAGCAAATCAAACTGCCTCGCCGCTCTTTGAATAATATCCTGATGCCCCATCGTCACGGGATCAAAGGTCCCCGGATATACGGCAATACGTGGTTTGTGCTCAGTCATGATGGTCCTCCCCGCCTGATTCAGCTATACCATATTTTTCCATTCCGGCCTCCGTATGTTCTGCATCGTCCGGTTGCTCTACTGCAAAGCGGTAGATAGATAACGTTGTTTCACCATAGACCGCTTTTCTGACCTGTTCGAACGGTCCAAAGCTTTCCAGGTACTTATGTCCCGACTCATACTCCAGCACAATGACTGCCCCGGAACGAAGCAAGTCAAGTTCAGCCATACGGCTCATCAATTCATCACCATGCTTGAGACGATAGGGCGGATCCAGAAAAACAGCATCAAAAAGAGCTCCACGTTTTGCCAGCGCTTTGAGCGCTCGTCCGGCATCATTGCGGAACACTTCAGCCTGTTCTTCCAATCCGGTTTTTCGCAAATTTTCTTTAATGACATCAATACTTTTTGATTCCATATCAATAAAGACTGCCTTGTCCATTCCCCGGCTGAGCGCCTCTATACCCAGGCCGCCACTGCCTGCAAACAGATCAAGCGCGACTCCCCCATCAAAATAAGGACCTATCATGCTAAATAACGCTTCCTTGACCTTATCCGTGGTCGGTCGCGTCCCTGTGCCGGGAACTGCCTTTAACGGCCTTCCTTTGGCACTACCCGATACCACTCTCACGCTGAAACTCACCTATTTTCTATATGTGTTCATAACCATATAAAGATTATGACGTTATCGTACCACATGCATAGCCGTTTGAAAAATGTAGGGTTTGAGGAGGTATAAAAAACCATATCGTGGGCATCCTTAGGATATCGGCATTCAACCAATGTCGTAGACAACCGCGGAGAAGACTTACGTTTCCCCATAAGCTCTTCGTCCGGTTTCTCCTCTCCCATTCGGGCGCTCTTATTGGAGCGCCTGATTTTTTTTGCAAAAAAAGAAGCCGCTCACTGGCAGCCTATGTATATAAGGAAATGAAGTTATACTTATTTAAGCAGCTCCTCGGGCGTATCTCCCTGATAGACATACACATAACTCGCTACCGATACAGCAAATGCAGCAAACATAGACAACGAGGTCGCCAGACCATATACGATTTTTTTGACCATTTTCCTCACCTCCTTCCTCGAATCAACGTTAGGCTTTGGACCAAGAAAGCAACAGCCACTACAGAGGAACCGATTACAAAATTAGTACATACAAGCAGGGAAGATAACAGTCGCAGGAGGGGATAAAACCGGGATGGAATGCGAGACTGCTTTTCAATTCTGGACGGGGCAAACCATAGGACAAGAAGCAGGGATAATCCGGTGAAGAGGTTTGTCCACCAATCATGTAAAGTGATACAGGATATGGCTGTAAAAGCTACAGAGGTCGCCACAACACATGCCATCCCTGTTTTTAGATGGATCCCTCCTGATATTTGGCGCAACAAGGCAAAAGCCACCAGAATCGTCACAGCTTCTGCCGTCCGCCCGGTAACGAACGAGGCAACTAATGTCAGCACAATAATCATGGAAGCATTAATAATGAGAGCCAGCGCATATTTAAGCACCGGGATGGAGGCCGGATGATCCGGCACAGTCCGTTTGATCTGGTTAGCAAGCTTGAAAGCCATGGTTTCAATCATCCCGATACTCCTTTCCAATCGCATAATAGATGAAGAATCCCGATACCAGTGCAAAAAACATCATATTTAACCATACCTCGTTGTAGTACAGCACGATAGAGGTGGATATGAGAGATAAAATAATGAGCGTAATTACAATACCGTATTCAGCTTTAAATTTAAGCTTTTTGAAATTAGCGGCAAATCCGATGCCTTTTCGATACAAAATAAATGTAATGAGCAGTCCTGCCACCGCACTTATCGTTTGCAGCAGATAGCCCTTCAAGGAACCGCCCTGTAGCTCAGAGACTGGCAGGCTCCCGAACATCACTTTTAAAAGCACCGACTGAATAACCGCATAAGCAAAATAACCGGTAACCGTCATAATGCCTGACCACACAATCGGAATTTTCACCACCGTAGCGAGCAAAAAAATAAAAAGCAGCATGTTAATGACAGGCACCAGATAAGCGAGGGAAAATTCCTCTCGCAGCAAATAACTTTGCAGGTTCATAATCAGGTTCACAAAAATCGCTTGCCATACATAAGGAGTCATTTTAACTTTAAAAATACTAAGAATGAGCGTAAACACCGCCACTCCTTCAAGCGTGGAAAAAAGCAAAAAGCCGACAGGCTTCTCAAGCATACGTGCATCTCCTTTTCAATTCCAACAAATCTCATCGGTGTATTCAAAAAACTTGAATGTACATCGAATATAAAGGGCTGTGGCCTACTTTTCAAGAGGTCTTTTCAATGATTTGATTGATTTCTTTAAGCACTTCAACGAAATGTTATCGGATGCAGAAGGAAGTTACAGCTCAGGCAACACTTTCCTTGACCGAATCTTCCTGTGAGCGCACAGACTTCATACGTGATATGATCTTTTTCCCCCAACGGATGCCGGGTTGCTCGATCCATGAATAGGTGAGCCAGGACAAACCTGTGGTCAACAGCAGTGTCATAACAAACATAAGGGTCAAATTAACAACGGGGGAAAATGGTAGCTCAATCTGGCTTACAATCTCCAAAGCAAGCATATGCGTCAAATACATACTGTAGCTAAGGCAACCGATCCATGACCATCCCCGGTTTAACAGCCAAAATGGCTGCCAGTGATACAAAGCATAGGCTCCCAGCAGCAACAGGACACCGATGAGATAATCCGTCATACCTGTACAAAGAGCAAACAGTACGGAGCCAAGCAGCAATACGCCGCTGAACCGGTCCACACTTATCCAATGCCGCTCGTCTTTCCATATCAGGAACAACAATATACCCAGTCCGAAGACAGGCAGTTGGTTCGGAAACCATAAATACAGATAATGCCCCCACAACGGGTGATCACTGATCCATGGAGCATTCGCAAACACCGTGTTCAGCCCAAAACTCAGTAGGAGCGTGCCCATCACAAACCAGGCAGCATGCCGGATCGATCGGATCAGTTTAAATAATAACGGCACGCACAGATAAAACATACATTCCACCGCAACGGACCATTCCACACCGATGATGCTGTTGATCCAGTACGGATTCAGGCCATTCAGAAACAAGATATGAGCTGCGATATTCGCGACAGTGACTCCTTCCTGATCCCCAAGCCAGAAACGGGGCCCTGTCCCGTTCACAACCAAATAGATGATTAACATAACGTAATACAAGGGAGCAATTCGAAAAAAACGACGCACCAGATACGCCGAGACACGCTCTTTTCTGTCACCCGAACGTCTGCTCAAAGACAGAAAGAGTGTAAAAGCACTGGCCAGATAAAATAAAGCGACCCCTTTCGCTCCCAAGCTCAAACCCTTTTGCAACCATCCGTTTAATCCATCCACGTGCTGGCTGACATGTACAAGCAACACGCCCATAATTGCCAGCGCTCTCAGCGTATCTACAAATTGCAGCTTGTTATGTCCCGTTTCACCCTTGTTTCCTGGCATCGTAGCCCTCCATATCCATTCCTTTAAGATACATTTTGTATCTATAATACACAAAACGTATCATTAAAGTAAATATGTCGGTATGGAAAAAACACCCTCCAGCCGCAACGACATGCGGCCAAAAGATGTTCATTTTTTCATGCTATATACGCCTGTTCCCTTGCAAGGACTGTTGTACGATTTATTTGTTTAAATGAAAAGGAACAGTCGTTACAATAACGTCTTTGTAATTGATCAAATAAGCTCTCATCAGCAGGCTGGTCTGGTTGTGCAAAATATTTTCCCACCAGTGCTTCGTGATGAATTGTGGAATAAGGACGGTAATATGATCCTCATCCGCTTTTTTCCACTCCACCGTATCAATGAACTTGCGAAGCGGATTAATAATGCTGCGATAACGGGATTTCAGCACCACCAAACGGATACCTACATCCCATTCTTCCCATTTTTGCTCCATCTTGCGAATCGCTTCATCATCAACACCTACATATACAGCAACCACATTGTCCGACAAGGTCTTGGCATAGCTGATGGTATTCATCACGACCCGTGTAATACCAGCTACCGGAATAATGATCGTATTGCCTTTGACCATAGGTTTATCCTTCGTAATGTCGATCCGCAGTTGCTCGGCTGTATTTTTGTAATGTCCATTGATCTTCATAAAGAAATACAAAACCAGCGGCAGGAAGATAAACACCATCCACACCTGACTAAACTTGGTGAAAATAAAGATAAGCGTAATGGACAGCGTGGTCAGCATCCCGACGGTATTAATAGCAAGCTTGACGACCCAGCCTGACGGCTTGAGACGAATCCAGCGAATCATCATTCCCAGTTGGGAAAGCGTGAACGGGATAAATACCCCTACAGCATAAAGCGGAATCAGATTTCCCGTATTGCCGCCAAATACGATAACCAGCAATGCCGAGAAAATACTCAGAAACAGAATACCGTTCGAGTAACCAAGCCGATCTCCGCGAACCATGAACATATGCGGCATGTATTTGTCTTTAGCCAGCATAAATGCGAGTAACGGAAAGGCCGAATAGGCTGTATTCGCCGCCAAAAACAAGATCAGCGCCGTCACGCCCTGAATGATGTAATACATCACACCACGCCCGAAAGTGGCGTTCGCAATTTGCGAAATGACCGTTTCATGCGGATTTGGACGAACACCATACCAATAAGCCAGCAGGCTGATTCCGATGAACATACACCCGAGAATCAAGCCCATCATCATCAGCGTAGTTGCCGCATTTTTGGCAGCAGGCTTGCGGAAGTTCGGAATGGCATTCGAAACAGCCTCTACCCCGGTTAGCGCCGAGCAACCTGAGCTGAACGCCTTCAGCAGCAGAAACAGACTGACGTTGGATACCGTAGCTCCAAATTGCGGTGCCGCAGCATGGGCTCCTCCTGCCAAGTAATGGATGAAACCGCTAATAATCAGGACAAAGATCGAAACCACAAACAAATAAATCGGTGCAGCCAGCACCGAGGCGGATTCCGTTACCCCGCGCAAGTTCATAATGGTCAAAAAGATGATCATGATCAGTGCAATCGCAATCCGATGATCATGCAATGATGGAAACGCCGATGTTATGGCATCTGTACCCGCCGACGAGCTAACTGCTACCGTTAGAATATAATCGACCAGCAAAGATCCGCCTGCAATCAGACTCGGTGCCCTGCCCAAATTGTCCTGAGCGACGATATAGGCGCCACCACCACCGGGATAGGAAAAAATAGTCTGTCTGTAGGACAGGATCAGAATAACCAGCAATCCCAATACCGCGATGGATATAGGAATGGAATACCATAGGGCAGCGAAGCCCGCTGTAATCAAAACAAGCAGAATTTGCTCCGTTCCGTAAGCTACAGAGGACAACGCATCCGAGGACAGGATGGCCAGAGCCTTAAGCTTGTTTAGTTTCTCATCTTCAAGAGCCGTCGATTTTCGTGGACGACCGATTAGTAATCTTTTGACTTTACTCAGCATTTCGTTAACTCCTTCTTTGGATGAGGGTTTTGCAGAAGAACTTTGGATCAGATGTTATTATGTCACCTGAACCTCAGATTGATGAAACAAATGAACTATTATTTTATACTCCCTCATCCGAAAAAAAACAATAAGGAATGCTCCCTAAAAAGAGCATTCCCGCGTAAGAAAGAGTATTTCGATTAAATACCCTTATAAATACAATAATTTGAACCTTTCAGGGGTAATTCCTTCGGCCTTGCGGAAAGTCGCCACAAAATGACTGACATCACGGAACCCTACGCGCTCGGCGATCTCTTTTACCGTTAAGTGCGGGAAATCAGTCATCATTTCCTTAGCCTTGCGCAGACGTATGACGATCAGATAAGCGTAAGAGGTCACACCGAATGCCTGCTTGAATAATGTATTCAAATGACGGGCGCTGACATTCATCATCACCGCCATATCGGACAGGCCGATATCCGGGCTGGCATAATTTTCTTCCATAAAAGCCAGCACAGGCCCCAAACGTTCTACATTATGAGACAAGGAAGGCATAGAGCTGTATTGACCATGTTTGCGCAGCAAAGTTAGAAAGCGGTACATATTGGCCGAAGCGTCCAGCCCTGATAAATCCCGTTCACTCACCATAGAATGAAGCATACTTTCTCCAAAGCTGTGCAATTCACTATGGGCGTCCCAATGATACCCGCGTGTATGCTTCAACCCTAGCTCAGTCAGCACAGCAGCGGCTATCGGTCCGTCAAACGTAATGTACAGTGTTCGCCATACTTTCGTCGCCCGGCTGTAAGCATGGGACTCGCCCGGCAGCAGCAGAACTCCGGCATGTTCTCCCAAACGGAAAGAGCCCCCCTTGAAAGTGAATACCCCCTCCCCGGACACGGTCTGAATCCAGTGAAAGCAGGGATAGCCCTCCGGCCGGGATACATCCTCCTGCCTGCTGTTAAATCCGATACTTTCGATAAAAAGCGGTAAAGAATGCTCACGCGTAGTTAGAAAAAATCGCAAATGATGGGGAGTTAAAATCATAAAAGGCACCTCCGGCGCACGCGGTTATGTATTCCTTAATGCAGATCCATATTGTTATATCCATGTTCATTTTATTATATTTAAAAGCGTTTACTTGTATTATAAGATAGAATTATTCTTATATATAGAGGTGATTGGCATGATAAGCGGTAAACTGCCTAAAGTATTTTACGGCGGAGATTACAATCCTGAGCAGTGGGATGACACCACACATCAGGAGGACTTACGGATGTTCCAGCTGGCAGGAATTGATATCGCCACAGTCAACGTATTTTCCTGGGCCAAAATTCAGTCGGATGAAATCACATATCATTTTGAATGGCTGGATCAATTCATCGATAGTTTACATGAAAGCGGTGTCTTTGTGTGTCTTGCCACCAGCACTGCGGCTCACCCTGCCTGGATGGCGACCCGATATCCGGATATTCTCAGGGTCGATGCCGACGGGCGCAAACGAAAATTCGGCGGACGCCACAATTCCTGTCCGAACAGTCCCACCTACCGCAAATATGCGGAGAGCATGGCTGACCGACTGGCAGAACGCTACAAAAATCATCCTGCGATCCTCGTGTGGCACGTGTCCAATGAGTACGGCGGGGATTGCTATTGCGATAACTGTGCTGCTGCATTCCGGGTGTGGCTCAAACAAAAATATGGAACACTGGAAGAAGTGAACCGGGTATGGAATACTTCGTTCTGGGGACACACCTTCTATGATTGGAATGAAATTGTACCTCCAAATAATCTGAGCGAGCATTGGGGCGAGAATCACTCCACCTTTCAGGGCATTTCCCTTGATTACGCACGCTTTAATTCAGACAGTATGCTGGAATGCTATTTGCTGGAGTATAACGCGATCAAAAAGCATATCCCCGAAGCTGTCATAACGACTAATCTGATGGGCTTTTTCAAGCAACTGGACTATTTCAAATGGGCAAAGCACATGGATATTGTGTCTTGGGACAGCTATCCGCGGGCTAATACCCCACCGAGCTATACCGCGATGGCCCACGATCTGATGCGCGGTCTTAAGGATGGGCAGCCGTTTATGCTGATGGAGCAAACACCGAGTCAGCAAAACTGGCAAGCGTACAATTCGCTCAAGCGGCCTGGCGTCATGCGGTTATGGAGTTATCAGGCGGTAGCACATGGCGCGGACACGGTCATGTTCTTCCAGCTTCGCCGTTCCATAGGAGCCTGTGAGAAATTCCATGGGGCCGTGATTGAGCATGTCGGTCATGAGAATACACGCGTATTCCGGGAGGTGGCACAGCTCGGCAGCGAGCTTGGCACATTAGGTAATACACTGCTGGATGCAACCGTAAGCGCAAAAGTAGCCATTTTGTTCGATTGGGATAACTGGTGGGCCCTGGAGAAATCAAGCGGTCCTTCTGTAGCGCTGAATTACGTCGATCAGGTGCATAAATACTATGCCGCCCTCTTCCGCCGTAACGTCCAGGTAGACTTGATTTCCGTGGAATCAGATTTCCAGAAATATGATCTCATTATCGCGCCTGTACTCTACATGGTCAAGCCGGGTACAGCGGAAAAGCTGGAACAATTTACTGAACATGGCGGTACCTTTGTCACCACCTTTTTCAGCGGAATTGTGAATGAAAATGATCTGGTCACAACCGGAGGATATCCGGGTAAGCTACGTAAGCTTCTCGGAGTTTGGATAGAAGAAATTGACGCACTTCTGCCGGAGTCACGCAATCGGATCGTATTGAAGGAACAGGTGGGCGCATTACAAGGGGAATATGAATGCGGCTTGCTCTGCGACCTGCTGCATAGCGAAGGTGCTGAGGTGCTGGCGGAGTATGGCGATGATTTTTATCAGGGAATGCCCGTACTGACACGCAATCGTTTTGGTCAAGGCGAAGCATGGTATGTGGCTTCGGACCCAGAAGAAGCTTTCCTGGACGGCCTGCTGGGCTATATTTGTGAGGAAAAAGGGATTCCGTCCTTGCTGCGTGCTCCTGCGGGTGTGGAGGCCAGCGTGCGCTCCAAGGATGGAAAATCTTATTTGTGCATCCTGAATCATAACGCCCAGAAACAGAATTATCATCTGGATGAACAAAAAGGACATGAGCTGCTCAGCGGCGAATTCCTGGAAGGAGATGTTACCATCGAAGGCTATGGCTTTCACGTGCTGGAATTATCATAAATATTTAATACCTCACATTATCGTTCACTTTACGGTATCAGCATTTTGCATCATTCGATTCCCAACGCTCGAAAGTACAATAGATAGACGAACTAAACCGTTTCGATCTATATATTGCTGATTTGAAATCGCTCTTGGGGTTTATGCAAAATAGTCAGTATAAGTGCAATTTCAGGTATCAAAGGAGTTCATCATGAAACGACTGCTATGGATTGGCAGCTTGTCTTATTTTTTAATTGGCCTGGCGCACGTGGTTGTAGGGTCTCTGCTGCCCGTGCTGCTGGACCACTATGGCCGGAATTATACGGAGGGCGGAAGTCTGATCTTCGCCCAATTTTCTGGTTTTCTGGCTGGCGTCCTGCTGTCGCCATGGCTTGCAAGGCAATTCGGCAAACGCCGGACGCTGGTATTCGCCTTGCTGCTGCTGTGTGCAGCAGAAGGGCTCTACTCACTGCTGCCCCCATGGGGTTGGCTATATGCCATCGGAGCAGCAGCCGGCTTTGGCTTCGGTATGGTGGAAGCGGTCATCGGCACCATCGTGATTAGCGGTATTACCGAAGGAACGGGCGCAGCAATGAGCCGTCTGGAAGTCTTCTTCGGGATCGGCGCGTTAGCAATGCCCGCGGTTGCCAGCCAGTTGATCGCCCTTGGCTGGTGGCGGTTGGCCTTCCCTGTCATCTCCGTCTGTGCGGCTGTGGCAGTCGTAGCCTGGCTACGGGGGTCCTTCGGCAAGCTGGATGCCGTATTGGACGAATATGAGCGTTGTGGGGAAAAGCATATGCATTCCGGCCTGGCCCCACATTCTCCGTCCACGGGAGCTTCTAAAGGGGGCCCTGCGGGAAATTGGCGGCTGCTGGCACTGTTTATCATCTTTTTCTTTATCTATGTAGGGACAGAAATGAGCCTTGCCAATTTCCTGCCTTCTATGTTCATTGAGCGGCTGGGCCTGACGCAAGCCGAGGCAGCGCTCAGTGTCACCTGCTTCTGGCTGGCGATGGCCGCCGGGCGGCTGTTCGCAGGCAACATTGCCGATCGTTACGGCTATGGTGTCTTTGTCGCCCTAAGCTCACTGGCGGCGACCGTGCTGCTGTGCGTGTTCCCGCTGGTCAAGGGCACTGCTGTTACCTTTGTCCTTATTGCGCTCCTGGGGCTGGGCATGTCCGGCATATTTTCCATCGCACTCGTTTTTGCCAGCAAAATGATGCCAGGCACAGAAGAATCCACCACCAGCCTGCTGATTGGTGCAGGTGGAGTCGGGGGTGCTCTGTTGCCCTTATGGCTTGGAAACAGCATGGATCGTGGCGGAGCAGTCGCTTCAGCCTGGTTGCTGGCAGGCTTCGCTTGTATCCTCTGCCTGCTTGGCGGCATTCTGTACGTCCTATACATGCGCAAAAAACGGCTTCAAACCGCTTCATAATTACGGCACCGCTTCTTCTGGCGCCTTCCGCTGTTCCTTGGGTGTACCAAGGTAACAGCCGGGGGCGCTATTTTTATATAACTAGATGAATGTACCTGTACAAATACCCATTTTTATCCAAAAATAGATCATTGCCTATCAACCACTGGACAGATGTCCATGCCTGCCCTGGATGAATGGAGTAGTATACAACAAATCGATATGGAGGTGTTTGTATTGGGTCGTCCCGAATTGAAACGAAAGAAAGGCCGTAAAAAAGACGTTTTTATCCGCTCTTGGTTTAGTAAAAAACGTCCGAAGAGAAAATGCCATTCGAAACGAAAGTGCTTTTGCAAGGAAATCGTCGTCAGAAAGCAAATCGTCCATGTAAATATACCTCAAAATGTTTTAGGTATAACAGGCGCAACTGGAGCTATAGGTGCAGCAGGTAACGTAGGTGCAGCGGGCGCTGTGGGTACTGCTGGAGCCGTCGGAACTGCGGGAAATGTGGGCGCTGCCGGAAATGTCGGGGCAGCCGGAAATGTGGGCGCAGCAGGCACTGTGGGTACTGCGGGCACCGTTGGGACTGCCGGAAATGTAGGCGCAGCGGGGGCTGTGGGCACTGCGGGCGCAGTTGGAGCTGCGGGTGCGGTAGGACCAGCAGGTCCCGTAGGTCCTGCGGGTATTGCAGGGGCAGTCGGTCCAGCAGGTCCTGCGGGCATTGCAGGGGTAGTCGGTCCAGCAGGTCCTGCGGGCATTGCAGGGGCAGTCGGTCCAGCAGGTCCTGCGGGTGCGGTAGGTGCCACTGGGGCTACGGGTACCGCAGGAGCAACGGGGGCCACCGGGGCTACAGGAACCGCAGGTGGAATAGCTCAGTTTGGTTATATCTACAACTTAGGATCCCGAGTCGTTCCAATAGAAGCGGATGTCATTTTCGATACGAACGGTATACTTACACCTGGAATTACCCATGCTCCCGGCACTACGCAGATTGCAGTTACCGATGCGGGGAACTATGAAGTTAACTTTTCAGTATCGGGTGTAGAACCAGGCCAGTTTGCCATATTTGTCAATGGCACTCTGGCAGCAGGAACCATATACGGCTCAGGAGCTGGTACGCAGCAAAACACAGGGCAGGCCATCCTCGCTCTAGCATCCGGTGATGTCCTTACCCTACGAAATCATAGCTCTGCCGCTGCGGTTACCCTGCAAACCTTGGCTGGAGGTACCCAAGCCAACGTCAATGCTTCCGTGGTTATCAAAAAATTAAGTTAAACAATGGATACATCCGGTTTAACGTATGGCTGACCTGCTCATCTGCTAATATCAAACACCAGCTTGTTTCCGCTTGGCTCATGCAGAAAATTCATTCACTTCTCCATGGGTTGCATGGCCGTCAAGCTCTATGTGTTTTTTAGCTTCCACAAAGTCCATCGTCAGGAAGCAGCAGTATAATTTCCTTAACCCCTGTCGCATGAGCGGGAGGATGGGGGTTACCTTCTCCATTCCACACATTGCCGCGAATATGGTGATGATACCCGCCTGCGGACACAAATAACGCGGTATCAAACTTTTCCGTGCCTGAGGGCAGCTTTCCATCTATTACAATGTCACCCAACCGACCCGTGCTTCCGGGTAAATCTGAAATTCCTGCGTATGACTTCGTTTGTGCTCGTATGAGTCATATTTTTCCCGTGCTCCATATTATTCATAGTATTTCAATGTGTTTATCGCATTTCAAAAAGGCTTACCCCAACTCAGGCTCGAATTGGCATAAACCTTGATTTAATAAGAGAGTATCATTCACTCCAATAGCTTAAAACGCCATAATAATTCCTTTGTCATTGGCATACATCGAACTGATTCCTCTGGTGGACACAATCAGAATATCCTTAAATTGATAGCGGTTCTTCAACGCATTCATTAGCTTCTCCGCAAGCCCGGGATTATTACAATGGGTAATCACAATGCTTTCCCCCTCCGTAGCCCGACCACTTTTTTCAATCGTATCTGCCAGCTTTTCAATGATTTGATTTTGACCACGCGCTTGGGTAAACAATGCGATATTTCCGTCACCGTCTGAACCCAAAATGGGTCTGATATGCAGGAATGAAAGTATCTTTCCCGTAATTTTATTCATTCGTCCGTTCTTCACCAAATTGTCCAGGTTCTCTAGCACAAAATAGGTTTTCATCTTCGTAATAAAGCTTTCCAGTGAAGAAATAATCTCTCCTTTATGATACCCCTCGTCGATCAGCTTGCGTAACTTTAGAGCTAACAATATTTGTCCAGCCGACGCGCTTTTCGAATCGAATACATGAACATCAGCCCCTTCTTCCTCCGCCATATCCTTACCAACCAATGCACTTGAATACGAACTGGACAGATTGCTGGATATTGTAATGGCAAAAGAAGTATGCTCACCTTGAAATGCTTCCTTATACAGCATAGGTGACGGTGAAGCCGATCCGATCTTGGTTGTACAGGCTTTCATTTCTTCCATAAACTGAGGTAAATCTAGCGTTTCATCATCTATAAAGCATTTTTCTCCCAAAGTCATGTTTAACGGGATCGTCGTGATTTTCATTTCTTCTCTAAGCTCTGTCGTTAAGTCACAGCAGCTATCTGCTATTATTTTATACTTCATCCTGTACACCCTCACATTATGTTATTTTTCCAGTAGAATCCGCATTCATGATACTTATGGAATGCTCGATCAATCGTATAAATTCCTTGACATCGTCATCACCCAAACCCTCTACCAGTGCTTCAAAATAGCCTTCAATTCTCTCTTGTTTTTGTTTAATCAGGGATGCACCTTCTGATGTGAGCCTTACACACATTCGTCGTCTGTCATGCTCAGACATTTCCATAGTCACATAGCCTTTTTTTCTTAAGGCCGTAAGCGCTGCCGTAATTCTTGATCTGGATACATGCAGGTGGTCACTGAGTAAGGATGGATTAATTTCATCATCTTGATGCTGAACTAAATATTGAAGCACATGGTTTTCCCCTTGGATAAGCTCCGTCAGGCTGCTGAATAATTCCATGTCATAAATTCGGTTAACGGATTCTCTCAAATCATCCCTTAATTCATAATCTTTCATAGTGAACCTCCGTAAAACGCATAATACATATAGTTAACTATTAATACTATGTACTATAATGAATTGCTGACGATAATAACAATGAATTATTTGTGAATTTTAACACATGGAGGAGTTGTTACATTAGATGAAACCTTTTACTCTTCGCCAATCCCAAAATTCCGATGTTGAAACCATTGCTCATTTACGGGCCATTGTACTGCGTAACGATTTAACCAGGTTAGGAAGATTTGATGAAGAAAAAGTTCGTCAACGCTTCCGTGATGCATTCGACTCTGTACATACCTGGATCATCGAAGTAGATTCTTCTTTTGTTGGTTGCATAGCTTTTAAACCGACGTTAGACGGTTATTTATTGGAGCATTTTTATATTCACCCCAATTACCAAGGTAAAGGAGTCGGCAATCAAGTATTAAGTAATCTGCTTGAACAAAATGATGTAAAAGGAAAACGTGTAACCTTAAATGTCCTGCAAGGAAGCTCTGCCAGACGTCTTTATGAACGGTTTGGTTTTAAAGTTGAAAGCGAGGATCCTATTGACGTTTACATGTCCTTAATCGTAAAGGGACATTCCAAAACCGTCGAAGGATATTAGCATCTATATTAACTGAACTTAAAAGTTTCATGTATTGCCACTACGCATTCGGAGTCAGCTTATATAGAAGAAAAGGCCAACCAGTTAATGCTGGTTGACCTCATCATTTGAAGACTGGCTTATATTTTACAGTACCGATTTGACGGTGTCTTGGACCTGCTTCAATAGTCCTTTATAGCCATCTTCATCAAGGTAGCCGATACTTCCAAATAGTAAATGACCCACGGATTCAATTCCAACGAAATCAAAAATTCCTGTATCCGAAGTGACTTTCAATCCTGCCGTCATCCCGATTCCATCGTAAATTTCATTCGGTGTACCATGTGTATTTACAATAAAACCTTTTTTGCCTGTAAGAAGCTTATTAATCCCTTCCGGACCAGACGTATATGCAAAGCCGTAGGCAAATACACGATCAACGTAACCTTTCAGGATAGCAGGAAGACCTGTCCACCAAATCGGAGAAATAAAGGTGATCGTATCGGACTGCGAAATGTATTCCTGCTCTACTTTAATATCAGCTGGAGTTTGCCCAGCTCTCATAGCGGCAGTATCCTCAGGTTTTAATACAGGTTGAAAATCAAGGGCATATAGATCGCGTACAACGACTTCGTCGCCTTTTTCTTTCAAGGTATTTACAACAGTTTCCAGTATCGCATGATTGAAACTTTCAGCGTTAGAGTGAGCATAGATGATAAGATGTTTCATTTCAATAACCTCCAGATGTTTTATTGTTATTTTGGCATTCATATAGATATCTATACATTAATTTTAAAAAATTTATAATCTGTTTTTTACATGTTCCAGCAGATATTCCAGTTGTTCTTTTTCTGCGTCTTTGAGACCACCATAAATGGTTTCTTTTAATCTATTGGAGATCACTTCAAATACAGGCTCCAGCTCTTTCCCCTTATCGGTCAGATATATCAGGGTTACTCTGCTATCCTCCCCTTCTTTTTTTCTTTCGACATATCCCAGCTTCACTAGCTTGTCGACCAAAACCGTGACTGTGGGCTGCTGACGGGAAATTTTTTGCGTCAATTCCTTGATAGAAAGCCCGTCCTTTTGATAGAGGAACATTAATATTCCACCATGGGAAGGAACAATCCCTTCAACTCCATAGGATTCGAGTTCAGACACAATCAATTTATTGATCGAGTCTCTGATCGTTCCTATCAGTGCAGCTGCGTTATTTTTTAACATACAAGCATTATTACATAGACATCTATATATATCAAGTATTTTTTGTCAGTCTGATCTGGTTTTAAGTTTAACGTATGAATGCTCTCATCTCACAGACGCATTAAAAAGCCAAAATACCCGAAGTTTCTTACATGACTTTGAGTATTTCGGCTTACATTATGTGACTATCATGACACAAGTAACCAATGCGTCCATAAATATAATTCAGTGGCACCGATCCTGGAAGAACATATTAAGAATCAATTAGAGCAATTCATACTTCAAATCATAACAAGAGAAACAAACAATACAGATCAAAGAACGTTAGAACTTGCTGCAACCATTTTAAGCTGGTCCATTTATGGTGTAACCTTTCGCTGGAATGTGGAGGAAAAAAAAGAATCCCCTGCGGCCTTAGCCGAGAGAGTCGTGCCCTTAATATTCAATGGGGTTGTCTTATCTCTATATAGATTGAACTCGTAAAATTAAGAGCCCCTAAAATGGGTAAGAAGTAGTAAGAACCCAAAAAAAGTGTGGCGATCCGAACGACAACGCAACACGAAATCGAACAACCCACAGAGGCCATGAGAAACACACAAAGCACCCAAATGTATGAGAGATATCTGGCTGTTCGCTTACATCTGGAAGGCCAGACACTCTCTGAGATTTCCACGATTCTCGGTCGCTCGTTTCCTGCCATCAATGGATACTGGAAAAGCTATCGGGATCAGAGAGGCATGATCATTTACTGTTTGAAGATGAGTCTTCCATTCGTGCCTACATGGCTTTGCAATTACAACTGGTTTCCAAAAGGGAAACAACGAAAGATCCCCACCTATGGACAACATCAGGGAGCCAAACTGTTTGCGGCCATCGACTACGAAACCGGGTATGTCACTCACCGTGAAGAAGAACTCGATGCGAAGGCCTTTGAACGCTTCTTAATGGACATCTTAGAGACGTACGCGGGAAACTTGGTGGTTGTTTTGGACAACGCATGTATTCACCATGTTAAAGCGATTCAGCCTTTTTTTGAGAAAGAATCCAAGGTTGCAATTTGTCTATTTACCCAAATATAGCCCGGAACTCAATCCCGCAGAAGGTCTTTGGAAGTGGCTCAAGCAGGATGTCATGAACCATGTATTTTTCCAGAAGTTCTACGTCATCCGCTCTTATGTGACGAAATTTATAAATCACATCAAACGCTCTCCTCAAGTCATTATTGAACGGCTCATGCTTCAGGTATAAAATTTTTCAGTTCAATCTATATATTATGAAATTATGTGGTAAGGTGGCCCGAATGCTTGTTAGCCTGGCCAAGAGCAGCGAAGCTTACAGTTCAGTTAAAGTATTTCCGCAAGCCGCTTAGGCGCGTTATTTCACCAGCTGATGCATTCGCAGGATGGACAAGAAGCACGGAGGATCGGGAGGCATTAAACAAAAGGGCTCGGACCCGTTGAGACATGGGAGTGAAAATCGCTAGGGGCGACATGGAGACGTGCAGGATATGGAACAAATTGGGTAAATTATCCTCACCTTTATTTCTGTATGCCCTTTCAATTGTTCCAAGCTACTTGCTCTTCTGTTTCCTTCTTATCTGACACTTAGCTAAAGGTGAAATCCTGCGAATTCATGAGCCTGAGTGAGAAAACCAAATCATATTGAGGGAGTTTAAAGAGATCCATTAGAACTGTGGAAAACGATACGTCTTTATATGTTATTTCAAGGAAAGTGCAAAAAACGCTCGGGCTTTAACCCGGGCGTTTTAATGATGTAACCAGTGATTAACCTCTAAACCTAATTCACGGAGTTCACGTTAACTCATGGCCAGGAAATCTCACCTTTGATTACCTGGGCACTCGTTTCCAGAACACTTGTATTCTTGAAATCTGGATGAGCCTCTTCCATCGCCGCAATCAGCTCTTTGGAATCTTTGGCCTTCTCTGCCGCAGCTTCAAATTCAGCAATATAGTCTCGGGTGAAGGTTATACTGGATTTATCTCCAGAGCTCTCACCTAGGTAATGACCAGGGATAACCCGCTCCGGATTCAGGGCAAGGATCCGATTCAGAAGCTCACGCCATTGGTCGCGACTCTCTGGAGTCTGGTTATCTGCCATCCACACATGCTGGTTTTCGAAGATTGGAACACCACCCAGGATGGTCTTTTTCGACGGAACCCAAAGGACAGTGTGTGACGGATCTGAACCGTCGAGACCGATTACCTGTACAGCTTCCCCATCCACTGTCAGCTGATTGCCATCAAGGACATCGGGAACGATCTGCGCGGTCGGGGCATTTTCTTTCAAGATCGGATTCCAGTGATCGTTCTTGGCCTGGATCGTTGCTTTAATTCCTTCCACAGTGGCCGGGGTAGCGACGATCCTTACATCAGGAAATGCTGCTCGGATCTCCGACAGACCGAAGTAGAAATCAGGGTCCTTGTGGCTGACATAGACTGTAGTCAGTTTCTTTCCGGTGTCGCGAATCATTTTGACCAATTGCTCGGCATCGTTCTTTTGGAACTGGGCATCGACGAGCACTACTTCATTCGGCCCTTCAATCAGGCTTGAGGCGACAGCGAATACGCTGTTTTCTCCTGGATTGAATGTCGTGATCTTGAGATCCGCCGCTGTCGTTTGACTTTCTTCGCTCCCGGTGTTCGTTGTATTTGCGGCAGTACTCGCCTCACTCGCTGTACCAGAGCATGCACTCAGTATTAACATAAAACAAACTAACAAAATAGCTCCAATTGATGATTTCTTCCTTAACATTTACAAATCTCCCTCTCTTTATATCGATAACGATTAGAAACAAACTGTCGTTATCAGTACATATCATTGATTAAACCAAACAGGACTTGAACCGGATTTATTCATCCTCGGCCTGTTTGCGTTTCTGACAAATTACTCAGACACCATGGCAATCTGTACCAGATAACTATCAACATATTGCTTGAATTTCAAAATCTTCTGATCTTCAAGCTTCCATATATGCACAAAATCTGCTTCGAAGTATTTACCCGACTGTTTGTACGTTCCTGAATACACACCTACCGCAACAACGGTATTGCCATCTTCATAAAACTCGCTGACTTCTGCTTTGTATCCATCCCATTCCGTTCCCAGACGGAAGAAAACATTTTTGGAAATTTCATCATATCCGATATATGTTCCAGCGTAAGGAAATCCTGCTGCTTCTGTCCATTCCGCATGTTCAGCCAAATAGGTTTGGTACTTCACACCGTTTTCTTTGGAATCTCCTTCGTACGTGCTTTTAATGATTTCCAGATTACTTGGCATGATTCACCCCGAAAGCTTTCGCGGCAAGGATCAATCCGATTTCAACGGTGTGCAGCTCAGGGAAACGCGATTTAACATTGGCAATAATTTGATCTGTTGTCGGCGATTCGCTCAGCACTTCATCAAAAGCAATCAGATAACGACGAGTATGTGCGATGGCTTCAGGAGTATTTTCGGTATTGTAAGCCTGATGGCCTGCGACCACGATTTCAGGATTCAGCGACTGAAGTTCATCCAGAGTCTGGTGCCATGCCTGACGGGATTCTGCATTGGTTTCGAGCGTCCATACAAAGGTATCATTATAAACAATATCTCCGGTAATGAGCGCTTTGATCGAAGGAATCCATACATAACTGTTATTCGGTGTATCACCTTGCAAACGGCCCTTAATTTTCAGTTCATGTCCCTCGAGTTCGATGATATCCTGATCTAGTACATCCGGGATCACTGGTACGTCTGGAACGTTGTTCCCAACTGTAGGCTTCCATTGATCGATTTTTTTGCCGAATGTATTTTTAATGTCCTCAACTGTTTCTGCCAGAGCGAGCACCTGAGCTTGAGGATACGCCGATTTAACGACTTGAAGACCGAAGTAATGATCTGGATGAAAGTGGGTTACGTAGATATGCGTCAGGTTTTTGCCTAGCTCGAGCAGTCTCGCGGTCAGACGGTGTGCATCGCTGATCAAAAATTGAGCATCGACCAGAACGGCATCCTTTTCTCCGTATACGATAGCAGAGTTAACGTTAAAAGCTTGGGCAGAACCTGTAAATACTTCGATAGACAAGTTGGACATGATTTATTTACTCCTTTAAAATCGTTTTTTTAAATCCTATGTTGGCCTAATATTGAAATGGACTTTGACCTGCAAACACACGCTACGGATCGCTACATTACTTGATGCTGCATGCGCCATCACTGCATGTATCTGTGGATTCTGAGTCCATAGTGGTGTCATTTAACACTTGCAACGGCTGAGATTCCTTCCAAGCAGTTGTCAGAGCTTGCAGGAATTTGTCGCTTGATTGTGCTCCCGATAAGGCATACTTTCGATCAATGACGAAGAAAGGAACACCCGTTGCACCAAGTCGTTGTGCTTCTTCCTCATCCGCACGGACCTCTTT
Organism: Paenibacillus terrae; assembly: GCF_000943545.1. Lineage (GTDB taxonomy): Bacteria > Bacillota > Bacilli > Paenibacillales > Paenibacillaceae > Paenibacillus > Paenibacillus terrae_A. The sequence continues at coordinate 175,438 of NZ_JTHP01000004.1, forward strand.
AGCATAATCATCTCCGCCAACAACATGGCGAATCTCATCCTCGTTAAATCCTGCTTGTACAGCTAATTCAATTAAAGTTTCATGATCCCCCAAATGCCGACCTTCCGTAAAGTATGCCTTGAAAAAGCCTTGTAATATTCTTTCTTTTCCTTGCTCCGATGCGTATTTCGCTAATCGGTGGGCATCAAACGTGTTGGTCAGTTTAATCGAATCAAACTGAAACGCTAGTCCAGCGTCTTCGGCTTCCTTGCCGATATTGTTATTCATCGTGATCGCTTGCTGACGGCTCATTCCATACTTGCCGACCAGCATGTCATGCACATCATGATTTACGCTTTTTGGAGCGTGGGGATCTAATTCGAAACTTTTGAAAACGACTTTTACGTCATCCTTGTTAGCAAACTGTTCAAGCGCTGTTTCGAACCTTTGTTTCCCGATAAAACAAAAGGGACATGCAAAATCCGACCAAACTTCTATTTTCATTCAAAGAACTCCTTTTCAGATTTATAAGTTGTAACTATTAAAGTTACATATTATATTTTGTAACTATTATAGTTACAACTAATCTTCTATGTCAAGCATCTTTTTTAGTATTGAGCTAATTTACTCTGCAACTATAAGCTCAATCAGATTGAACAGTAATACTTAAAAAAGGATTATTTCTTTACCCAGGTGCAAAGCTGGGAACACAATCTGGTCCAGGAGGGAAGCTAGATTTGCAAAAACGTTACCGGATCATCGAGGAACTCCGGGAAAAGCATCCTGTAACCCCATTGCTGACCATTGCAGGAGTTCCAAGGCGAACTACTACAAGTGGCGGGCAGCCAAGCCCCGACGCGACAAGATTCGTGTGCGGGATCATGACATCAAAGAGCATATGATGGCTATTCATTTAGCTCATCCCTACTTCGGTTATCTCGTCAGCCACAAAAAAGTGTGGGGTCTCATGAAGGAGCTGTCGATTTCATCGGTCATCCGAAAGAAGCGAAAATCCTCCAGTTACGTGCCTTCTGTCGTTTATCCGAACCATCTCAAACGCAAATTCCATGCGGCAGGACCACAACAAAAGCTGGTGACCGACATTACGTATATTTCAGACAGTACACGCTTTTATTACTTGTCCGCCATTCAGGACTTGTTTAACAACGAAATCGTAGGTTGGAAGCTTTCAAACCGCAATGACACGAAGCTCGTTCTGGATACGGTGGAACAATGGGTACGAAAAAGAGACGTATCCGGTGCCGTGCTCCATTCGGACCAGGGCTTCCAGTATACGTCTGCGGCGTACAACACACGACTCAAGGAATTCGGCGTCAAGGGCAGTCACTCTCACAAAGGTACCTGCCTGGATAACGCTTGCATCCAATCCTTCTTTTCGCATCTCAAGACCGAGAAGTTGTACCTCCACCAGGGTAAGTCAGAAACGGAAATTCATCAAGCGGTGGAAGAGTACATTTACTTTTATAACTACCAACGATTTCAGGCCAAACTCAAACAGCACGCGCCGATTGAGTACCGGCACGCGCTGGCTGCTTAGCCTTTTTTCACTTGTCTACTTGACAGGGGTATGACCATCGATGATTTCCTGGGACAGCCCTTATAATATTTAACACAATAATAGCAGCTTTTATTTAAAGAATTTTCTTAAACATCTTGATGACTTGTTCTTTGCTAGGTATGAACGGATTGCCCGGAGCGCAAGCATCCTTCATTGAGTTCTCGGCAAGCAGATCCAAATCCACTTCATTTACACCCAGTTCAGAAAGTTTGGAAGGAATCCCAACTTCCTTCGACAAGTCCTTGATTCTTTTGATTACATAGTCTGCGCATTCCTTATCCGTTTTCCCCTTATCTTCAAAACCGATGACCTTAGCGATGGCACGAAACTTCTCTGGTACATGTTTGGCATTCTCCTCCTCCACAATCGGCAGCAGCATGGCATTGCAAACACCATGAGGCAAATCGTATACGCCGCCAAGCTGATGCGCCATAGCATGAACGTAGCCCAATCCGGCATTATTAAATGCAAGTCCTCCCAAGAATATAGCGAAAACCATTTGCTCACGTGCTTCTATATCATGACCGTTTCTCACTGTACGGGCCAAATGATTAAAAATAATCTCTACTGCTGCCAATGCGGTCGCATCCGTAACAGGATAGGAACCTGGAGTAACCAAAGCTTCAATGGCATGGGTCAAAGCATCTAGTCCTGTGGCTGCCGTTAGCGCAGCGGGTTTGTCAACCATCAGTTCAGGGTCGTTGACCGAAATAGTAGCTACACTATTCTTGTCAACCATAACCATTTTGACCTTGCGCTCTTCGTCCGTAATGACATAATTGATCGTGATTTCAGCAGATGTTCCTGCCGTGGTATTAATGGCGACAATAGGCAGCGATTTATGCTTGGATTTATGAACGCCCTCATACTCGGTTATATGTCCCCCATTAGTAGCAATAATGCCGATTCCCTTAGCCGTATCCTGTGGTGATCCTCCACCAATGGAAATTAAAAAGTCACATCCGTTTTCTTGCAGAAATTGAACGCCATCATGCACATTTTTACAGGTCGGATTGGGTTTGACCTCATCATATACCACATAGTCCAAGCCAATCTCATCCAACACGGATGTGACCTTGCCTGCAATACCGCTTTTCATCAAAAACTTATCCGTCACAACTAGTGCCTTGTTTAAATTCAGTTCTTTTATATAGGGTCCAACTTCATGCAAACAGCCTTTTCCCATTAGATTGATAGACGGTACAAAAAATACATGTGCGCTCATAAACATCGGCCTCCTAAAGGATTCACTTCTTGATGCCTCGCTAAATACGGAACCATGCTTTAAAGTGAAATATTTCACATATGTAATTTTATCTTTATTTTGTTTTGCTGTCAACAATTAAACACAGATTTTATTTTGTTTTATTTTTGTTTATTTTGGTTTCGTAAAAGAAGACCTGCTATCTTCATTGTTCAAAGCGCTATCAAAAAAGGCTAGGCTTACCCGGGCGATTCGGTAACCTTTATTCCTTTTGACGAGTATCCTGCGGATATTGAGCTCGCAAAATAAACAGACGCCTCCCTAACAGGACGACGTTGTTATGTTCCATTAGGGGAAGGCCAGCTTCCCCATTACGGTAGGGCGTTCCGCTCCGGTTGCGGAAGGAAGATTATTACAGAAACCATGCATGAAATCGTTGCCAAGCAGCGCAAAAATAACGGCTTCTTTGGCATCGTCGCTCACTCCGAGCGCCCCCGAAGTCAGCACCTTCTGCTCCGACAGCAGGCGCTCCAGCATTGCCAGCAGCGTGCGGTTATGCGCGCCTCCGCCGCTGACAATCACTTCATCCATCCGGCACACCGGAAACACATGGCGGCGGTAGCCGTCGGCGATCGTCCGGGCGGTAAAGGCGGTGGCAGTCGCCACCATAATGCCAGCGAGGATCGCATCGGGATCATCCCCCGGCCCCGCAGTGTTGCGCAAATCCATATTCACAGCCGCTCCTCCCTTCGCTTCAATAATATCGTCCAGCCTCGCGTCTTAATATCGTTCAGTCTTTCGCCCCAATATCCTCGGTCCTCTCGCCCATCCGGCTCTGGATCTTCCCAATGTGCTTCAATGTATGTTTCCCCGCGTTACCACGCCTGCCGCTTCAGCCGCCGTATTCGCCATTCACTCAGTTATAAGGATCAAGCAGAAAAACATGCGAAAGGAGGATAGGGCTTTTTTTATCCTTCTGTTGTTTCTAGGACTGCC
>NZ_JTHP01000005.1 GCF_000943545.1 Paenibacillus terrae
AATGGAGAGAAAAGTCCATCATTGATCGTCGCACTCCATGTGAGTGCGTGGATTGAAATTGTTTTCCTTGTCTGTAGTGTCCATTTGATCGCGTCGTCGCACTCCATGTGAGTGCGTGGATTGAAATATTTTATTGTCAAAGTACTGTTGAGCCAATGGGTGCAGTCGCACTCCACATGAGTGCGTGGATTGAAATCAATTATCTGACCATTTCGCATCATTGTAGTATGTCGTCGCACTCCATGTGAGTGCGTGGATTGAAATCATTTACCGATGCCCCTGCGCTTCGCTCACAAGTCGCACTCTGTATGGAGTGCGTTTTTCACCCTCTTACTCTCCGCTTCCATCACTCGTCCTTTCCATTTCCATATGCATTAATATGCCAAAATTCACCTTTATACATTAGTCAAAAATATATTGACATATGGTTAATTTTGGAGAACAATAGAATGCAAGAATATAAAATTATGGAATTTTTATGTGGAGGGTGGTTTATGTATGGAAATCACACCTACGATTCGGGCGGAATTAGACAAATACCTAAAACAAGAGGGTTTGAGCCTAACGCAATTCGGGAATATTGCAGGCATTAACAGAGGAATAGTAAGTGGCATTGTAACTGGTAATAGTCCTATATCTGTTAACCAGCTTGATCTAATCACTGAGACTATGGGTTTACCGGAAGGCTTTTTTTACGAACGGTTCATAGATGACTACATCATCGAACGCTCTCCCAATATGCGTCGAATTGAGCGGTTGCTATATCGTTGTGCAGAGCTGGATAAGCTGGGGGCGATCAGTCGAATCGTTGGACAAATCATGGACAATCTACTCTATTCACCTAAACTATTTGAAATTGCAGAAGCGCTATTAGCACAAGGACGACATGCTGCTGCGCTGCTGCTCTATGAGAATGTAGCAGAAGTGGAGAAGTACCAACATTCTGAACGCTTGGCAGTCTGTCAATATCGTATATTCACTATACAGATTGGAGACGATCAAAACCAAAATCTCAGGGCAGCAACGATATTTGAAGCTTTTGTTGAGCGCTTGGATGAAATAGATCAGCTTGACGCATTGAAGGACTTGGCGAACGTGTACAGGTCTTTGCGTCAATGGGATAGGCTTGATGAAATGGCTCGAAAAATGAAGGTGAAAGCGGAAATTCAATATTCGATGAAACATCAACAGAAGAAACGAGAGCATAATGAATCCGAAAAAAAGCTAAGTCGTCCTATGTTTGTGTACATCACCTATGCTGACCTGTTGTGTGCAAGTGTCTGTGAAGCCGAAGGCGATTTTCAGCAAGCTCTAGATTATACATATGCCTACGCTAATTTAGATTGGGTCAAAGAGAAGGACGAGGATACCCGACACTGGATCGGTTTGTTTCAACATTGGGCGGAAGGTAATACTTACGTATATAAGCTTTTGTCTGGAGATATAAGCGTGCTTCAAGATTATGTTGAATATATTGCAGCGACATCAGGCTCTAATGAACAAGAGGAAATCTCCAAATTGTTGAATGTTATAATTGCAGCAAACCGATTTGAATTGGACGTGGATGATATACTTCAACGGTTTGAAACGGAGATTAATTCTTTTTCTGAACAGCCTCCATTCGATGATATGTATACTCAACAGGTGATACCGGACTATATCGCATGGTTTGGTTACGAATTAGCTTATTATGATTTACATCGAGGTTCTTACATTGATGGTTTTAAACATTTGATGTATTCAATGATAAGTTATCATAAGCTAAATAATGAGACTTATTTTATAAATTGTATGGGTCTATTTTTACACTTTCAGGATTATGCGGTTCCAGAAACTAAAGCAGCATTTTTAAATCTTATTGAAAAGGTGTGGATGAACAATGTTGAAAAAAATGGTGCTGCTGATCATCGCAGCTAGCTTTTTGTTTATTTTCACTGTGCCGGATCAAGCACTTAACCACCACCATAGTATTCAGCCTTACGTTACCATTGGAGGTGCTTAAACGGATAGATAGCTAAAAAAAGCTCTGCTAACCTTAATTGGTCGGCAGAGCTTTTTTAGCTATCAGTATAAATAATTGCTTTTTTATCCAAACCCACATTCCTCTTGCCACCTGGGTGGTGTTAATTGGAGGAACCTGCTGTTTTGACTTCCTCCAGCATTTTATCGTTATAGCCAAACATCCAGGTCAGGACAAAAGCTACAGCCATAGCAGCCACGTTCGCCAAAATATAAAGCGGAAGCTGATGATTCATGTAGAGCAATGTACCCGGAATGACCGTAATAGCCATACCTGTTGCCGCCAAATGGAAGATCGAAGCGATAAACCCGCCGACTGCCCCACCGATCAGGCCCATGACAAAAGGCTTCATATATCTCAGGTTGACCCCGAAAATAGTCGGCTCCGTAATCCCCAGAAAAGCGGACAACGAGGAAGGAAGCGCTAACGCTTTCAGCTTGCTGTTCTTCGTTTTCAGCCCAACCGCCAGACAAGCCGCACCTTGGGCAGCCATAGCGCAAGTAATAATCGCGTTGAAGGCGTTTACTCCGTTCTTTTCAAGCAGTTGAATTTCCAGAAAATTAAATATATGATGCACGCCCGTAACTACGATAATCTGATGCAGAAAACCGATGACAATCCCTGCGATACCGAAAGGCAAATCCAGTACAAACGTCGTTCCTTGCAGTACCCACTCTTCAAGTGAATGGAAAACCGGACCGATGGCAAACAGCCCCAGTATAATCATGATCAACAGTGTTAAAAACGGTGTAAGAATCAGATCCAGCGCTTCGAGCACCCGTTTGCGCAGCCCCCGTTCCAGCTTGGCTCCAATTAAACCTACGAAAAAGGCTGGCAATACCGAGCCCTGATAACCGACCACAGGGATGAAGCCGAACATCGTCAAGGGCTGAGCTGAGCCGTCCGCAACAGTCCTCGTGTCTGGACAGTTTATTGGATTTTTCCTTGTTTTGCAGGCTCATCCCACTTTGGATGCCTGATGCGGTTCGTGTTCCTCAGGTCGGAATTTTGCCGCCAGCTTCCTTCAGATTCCGCCTCACGGCGGACACCCTTGCTCTTGGCTAATGGTTGGCAACTGTCAGCCCCCATAGCGGACTTTCACCGCCTAGTTACGCGCCCATGCATGGCGCACAAAAAAGAACGCTCATTTTTACAAGCGTTCCGGAAAAAATTAGTTTTTTTTCTCTTTTTTTTCGTAAACAAAATTATTATAGATAATTTGCTTTGTCTGTGCTGTTATTTCCTCTTTATTGTCCCAATTTGCGACTTGATCGCTTGGATACTTATTCGGAACTTCAACAGGGAAAAAATCTCCATATTTTGAGTGTATAATTTCTGCTTGTGAAGATAACACTTTCTCGTTTATCTCCTTCTTTTTCTCAGGTGTGAGCCAGTCAGGATCATTGGTAGTTTGGGTTTGAGGCTTACTGCTGTTCGCAAAGGTCTGACTTTTGATAACAGCCACCGCCCCTCCGACAACGACAATTAGACTTAAGATAATAACAGCTGGTCTGAGTCGCTTGTTCACACTCACTTCCTCCCTTCCAAAAATAATCCAATTAACAAAATTTAATAACCCATGAATCCGTTCCCTGAAATAGTGTAGTCATTTAAATTATTAACTAACATTTGGTATTGTCCAGCTTCTGGTACCTTGATTTCAAATTTTGTATTCGTGCCTGTATATCTTCCAGAAACGATGCGAACCTTGCCCAAATAATCTCTACTCACAAGTGTATAACCTACATTGGGTTGAGACCAAGAACTATCATCTCCCCACTGCACCACACTTACAGGCACATACCCTGCATAACCAATTGAAAACTTATCTGACCAAAATCCATCGTTACGACTTAGGTGGCTAAATGACCAAGATGGCACAGCCATAGGGGAAATTTTTTCAATGGATTGAGTTTTATCGCTTTTTACAATTACTGATTCCAGTGGAACTGCATTGGCTATAGCCTCATTATACTCTTCAAGCGTCAAACCGCTCAAGAGCGTATCCGAATTAACAATTGAGGAGTAGGGTGGGAATAGGGACTGGTCAGAAGCGTCTTTAGCCGATGAAGATGAATCTGCATAAGAGCTTGCAGGATTCAATCCAATGGCCACTAACATAATAAATAGCATTGTTACAAGAAGTTTTTTCACAGATAATTGCCTCCAAATACTAAATTTTAACAACGTTTATATGATAACATACAAAATAACCATCGTATATATACTTTTTGAAATTTTTACCTCATTGACATAAAATTTTGTTTTTCGGGATTTGATAAAAATCGCTACAGTTTGTCAAGGAATACCGCATTAAAGGAAGGAAACTATTCTACTACCCAAGTCCATGCCATTGTAAATACTCTGGCAACCCGTTGCGTTCCGAACTGACTGGCGGCCAAAGTCATGATGCGTAACCGGATACGAAATGCTAAAGTTTAAAGAAAAACGGCCGCCCCACTTGGATGCTTTCTCTAGCAGCCCTTTTTAACAAGGGGTGAGAGCGCTCCAAAGTAGAACGACCGTTACATTTAATTCCTAGGCGTGTGCTTACTTATTCATACCACCTGGGTGGTGTTAATTGGAGGAACCTGCTGTTTTGACTTCCTCCAGCATTTTATCATTATAGCCGAACATCCAGGTCAGGACAAAAGCTACTGTCATAGCAGCCACGTTCGCCAAAATATAAAGCGGAAGCTGATGGTTCATGTAGAGCAATGTACCCGGAATGACCGTAATGGCCATACCTGTAGCCGCCAAATGGAAGATCGAAGCGATAAACCCGCCGACTGCCCCACCGATCAGGCCCATGACAAAAGGCTTCATATATCTCAGGTTAACCCCGAAAATAGCCGGCTCTGTAATCCCCAGAAAAGCGGACAACGAGGAAGGAAGCGCTAACGCTTTCAGCTTGCTGTTCTTCGTTTTCAGTCCAACCGCCAGACAAGCCGCACCTTGGGCAGCCATAGCGCAAGTAATGATCGCGTTGAAAGCGTTTACTCCGTTCTTTTCGAGCAGTTGAATTTCCAGAAAATTAAATATATGATGCACACCCGTAACTACGACAATTTGATGCAGAAAACCGATAACAATCCCTGCGATACCGAAAGGCAAATCCAGTACAAACGTCGTTCCTTGCAGTACCCACTCTTCAAGAGAATGGAAAACCGGACCGATAGCAAACAGCCCCAGTATAATCATGATCAACAGTGTTAAAAACGGTGTAAGAATCAGATCCAGCGCTTCGGGTACCCGTTTGCGCAGCCCCCGTTCCAGCTTGGCTCCAATTAAACCTACGAAAAAGGCTGGCAATACCGAGCCCTGATAACCAACCACAGGGATGAAGCCGAACATCGTCAAGGGATGAGCTGAGCCGTCCGCAACAGCATAGGCGTTGGGCAAGGCCGGATTCACCAGCATCAAACCGAGAACGATACCGAGCACCGGGCTGCCGCCGAATACTCTAAAGGCTGACCACGCGACCAGCGCAGGTAGAAAAGCAAAAGCCGTATCCGTCAATACTTGGGTAAACAATAGGAAATTCGGTGAAATATCCTGCGGCGTCATGCCGAACAGGGCCAGAATTTGCGGCTGGGTAAGCAAGCCGCGCAAGCCCATGAACAGCCCCGTAGCAACCAGCACCGGAATGATCGGTACAAATACGTCGCCAAAGGTACGAATGGAGCGTTGGAAGACGTTGCCTTCCTTTTTCCCCTGACTCTTCACTTCTTCTTTAGAGGATCCGGTCACTCCGAGCTTCTCGACCTCTTCAAAAATCCGATTGACCGTACCTGTACCAAAAATAATCTGATACTGACCCGAGTTAAAAAAAGCTCCTTTGACCTTGTCGATTTCTTCAACCTTTTTCTGGTCAATCTTCTCCTTGTCATGCACCATAATCCGCAGGCGTGTCGCGCAGTGAGCAAAGGACGCAATATTATCCTTCCCACCGATTGCTTGGATCACTTCTTTGGCTATTTCCCGGTTCTCCGTCATGATGTTCATCCTCTCGTTCATTCCGTTATGTTATTGATGATTAACGATCCACTTGATGATGTTGAATATTCATGTAAAATCCCATTTTACCGCTTGGAAGAGAGCCTCTCCCTTGTCGGCAAAAAAGCGTATTTCGTCACTCTCTGGGTGCGGAAAAATACGACTGGTGAACACCTCTTCCCCATCATTGACGAAAATTTCAACCGAAGACGTATCCACGAACAGATGAAGCTTGATACGGTCCCCATTCATGGCGCACTGTCTTATCTCACCATACGAAGCAGCGACAGGCTCACCCGATTGCGAACGGTCCATCACAAGCTTGCGGCTCACGGCATCATATCGGATCACCGTTTTCTCGGTCGCACTTGCGCGGAATTCAATACCGCATGCCTTGGCGCTCAAAAGATCATACTCACAAATCAGCTCATAAGCCGTACCCTTGAAGCCCGTATAGGTTTTGCTCTCCGACGTTAATGCGTCGGCTACCCGTTCCTCACGCTTTCTACGCAGCGTAGTTAGCTCAGGTATTGGCCTTTGTATGAGTTTGCCCTCATGAAGCGTAAGCTCCCTCGGCAGCGTCAGGCAATGCGCCCATCCGTTCGGATCTGTCGGACAATCAATATCCGGTAATCCCATCCACGCCACCATAATACGCCGCCCCTGCGGGTCGATCATCGTCTGCGGTGCATAAAAGTCAAAGCCACGGTCCAGCTCGCGGAATGCCCCATGCTCCAATATTCTGGTGCCGGTATCCAGCGACTTGCCGATCACGTAACCCGACTGATAAATATTGTGATTCTCATCCCCGGAAGGCTCCAGGCCCTGAGGAGAAAATACCAATACACCCAAGCCGTCCAGTTCAAAATAATCCGGGCATTCCCACATGTAGCCAAACGTCTCCAGCCCTGTCCGCAGTTCCCCCTGAAACTGCCACGTATGGAGGTCGGTTGACCGATAAAGGACGGCGCAGCCTGTTAAATTCGCTCTCTGGGCACCGATCACACAGTAAAAGCTGTCTCCGTCCTTCCACAGCTTGGGATCACGAAAATGATCCGTATAGCCTTCCGGCACGTTCGGAATAACGGGATGCTCCCATTTTGTAATGAGACCGCTCTCATCCATAACGGCCATACATTGATAAGGATGTCTGATCCAGTCCCTGTCACGTGTATTTCCCGTATATAGCATATACAGCTTGCCCTCATGCGCCATCGCGCTACCTGAATAAGCACCATGTGAATCAAAATAATCGCCCGGTGCGATACCGATGCCTGCGTCGGCCCATGTGACCAAATCTCTGGACTTCAAATGATACCAGTATTTCATTCCATGATCGGTTCCAAACGGGAACCACTGATAGAACAAATGGTATTCACCCTGATAATACGAAAAGCCATTGGGATCATTGAGCAAGCCTGTCGATGGCTGAATATGAAACTCCTGCCGCCAGTGACATTGCTCCACCTTTTTCTCCAAGCTGGCTATTTCACCGGGCTCTGCCTGCTCAATCAGTCGATACTTTTGTTCTTTTGTCATTTTCATAGGTGTACCTCATTCTTATTAAAACTTTCGCCTCAGGAACCGGTTCCAATTTAATGAAAAAATAATATACAGGAACCGGTTCCTGTATGATTAAAAAAATATACTCATCCATGGATTTGCAACCGATTCCACTTGTGCCCGAGCGCTATGGAACCGGTTTCGTAGAAATTATAATCCACCTGTTCAGCGTTTGTCAACGCTTTCTCTCTCTATAAGAGAATAATTCATAACAGTCACTTTCTCTACTGGTTTGTGTTCTACCAGCCGTACAATATTTTGCGCTGCTACGCGTCCTGCTTCCATGTAAGGATATTGCACGGTTGTTAGCGCAGGATGAATCACCTCCGTAATATCGTATCCCCCAAAGCCAGTCACCGACAATTCCGATGGAATGGCAATCCCTCTGGAATACGCCGCGTTGATCACGCCAAGCGCAATATTATCCGTAGCACACACCATTAAGGATGGCCTGAATCCATCTAAAATCGCAGACGCAGCCACCCGTGCATCAGACATTTTAAATCCGGTTTCATAGTATCTGATATCGTACCCAGCGGATCGCTCCAGTTGCTTCACATCTTCCATATGAGCTTGATCGGGCAATGAATCTCGAACAGCCTGCTTAAAGCCCTCCTTGCGCCGCACACCGACAGCGACATCCTTTTCCGTAACGCCGACGTAGGCAATTTCACGGTGGCCCTGTGACAGAACATATGCGCCGATATCATATCCCGCTCGGTAGTCATCATGGATAAGGCTGTGAAGCTGCGTGTGCTGCTGCCCCACCAGCAAAACCGGAATGGCAATGTCGCGGATCGCGGTCAGATGCTCATCGGTAATTTCAGCAGCCAGTAAAATAATACCGGAAATCTTTTGCCGACCCAGCTCATAAATGGCTTCTATTTCACGCTGTACATCTTGGCTCGTATTAGAGATCAGCATCTGATAATGCTGAGAACGCAGCTCCTCATCAATACCCATCAGCGTATGGGATGTCGCAAAAGAATCCAGACGTGGCACAACGGTGCCGATAATGTTGGTCCGCTTCGCCTTAAGACTCTGGGCAAAGGCATTGGGCACATAGCCCGTGGCCTTGACCACCTTTTCAATTTTACGTCTCGTATCCACACTGACAGCCCCGCCGTTCAAAAAACGGGATACCGTGCTCTTGGCCACGCCAGCCATTTGGGCTATATCTGCAATCGTCTTATTCATGAGGTCCCCCGAATTGTCTTCATTTTCACAAGCTCCCAAAACGTCTCTTTTATCATACCCTATAATACCATATGGCGGGGTTGGAATGCTGTTGCTCCAGACCCATCACGGACAAAAAACACCGCTCCCTTCAATGAAGAAAGGAACGGCGTATCATGGAAATAGAGTTTAAAAATCAAAGTTATCCGGATCAGGACCTACCCGATGATTCGCATTTAACGCCTGAATTCGGTCCATATCCTCTTGCGTCAATTCAAAATCAAAAATGTCGGCATTTTCGACAATCCGATGCGCCTTGGTAGACTTGGGAATGGTGACAACTCCCTGCTGCACATCCCAGCGCAAAATCACTTGCGCCACCGATTTGCCATACTTGGTCGCTATGTCTTGCAGTACCGCATGATCAAGCAATTGGCCTTGCATTAACGGGGACCAGGCTTCCATTTGAATGTTGTTCTTTTGACAGAATTGCAGTAGCTCGGTTTGTGTTAATTGTGGATGAAACTCCACCTGATTCACCATTGGCGTGATTTCAGCATCCTTCATAAGGTCCTCCAAATGATGAATCTGGAAGTTGCTGACTCCGATTGCCTTGATCCGCCCTTCTTTATACAAGGACTCCAAAGCTCTCCAGGCTTCTTTATACTTGCCTTGAACCGGCCAATGAATCAGATACAGATCCAGATAGTCCAGACCCAGCTTGTCCAGACTTACTTCATAGGCTGCCCGTGTCTCTTCATACCCCAAATCGGCATTCCACACTTTGGACGTTACGAAAAGGTCTTCTCTGGACAGGTTATTTTCCTGAAGAGCCTCGCCGATGGCTTGTCCTACACTGTTTTCGTTGGCATAAGCTGCGGCTGTATCTATACTGCGATAACCATGCTTCACAGCCGTTTTGATGGCATCGACCAGCTCTGAGCCTTCCTCCACTTTAAATACCCCGATTCCGAACCAAGGCATGTGAACTCCGTTGTGCAATGTTGTTGTGCTTTGTAAGTTTTGAGTCATTGTTTATCTTCCTCTCTGCATTTATTAAGATTGTGAACCTATTGCGGGGATTGCATCCCTTTTTTCTAGCGTGCGACTCCAGCCTGTGAGTAGAACCGCAGCGAAAACCATAATCGCCCCGATCCAGGTCGTATGAATGAGACCCAAGGAATCAGTCACCCTTCCACCCACGTATGCTCCAATCGCAATTCCCGCGTTGAAAGCAGCGATATTGACGGCAGAAGCGACATCTACGGCTTTGGGGGCAAAACGTTCAGCCAGCATCACCACATATACCTGTAGGCCAGGCACGTTCATAAACGCAAGCAATCCCATAAAAAAAATCGTAATCAGTCCGGCGGTTTTAAAAGGAGCTGTGAACAACAGAACGAGCAGGACAATCGCTTGAATCAGGAACATGTAAAATAAAGCTGAAAGCGGCTTGCGGTTAGCAGCTTTTCCACCCATAACATTCCCTATGGCAATCGCGATTCCATACAGCAAAAGAATAAACGTTACCGTACTCTGCTTAAATCCGGTTATGTCGTGAAGCAATGGAGATAAATAAGTAAACACGACAAACGTGCCTCCATACCCCAAGGCTGTAATGATAAAGGCGAGTAGCAAGCGACCATTGGTAACCAGTTTGACCTGCTCCCGGAAGGGGGGTCTGTTCCCTTTTCGCAGAGTGGATGGCAGCAAAATCAGATTCGCAATGAGTGCCACCACACCGACGATCACAATCGCCATGAAGGCCGCTCGCCAGCCCCATTGCTGCCCAATAAAGGTCCCCAAGGGTACACCCGTGACCGTGGCTACGGTCAGCCCGGAGAACATAATGGAAATGGCACTGGCTCGGCGATCATTGGGTACAAGATCGGCTGCGATGGTGGAGCCGATGGACATGAACACCCCATGGGAGAACGCCGAGACCACACGTGCAATCAGCAGCATGACAATTCCACTGGAGAACGCTGCGAGGCTGTTGCCTGCAATAAATACAATCATGATCCACAGCAGCAGCGTTTTACGGGGAATACTGGATGTTAACGAGGTCAAAACGGGAGCCCCGATGGTAACTCCTAAAGCATACAACGTGACGGTTAAGGCCGACATGGTTACGGATATGTGCAAGTCCTCAGCGATCAGGGGAAGCAGTCCCACGCTGATGAACTCGGTTGTCCCAATGGCAAAGGCACTTACGGCTAAAGCCAGTAATGGCCAAATACTTCGTTTTGAGTCTGACGACATGTCTTTCACTCCTATCTCAGCATTTTTCATAATTCGATTCCTCACGCTTAGAGGTACACTACATAGACGAACTAGACCGTTTCGACCTATATAGTGCTGATTAGAATTGAAATCACTCCTGGGATTTATGCAAAATGCTCATCTATAGAAATCTTCGACCAGCAAATGTTATTATGAGTTATTCAAGCAATTATGAACAGTACGTACTTTTTAGTGATATAGGTACCAAAAAGTACCCTAAACAAAAGGTGAAACACACGGAGGGATCGACATTGGGTCAGAAAAAATACAACATCTCGGTTGAGGCGACTTTAGAGGTTATCGGTGGGAAGTGGAAGTGTGTGATCCTGTGTCATTTGACACATGGGAAAATGCGGACAAGCGAATTGAAACGCATCATGCCTTCGATTACACAAAAAATGCTGACGCAGCAGCTCCGGGAATTAGAGGAAGACGGCATCGTCAATCGAATTAGCTACAATCAGGTGCCTCCCAAAGTGGAGTACGAGCTTAGTGAATATGGTTGCAGTCTGACGGGCATTTTGGATTCTCTGTGCGCCTGGGGAGAAAAGCATATTATTAAAGAGTACGGGGATAAATCCGTTGTACTGGAGGATAACATTCTGAATAAGCTGTAAAAAAAGAGTACACCCATTCCTTCTTCCTAAGTCCTTGTACCCTTGATGGAACTTTGTACAATAATTTACAATGTAAAAAGTTTCACATACTCTACTTTGGGAAGAAGGATCATGCACAATGAAAAAAAACTGGAGAGTTTGCTTGTCCAGCATGTTTGCTATTTTCCTGGTTGTGTCGGCAACCGGATGTAATGCTCAGCCCGCCACTTCCAAATCTACGATTACTTCGTCTTCACCGACTGGTAGCGCCGCCCATGCGGTTGTTCAGAAAAATCCACACTGGTCCTATGAGGGAGAGGAGGGACCGGAACATTGGGGAGAGCTGGAAAAGGATTTCGCCGCTTGTGGTAATGGCCACGAACAATCCCCTGTCAACATAGAACATACTCGAATGGAAGCTTCGCAAACGCAGCAGCCGATACAGGTTCACTACACCAATACGAAAGTATCCATTCTGAATAATGGACACACCATTCAAATCAATGCAGCCAGCCCCGGTAATACTATTGTACTGGATGGTACTAAATTCACTTTAAAGCAGTTTCACTTCCATCATCCTAGTGAACACCAAATAGATGGTAAAAATGCCGATATGGAGCTTCATTTTGTTCATCAGGGTGACAACGGCAGCACCGCCGTCTTAGGCGTACTCATTCAAGGCGGCAAGGAGAATAAGGCTTTCAGCCGTATTTGGTCCAAACTTCCAAAAGATGTTTCCCAGGAAGAGGCTCTGGAGGGAGAACTGAATCTCGCTACTCTTCTGCCGAAGGACCTGCACTCGATTCGCTATAACGGATCTCTGACCACTCCGCCATGCACAGAGCATGTGAACTGGACAGTGCTGGAACAACCCATTGAAATGTCGGCCGACCAAATCAGTCAGTTCGCCACCCTTTTTCCCGATAACCATCGTCCTGTACAACAACTGGGAGCCCGTGAACTGACTGCCGATAAATAATGAAATAAGTACCCTACGACAGCTAACAGAAACTCTGCCGCCGCTGACAGTAAAATACCAAGAAGCCCCTCTGTCCATAAGATAAACAGGGGGGCTTCTTGGTTATTTTAGTGGTTGCCAGTCTTTACAAATGAACCAGTTCCTCCACCTTTACTGGCTGACCTGTACGAATAGAACGGTTGGCGGCAATACCGGTCAAAATGGACCATGCACCGTCGATATGTGAGGCTGCGCGATGAAACCGATCATCTGCCGGCTTATCAAAAATATCCCGCAGCATGACCGGATCACCACCGCCATGACCACCCACGCCTTCCTCTACCTCCACCTCATAAGGTGCTGCAAAGTGGGGATAGATCGTAATGGTTTTTTCTTTTAACGCCCCCTCGTCTGCCTTACTGCCCCCGGAATTAACGTAGGATTGCTCGGATACCCGAACCTCCATCCGTCCCTTGGTGCCGTTGAACACGATGATAAATCCCTCCCAAGGCATGTAAGCATTCAGCGAGTAGTTCATGACTGTCTTGTTCTTGTACTTCACCATGACACTAAGCGTGTCCTCAATGCTAATATTGTCGCCAAATACGCTTTGATCCCGCACATAGCCATCCTCATGCTCGGCATCCAGATACATGCTTTTCAGGTGCTCGTTACGGTCAAGATGCAACGCAAAAGGATCATCTTCTGCCGCCTTGCTGCCGTAAGCCCGTTGATAGAACTCAGTCACACCACGTTGTTCCGCATTTTCCCGTCCATAAAATTTCAGATCGCCCATCGCATACACCGTTTCCGGCTTTGAGCCGAGCCAAAAGTTCATTAAATCGAAATGATGCGTCGATTTATGCACCAGCAGACCGCCACTATTGCGCTTATCCCGGTGCCAGCGACGGAAATAATCCGCACCATGCTGTGTGTTCAGCAGCCATTCGAAATTGACCGACAAGATATCACCAAGCGTCCCGTCCATAATAATCTCGCGGATTTTCGTATTATGCGGCGCATAGCGGTAGTTAAAGGTGACGCGTAGCTTGCGTCCCGTGCGATCTATGGCGTCCAAAATATCCTGGCATTTATCCTCATCCACCGTCATCGGCTTCTCGGAAATAACATCACAGCCCAGTTCCATCGCCCGGATAATATACTGATGATGCACACGGTCAATGGTCGTGACGATCACGATATCCGGCTTCGTTTCTGCGATCATTCGTTCAAATTCATGGGCTTTATAGGTCTGAATCGGCTCGTGCTCATATTTCTCCTGCAACAGCCGATTGGCATAGTCCATTCTCGTCTGATTGACGTCACAGAACGCGATCAGCTCCGAGGTATCCTTGAAAACGGTAACAACTTCACCGTAAAAAAATTCGGCTCTTCCTCCAGTACCCACAAGTGCATATTTGATTTTAGCCAATTGGCACACACCCTTTGCATGAATTACTTTTATTTTATAGTATAAGAAAGAGCGAATTCTTCGCATTTATTGTGAATTGGTCCTTAAAGTATACATATATTATCCATTTGAATTTTCTCGTAAAGGAGACCGTTGATGTGATCGTCACACCCCGTTTTGCCATCGAGCAAGCGCTACGGACAGAGCCGTTCAGCATGTCCGCTGACCATGTTCACCAAGCACATGAAATCTATTATCTGCTGGCAGGAGAGCGCTACTATTACATTAATCAGCGGGTATATGCGCTACAGAAGGGCGATCTGATCTGGATCAGCAAACACGATTTTCATCGCACGAGCAACAAGGGCAACGGTAGCCATGAGCGGATTCTGATCAATTTTGATGAAGCGTTTGTTGCCACGTCGATGCCTGACGCCCCGTCCAGCGATCAGAAGCAGCCCCTCCTGCCGGAGAAAAGCTTTCTGCTTCGCCCTTCGACGGAGGAACAGCGCGAGCTGGAGCATCTGTTCCAGCAAATGCTGGATGAGTACCATCAAGACCATGCATACCGCCATATGTATCTCCAAAGCTTGCTACTCCAGCTGCTTATCCGAATCGGCCGCATACAATCCTCCACCCCCGACACCATTGCGCCGGAACGCAGCGAGAAGCAGCAGCGAGTGTATGCAGTCATCGAATACCTGCATGCCCACTATGCGGAGAGGCTGACCCTGGATCAACTGGCAAGGCATTTTTATATCAGCAGTACGTATTTGTGCCGGATTTTCAAGCAGACCACAGGCTTTACCTTAATAGAGTACCTTCAGGATGTCCGGGTCCAGCAAGCACGAGCGTATCTGAGAGAAACGAGCTGGAAAGTGACCGCCATTGCTGAAAAAACGGGCTTTGACAGCATCGCTCACTTTGGTCGTGTATTCAAGCAATGCACCGGGTATACCCCGTTACAGTATCGAAAAGAACAGAAAAAGGAGCAGGGAAACGCTTCTACCCCTTGATACCCGTCAAGGTAATGCCTTCGATAATTTGTTTTTGAGCAATCATATAGACGATCAGCACCGGAACGACGGAAATGGTAGTACCCGCCATCATCAACGACCAATCCGCGGTATACAGCCCTTTGAAATTGTTGAGCAGCAGCGGAACCGTGAATTTCTCTGGTGTATTGAGGTAAATCAGCGGATCGAGAAAGCTGTTCCAGGCGCCCAAAAAGGTGAAAATCCCAATCGCGGCTAACGCTGGACGAACCAACGGCAGAATCACACTCCAGTAAATGCGAATGTACCCCGCCCCGTCCATGACCGCTGCTTCCTCCAGATCGCGCGGAATCCCCATCACGAACTGGCGCAGCAGGAACACCGCAAACGCGTTAAACAACGCTCCGGGTACAATCAGCGACCAATGCGTATCCAGCCACCCGATGCGGTCCATCACCAAATACAGCGGGATCATCGTCACCTGCTTGGGCACCATCATCGTAGCGAGGAACAGGATAAACAGGACATTCGACCCCGGAAAACGGATTTTAGCAAAAGCATACGCCGCCATGGACGCGCTAATCAGCGTCGCTGTCACGATAATGACCGTAATATAAAAGCTGTTCATGTACGCCTGTACGAAGGGCATAGCCTCCAGTGAAGCCGGATAATTGCTCCATACAAACGGATCGGGAATCCATTGGGGCGGGACGACAAAAATTTGAGAGATATCCTTCAGAGAACTGAGAACCGTCCACAGGAAGGGAAAAAACATCATCAGAGAGCCGACAGCGAGCAGCACATGGCGCAGGAAATCCCTGCTGTTTTGCCTAATCTCCATAGTGCACCCACCTCTTTTGCATTTTAAATTGCAGTAGGGTAAAGACAAGAATAATCGCGAACAAAATCATTGCTGCCGCAGCACTTTCCCCCATCGTAAAATCAATGAATGCCTGATCGTAAATATGGTACACAAGCGTATAGCTTGCCTTGGCTGGCCCCCCATTCGTCATGACGAACGCCTGATCGAACACCTGAAAAGAGCTAATAACCATCATGATGGTGACAAAAAAGGTCGTAGGTGACAATAGCGGCAGGGTAATATACCTTAGCTGCTGGAACTTGCTGGCCCCGTCAATTTCGGCTGCCTCGTAATAGCTTTTGGAGATGCCCTGAAGTCCTGCCAGGAAAATGACCATATTGTATCCCAGCCCCAGCCATATGCTCAAAAGCGCAATCGACGGAATTACCCACTGCGTATCCGTAAGCCACATCGGGCCTGTAATCCCAATCGCTCGCAGCAGATAATTTAAAATGCCAAATTCGCCGTTCAGTATCCACATCCAGATGACCCCGACCGATACCGAGCTGGTCACAACAGGCATGAAAAAGAACAAACGATAGATTTCCTTGCCCTTTACTTTATTGAGCATGATGGCTACGAGCAGAGCCAATACAATCCCCGCGGGGATAACCAGCACCATATAGTACACTGTATTCATCAGTGCCTTCCAGAAATCAGGATCAGCTAATTGGTCTCTGAAATTATCCAAACCGACAAATACAGGCACGCCAAAGCCATCCCAATTCACAAAGCTTAAATAGAACGCATACAGCAGCGGCAGCAGTGAGAAACATAGCAGGCCCAGAAACTGGGGGCTAATGAATAGATAGCCCCACAGCGCTTGATGCTTTTTCTGCATCTTGTCACCTTCCTCCCCGGTCACGGCCTTATTCCGTGCCTACTTGACCGCCTTGGATATGATCTGATTCAGCTTCTCAATCGTTGCCTCAGCATCCTGCTTGCCGAGGAACATCAGGTCAATCGTCTCCGTGATATCCGAATTTAATCCCGGTACCTGAGCGTCATAAGCCATTGCGGAGCCGTGGGCATGCCCCTTGTCGCGTCCTTCGGTCAAATAGCTTGAATGTTCAATCATCGCCTTTTTCATAATGCTCTCATCTGCGGCGGCAAGCGTACCCATGGCATTCCCACCTTCAACCAGTCGCACCTCCTGCCCCTTCACCGAGACGTAGAATGCCGCCAGCTTCATGGCCTCTTGCAGATGCGGACTGTTTTTGTTCACGGCTACGTAAGCAAGCGGAATGGCGACAGGTTCATTTTTGCCTGTATTGGAAGGCCAGTAAATATAATCAAAGTCGAGACTTTTATTTTGACTGAACAAGGGCTCCAGCCATCTTCCGGCCGCCAGCATACCGACCTGGTTGGACATAAACATTGCGTCAGCCCCTTGCCCCTTGGGAAGTGAGCCGAGATATACCGCATTTCCCTTGTTCACCATATCGTACATGAAGCCAAAGGCTTCCTTACCCTTTTCATTGTGGTCCAGCACATACTTGCCTTGTTCATCAAAAATCCGTCCGCCATTCGACCACACCCATGAATACCAGTGAGCCCACCAGTTTTCTGCGATATAGCCCTGTTTTCCGGCAGCTTTCAGCTTCGATGTGACTTCCTCAAAGGCGTCCCAGTTCCATTTGCCCTCGTCATAATATTCCTGCGGTGTCTTCACACTGGCATCCTTAAAGACCTTTTTGTTGTAATACATCACCATCGGATTCGAGTCAGGAGTGACCCCGTAAATTTCCCCATCGCGTTTGGCTGGACCCCACAATCCCTCCGGAAAATCTTCGGCCTTCACATCACTGGCATCACTTTTTAAAAATTCACCCAACGGCTGCACCTGCTTCGCTCCAATCAAACGCGCAATGGTCGGCTCATACGAATAAAACACGTCCGGCCCGCGGCTTCCCTGAAGCTGTGTCAGCAGCTTTTGCTCATATTGGTCTCCCGGTACAGGCACCAGCTTAACCTCAATATTCGGGTTTTCCTTCTCAAATGCATCCAGTGCCCGCTGGTACACCTTCACCTCCGCAGGATTCCCCCAGACTTGCATGGTCAGCCGGACTTTTTTCCCTTCCGTGTTTTCCAGCTTGGGAGAGGTACTGCATGCTGCTGCAAGTAAAAACAGAACGCTGAGAAAAAAACCAATTTTTATCCAGCTCATGTAATTGTCCATCTTAACCGCCTCCTGTAGCTTCGCATGGTTGTATGTCATTATTTTATTAAAGCGCTTACAAAAACTTTCCCTATCATCATATGTAGGAGAAGGGAACACGATATCACCATTCTCATTTTTTATATAAATTTTTTTCTTCCCGACGAGATATATGTATGTAAAATGTGGTGCAAAACGAACAAGGCAGCCCTTGGATCAAGGCTGCCTTAAATGTGTTATTGAAATTGTAGAGACTACTTTCAGCTACATAACGGACAACGCTCCCTCAGGCTGCTCCGCTCTGACAAGCAAAGCTGCTTGGGCCGCGGCAATGCGGGCAAATGGCACCCGGTACGGTGAGCAACTGACATAGTCCAGTCCGCTGCGGTGACAAAAGAGAATAGACTCACTATCCCCGCCATGCTCACCACAGATACCTGTCTCCAGAAAAGGCTTTTTCTCCTTACCCTTGATAACAGCCCATTCGATCAATTTGCCTACGCCATCCTGATCCAACACCTGAAAGGGATTCGTTTCCAGAATATTCTTCTCCATATAGGAGCCGAGGAATTTACCTTCGGCATCATCCCGACTGTAACCAAAGGTCATTTGTGTCAGATCATTGGTTCCAAAGGAGAAAAAGTCGGCGTACTGTGCCACGCTGTCTGCAAGCAGGGCGGCTCTTGGAACCTCAATCATGGTGCCCACCCGATACTTGAACCACTTGAATTCCTCGCTAAGCACCTGAGCTGCCACCTCATCGACCAGTTCTCTCATCTGCTTGAGTTCATTCGAATGACCGACCAGCGGAATCATAATCCCTGGTCTCACATCCACGCCCCTGCGCAGTGCTGCTTCCGCGGCCTTAAAGATCGCTTCAACCTGCATATCGTATATCTCCGGAAACAGAATGCCCAGCCGAACACCGCGCAATCCCAGCATAGGGTTAATCTCACGCAGGTCGTGCACCTTGGAGATGGTTCTTTTAAGACGTTGAAGCTCCTCCACATGGCCGCCGGAAAGCTCAAGCTCCCGCTGTTGCTCCTGAAGCTGCTCAAGGTTCGGCAGGAACTCATGTAATGGCGGGTCCAGCAGGCGAATCGTCATCGGTAAACCGTCCATCGCACTGAACATAGCCTCAAAGTCGGATTGTTGCATTTGGAGCAGACGATTCAAATGAAGAACCCGCTCCTCCTGATCCTCGGCCAAAATCATCGCCTGAACGATAGGCAGCCGTTGGCCCGAGAAAAACATATGCTCTGTCCGGCACAGCCCGATGCCCTCAGCTCCAAATTCCCGAGCTTTGGCGGCGTCGAGTGGCGTATCCGCATTGGTGTAGACCTTCAACGTCCGAATTTCATCCGCAATCTCCAGCAGCTTCAACAGCTCCGGTGTAATGACTGGCTCGTTGAGCAACAAACTGCCTTGGTACACCTGCCCGGAGGTCGAATCGATCGAAATATTTTCCCCTTCCTGAAAGGTAAGGGTACCGATGCTGACGCTTCGACTGTCCAGATCAATCCTCAGCGTGTCACAGCCGCAAATGCAGGGTTTACCCATGCCCCTTGCAACCACAGCAGCATGGCTGGTCATCCCACCTCGACTTGTCAGCACGCCTTCGGCGGCAATGATCCCGTGAACATCATCGGGTGAGGTCTCCACACTGACCAGGATGACTTTCTGCCCGTCCTTCTTCCAGTTCTCTGCCGTATCGGCGTCGAATACAATGCGCCCACTCGCTGCGCCGGGTGAGGCAGGCAGACCTTGGGCAATCGCAACCAGCGGTGTGGAAACATCAATGGAGCGATGCAGCAGTTGATCCATGTGGGACGGCTCAATCCGTTGGATAGCCTCTTCTTTGCTGATAATCCCTTCCTCCACCAGATCCACAGCTATTTTCACAGCCGCCTGCGCCGTTCTTTTGCCGCTGCGCGTCTGTAACAGATACAGATTTCCTTTTTCAATCGTGAATTCGATATCCTGCATATCCCGATAATGACGCTCTAACAAGGAAGCCAGCTCTTCCAGACGACCATAGACTAGCGGCTGCTCTTCCAAAAGTTGAGGAATAGGGTTAGGCGTTCTTATTCCTGCCACGACGTCCTCTCCCTGAGCATTTACCATGTACTCGCCATACAGTTCATTCATACCTGTGGAGGGATTGCGGGTGAAGAGCACCCCGGTTCCACTTTCGTTGCCGAGATTGCCAAATACCATGGCCTGAATGTTCACTGCTGTTCCTTGTTCATCTGGAATACCGTAAGCCTTCCTGTAAACCTTGGCACGCATATTGTTCCAGCTGCGAAATACAGCCTCTACCGCCATTTGCAATTGCTGATACACATCCTGTGGAAACGGCTGTCCGTTCTGCTCTGCGACAAGATCTTTATAATGTCCGATCAGTTCCTTCCATTCTTCCGCGCTAACCTCCTGGTCACTGCTACGCCCATGGGTCTGCTTGCTCTGCTCCTGAAGCTGGTCAAAATGATTGGATTCGATACCCAGCACCACTTCGCCAAACATTTGAATAAATCTACGGTAACAATCATAGGCGAAGGTCTCATTTCCCGTCTGCTCTGCCAATCCACGCACGGTTTCATCATTCAGACCCAGGTTCAGTATCGTATCCATCATACCGGGCATCGAGGTTACTGATCCTGAACGAACAGATACCAGCAAAGGCCGCTCCGTATCTCCGAATATAGCCGACTGGGCTTCCTCAACGTCGTGCAGGGCAATGACGATTTCTCCCAACAAACCCTCCGGGAGCTTGCCGCCGGAAGTAAAGTAGGCTCGGCACGCCTCAGTGGTCACCGTAAAGCCGGGAGGGATTGGGAGACTCAGTGTCGTCATTTCCGCTAGATTGGCGCCTTTTCCTCCTAGTAGCGCTTTCATCCCCAACTTACCTTCGTTAAATGAGTACACTCTTTTCAGCATTGAATTCATTCCCTCCACTTATCGAGATACATGCCTGAAATGATCTATAGGTTTACTTAAAGTTGTAACACAAAGTAAGTGGTTATTTCAATATATAATACGTAATATATATTTATTATATTTGTTTATGACGTTTTAAATAGCGATAAACCTCATTTATAAAACACTTTAATTCGTGGTTAGCCGTATGTTGGGATAGAGTGATTCTATCCCAACATACCTGTCCATCCTGCAACTCAGGACGGGTTCCAAAAAACAAAAAAAACGTCTGTTTGTACAGACGTCCCTTTGCTCAGCTCAGATTTTATTTTTCTACATCTCTGTTAGCATCTTTTCAAAAACATTATAGCCGTTCGTTTCGCCTATATACGTATAACCGCATTGTCTGTAAAACTCGCTAAGTTTGTCATTTCCCGCAATACAGTCTAAACGGATTCGATCCTTGCCTGTGAAGTGGATGCCTTGTTCAATCCATTGCATCAGCTCACGGCCTAGCCCCTTCCCGGTGCTATCGCGATCTACAACCAAACGATGCAGGTATACTGCCGTTCCCGGCTCGGAATCCGCTTCATTTAATCCCCACAACTTACGATCCCATGCACTGGGCTGCTGTTGTAGAATCATGGAGCCTGCCAAAGAATGCCCCTCTGACTTTCGGAAAATGATCACTTCTCCGCGCGAAATAGCGCCTCCCAGATTATGATCATCCTTCCCTTTCAATAACTTGCCCCATTGAGTGGAACCCTTGCTGTGCAGCCATCTGGCAGTCTGTAAAATTAACTCGTGAACTTGAGCCTGATCCTCTGCGCCTGCCTGAAAAGCCATTAATCCTGGTTTGACGGATGATTCAACAATAGTCATTGATGTCATGCTGCACCTCAACTCTCTGATTTTCCTTATGTATAAAATATAGCATAAAAAAAGAGCGTCTGATGATCTAGCAGAGCACCTATGATAAAAGTCCAGTGATCTGGAAAAAGTTTTCTCGTTCAAAATCTACTGCTTTCAAGCAGAGAGCTTCTTTTCCATTCTATCCACACCATAAAGATCAAAAAGGGTATGCCGATACAGGCCAGCACCGGGGTTACGGGAAACCCAACCGGCTCGTTAATTTTAGCGGAAATGACTTTGGCCAGCATTAACAGACCTCCCCCCCAAAAGACGGAGCCCAAAATGAGAAGCCGTGGACGGTTTCCTATCATACAACGCATGAAATAAGGCACAATAAGTCCTATATATCCGATGGTACCACATGCCCACACGGTAACGGCGGTCAACACAATCGCGAAGGGAATGTATAAAGGACTAAGCTGCTTGGGGAATGCAAAGACAGAGCCCGCAACGAGAATTGTAAGCACTGCAAGCCAAAACGTGAATGATCCTTCTCTTATTCCCCACCCTCCCTGAGAGATTGCCCACTCTTGCTGATTTTCTCCAAGTAGCATAATAACTCCCGACGCTGAACGAAGGACAACATCAATAATGAAACCAATCATGAATAAATGAATCCCCGCAGACCGTCCTCGAATGAAACGGATTTTATTCAATGTAAATACAATGAATCCCCCAAACACCGCTCCTGCAATACAAAGAGCCATACTACCAAAAGAGTCCATGTCCATCCCAAGTAAAAGGACAACACATAGCCCTACCATTGCCCCAGGCATAAGTCCGGTTAAGGTTGGTGATGCAAACCGATTAGCTGTTCGTAATTGTAAAAGAGTTCCTGAAACGGCCAGACATCCTCCAAGCAACAACATATCCAATGCAAATGGCATACGAATATGGTATACAACTTCCACAAATGTGGGATTGGGATTTGAAGAAAAAAACACTTCCAATATCTCTGCATAGCTGATAGGAAATATACCTGTGATTAGCGACAGAAACAAACCAAGGATCAATAAAGCAAATCCTGTAACCAAGGTCAAAACAATTCTTAGTGGACGTGGTGGAGCTGCATTCGGTTCGCCAGCAATCGTCCCACCTCCACATTCACCCACATGTATTTCTTGTTCACTCATCAGATTTAAAAGATCCCCTTTCCTCATTTACCATAAAATACGAATACTACTATACTCTTATCGGTCATTTATGGTGAAAAATGTAACCTTTCTAATCATATCAACCGATGATATCCGTATGAGAAATGATAGAAAGGTTGTGAATGAGGTGCCAAGCCGTAATCCATATCTCCTCAAAAGGATATTTGGCATAAACAAAGAACGTATACTCATCTTCGCGCTGCTGCTGATCCCGGCTATCGCTGCCTTTATTGGAACACGGCCTATGCCTACACAGTATATTTTGCAGGGAGAAATGCATCCGGTCAAAGATCTTGGCGTTCAGGGAAGCGTGTTTTTTGCGTCTGTTCAAACGGGTATTGCTAACAATCTTCTGGAGCGTTGGAATGTATATTCCAATGAAAATGTATCTGGGGGAGAGATTAAATTTGAACCCCTTGCCCCTGATGAAGTGGACTCTTATTTGAAGGACCTCACAGAGACGGACACGCTAAAATATTCTGCCATGCAAGCCGTACATGCAGCGACGGAATTAAGCGTAGACAGCGACACAGCTGGGGCTACGGCGACTTTCTCGAATCTTAGCAAATTGGAGGATGCTCGCTATGCAGAGCTATTGACTCATTTGCAGGATCTTTCGGGAAATTCCTTGGGTCTGATGACAGGTATCGGGCTGTATGAGGAAGCCAAAAACATCGACTTCTCAGATGGCGGACGTCACAAAATCGCAGGCTCTGGCACGATGGAAGAATACGGAGATATCGGATCGGTCGGTGGGCTGGAGCAAAAGCTGCTGGGAGCCGAGGCCGCAAAGGTTGATCTATTTTTCGTACCGGCAGATTATGAATGGTACGGTGAGGAAGGCAACGAAGCAGAAGCTGCCCGAGTTCAAAAGGAGCATGGACTCAAGCTGCGCATTATCCCCGTTGAAACACTGGAGGATGCTATCGTGTATTTGAAGCAACTAGACTGGGAGGAAGTACATCTTGAATGATTCAGATTCCAAAGCATTCCCATCAAAGACAGCTGGCAGCGTACATCAAGCCCTGCTAGCGGTGGGCACTATAGGCGAATTTCTCATCCTTATTTTTACGTTAGTGTATATTTACGCAAATGATTTTTATTACGATCATCTATACGAGCTGGAGCAAAAATTTACAGTTTTTAGCTTTGTTCTGTACTACATGTGTTTTGTAACCTATCTGATCTGGCTAGTTCAAGTACATAAAGCCATCCGGCAAAAGCATTCCGATTATCCGATTCGTACCGTTGGAGCTATGGCTCGCATGATTCCTTTTATTAACTTGTGGGGATTCTCCAATACATTCACCCATATTTATAGGTACTTTGCGCTCCACCCCGAATTGGAGCGCAAAGCTCGTTATATTCAAAAGATGATTGTTCCGCTATATTTTGTCTGGTTTGGTGAAGGGATTATTAACCGAATTCTTATCCGACATTTTTCCCATATGGAATCGATGTCCATGTTGTTAGGAGCCATTATGCAAACTTCCAGAATGGCCTTCTTTTACTGCATGACACGGGTCATTCACAATAGTCTGGTCATGCTGTATAAAAAAGATGAAGAAGGATTGCATTAAAAAAACGAGCTGGCCTCCCCGGTCAGCTCGTTTCAATTTCCATACCCAGGATTTAATTCGCCTGTGAAGCAGGCACAATTCGGTACAATCCCGCAGCATCTCCAGTCGCGGGCCGATCTTCCTGTATCGACCAGCCGAATGACAGCACCTGCTCCAGCCGAGCATACTCAACCTTCGTCAGCTCGGATGTAACGGCTTCGCTTCCTTCCTCCAGTGACAGCTCAGGCTCTCGCCCAAACGCAGCGGCAATCCATGAACGGATTCCCCGTATCGTGTTGTACTTGATCTGATATCCGTCCGTTACCGCGCTGACAAACACCTCCGGCTCTTTGGTCGCCAGCCCGGTGGCAAGCTCCGCATAATCAAAATCGGACTGTCCGTCCGACGGCAGTTCATTGTGCTGCACCCGACGGATTAGCTCCTCATCAGACCAGCCTAATGCGCGTAAAGATTCCAGCATGAGCGCGTCCCATTGGGAAATACGTACTCTTTTCGTCGATTCAGTCATCGTTTTGTGCCTCCTTATTGATCACGTACATCGTACACCAACCTTAACCTAACGGTTAACCGGGTACGCTACATAATGGCCAGGACTGATTTCACGCAGCTCAGCGGCACTCTCACCGTCCTTGTCCCATGCCAAAGAACCGTCTGGTTGGGCGAAGCCCGCCCCAAAACCGTCCCGCTCTCCAGCTGCTCTCGGATCAGGCACAGGGATAGAGGACAGCAGCGCCTGTGTATACGGATGGGCTGGCTGCTCATACAGCTCATCCGCGTCGGCTACCTCCACCAATCTTCCATGATACATCACACCAATCCGGTCTGAAATATGCCGCACCATCGACAAGTCATGGGCGATGAACAGATACGTCAGCCCGAATTCCTGCTGGAGATCCTCCAGCGTGTTAATGACCTGTGCCTGAATAGACACGTCCAGCGCCGAAATCGGTTCGTCGCAGACGATAAACTCCGGTTTCACGGATAAAGCACGCGCGATAGAAATCCGCTGGCGTTGTCCGCCGCTGAATTCATGGGAGTAGCGGTACAAGTGCTCCCGCTTCAGTCCGACCTTTTCAAGTAAAGCCACGACGGCATCCTTACGCTCACTGCCCTGATGCAATCTGTGAATATCCATCGGCTCGCCAATCAGGTCGAGCACGTTCATACCCGGGTTAAGCGAGGAATACGGGTCCTGAAAAATGCTCTGAATGCGCCGACGCAGCGGCTTGAGCTGCTTATCGTTCAGTTTGGAAATATCCTGACCGTCAAAGCGCACCGTCCCTTCCGTATAATCGTATAACCGCGTCAGGCAGCGTCCAACCGTCGATTTACCGCTGCCCGACTCGCCGACCAGTCCGAACGTCTCACCACGCTTGATCTGGAAGCTCACGCCGTCAACCGCCTTGAGTACCTCCGAGCTGCCCCCCAACAGATCCTTGGCTGTTACAAAATGCTTCTTAAGCTGGTGTACCTCCACCAAGGGCTGACTTTCGCCCATTGCATTGCTCACTTCACTCACGTTAAACCCTCCCTTCCACATGGCCCGCTTCGGGCGTCTCGTAGACTCCGGCAGGCACAGCGTCCGGCTCGTTCAGCCAGCAGGCCGCCCGTTGATCCGGGCGAAGCTCCACCATCGGTGGCCGCTCTACACAGCGGGCAAAGGCATGAGGGCACCGTTCCATGAACGGACAGCCGGACGGCGGGTCCAGCAGGTCCGGCGGCGTGCCCTCGATCGGCACCAGCCGCTCGCGGAAGCCGTTCGTGCGCTGCGGCACAGAGCGCAGCAGGCCCTGCGTATACGGGTGGGCCGGACGATAAAAGATATCGTCCACGCGACCCTCCTCCATCACCATGCCGCCGTACATCACGATGACACGGCTGCACACCTGGGCGACGACGCCCAGATCATGGGTGATCAGGGCAATCGCCATGTCGGATTGCTGCTTCAACGTCTTGAGCAGCTCCAGAATTTGCGCCTGGATCGTCACGTCCAGCGCCGTGGTCGGCTCGTCAGCAATCAGCAGCTCCGGGCTGCACGAGAGCGCCATCGCGATCATCACCCGCTGACGCATCCCCCCGCTGAATTGATGCGGGTATTGGTTCATCCGGCGTTCCGGCTCGGTAATCCCCACCTGTCGCAGCAGCTCCACAGCGGCTTTCGTAGCCGCCTCCTTGCCCAGTCCCTGGTGTCTGCGTATCACCTCCACCAGATGATAGCCGACCTTCTTGACCGGGTTCAGCGAGGTCATCGGGTCCTGAAAGACCATCGCAATCTGGTTCCCGCGTATTTTACGCCATTGCTTTTCCGTTAGAGCCGTCAGACTTTCTCCCCGGTAACGAATATCGCCATTCAGCCGCTTGCCCGGCGGGGCAATCATGGACAGGATCGCTTTAGCTGTAACGCTTTTACCGCTACCGGATTCTCCTACGATTCCTACCGTTTCTCCAGCATCAATATGAAAGCTAACCCCTCGAACCGCCTGGTTCTCCCCCTCACGAGTGAAAAAGGAAACCTCCAGCTGTTCGACGGACAGCAGATGTTCCGTCATTGTGTTGTCGCTCCTTTCTGTCGCTCCTGGAGCCATTGGTAATGGTTCTTGTAGCTGGTTGCGAATCATCGTTTCACCAGCTTGGGTTCAAAGCCTACACGCAGCACGTCCCCCAAGACATTAAAGCTAAGCACGGTCAGTAAAATAAGCAGCCCAGGGAATAAGGCCATATATGGAGCCTGTGCAATATACCCTTGAGCATTATTCAGCATACTTCCCCACGTAGCGTTCGGCAGTTGCACACCAAAGCCGAGGAAGCTCAGTGACGATTCCATCATAATTGCCGAAGCGATATTGTTCGTCGCCCCCACGATAATTACCGGAATCAGGTTCGGGACGATGTGCTTCAGAATGATCCCGAATGTGCTTTGTCCCGATGCTTTGGCATACAGCACATATTCCCGTTCCCGCAGCGTCATCGTCTCTGCCCGGACCACCCGGGCAATATTCATCCACATCAGCAGGGCGATAATGACAATAATATTGCCGACGCCCGGCTTCAAAAACACACTCAACAGCAAAATAACCAAAAAAGACGGAATCGACATGATCAGCTCCAAAATCCGCATGAGCAAATTATCGATCCATCCGCCGAAATAGCCGCTCACAATGCCTACTATCGCGCCAATACTGGTCGCAATAATCATGGACGCAAAGCCCACCAACAAAGATACACGACCACCGTACAGCGCCCTTGTAAAATAGTCTCGGCCGTAGTCATCCGTTCCAAACCAGTGTGACGCTCCCGGCGGTTGGAGTCGTTCCAGCACGTTCAGCTTGTTCGGGTCCTGCGGTGACAAAAAAGCGAAGATTGCCCCCAGCGAGAATACGATCAATAGTATGAGGGCGGCGGCGCCCATTTTGCTCGTCATCAGCTCGATCCCGATGTTGCGCCATTTGCTCCGATTCATGAGTTCACCTCGTTGATTTAATTCTCGGGTCCGCGATGCTGTACAAAATATCCGCAAGCAGATTGCCCAGGATCAGCAGCAGGGCGGAAAACAGTGTAATGCCCATAATAACAGGATAATCCATCCCTTTTACCGCCGTCATGCCCAGCGAGCCAATGCCCGGCCAGGAAAATACCGTCTCGGTCACGATGGCTCCGGCTACCAGATCTGCAACCGACATACCGAGCAGCGTAATGATGGGCAACAGCACATGCTTGAGCACATGCCGAAATAATACCAGTCGTTTTCCAGACCCGAATGCATATTGAATCTGCACGTATTCTTCCTTGAGCTGCGTTATTGTACTGGAGCGGATATACCTCACATACACAGATAAAAACCCGAAAGCTAATACAAAACACGGTAAAATCCCATGCTTGATCACATCGAGCGCCGAGTCCGTTCCAATGGTCCGCATCCCCGTACTTGGAAGCCAATGCAGATAAATAGCAAACGAATAAATAAGTAAAATGCCGAGCCAAAACAATGGCACAGAAATCCCGATGTATGACATCAGGTTAATCAGCTTGTCGATCCAGCGGTTTCGATTGGCGGCAGCCGTCAAGCCGAGTGGAATCGCAATCAGGACAGCCAGTACAATGGATGCACCCATTAATCCGGCGGTAGCCGGGAGGCGATCCAGAATCTGATCCAGTACCGGCTGGTGATTAATCAGCGAGTAGCCCAAATCACCTGTGAGACTTTTTTTGAGCCATAACATGTACTGCACATAAGCAGGCTGATCCAGCCCCAAGCTGTGCCTCATACGTTCGATATCTTCCAGATGCATATTCGGTGTAACAAAAGAGAGAACCGGATCACCTGGAGCCAGCTTGATCAAGCCGAAGCAGACGATGGATACGAAAAATAGCATCGGTATAACTTGCAGCAATCTTCTGGCGATGAGTTGTCTCATACGTTTCTCTTCCCCTTGCTGTTCTCGAAAAAAATAAGCTGGTTCTCCCAGCTTATTTTTTGAAAACCCTGTCTTATTTGTGATAAATTTTGGACAAATCTTCGAAAATTACGACCGGTTTCAGCACAGCCTGATCAATACCGCCATACTGCTTGTCGAACGCTACAATCGTTTTGGTATAAGCAATCGGGTAGATAACTGCATCATCAGCCAAAATCTCTTGTACCTTTTTGTAGATTTCTCCACGTTTGGTCGTATCCGACTCCGCTGCGCCTTCTTCCATCAACTTATCCACTGCTTTGTTGGAATAATGCGAATAGTTGGAGGACGATCCGGTGCTATACAAGATACGGTACGCATCCGGGTCATAACCCATGATATAGCCGCTGATCGCCAGATCGAAGTCCTTGGCATTCGTATCGACGAATTTTTGCGACCAAGCCGAGGAATCCATGCTGTTTACATCCAACTGAACGCCGATATCCTTCAACTTCTGCTGAATGTACAGCGCTTGTGCCTCTTGCACCTTATTACCGCCCGGGATAATAATGCGCAGCTTCAGTCCTTCAGCTCCAGCCGATTTCAGCAGTTCTTTCGCCTTGTTCACATCATTATTGAAAAATGGAACATCGTTCGTGTGATACAGCACGTCCTGTGTCAGTGCAGACTTCGCAGTATCCGCATAATCCTTGGAGCCATAAGATACCTGAATCAACTCATCCTGATTCAGCGCATAAGAGAGCGCCTGACGCACTTCTTTTTTGTTCAACTGCTTCGTGTCGCTGTTCTCATTAAACATCAGATAAGCCAAACGGCCTTCGCTGTATGGGAAAATGTCAAATTTCCCGGTTGCTTTAATCGT
Source organism: Paenibacillus terrae (assembly GCF_000943545.1). Lineage (GTDB taxonomy): Bacteria > Bacillota > Bacilli > Paenibacillales > Paenibacillaceae > Paenibacillus > Paenibacillus terrae_A. The sequence continues at coordinate 29,858 of NZ_JTHP01000005.1, forward strand.
CTCCACATTTTGCGGGTCTACATAGTTAACATTGATTTCGCCATTCTGGAGCGCCAAGCTCGCAGCATTCGAATCCTTCACAATTCGGTACGTCACAGAGTCCAGATGCGGCTTGCCACCAAAATAGTTATCGAACCGTTCCAGTGTCACGTACTCACCAGTTTTGTATTCTTTAAACTTGAACGGGCCGGAACCGACTGGAGTGTTGTTTTTCGTACTTTTCTCAATATCCGCTTCGTTCTCGAAAATATGCTTCGGAATCGGGGATACCTGTACCAGCGCCGCTTCAAAAGCAGGAGCTGCCTGCGGAAGCTTGAAATCCACCGTTGTATCATCAACCTTGCTCACCTGAACCGGCTTGCCGTTGATCATAAAATTACTTCTCAAAAAGCTGTGCTGCTTCTCGTCCAAAATTTTATTAATCGTGAAAACCACATCGTCAGCCGTCAGCTTTTGACCATCATGCCAGGTCAAATTCTTTTTCAGCTTCAGCGTGTACGTCAGCTTGTCTGCCGAAGGAGTCAGGCTATCTGCCAGATAGAATGTCTTCTTGCCGTTGTTCACCTGAAACAAAGGTGCGAATATCGCCTGATCTATCGTCAGACTCACCCGATCACCCGCATAGTTCGGGTTCAGCACCACCGGATCGGCTTGTACACCGATGATCAGGCTGCCGCCTTCCTTTGGTTGCCCGTTATCCGCTGTTGTAGCATTCGTATTCGCTGCACTTTCGTTTGTCGCAGACGAAGAACCGGAATTCCCGCCAGAGCAGGCACTTACCACCAACATTAATATGATCAATACAAATACACCAGTCCAATTACGTCGCATGTCTCTAGCCTCCGAGTTCTCTAAGTGTGTAATAAAAAATATTATAAATCGGAATAATCGGATTTACAATCAATCAAAAACTACCTAATTCCCCTTGTCATTAGAAATTCAGACATTATGTGATCGAATTCAGCAAAAAAAACACCCGTTTAGGGTGTCTTTTAGAAGACCAGCAAACTGATTAATGCCAGGATGGCGGGTAATCCTTGTTTCAATAAAATAGACTTATTGGACGTCAATGCACCATACACCGCAGCCACTACCACGCAAATGACAAAGAACAGCTGAATTTGCCAGCCTATCACAGCGTCCGGGTAGCACAAGCCCCACACCAATCCAGCTGCCAAAAAGCCGTTATACAATCCCTGATTTGCCGCCATGGACTTGGTTACTTCCGCCAGCTCCTTGGAGGTGCCGAACGTGCGCATCGCCCGTGGAGTCGTCCACAAAAACATTTCCAATATTAAAATGTACACATGCTCCAGAGCAACAATTCCCACCAATATTGAACTTATCAAGCTCAAGCGTATTCCTCTTTTCCACGCAAAATCGTTGTAAGTTGTAACTTTCGGATTCACTCTTGAGGATTATAATCCATTTCCCAAAATCAGTAAATAGACCGGGACTAAGCCCGGTCTAATTCTTGCATAGCGCTTAGAAGAATGTTAGTTACATGGTTCTCGCAAAATCCAGCAATGCTTTGGACATGCTGTTAATCTCGTCCGTAGATGCATTCACCTGCTGCGTGAGCGCGGCCTGTGTCTGCGTCAACGTAGACATGTTGCCGATGTTATGCAAAATCCGCTCGATAAGCGTCTTCATTTCGTCCAGACTGGTCTCAATATTTCCGGTCGCATCGGCGCTGTGAATGGCAAGCTTCCTTACTTCATCCGCAACTACGGCAAAGCCGCGTCCCTGTTCACCCGCACGGGATGCCTCGATCGCCGCATTCAGCCCAAGCAGATTCGTTTGATTGGCAATCTCTTTAATGAAGTTGGAAATGTTTTGTGTCTCTTCCGCGCTGACTTTGGCCTGATTAGCCGCCTCAGTCGATTGCTCTTGAGCCGTAGCCAGCTCCTGCGCCTGATTACTAACCGAGTTGACACCATTCACCATTTCCGCGATGGAATCCGAAAGATGCTGTATTTTGAGCGTGAGCTCGTCCGCAACGGACTGCTTTTGTTTTTCCAACGTTACATCACGGATAGTACCTGCCATGCGAATTGGCACTCCCTTACTGTCACGTATGCTTCCACCACTATTATAATACCAGCGGTATTCGCCATTTTTATTCTGCAAGCGGCAAGTTACTTCATAGGGAGTGCGATCTGAAAAATCATTCAAATGGTCGTTCAACGCTTTAAACGCTATTTCAACGTCATCTGGATGCAAGCGTGAACTCCAACTGCTAAGCGCACTCGGAAAGTCTTTCTCATCACTAAAACCCAGCGTTTTGCGAAATTGCGGTGACCACCAAAATTCACTATTTGGATTCTCTACATCTCCGTCAACCAGAATGATGTCGTATGGAGCTTCGATTAATACACGGTTAACAAGGTCATACCTTGTAACCATTGCTTCCAATTCCTCAGACTTGATTTTCTGGTCATTCACATCCAGCAAAGCGCCTGCGATTCGCAGTGGCACTCCTTGCTGATCTCGAATTGTCGTTCCAGTCGCACGGAACCAACGGTATTCGCCATGCTTCAGCTTTAAGCGATACTGAATGTCATAAGGAGTTTTTCCGGTATGATCCAGCAAATGATCCGCCAACGCTGCCAATACCCAGTCATAATCCTCCGGATGTAACCGGGATGCCCAGCTATCCAATACATTTGGGAAATCCTTTTCGCTCTGATACCCCAACATGGAGCGGAATTCATCTGTCCATGTGAACGTATTGTTTGGATTCACAGGATCACCTGCAATGACCTCCATATCCCATAAGCCGACTTCAATCGCCTTGGTGACGAGCTTCAGACGAATGTCGGTGTGTCGAGCCTCATTTTTGATGGATTCAAGCGCTTGGTTGACATTGTTTGCGATTTCTTGAACCTCAGAAGATGCAGAGGATAGTTGTATTGCGGCAGAGTAGTCCTTCTGCTGTATTTTTTGCGACAATTTGCGGCTTTCTTCCACTAAAGGAGCAAGTGATTGAGCCTCGTTTTTTTTGAGAAACATGATATGATCTTCCCTTCTGAACCAATGTTTGAAACGGTATATTTTATATCGGAATATTATCAATAATCATTATAAATAAAAATGAAATTAATTAGGTAAAAAGAACCATTTTTTAAGGCCATATGCCCAAATATTCATAGATAAAATATCGAAAAATGTCGAAAAAGGGAGAAACCTCACAGGTCTGGAAACGAAAAGAACACCCTCGCACTTACTCTGCAAGAGTGTTCTTTTCGGCAAATATTCGGTTTATTCGATTTTATTTCAAAGAAGCAGCGTATTCCTCGCCTTTTTCCTTATCATATTCGCCTTCCCATTTGGACATGACCACGGCGGCAAGTGAGTTGCCTAATACATTGACTACCGTACGCGCCATATCGAGAATACGATCAATACCAGCGATAAAGGCCAAGCCTTCCAGCGGAAGGTTCACTGATCCCAGTGTAGCGAGCAAAACTACAAAGGAAGCGCCCGGCACACCTGCCATACCTTTGGAAGAAATAATCAGCACTAGCATCAGCGTGATCTGTGTAGTGATCGGCAGATCAATACCATACATCTGGGCGATGAAGATCGCAGCCAGCGCCTGATACAAGGTGGAACCGTCCTGATTAAAGGAATATCCTATCGGAATGACAAAGGAAGTAATTCCTTTCGGACATCCGAACTTCTCCATTTTCTCCATGATCTTAGGCAGGACACTTTCCGAGCTGGCCGTTGAGTAGGCAAGTAGCAGCTCACTTTTCAAAATTTTGACCATAGTCCAGAGACGAGTACCGCAGAGCTTGGCGATAATTCCAAAAACAATCACAATGAATAGCAGCATGGAGCCGTACACCGACAAAACAAGCTTCAATAACGGCCACAATGAGGCCAGCCCAAACTTGGCTACTGTCGTTCCAATCAGTGCAAATACACCGAACGGAGCCAAGCGCATCACCTGATTGGTTACCCAGAACATAGCGTCGGCTACGCCTTCGAAGAAATTCAGCACAGGCTTGCCCTTGTTACCAATCGCCGCTACCCCTAGTCCGAACAAGACGGAGAAGAAGATAATAGCCAGCATATCCCCTTCGCCCAGCGCTTGAAAAATATTAGTAGGAACAATATGGACAATCGTATCCATAAAGCTGTGGCCTGACTTTTCAGCCGTCTCCACGTAGCTATGGATATCACTCTTGGCCAGGTGGGACATGTCTACACCGTCTCCGGGACGAACCAGATTCGCAACCAGCAATCCGAAAAGGATTGCAATGGTCGTCACAATTTCAAAGTACACAATAGACTTTCCGCCGAGCTTGCCCAGCTTTTTAATATCTCCGACGCCGGCTACGCCGATAATGAGAGTTGAGATCACAATAGGCACGACAATCATCTTAATCAACCGGATAAAAATATCGCCGATCGGCTTTAAGTAGACTTCCACCCCTGAATTGCCGTAAAATAAGGCACCAATAATAATACCTAAAGCCAGTCCGATAAAGATTTGCATCGTCAAATTAATCTTTTTCACTTCGTGTCTCCCCCCTGGCCGATTTGTATATTTTTTCAGTATGCTGTTCTTAATATTCAAATGGTGTTATTTATACTACAGTCTGATCTATAAAAACCGACAATTATCTACACCTGTATTTGTTTTTTTTCAATAAATTCACCACTTTAATGTTGAATTGTGAATTTATCTCACATTGCCTTTTTGATCGAATACACAGGAGGTGAATAAATATGAAGCTGAATATCCTCCTTTTCCTGCTTATGCTTGTGGTCGTACCACTGGCGGGCGAGCTGAATATTCACCCTTTCTTTAATACATTTCGTCTCAGCTTCGGCACGCCTGTATTTTTTTTCTTTCTGCTATCTATTCGTCATATTCCGCCTGCATTATCAGGACTGCTTACAGGCATAGCCGTGGTGGCCTTTCGTATCTCACTCAGTTATTTTACCCATTCCGGCCTTTCCTTCGAAGAGCTGGTGACCCTGCACGGGCCTACCCTTTTTTATTACCTAGTCTACGGCCTGCTCTTTCAGGTCCTTAACATTAATGCCGAGCCTTACCGCGCTCTCCGGGTGGGCATCCTCTCCGTGGGTATTGAGGTTGCGGCAAGCGTGGCGGAACTTAGCGTCCGGCGGAGCATTGACGGGGAATTCTGGGACATCATCAAGATGGGCAAGGTGGTGCTCATCGCCATGATCCGCAGCTTCTTCGTGCTCGGGTTCTACAATATCATTCGCCTGAAGCAGTCCGTTCAGCATGAAGAGGCGCAAAGAGAGCAGACCGAACGGATTCTGCTTCTGGTATCGGATCTGTATGAGGAGTCCGTCCAGCTCGGCAAAACCCTGTCGCACACAGAGCAAATCACCCGTGAAAGCTACGAGCTGTACCGGGAGTTGCAGCAGGCTGAATCCTTGGAAGACAGGGACCGCTACGCCAGACAGGCGCTTCGTATTTCCGGACAAGTTCATGAGATCAAAAAAGACAGTCAGCGGATTTATGCCGGGCTGTCCAAGCTGATTGATGCGGAAAGCGGAGTGCATTACATGCCTTCTCGGGAGCTTGGGGAGCTGATCGTCCGAACGAACCACAAATATGCACAAGCGCTGGACAAGTCTATTCATTTCAGCCTGAATGTTGACCCTTTGCTGCCCAAGTTGCATGTTTATACGGTTTTGACACTCATTAATAACCTGACAGCTAATGCGGTTGAAGCGATGAAGGACAGCGGAAGGATTGACGTTTCCATTCGGTTTCTACCAGGAAAAGAGGACACGGTGACCTTTAGTGTCACGGACAACGGCCCGGGGATTCCTCAGCGCAAACGGGAAATGGTCTTCACACCGGGGTATACAACCAAGTATGATGATGAAGGACAGCCTTCGACTGGCATGGGATTGTTTTATGTGCGCGAGGTCGCGGAGAGCCTCGAAGGAACGATTGTGCTGCAACAGGAAGAAGAACACACAGACAGGGTACGGACCACTTTTACAGTCACATTGCCTTTACGGAAACTGACGGAGAAAGGAAGATAGCCCGGATGCGTTTTTATATTGTAGATGACGATCAGGGAATTCGCTCTATGCTGGCAGACATTATTGAAGATGAAGGTCTCGGTGAGGTTATCGGGGAAGCGGAGGACGGTTCCTATGTGAACAGCGATCTATTGGAGCTTAACCGGATTGATGTATTGCTCATTGATCTGCTGATGCCGATTCGTGATGGCATTCAGACGGTGCGTGCACTCAGTGATCAATTCAGCGGCAAAATCATTATGATTTCCCGTATTGAATCCAAAAACATGATCGGCGAGGCATACTCGCTCGGTATTGAATACTACATTGCCAAGCCCTTGAATCGGCTGGAGATTATTGCGGTGATTCATAAGGTGTCCGAACGTTTGCGTATGCAGCAATCTATCACGGATATCCAGCGCACGCTACAGGGGCTATCGATGTTCACATCGAGAGGACCATCGACAACAGTAGAACCGACCAAAAGCATCACAACTTCCGGGCAGTTTCTGCTCTCCGAAATGGGAATGATCGGCGAAGCGGGCAGTATGGATTTGCTGGACATGCTGGAATATCTGGACCAGTATGAGGAAGATACGGGTAACCTATCCCCCTATCTGTTCCCGCCGTTGAAGGATATCTTCGCGAATGTAGCCTTGAAACGGCTGGGAAGCTCGGCTTCTGCGACAGAGCTGAGTAAGGAAATCAAAGCATCTGAGCAGCGCGTCCGCCGCGCTATTTTCCAGACACTAAGCCATATCGTGTCGCTCGGATTGACGGATTATACCCACCCTAAATTTGAAAATTATGCGTCCAAATTTTTTGATTTTACAGAAATCCGCAAAAAAATGCTGGAACTGCAAAACAATGTGGAGCCCTCGCTGTCTCAAGCCCGTATCAATACAAAAAAATTTGTACAGGTGTTCTATATGGAGGCCAAAAGGCTGCTACATTAAAAAAGCACCTGCTTACCCCCTAATGTGCCACCACATGAGAAGGGTTACGCAGATGCCATTTGGTTAAAAAATGCTGATCATCTTCTAGTCTTTTGGTTCCACACTCTTGTCCTGCCGTTCCATTGCACCCAAAAAACCGACACCATCGGACAACAAGCGTTTCAAGACATTTAATTCCTCCGTACTGTAACGATCTAAAAATTGAAGCAACTGATGCTGTACTTTATTGTGAAGCCACTCATGCACAAGAAAGAGCTTTTTCCCCAACGGGGTTAGACGAAAATAAATCTCTTTTTTGTTGTCGTTAAGCTGGGTTCTGCGAATCCAGCCTTCCTTGAGCAGTAAAGACATACTCTCTCTCTACTGATACTGCTCCAGCTGATGGTTAGTTTTCATAAGCAGGTCATAGACGTGCTGATAAGATACGAAAAGCTCCCCTTTAACATTTTCGCATCTAAATAAAAATCATACTGATTCATGATTTTTCGTTTCTCATGAAACAATTTTATTGTAGTTCCATTGAGATCAACTACTTTTTTCAGAAAATTCTTCTCTCTCGCAAACCATGCTATAATTTTCATTTCCAAAAATTTAATTGTATAATCGTAAAATGGGAACAAGCTAGTACATGCTCTCCATAGAAGGGATGATCGTACATGTCGGATGCAAACCAATTATTCGGTCAAGCACTGGTTAAATCGCTGGTCGGTGAACGTGGACATATTCGAGTGGCTCGGGCTTTGCCGGATATCGACGCTGAACTGGCAGGTAAAAAAAATGTAGAAATGCCCTACAGCATTTATCAACTGTTGAAGCATATGAGCTACTGGCAGCAATTTATGCTGGAGCATTTGGAAGGCCGGAAGCCCCAGCTTCTGGGCAATGTGATGGAAAGCTGGCCCGAAGAAACTGGACCGCAAAGTGAAGAAGCATGGCAGGCAGTTATTAAGGAATTTTTGCAGGGTGTAGATCAGGCTGTAAAGATTGCCGAAACCGCACAGCTGGATGATTCGCTGGCCCATTTCCCCGGTGAAACGAAAGCGGGACTGCTGCGGAATATCGCTTCCCACAACTCATATCATTTGGGCGAAATCGTGCTGCTGCGCCGTATTTATGGAGCTTGGCCGCCGCCTGGAGGGGGCTTTCCCGCTTAAAGGGAAAACTGTGCCCTCGGGAAATCAGGCACAATGAGGAGCACACTTGCGTATCCTAGGGAGAATCACTCCCCTTGTGCCCTGCTTACTTCATATTCATCCTACCTTGATTTGAAGCCCTTCATGCGTAATCAGGAGCAATCAGAAAAACGGTTCCCATGATGCAAGCTCAAAGAGAGGTTTCGAGGATATGAAGAGACGTATACATTTAAACCATAATCTCGTTTGTATGATTGTCATCAGTCTTATTGCTAATATGAGCGGGAGTATGATCCTCCCGCTCTTTGCTATTTATGTAGAACAGTTCGGCATATCCGCACTCAATATGAGTATTTTATTTTCTCTATTTTATGTGGGAAGATTTCTGGGTGGAGGCTTGGCAGGACGAATTTATGAAAGGATTGGCGCAAAGCGCTTGGGGCTGAGCTTACTCTTCGCTGAAATCATTTGTATGCTCTTGTTCCCGGTTGCAGAAAGCTTCTTCATTCTATCCATCCTTAGACTCCTTCAAGGCTTGGTGGCGATAGGATTAACCGTCTTTGTAAGAGTTACCATTAACCAGATCAGTACCACGGAGAATAGAGGTATCCTCAATGGATATATCAGCAGTAGCGAAGGTGCAGGTACGATTTTGGGACCTATCATGAGCGGAATCATTGTTTCCTATTTTACTTTAGCTGTTCCGTTCTATTTCGTCGCTATTTTTTCCTGTATATCCTTCGTTGCCGTCTCCAGAATGACATTCTCCCGTCTCTCTTCCAAACCTCAGCAGCAGCAAGAACCCCTTCACGAATCGAAAAGAAAAACCATGCTAACGAAACAGCTACTGCTCTATTCCACCGTTCATTTCCTTGAAATGAGTGCATTCGCCATATTTTTAACGTACTTCTCGGTGTATGCAACCTACAAGTTCCACTGGAGCCCTGTAGAAATCAGTCTGGCTTTCACCATCATCGGGGTATCGACGTTTGTATCGGCACCCTTTATCGGCAAGCTATCGGACCTGCTCAAAGATCGCTTAATCCTCAGTATTATTGGCCTGTTGCTGATCATGGTGGAAATAGCCTTGTTTCTTTGGTTCAAGGAACCATGGATTGTATACTTGGGAATGTTCATCGGAGGCATTGGCGGAGCCAGTTATCTGGATTCTTTTTACTCCCAACTGGGGGATGTCATTCCTGAGGAAAATAGAAGTCCATTTATCGGCAACGTCGTATCATTTTCAGAATTAGGGGCCATTGTTTCTCCAATCATCGCAGGCGTACTCATTGAACGTTTTAACATAAATGCTCCTTTTTATTACAATATGCTTTTGGTGCTTATGGCTATTGTTATCCAATACTTCATTCGGTTAAAGTCGAAATCCTCAAGAAAAAGGCCACTTGCATAAGCAGGCAGCCTGTTCCTTTACCTATAATTACAGCTCCAATTCAACTGCAACCCCGAAATGATCGGATACGACTGATCCCGTTTTTCCGTTCAGCACGACGGTTGAAGATTGAACCTGTACGGGTTTGTTGGAAAAAACATAGTCAATCCGCAGCGGTTCGGCGTTACTTTCCCAGCCTGCAATGGCTTTGATGACCGTGTGGCCTTCATCACGTACCGCCGCGTTCGGATAGGTGTCCGACCAGCCGGATTGCAGCACATAATCATACCCTTCCCCGCGTACTTCAGCCGCATTGTTGAAATCCCCCATCATAAAAACAGGTGTCGGTGCAAAAGGGTTCAATACCTCTGTTGTACGGTCCCATAGTCCACGGAAGGATTCCTCATCATTCCACCAGTTGTAGTGCCCGCTCACAAACCATGCCGATACTCCATCTATCACTGCTTGCACGCCCACAATTTTACGCGAGCGGTAGTTGTCATAGTCCCGTAGCGAGGAAACATATTCGTTCACCGTGTTTGCAATCGGTGTTTTGGACAAAATCGCCAAGCCCTCATCGTATTTGGCAAAGCCAATGTGTGCTGGGGCCCACGTCCAATAATAGGTATCGGACAATAACCCATTCAGCACATAAGCGTAATTATCGCGCTTAATGACCACCTCAGGATCAGCGCTATAGTAAGCGCCCAAATCGTCCGGCGATAAAGGAGCCTCGTCCATAGACTGGTTCACTTCCTGCAAAGCAATGATATCGAACTGCTGCTCATGAATAAAAGCGGCCAGTTGTTTTAGCTTTTCGAGCTGATTTTCTTCCATCCAAGCATGTACATTTAAGGTTAACAATTTCAAAGTAATCACCTGTTGAGTATGTCTTGTATATCTGATTTGAGCACATCGGCCTTCGGTCCGTAAACCGCCTGTACCCCGTTATCTACTTTAATCAAGCCCAGAGCGCCCAGCGCTTTCCATGTCTTTTCGTCCCCGACGGCATCCGTATCTTTGACCGTCACACGCAGACGGGTCATGCAGGCATCGACCTCGACAATGTTCTGCTCACCCCCAAGCGTTTTGATGATATCCGTAGCCAGTTGATTTTGCGGGGAAACAGCCGCCACACCATCTGCCTCCGTACTCCCCACCTCGGAAGTCTCCCGAGGCTCCTCATCCGTATAGTTCCCCAGCCGCCCCGGTGTAGCCATCTGGAATTTGCCGATCATAAAATAAGCGATAAAGTAAGTCACCACCGCAAATACAACACAAGTCAGCACGAAATTGATAATGTCCTGCACCAAACCCGCGTTTATAGACAACGGCAGTCGGGTCAGCAGTTCAATCATACCAAACGAATGTAAACGCAAATGTATGATGTCCGCCATTCCGAACGCAATTCCGGTAAGAATAGCATAAACCACGTACAGTACAGGCGCTACGAACATAAACATAAATTCCAGCGGCTCCGTTACCCCTGTCAAAAAGACAGCAGCAGCGGCTGAAAAAATCATCGACTTGTACTTGCTTCGCTTATCCTTGTCTACACGGCGATACATAGCCACCGCCAGTCCCATAAGGATTCCCGCTCCGCCGATCATTTGTCCTACCTTAAAGCGGGCAGGCGTCACGCCTTCCAACAAGCTATTGTAGGCTGTCGGATCGGTACCACGAAGCGCACTCAGGTCGCTTGCCCAAGCCAGCCACAGCGGGTCCTGTCCAGCAACGACGCTGCCCGCCCCGGAACCCGTAAGCGTCGTGTAAACGCCACCAAGTTGAGTATAGTTAATAGGAACCGTCAGCATATGGTGAAGCCCGAAGGGAATTAACAGTCTTTCCAGTGTACCATAGACAAATGGCGCTACAAAAGGAGCCGATTCCCCAGAGGTCGCCAACCAAACACCAAACTGGTTAATCCCTCCCTGGATAAATGGCCAGATGGCAGACATGATCAAACTAACGATAACAGACCATAAAATCACGACAAAAGGAACAAAACGTTTACCGTTAAAAAAGGCTAAAGCGTCTGGCAGCTTGCGGTAATTGTAGTATTTGTTAAATACCACTGCCCCGACAAACCCGGAAATGATACCGACAAACACGCCCATATTGAGTGCAGGCGCCCCTAAGACAGAGGTAAAATAGCCACTGACCGGAATGGTCACACCAAAGAGAGTATGAGTGGTTGCCCCCTCCTGCGTTAGCATCTTCGAGGATACACCCAAAATCGTTCCTGTTGAAATATTAATAAGGATAAAAGCAATTAAGGCAGCAAAAGCCCCGCCAGCCCGTTCCTTGGCCCAGGAACCGCCGATTGCCACCGCAAACAGAATGTGTAAATTGTTAATGATGCCCCAACCCAAATTTTCCATGACCCCGCCGACGGTCAACCAGACATGAACATCACCAGCCAGCATCGCCACCACTTTACCGAGCGAAATCATAATTCCGGCCGCTGGCATGACGGCGACTACCACAAGCAGTGCTTTCCCAAACTTTTGCCAAAAATCAAATGATAGAAGTTTTTTCATTTCTCCATCAATCTCCATCCATATAGTATGTACAGCGTTGTTTGTTACCTCGTAAATATATGCAATCGGTTGCACAATTATTATAATGATATCGCTTTCTATTAGCAATACCCTGATTGTAAATATCTTGGTTAATGACGATGTAAAAGCTCGAAAAAAGCCGCGAATTTGTTGATTTTAAGCCAATATCGTATGATAGAACATAATATTTCCTGCTTGAGATAGCAAAAGGAGAAGAAGACGATGGCAGTAACCATCAAAGATGTCGCAAAGCGTGCCAATGTTGCTACTTCCACCGTGTCCCGTGTCATTCAAGACAGCCCCAAAATTAGCGAGGCCACCAAGGCACGTGTCCGCAAAGAAATGAAGGCGCTTGGCTATGAGCCCAATTATTCAGCCCAAAGTCTGGCTAACCGTGTCACACAGTCGATTGGCATTATTATGCCTGAATCGGATGTGGCGATCTTTCAAAACCCGTTCTTTCCGGAAAGCCTTCGCGGGATCAGCGAATGGGTAAATGAGCATAACTATACACTGTCGATTGTCACAGGAAAAACGAGCGATGAATTGCTATCCCGCGTGAAGCTGATGACGCGAACCGGACGTGTTGACGGCTATATTGTCTTGTATTCCAAGCAAGAGGATAAAATCGTGGAGTATTTTCATAGAGAAAAAATACCTTACACTGTAATCGGCAAGCCTCAGCAATTTATCAGTGAAACCACCCATGTGGACAACGATAACTACCAGGCCGCCAAGGACGTGGTCACTTATTTGATCCGTCTGAATCATCAGCGTATTGCTTATGTTGGCGGAGATCATGAACGCACTGTGAATACCGAAAGACTCAGGGGCTATCAGGATGCGCTGCGGGAGGCCCATTTGCCTCTACCGGACGAGTACGTTGTCAGGGAGCCTTTTACCCTGGAGGACATACGGACGCTATTGCAGGTTTCCCCGCCGCCTACCGCTATGATCGTTAATGACGACCTTGTAGCGATGGCTGTACAGAAATTTCTGTCCCAACTGGGCGTGTCCATGCCAGAACAGCTTTCCATGGTGAGCTTTAACAATCTGATGCTGGCTGAGCTGATGAATCCCCCTCTTACTTCCGTAGATATTGATATCTTCACCCTGGGTTATCAGGCGGCCAAAAGTCTGATCGAAAAAATCGAAGACCCCAAGGAGCTGACCAAACATATCATCGTTCCCCACCGGATTGTAGAACGCGAATCCAGTCAGAAGCTACTGTACTCCGAGGAATGAACAAAAAACTGATTTTGTGGACATCCATAAAATCAGTTTTTTTGCGTTGACAGGGCAATCGGTTGCACTATATACTGAACTCGCTCATATACTGATTTCGTTAAAACAACGAATTCATTTTCCGAGAGGGGTACGCAATCATGGTTTATAACCGATTATTTGACGTAGATAACTGGAAACTGACAACCCACACTCTACATACAACACACATGCGATTACAAGAAAGCATAATGTCCATAGGCAACGGTTATATGGGCATGCGCGGAAATTTTGAAGAAGCCTATTCAGGTGATCATCATCAAGGAACTTATATCTCCGGTGTCTGGTTCCCCGACAAAACAAAGGTCGGCTGGTGGAAAAACGGCTATCCCGAGTATTTTGGCAAGGTTATCAACGCCATGAATTTTATCGGCATCGGTCTGATCGTCAACCAGCAGGAAGTAGATTTATTCACAGCAGACATCAGTGATTTTGTGCAGGAACTGGACATGAAGCAAGGTATTCTGCGGCGTGCCTGTACCGTGAACGGTCAGGTTCGTATCACTACGGAACGTTTTCTAAGCATCACCACTCGTGAACTATGCCTGATTGATTACCAAGCAACGAATATAGGCGATCAGCCTCTAACGATTGAGCTTGTCCCCTATCTGGACGGTAATACGAGAAATGAGGACACCAACTATGATGAGGTGTTCTGGCTAGAGGAAGCGCGCGAGGTTCAGGAACAATTCATCAGCCTGTCCACCACGACGATAGATAATTCGTTTGGTGTTCCGCGTTTTACCGTAAACGCTACCATGGGTATTGTGACCGAGGGACAGGATCATCAGACGACGGAAGAAGGCTTTTTGTATGCTGCACGCCACTATCAATATACCGTCGCCCCGGGTGACAGTGCTCATTTGCAAAAAATCGTGGCGGTCACCACCTCACGTGACATAGAAAAGGATGCGTTGATTCCACAAGCTGAACGTCTCGCCGTGGAAGCCGTGAACAAAGGATACGCTCTGCTTAAGCAGGAGCATATCGCCGCTTGGGACAGACGTTGGGACAAAGCGGATGTTGAAATCGAAGGGGATGCAGAGGCCCAGCAGGGAATACGTTTTAACATTTTCCAGCTATTCTCTACGTACTACGGTGAAGACGCCCGCCTGAATATCGGACCGAAAGGCTTTACGGGTGAGAAATATGGCGGTGCCACGTATTGGGATACGGAAGCGTACGCTGTACCGATGTATTTGGCGCTGGCAGAACCTAACGTGACTAAAAACCTGCTACTATACCGCTACCATCAACTGGAGGGTGCCAAGCATAACGCGGCGCAGCAAGGTCTTCGTGGAGCACTGTATCCTATGGTCACCTTTACGGGTGTGGAGTGCCATAATGAATGGGAAATTACCTTCGAGGAGATTCACCGTAACGGAGCCATCGCGTATGCCATTTACAATTACACCAACTATACGGGCGACTTGGCCTATTTACGGGAATATGGAATAGATGTACTGGTCGAAATTAGCCGCTTCTGGGCGGATCGAGTTCATTTTTCCCATCGCCATCAGCAGTATATGATCCACGGGGTTACCGGACCGAACGAATATGAGAATAACGTCAATAACAACTGGTATACCAACACGCTGGCTGCATGGGTTTTAAAATATACGTTATCGGTCTTGCCTCAAATTTCTTCAGAGAAATCGGAGAAGCTGGCTGTTACCGAGGATGAGCTTGCGCATTGGCAGGATATCATCAACCGCATGTATTATCCTTACGATGAGGAACGGGGCATATTCGTACAGCATGATACCTTTCTGGATAAGGATTTACAGCCTGTATCCTCCCTTGAT
The DNA here is from genome assembly GCF_000943545.1 of Paenibacillus terrae. Lineage (GTDB taxonomy): Bacteria > Bacillota > Bacilli > Paenibacillales > Paenibacillaceae > Paenibacillus > Paenibacillus terrae_A. The sequence goes on from NZ_JTHP01000005.1 coordinate 45,005, forward strand.
CCAAGTCATCTGCCACTAAATCAGAAATGGTCATGGGATAAAATCCTCCGTTCTTGCTTCATCAAGCAGGCGGATGTGCTGCAAGGTCTGTATTTCTTCGGAGATCGGTTCACGCTGGAGGAAAAAGCACGCCATTTTGCATTTTATGAGCCCATGACCGTTCATGAATCCAGTCTGTCCCCATCCATTCACGCTGTGCTGGCTGCCGAGCTCAAAATGGAGGAAAAAGCAGTCGAGATGTATAAACGAACGGCCCGTCTGGATCTGGATAATTATAATAACGATACCGAGGACGGTCTGCATATTACCTCCATGACGGGAAGCTGGCTGGCGATTGTGCAGGGCTTTGCCGGAATGAGAACGTATAACGAAACGTTGAGTTTTTCCCCCTTCCTGCCGCAGGGCTGGAGCAAATATACGTTTAAAATCAACTATCGCGGTCGCTTGCTAAGTATTCTCGTACAGGAAAATGAAGTGATCATTACGCTGTTGGACGGAGAACCCCTGACGCTGGAGCTGTATGGACAGCCAACGCATATAACCAATGGGCAACCGTTAATGACGAACAGTGTTTCATAAATACGGGTAGACAAGGGGGAGAAGCGAATGAAGGCAGTGATTTTTGACTTGGACGGCGTGATTACAGATACGGCCGAATACCATTTTCAGGCATGGGGCAGCTTGGCGGCAACGTTGGGTATTCCTTTTGATCGAGAATTTAATGAGCAGCTAAAAGGGATCAGCCGTTCAGAGTCACTCGACAAAATATTGGCGCGCGGTGATCGGTCCAGCGCGTATTCAGCCGATGACAAGCAGGAACTGGCCGCACAGAAAAATACGGAGTACCAGCGGCTCATCTCGGCTTTGACCCCGGCAGACGTACTACCAGGCATCCGCCCGCTTCTGACGGAGCTTCGTGAAGCCCGAATCGGCATCGCGCTGGCCTCTGCGAGCAAAAATGCAGCGTTTATACTGGATAGGCTGGAGCTGACGCACTATTTTGGCAGTGTGGTGGATGTCACAGCCATTCGGCATGGCAAACCCGACCCGGAAATTTTCCTCACCGGAGCCGTCAATCTGGGCGTTCAGCCTGCCGACTGTATTGGTATAGAGGACGCTCAGGCGGGAATTCAGGCGATCAAGGGTGCAGGGATGTTCGCGGTCGGTGTGGGCACGCCCTCGCAAATGCAGGGTGCCGATATCGTGGTGGCTACTACCGCCGAGCTGTCTTTGAGGATGCTGGAGGCGCATTTTATATAAGTTTCAAAAAAGGGAATGTCCTATAGAAGTGAATTTGATTGGCTGGTGGACCCGTTCCACCAGTTTTTTTATTTTTCTTTGATACAGGCCTTATTGAATTTAGAAGTCTTGCAAACAAACTCTAATAGGTATCCGTCTTTACTTCCATTGCTTTAGTATCAATAACAGCTCCAACTAGTTTAAGAAAATTAAAGCCCAGTATCCCATCGATCTGCATACCATAATCCATACTTCCAATTTCCACCTGGAAATTTTTGAGTGTCGATTCTTCGAGTGTAATGGATTCTAGAAATTTAGTGTAGACATATTCTACGCCACCCACGCCCCGTATAATATCAACATCATCATTTCCTTCCGGAACCATACCTATTTCTCGTACTATATCTGCATTCAAAAGCGTGCTGGCAGAACCAGTATCTAGCAGCATTTTGCTTAAAGTTAACTCTTCTCCCCTAAATGTTACTTTGACCTTGACAAAGGGAAGCTCATATATTTCTGTAATGTTCATCTAGGCCCCCTGATCCCCACATAGCGTTCTTTTGCCGTAACCGTGGCACGAGAGGTGTGAAAAAAACAATACTCACGCTGAGGATCTACTCTGTGCAGCTCATTATACCGCTTAAAAGCATTAGTCGAATCATCGAATGTATCAATTACGGTCATTTCTTCAATGAAACGCTGACCATCCTTTGAATAGGCTTTGATTGCCTCAAGTACGACCCATTCATTGGGAAAACGTTCTTTAACTTCTTCCCATCGCATTTCAGACACCTCCATTAAAATATCCTGTATTTGAAGAAGAACATATTGTACATAATTCGATATTTTATAATGATATTCGACATTATTATACCATCTTGAGGTACTTTATATCGTAAAAGTCAATGTAAAGTAGCATCATTTTTTCATAATTGATTTAGCGCAAAAAGACCACAACTTCCAGTCGGAAGTTGTGGCTAATGTTTATGTTTTATATAGAAAATTAGACATTTTTATAGTGGTGTTTCGTTATTCATGTATGTTCGTAAATCTTCTTTTAGTCTCAATAATTTATGGTTATATTCATCTATCATGTGCTGCATTTTTTTAAGTTCCTTAGCACTTTCAGGAGGACTTAATCTCTTTATAATATCGTTTGCGTTATCTATCTCATGCAGTTGCGCCTTTATTTTACTTTTTCCTCTGTACTTTATACTGTCTTTACTGACTTCAAGAAAAGCATCCGATAATTTCTTATTAGAATTCATTAAGAAGTCACTTATTTGTTTATTACTCGCTTGGTGTATGAATAAATCACTCTTTAGATCAAGGATGCCTACCAGGCCTTTTTCAATTTTCGATAGCATTGTAGTTCTGATCATATCTGTTGTTAAATGTTCAACAATTTCCGGTTTTAATCTGGATAGACTATCCAACCATTTTATCAGATAAGAAAGACCTGAGATTGAGTATTTACCACTTTTGAGTTTATCTTCAATCTCAGAGTGCGGATAATAACTGAATATCTTTACACGAGGAGAGACGAAGGCACAACTTCTATTCATCTTACGGGCAAGCTCATTAAACGAGCATTTGTCCCAATAAATCCACATTTCATAAGTGTGCTTAGCCCATTCATAGACAGTCCAGTCTGATTTTCCTCCTTGAACGGAACCAAGACGTTCTTGTTCCTCCTCTATGCTTGCGGGAGCCTCAACCAAATAAACTGGTAATTTTTTTTGCGCTAACCTTTTAGCGGCATACCACCGGCGGTGACCCGATAAGATAATATATTGACTTCCTTTTTGATAACAAGTAATAGGGACTTCCCATCCCTTTTCTTTAATAACCCGTTGTATTTCTTCTGTCTTAATCGCATTATTGGTTCGCGGATTAAAAGGATTAGGGATAACATCTTTAATATCTGCCATTATTAGCTTTGAGGTATTTTTCAAGCTAATCCCTCCCCCGTTAATTCTTGTCTCTTTACTGCGATATTTTCGATTAACTTGTCCAATTCGGTTATTAATTGCTGTGCCTCTTTTTGATCTTTCCACTCCAGATTTCCCAAAGACTCGATAGACTTATCTAGCAATTCATACACTTCTTTATAAGTGGCTTGATTCTCCTTCGACCGATTCATGGTCATTTCAATCTCAGATTGAGCTAATGTCTTGGTTGGATTCGATAAAAAGGAGAGTATCTCATCAGAAGTAGCATTAGTAACAAAACAGCGGTCGTTGGTTATACGGCTGTTAAAGCATTTATTTTCGTATTTGGTAAGCATCATTTGTCTGATGAAGTCTTCTCCAATAGATTCAACAAATTGGGGTTGATACTGATCTAATCTTCTAATCCAAGTGAGGATATAATCAAGCATTGTGATTGAGTACATACCATTTGATAATTTATCCTCTATTTCAGCGCGGGGATAGTATTTATAAACACGGATTTTAGTCTCTACATTTTTTTTGGATATTCCTAATTTATTAGCTAATTGATTATAGGATATACCGCCTGCATATACCCAGCGATCATAGATATTTTTCGCGATTTCATAGGGTGTCCAATCGACTTGAACACTTTGTAAAGAACCTAAACGATCCTTTTCTTCGGCGGGACTTGATGGGGGCTCTACGATAAATACGGGTATTTTTTTATGACCTAAGGCCTTCGCGGCATTCCATCTACGATGTCCGGCCAGCAAAATATAATACTGTCCTTTTTGATAGCATGTTACTGGTTCCTCCCAACTCTTTGATGTCAGCACTTCTTGTAGTTGTTCTATATTTACCGAAAGATCTTTCCTCGGGTTTTTGGGATTGGCCCATATAAGTTCAATTTCTACCCACTCAAAATTTTTCTTTTCATCAGTTTGTGCGGTTTGTCTAATACCCTCCAAATTTGATATTTGCATAAGCAATTCCTCGCTTCTAGTTTTGATTTTTTGGTTATCAACCCCACATTTTGCGAGTATCTCATCAATTATCTCTATTAATTGAGAAGCAGGGATGCCGCAATGCTCGATAATATTTTCCCTGCTATAGCCTCCAATTAGCATTTGTGCAATCTTTTTTTCAATGATAGAAAACCCATTGAAGACTTCAATCTGAAATAAGTCATCCGAACTTTCCTCAGCAGTTACTACATCAATAAGAAGTTTACTCTGATGGTTTTTTGGGGTTGTGGACGCAGGTTCATATAGATAAACCATATACCTCATGTTTAGAAAATACATTGCTTCAGTGGCCATATTGGAGGTACACCCTAGTATATATGATATATATTGAGGGGATTGATTAATAAGATCCAACCTTTTAATTCTCAACATGACACTGTTTATTTTTTTACTTGGGCGTATAAAATTAAAATGTTGCACGATAAAATCTATCATTCTGCCTCTTACAAATTTGCGAGCGTAACTCCAAAAAAAATTATTGCCTGTATTGAAATCATATCTTCTATGAGCTTCTATCAGTCCGACATAGCCTTGTTGGACAAGATCTTCTAACAACCATTTGTCATATTTCATCCTTGAGTTAATAAATTTTTTTGCTGTTCTGGTTATGTTTTTAGAGTAACTCTCCACTAATTCTTCAATTGTTATTTTTTCTTTTGACTGGGACTTAGCCAAATGCCTCCCTCCCTAAAAAAGACTATTTTCACAAGTATATTCTAAACTTCTTTGGAAATCTGTCATTCGTCAAAGGTTCTAATAGTTTGATAATAAAGTGTTTTTTTAGACATATAATTGGATAATCAGACAAGTAATCTTAGGTCTCATATTGTTTTTAGTGATCTATCAGATCAATTTTATGAAAAAGATGATAGTAGGTATGTGGGCTTCTGTGCAGCGTTTATACTGGACAGGCTGGAGCTGACGCACTATTTTGACAGTGTGGTGGATGTCACAGCCATTCGGCATGGCAAACCCGACCCGGAAATCTTCCTCACCGGAGCTTCCAATCTGGGCGTTCAGCCTGCCGACTGTATCGGTATAGAGGACGCACAGGCGGGAATCCAGGCGATCAAGAGTGCAAGAATGTTCGCGGTCGGCGTAGGAACGCCCTCACAAATGCAAGGTGCGGATATCGTGGTGGCCACTACAGCCGAGCTGTCTTTGAGCATGTTGGAGAATCATTTTTTCAGGGGATGAAAAAGGGAAAGAATATAAAAAAATGGCCTGTCTCTGTGACAGGTCATTTTAGCGTGTTTATGACTTGAAGGACTTTCTCTATTGAAATCCCCCGCCCATAGGCAAGTCTCCACGAATACCGATAATAATAAAATCCCCCGACAGCGGCTCGACAACTCTGTACATGTCCTGCTCATTGGACCCTTTACCGTGCAGTGTAAAAATGGTCGGATACGTGCGGTTGGGATCAAGCTGGCTGGGCAGGTGGATATCGTAGCTATATAAAGATGACATCTTCTTTTCCTCCTCATACAATCCTAAATAGGATCATCAGCACTAAAATATTAGTAATATTCATTTTATATTCATAATACAAATTCACTCTCTAAAAGAACGCATGTCAACCCGCATGAAAACTTTCCATCTGCTCCCTCCACCTCAATTTACGTCCCAGCATTTTGCATTATTCGTTTCCATTCGCCCGCAGGTACAATATATAGACGGACAGAATCATTCCGATCTATTATATTGCCGAATAAAAACCGCTCTCTGGATTAATGCAAATACTCGTTCCTAAACTGATATAATGGAAGAGTTAAGCTGTCATCAGATTGACTATTCTCTCTTAGGAGACTAATGCATATGAAACCAACCTATCTTATGGATGATATACAGTGGCAGCAGCTTATCCAAAATGTAGCTGACCATTTTAATGACGTGACGATTAAACGCGGCTTTCAATATTTTAAGCAAGGAAAGGTAAAAGAATTTACAATGCCTGACGCCGACCATATCGCGGCTGTCGTAGATGGAAGCGATCTTTACGAGGTGGATCTGCACTTGAGCGCTTTTGCTGCCAGCCGATGTACATGTCCGGTTCATAAGAACTGCAAGCACATGATCGCCACACTGCTGAATTATGCGAATGTGCAGGAGCGTTCCGTACATGCGTTGGTGAACGCCCATTCAGCGAGCTTCACCCGGTTGGCTACAAAATCTGACGTGCGCACCACCGCGCCTGCTTCCCGGTCCACTCCTTCACCGGATCGCAAGCAGGCTGCCAGGAACACGATCAGTAAAACAGCAAGCCGCATACTGAATTTGCCCATCTTGGAATGGCATGACTTGTTCGATCAGTGCATCGCCCTTATCCACATGAATACGCAAAATTCCCAATATGCACAAAGCGCGCTGGCCTCAATATATGCCGTGAAGCCGCCGCTTTCACCCGGCATGGAACAGTTGTATGAATTGCACGCTCATCTGCGTGTGCTGGAAAAGCTGGTGCCTCAGTCACCTATGCCAGGCTATCCCACCCATTCCTATATGGGATATTACACGCAAATCGCCGCCGATGAGCTTAAAGAAGCTATCGAGCGTGATTTTGAGAGCCAGCTTGTCCTAACACCTGCCCTAACCAATGAACCGATGCAAAAAGCACGCATGGCAGAGACCTTGGCCTATTTACGCCGAAAAATGCTGACAGAATCGCGTAACGGCACTTATTTTTCAGACGCGTACTACCGATTTTGGCTAAATTGGATGCGTCCCCAGCAGAAAGATTCCACTTCCAGCATATATGCGGAGGAATTACAGCATTTACGGGCGGCTGAGGATGAGCTTGGCACAGCTTTGGCCCGGCTTCCCTGGATGCTGGCCCAAAGCTGGATGTATTTTTACCAGTCGCAGGATGATCAAGCCTGGTCACTGCTTGAGGAGGCCGAAAAGGCTTTTCCGCTAAAAATCTCTTCCAGCCAACTGCTTTTGTTCTTACATGCCTTACGTGAAGCCGAGGAATGGTCGCGCCTCAAGGACGGACTACAGCATATCGGCCCCTTACTCCACAGCCATCGGGACGATCATTTGCACGATTATATGAACGATTGGGATACGGTTTTGCAGCATCTTCCAGAAGCAGAGCAGGAAATGTGGGATACACTGGTCGGAATGCTTCCTTTTGCCGGGGGAATGTATGAAGAAGCACTGCTTGCCCACGACAAATGGCGGCAATGGATCGACTACCAGTTAAGTATACGCAGCGAGCCTTTGAGTTTTCGGGTGAGTGTATTGCAGCCCATTGAAAAGAACGCACCGGAGCTACTGCTGCCCTTCTACCATCAGGCGGTGGAACGATATGTGCTGGAAAAAAACAGATCTAGCTATAAAGCAGCGGTCAAGCTGTTGAAGCGGCTGTTCAAGCTATACAAAAAAATGAAGCAAGAGCCGCGCTGGGAGCTGTTCTTCACGACCTTCACCAGCCGCCATAGCCGCCTGAGGGCGCTACAGGAGGAATTGCGGAAAGGGAAATTGTTATCATGAGCCAATATACAGAGACGATTACGGTACACATCCAGTTAACCACCTATGGAGACGCGCTTATTTATGGCGATTCGTCTATGAACTACAGCATTTCCGGCCAAATCCTGAAGCAGCGTTTATTTGCTTGGCATGAGGCTTCTTTCTATGGCACCGATCTGGAGATTCAACACATTCAGGGCACGGATATTATCCTCCTCCCCTCGGAGCAGGTGATTCCCTTTCTGACGGAGCGCAAATTGCTGGAGCATATCGAATGGATCTGGGACGAGGACAATGCCCCGTGGCTTCGGCTGATCCCTCTACTTGCCCATTGCATTGAAGCGAAAGCCTACGCGCCCAGCCTCACAGCATTTCAGACAGGGAAGCTGCAATGGATTTGGGATGCGGAAGTACTGGAGGCGGCGGAGACGTTAGAGGCGTTAGAATCGGGGGAAACGCTGGAAAGCACCAAACCGGCAGAGCTTGCTCTGCTTGACAGCCTGGAGAAGGACGAGCGCGAAGGGCTGGCTGCGGCGTTCTCGTCCGCCGTGTTTCAACGCTGGTACAGCACCGAGGCGGAAGCCGCCGATTTGCGAAGAGAATATCCAATTCTCTTCGCCCAAAACCGCCCGGCCGCGGCAGGTCTGGATGCGCGGGCATGGCTTATCGCTATCGGCTGGAAGGCCGATACCGCGCCCTTCCGCCCGCTCCTGCAACTGCTGGAGCCAGAGCTGGAGGACGACGATCCGTCGTGGCAGCTCAAGCTTGTGTTGCAGGACAAGCAGGACCCGGCACTGCTGGTGCCTGTACGGCTAGCCGACGATGGATACGCATCCGGCCCGTGGCCCGATGCGTGGACGGCCCATGTGCGTGAGCGCTCAGCCGGATGGCTGGAGCGCTTGACCGCGATTTTGCCCGCCGAGCAGCGGACCGGAAGCCGCGATGACGTGCTGGATCGCCCGCTCTCCGACGAGGCGGCGTGGCAATTCCTGACGACCGACAGCCATCGCTTGCTGGAGGGCGGTTGGCAGGTGCTGCTTCCCGCTTGGTGGGAAGCAGCCACCCGCAAGAAGCCGAAGCTGCGGGCCAAGGTCCGCCCGGGCGAAGGCGGAGGCGAGCGCGCGAAGGGCAGCTCGCTGTTCGGACTGGACTCGATTGTCCAGTTCGATTGGCGTGTTGCCATTGGCGATGCCGATCTGAGCGAGTCCGAGTTCGCCGAGCTGGTGGCCCGCAATGAGCGGCTGGTGCGCTTCCGTGGGCAATGGATCGCACTCGATCCCGCGCTGCTGGCGCAAATCCGTCGGGCCATGGCCGGGATCGACAGCACTCAGGGATTGTCGTTTCAGGACATCCTACAGCTACACCTGCTCGGCAACGCTGATGAGGCGGAGAGCGACGCTACGGGAGAACAGCCGGAGGATGCGGCACGCTTCCGGCTGGAGGTCGAGCTGAACGGGCATCTGCTGAAGCTGATCAGCCAGCTTGGGCGGCAGTCGGAATGGCCCGCACTGGAGGTGCCGGACGGACTGCAAGCCGAGCTGCGGACGTATCAGCAGGACGGATACGCGTGGCTTGCCTTTTTACGGCGCTTTGGACTGGGCGCCTGTCTTGCCGATGATATGGGGCTTGGCAAAACGGTGCAGTTTATTGCCTATTTGCTACATCTACAGGACATCGCCGCAGAGACGGGCGTCCGCTCCAGTTCGCTGCTGATTTGCCCAACTTCAGTGCTGGGCAACTGGCAAAAGGAACTCAGCCGATTCGCACCTTCATTGAAGGTCATGCTCCACTATGGAAGCAAGCGGGATCAGGGAGACTTATTCCGTGAGGAAGTCGAGCAAGCCGATGTCATCCTGACCTCCTTTGCAACAGCGACCCTTGATCAAGAGCTGCTGCAAAGCATAACCTGGGACTCGGTTTGCCTGGATGAAGCGCAGAACATTAAAAATGCGCAAACCAAGCAATCCAGTGCCGTTCGCAGCTTCCCTGCCCGGCATCGTATAGCGCTGACCGGGACGCCTATTGAAAATCGGCTGTCCGAGCTATGGTCGATTTATGATTTTATCAATCCCGGTTATCTGGGCAGCGCACGCTCCTTCAGCAATCGGTTCATCAATGCTATCGAGAAGGAACATAACGAACAACGAACGATAGACCTGCAAAAACTGGTTCAGCCCTTCATGCTGCGACGCAAGAAGAAAGACCCGGCTATACAGCTTGATTTGCCCGAGAAAAATGAGATGAAAACGTATATTCACCTCACCTCCGAGCAGGGAGCGCTCTATGACCAAATTGTTAAAGAGCTCATGGAACGGATGCAGAAGCTGGAGGGGATTGAGCGAAAAGGTGCTATATTATCTGCCCTTACCCAGTTGAAGCAGCTTTGTGACCATCCTGCGCTCTTAACCAAGGAGGCGGCCCCGGATGCCACGGCTTCCGGCTATAGTCAGCCCGATTTCGAAGCAGTTATCAGCCGTTCATCCAAGCTGGAGCGTATTTTGGCCATGGTCAAGGAGCTGCGGGAGGAAGGCGAGCGCTGCCTTATTTTCACACAGTATATTGGCATGGGACGTATGCTCCAGCAGGTGCTCGCTCAAGAGCTGCAAGAGCCGGTGCTCTACCTCAACGGTAGCACGTCCAAAACCGCCCGTGACCGGATGATTGACCAGTTCCAATCTCACACATTGCCACCTGACGAGCAGCCATCCGTATTTATTTTGTCACTCAAGGCCGGGGGCGTGGGTCTGAATCTGACAGCTGCCAACCACGTCTTTCACTTCGACCGCTGGTGGAATCCGGCTGTTGAAAATCAGGCCACAGACCGCGCCTACCGAATGGGACAAACGAAGGACGTACAGGTGCACAAGTTCATCTCGCTGGGCACGCTGGAGGAACGCATTGACGAAATGCTGGAGAGCAAGCAGCAGCTTAGCGACCAAATCATTTCCAGCACCGAGGGCTGGATCACCGAGCTGTCGACAGACGCGTTAAAAGAACTCTTTACACTACGTCGCGACTGGGCGTGATGAGGTCTATAAACCTATTTTGGAAGAAGTAGATTATAGCACGGTCCGAAACTCCTTTGTGTGCATTTACTATCACATCACAACAAAGGAGTTGATAGGTAATGGCCATTCGTCCTCCTCAAACCTTGAAGTCTACGGGCAGGAAGGTTCCTGCTACGAGATATCGTAATGTGAGTCCTACGCAAACCTTTAGCCGGTTTACGGTCATCTGGGCTCGTAATGATGGAGTACCTTTTATTACAACGGGATTTTTTGCAGTCCTCCGTCGTACAAATGGAAGCTTTGTGCAAGCTGCCAATTTCGACAGTTTCGGCACAGTCCGATTCGACAATGTGCGCACACCTACGAACCAGCCTTATATTCTGCGTACCTTTAGAGACGACGGAACGCTGTTCCGGGTCAGATCGGTACCTGCTGGTGTGTCCTCGTTTGTCGTTATCGGTTAAGTGCTTGCCGAACGCATCCTGAAAATGTATACGAAAAGAAGCAGCCAGGAACAGAGTATATCTGTCCTGGCTGCTTCTTATTCCAAAGCTATTTTCAAATATATTTATTCGGAATCTTCCACCGTTTTTACACCCTTTGAAGCGACTGCTTTGTATACTGTTTTAAGCCAGTTTTCACTCGACCAGTTCAGCTTGCCTGCACCTGCCCCGTCCTTGGCTGTCAATTGTGCAACCAGGTTCGCAGGATCTTCGGCTGTGTAGCTGTAAGGCAACGTTGTGAATCCATTCCAGGAGAAGCTCTTGCCTTTTACAGGATAAGGGGCTAACGGGCTATTCGCATCTTCGCTGCCCCCTCTGAACACTTTACCGTTGTCAGAGAAGATGACATCTTCTGCTTTGATTTTACCTGTGTAGTCATCTTTTTTAGGGTCTTTTTGATTATTACGAACTGGAGAAAATACATCAATTAAATATGATTTTTCAAGCAATACCGCGCCATTTTCAGTTGAAATCGCACCATTACCTACGACGTCAAAATGGTATCCTTTGGCAGCAATTGCTTTAGCCATGTCGGATGTAATTCTTTTTTTGGCTCTAGCCAATCCGGCATCATCCATAACGATGTTATAGGCATGGGCATTACCAGCACGCAAACGCGGCATACGGTCTTGAATATCCTTGTAGTAGTTATGGTGCAATGTTACTGCCAGATCTGCATTATCAGCGGCCATCTCAGTAGCACCGATCAGATGTGCTTTCTTTTGTCCTGCTGCGATATCAATGATATCTTCTTTACTCATGCCAACTGCACTGCTTCTCAAGTAAGCGTACATCGGGTAAGAAGCTTTGTCTGCTTCCATAGCGTTAATTTGTTGAGTCACCCAGCTGTTGGAGCTGCGGTCATCTCCTTTGAACAAGGACCAGGAAATGGTAACTCCGTTACTGCCTTTTTTCACATCTACCAAGCCATCATATGCTTTGTTGAATGTACAATGGTCAATCCATACTTTGGAGCTTTGGCCTTCAACCGTGATATAATCCCAGTCATTCTTGTCATAGTTCCCTTTGGTTGCTTCATCCCACTCCCAAAGCTCGTCAAATTCGAGGTTACGGAAAATCAAATTAGAGCTTCTTTTGATCACAAAGCCGGCATGTTTGATTTTAGCGCCATTTGCCGAGAAAATCGTGATTCCATTCAAGTTTTCTATATAGATTTTGCTCACACCTGTTTTCTTCAAAACGGGATTTGTCAGCACAGGGTTGTTTGCACTAAAAGGCATGACCTTCGCAGCATCAGGCATTTCGTTCCATCCCAAATCAAGATCATTCATGATCTCAATAACTCTGACTTTAGTACCTTTTTTAAGTGCCTCGTTGAGATCTACAGCATTGTAAACCTTTTTGTAATTGGCATCGGTATCCTTAATTTCCCCGCCGCCTGTATTACCATAGGAGAAACCGGCCAGATTATAGTTAATATTTGAGGTTGCGTTTTTATCTACCCCAGGAGTTGGTTTATCTGTACCTGGTGTTGGATTCACCGGCGTTGTGCCTGGATCTGCTTCAGTTGAAGCACCGGATACGGTAACATTATCGAACTGGGCAACCGCCTTGGAGGTTACCAAACCAATAGCTCCGGAAGCAAGGCCGGAATCTGTTGCGGTCAGCTCCAGCTTATCATTGACATACATCTTAATTTCCGAACCGGACAGCTCCAGCTTCACTCTGTACCAGGTATTGGTGTCCAGTTTGTATTTGTTATTGGTAGCCAGTGTCTTCATAGAACCGTTTACCTTTTTGCGAATTTCAAGCGCTCCACCCTTCTTGTTGTACAAAGATGCAGCATAATAGTTGTTGGAATCCGTGTATCTGCCTGCAACATATACCCGATTGGAGCCATTAAAATCATCTACATATACATCTGCTTGTACGCTATAGTTCGTCCATGATGCATTACCCTTAACAGAATGGCTTTCGCTTTGACTAGACTGCTGGTATGTAGAGCCATTCCCGTTCGAGGCAACAGACCAGTTCCCTGAACCTGCTGTCCAGCCTTGAGCTTCCCCTTGTTCAAAATCATCACTTACCTGTAAATTCCCATCCGCATATGCATGCCCTAGTAACGGTAACGATAAAGACAGAACCATCGTACTGCTCAACATTACACTTGCGCATTTTTTCAACAAACTCGGCTTCATGTAACAATCTCCTTTTTAGATAAATTGATAAGAACCAACCAACATAGCTGTGCAGCTATTTGTGCCACACGGCCTTTCCAAACAATATTCGCTAGCGCAATACACTAATAATTATAGACTTATAAAATAATATTAAAATATGTCGAATTACTTATCTTTTGGTTTAAATTCTCTATTAATTTTGCATCCTTTTTCGTGAATATACCAAATACCCTTTCATAAAACCACAAAAAATATTTTTTTGAATAAGCCATAAGGTTGCATGTTTAAAGTGATACATTTAAAGAGGTCGACATAATGAAAAGAACCTATAGGAGTGATTAGATGCCCAGCTATCACTATGCTTCCAAAGCCGAGTTAAAAGAAGCGATTCATGCCTCCTACTTACTGTTAGACAGTGAATACAAGGAGGTTGACGAGAACCAAAAGGATATCCGGATATCCGAAGTAGACAAAACACCCGCAGAAATCATTGCCTACCAGCTTGGATGGCTTCATCTTGTCATGTCATGGGACAGGGACGAAAAGGAAGGAAAACCCGTCATTATGCCTGCACCAAATTATAAATGGAATAGGCTAGGCGAGCTTTACCAATCCTTTTACAAAACCTACACCCACCACTCTTTACGTGAATTACGCCAACTATTCAAGCTGACAGAGCAAAAGTGGCTGGATTGGATTGACACGCTAAGTCATGAAGAACTCTTTACGCAGGGCGTTCACAAGTGGACAGGCAGTAATCCGAAGTGGCCCATGGCTAGATGGATTCACATCAACTCAGTGGCACCGTTTAAAACATTCAGAGCCAAGATACGAAAATGGAAGAAATACAATGCTCTGCATTGATGAAAAAAAGTGCATGTTGTGCTACAATACTTGAGTTGTATCGGGATATATTCAGGGAAGGGTAAGTGAAACGCCATGCTTATTATTGGTATTGCCGGCGGTACGGGTTCCGGTAAATCGACGGTAGCACGCGCTGTCGTTGAACGTCTGGGATCAAACAAAGTGACTTTCATATCTCAGGATAACTACTATAAAGACCATTCACATCTGAGTTATGATGATCGTGCTTTGGTCAATTATGATCATCCGTTTGCCTTTGACAACGAATTGCTTATTGAGCATCTTCATTGTCTGAAAGAAGGACAAGCGACCCACGCGCCAGTGTATGACTTCACGGTTCATGCGCGTTCTACAGACGAGACGGTAGAGCTTCTGCCGAATCATATCGTTATGTTGGAGGGTCTGCACGTGCTGTCTGACGAAAAGCTCCGTCAACTGCTCGACATCAAGGTATTTGTCGACACGGATCCGGATGTGCGTATTCTTCGCCGGGTACTTCGGGATATTGAAGAGCGCGGCCGCACCATTCAGTCAATCCACGATCACTATTTGAGTACGGTCAAGCCTATGCACGAAGCATTTATTGAGCCCTCCAAGAAATACGCGGACCTGATCCTTCCTGAGGGAGGCCACAATGAGGTTGGCATTCAACTGCTGTCTATTTTGACTGAAAAATATTTGGCAGGAGATCGGACATGGGGTACGGTTTAGGGTAATCCCGGTTTGTTCAGGCTGTCGAGATCTTCTCGATGGCCTTTTTTTGTCGTTTTATATGCCATTTGAACTAATTTATTTTTGGATTCCCATCCGATTTATGTTAGCATGTAAAGATTAAATACTTTATATTCGAGCCGATTTGGAAGCGTTATCAATTATGTGCCTCAAATGATGTGACGTCCGCTTTAATGGAGGTCTTTTTTTGAATAGGTATAATTACGGAGAGTGCTGCCATGAAAGAGCTATGCAATATTTTGATTGTAGATGATGAGATATTGGTACGGCAAGGGATCAAGCATCACTTATCGTGGGAACAGTATGGATTTCGCATTGTAGGCGAGGCTTCTAATGGAAAAGAAGCGTTAGAGCTGATTGAAACTTTGCGCCCGCATATTGTCATTACGGATATCGTGATGCCTATCATGGATGGCGAGGAACTGACGCGCATTGTCAGACAGAACTATCCCGATATTGAGGTCATTGTGCTCAGTAGCTACGGCGAGTTTAATTACGTGCGATCCACCTTCCAGCAAGGTGTTGCTGACTACATTTTGAAGCCCAAGCTGGACACGGATGAGCTGCTGCAAGTGCTCCAGAGAACGGCCCGCAAAATTCCGTCTATTCAGTATCAAGCAGATGCCGGGGATAATCGAATTACGATGGATCATGTGATAGAAAAGCTCATTTCCGGCTATAGCATCGACTATGATATGGAACTGCTGAAACAGGAATTTCCGTATGTCCGTTTTGCACTCATAGGCGTGGAACAGGTGGAACCACAGCGGAAAGGCCAGTCCCACCCTGCCTCGGACCTATTTTCCAAGCTCACTGATCGAGTGACATCTGCCTGTGAACAAATCGTGTTGCGGCGACTGCCGTCTGATGCAAATGCGGCTGTTTTTTTGGCCAATCTTGATCCGCGTGAATTACACTCCTGGATGGCTGCAGTCAGGGAAGTAGCTCAGGAGACGAAGCAAGTCGAGCCACAGACGGGCTGGGCGGTCAGCCGTCTATTTGATGATTTTAATCAAATGAGCGAGGTCTATCAGGATGAACTGCCCAAACTGCTCAGCTATCGCTTTTACTTCCCGGGAACTGCGCTCCTGATGGAAGACGAGCTTCCCAAGCCTGTTCAGGTAAACAGCTCGTTTAACTTAAAGCAGTTCACAGAAGAGATGAAGCGCGAGCATTTTGATACGGCCTTTCAGGACTTAAGGTCTTATGTAGCTGCCATGTCCCACAACTATACCTCCACCGCTTTTGAATTCAAATCTCTTCTCGGAAACATCGTGTTTAACATTACGATTTTGCTCGGGAATCAGGGGTATGATATGAAAGAGCTGGATGCGGCAAAATACTCCTATTTCAAAGCCATAAATGATGCACCTCATGTACATGAAGCTGTGCGATTGCTGGAGACCTTTTTAGATGAAGCGAACATGCAGATTTTGGCTAAAACGCAGCAAGGAAGCAGTGCGAGCATGAAGAAGCTGCTGGAATATATCGAGGAGCATCACGCTGAGACGCTCAATTTGACGACACTCGGTCAATATTTTCATTTTAATCCCTCCTATTTGTCGAGCTATTTTACAGCGCATCATACAGAGGGCTTCAGCGAGTATTTGAACAAAATTCGGGTTGAAAAGGCTGCGGAACTGCTGCGGTCGGGTACGATGTCCATTTCGGATATTAGCAGCACCGTCGGCTATTCGGACCCCAGCTATTTTACCAAAGTGTTCAGAAAGGTAACGGGTTACTCCCCCAGTCAATACCGCCGGGAGTATCTCCATTAGAGAGCAAACGCATATCTGCCAGCAGAAAAGAGATTGAATATGAAAAGGTATATGCAAAAAATCAAATATCAAGGTCTGTTCTTTAAAATATTTGTCGTTATGGTGGTCAGCATCACCGCGGTGTCCTTGCTGACCACTTTGGTGACGATTCGAATGTCTGAACGACTCTTTGCCGAGACATTCAGTATTACGAATGCCAAGGTACTTAGCCAGATTCAGTCCAGCTTTGAGTCCTTCAATGACTCGATTGTGAATGCCGTAACCCATGCCTCGGAAAACGGGACGGTCAAAAACTATCTGACAGGCGGCCAATTCGATTCCATTAACTCGGCACGCATCTACTTCGGTATGGCACAGCAGATGAAGCAGATTAAATCAAATGTCGACGCCTATGATGTCAGTGTCGCCATAACGGGCATGAACGGCCGAAGCTTCTATTCCGACTCGTCCTACTGGCCGGTAACTGCGGAGGAGCTCAGGAACAATTTGATTACAGCCCGAAGCGCGGCACAGCCGACACGACTTATGTATCAGCTGGATACTGATTTACTTCGTCAGCAAATGAATAATACCGGACAGAAACCCACACCCTATATTATCGCCTCCAGGGCATTCATGGAGCGAACTAGCGGTACGTTGTATGGCATGATCTACATTGCCATTCGCGAGCCCGAATTCCGCCGCTTCTATAACAACTTCACAAGCAACGGCAATGATGTACTTATTTTGGATAAATCGGGACTCATTGTGTCGAGCAACCGTCAGGACCTGATCGGACAACACTCCCGTGAGCTGCTGGGCTATGCGACAAAAATCAATGAGCAAGGGCTAAATTACATGAATGCGAACGTGATGAACAAGGAAAGTATCCTCCTTTCCAACTATATTCCTTCGTATGATTTTTACCTGGTTAACATGATTGACAGGCAAACCGCAATCGGACAAATTATTGACGTTAAATCTGTTGTATTGATCTGCATTGGCATCGTGCTGATTGCTTTGTTGATCGTTTTTCTGATTTCCCGGCGTTTGATTCGTTCTTTGACTCGGCTGGTTAAGCAAATGTCGACTGTCCGCGAGAAAAATTTTGATAACTATCTCCCGGTAACGGGCAGCTATGAGGTCAGGCAGTTGAGTCATGCCTACAATTACATGCTGGATGAACTGAATGACTACATTCGTAAGCTGCTGGAGACGCAAAAAGGACAACGGAATGCAGAGCTCGCTGCACTGCAACGGCAGATCAATCCGCATTTTCTGTACAATACACTGGCTTCGATCAAAATGCTGGTGCTCAAAGGAAACAAGGAAACCGCCGCTGAGACGATCAATGCGCTCATTTCCCTACTGCAAAATACAATCAGCAATGTGAGCGAAACGATCACCATCGAGCAGGAAATGGCCAACATGCAAAATTATGTGTTCATTAACCATGTTCGCTACGGACAGCGGGTACAGGTGAATTATTTTGTATCGCCGGATTGTCTGGAGTACCATGTGCCCAAGCTGATTATTCAGCCTTTTATCGAAAACTCGTTTTTCCATGCATTTAATGAGAAAACCGCGGGTCACATCTATATACTGGTGTCCAAAACAGACGATACATTAATCTGCGAGGTGGCCGATGACGGAGACGGTATGGATTTGGACGGGCATACGGCAAAGGACGGACTGCCCAATCCTAAAAGCAAGCGCCAACTGTTCACTGGTATCGGCATCCAGAATGTACACAACCGCATTACCCTTCTTTATGGAGAAGAGTATGGCGTGACCATCTCCAGCAAAAAAGGCGAGGGTACCAAAGTGAAAATGACACTGCCATTGATCGTAAAACCCGCCTCTCCTATCTAATAAAAATATAGGCTGAACTAAAGACAAAGAAGGTGGAACAAGAACGGAGTGGGCGGAATGGTGCTGTACAAGCGTAGCGGTCGCCTTAAAAGCTTTCTATAGGAAAGCTCACTTCGGAAGCATCGCCTATCCGGATTTTAACCTTATATAATTTGAATAAAGAAATCTGGATACAACAGCGATGGGAAGCACCATCCGACCGCGCAGTGGCGCTTCGTGTACAACTTTAGTTCAATCTAAAAAAAATACCTAAATCTAAAAAAAGCACAAATGTAAGCGGTACCTTTTTTGATAAATCATAATAATAAGACAAATCCGTATAAAGATATTCCTAACTGCCAGCAGAGCAAGGATGATAAACTAGATTCATAAACAAGGTAACCGCTTTCAATAAGTTTTAAATGATTATAAAAAAAGAGTAGGGGTTGAACGAAATGAAAAAAATGACTTTCCTTCTGCTGATCGCAAGCTTGATCTTGCTATCTGCATGTTCCAGCAATTCCGAGAAAGCCGCGACCACCACGGATTCCGGTAAGAAAGAAATCACGGTCTGGGCTTGGGACCCGAACTTCAATATCGCGGCCCTAAAGCTGGCGAAAGATCGCTACGTCGCCAAACATCCTGATGTAAACGTAAACATTGTTGAATATGCTCAAAATGATATCGTGCAAAAAATGAATGCCGGTCTTAACTCCGGTTCTACCAAAGGATTGCCTAACGTGGTTCTGATTGAGGATTACCGGGCACAAAACTTCCTGCAAGCCTATCCTGATTCCTTCCATGATATGAGCAACTCGATCAAAGCATCCGACTTCGCCGATTATAAAATCGGACCGACCAGCTACAACGGCAAGCAATACGGTGTTCCCTTCGACTCCGGTGTTATGGGTCTGTATGTAAGAACGGATTATTTGGAACAAGCTGGCTACAAAGTAGCTGACCTGACCAACATTGATTGGGACAAATTTATTGAAATCGGTAAAGCAGTAAAACAAAAAACAGGTAAAGATATGCTGACTCAAGATCCAAACGACCTCGGTCTGATCCGTGGTATGATCCAATCCGCAGGTTCATGGTACCTGAAAGAAGACGGTAAAACACCAAACCTGGCAGGTAATACAGCTCTGAAAGAAGCGCTCTTGACGTACAAATCCTTGTTCGATGCGAACATTGTTAAAATGAATGCCGACTGGAGTCAATTCCTGGCAGCCTTTAATAGCGGTGCAGTTGCTTCCGTACCAACAGGTAACTGGATTACGCCTTCAATCAAAGCAGAAGCTTCACAATCGGGTAAATGGGCCGTTGTTCCTTTCCCTAAATTGAAAAATGTACCTGAATCCGTGAATGCTTCCAGCCTCGGCGGCAGCTCCTGGTATGTCCTGAATACAGACGGTCAAGATACCGCTGCTGATTTCCTGAAAGAAACATTCGGTTCAGATCAAGATCTATATCAAGATATGCTGAGCAAAATTGGAATTGTCGGTTCATTAAACGCAGCTTCCAGCGGTAAAGCTTATGACGAGACAGATCCGTACTTCGGTGGCGACAAAGTCTACAAGAAATTCGCAGAATGGACCAAACAAGTTCCAAAAGTCAATTATGGCATGCACACTTATGCAATTGAGGACATCATGACCGTTGAAATTCAAAACTACCTGAACGGCAAAGATGTAGACACAGTTCTGAAAGATGCTCAAGGACAAGCAGAAGCACAGCTTAAATAAGACAGTCCATCTAGCCAAGGCTAAACAATAAAACGATAAGCACTTAAAACCTTGGGCTTGCGAGTTCAAGGTTTTAATGCTGCATAGGGAGTTGATATGGTTATGAAGACAGCCACACCCAAAATGACGACATCGCGTTTCAAGGCAGGTATGACAGGATGGTTGTTCATATCCATCGCAGTGATCATGATTGCAGCCTTTTATTTCTACCCGATGATCCAGGCACTTATCTTGTCCTTCAAGACAGGCACGGGGTCTAATCTGACCTTCAACGGCATTGATAACTACAAGCGTCTGTTCACAGATAGCATGTTTATAACCGCCGTGAAGAACACGTTTATCTATTTGATTTTCCAGGTGCCATTGATGGTGATTCTGGCTCTGTTCATTTCGGTATTGCTAAATGATAAAAATCTTAAATTCAAGGGCTTTTTCCGCACAGCCATCTTCTTGCCTTGTATTACATCGCTGGTAGCCTATTCCGTTGTGTTCAAGTATTTGTTCTCGGCTGACGGTCTGGTAAACTCCTTATTGCTGAATCTACATGTGATTGGCACGCCGATCCAATGGATTACAGACCCTTTCTGGGCCAAGGTTACGATTATTATTGCGATCACATGGCGCTGGACCGGCTACAATATGATCTTTTACTTGTCTGGTCTCCAGAATATTGACAGCTCCATCTATGAAGCGGCCCGTATTGACGGTGCTTCCCCTATTCGACAGTTTTTCAACATTACGGTTCCACTGCTTAAGCCGATTATCCTGTTCACCTCGATTACATCGACGATTGGTACACTCCAGCTCTTTGATGAAATCATGAATATTACCAAGGGTGGGCCGGGGAACGCGACATCTTCTATTTCGCAATATATCTACAACCTGTCCTTCAAGTATTCATCCGACTTTGGTTATGCGGCGACCGTATCCTACTCCATCGTCATTATGATCATTATCTTGTCGATCATCCAGTTCAAAGTGGCAGGTGAGAAAAAATGATGAAAACGAAAAGATTATTTACGTATGCCTTTCTGATCATTATATCGTTCGTTTCGATTTTCCCGTTCCTGTGGATGCTATCCAGCGCCACCAACCTGTCGGTTGATGTGACGAAGGGCAGACTCCTGCCTGGCTCTCATCTGATGGATAATATACACAATCTACTGGAAAAAGTGGATATCGTTACTGCGCTGAGTAATTCAGCGAAAATCTCGATTTCCACGACACTGCTGGCGATGCTGATTGCCTCTCTGGCAGGCTATGGCTTTGAAATTTACAAAAGTAAAGCCAAGGATATTGTCTTCAATATCCTGCTGATGTCTATGATGATTCCGTTTGCGGCGATCATGATCCCGCTCTATCGGATGTTCGGCAGTATCTCCAATACACTGCCTTGGATCGGTATTGATACACTTTCGTCTGTCGTCATTCCGACGGTGACTACGGCGTTTCTGATCTTCTTTTTCCGTCAAAGCACCAAGATGTTTCCGAAGGACTTGCTGGAAGCTGGTCGTATGGACGGATTGTCCGAGCTGGGTCTGTTCTTCCGGGTGTATATGCCTACGATGAAAACAACCTATGCCGCTGCCGCTATCATCACGTTCATGTCGAGTTGGAATAACTATCTCTGGCCTCTGATCGTGTTGCAAACGCCTGAAAATCAAACGATTCCATTGTTGATTTCGAACCTCGGCTCCGGCTATGCACCAGATTATGGTGTGATTATGATCGCTATCGTCCTGTCCACGTTGCCGACTGCACTGGTATTTTTCCTGATGCAGAAGCATTTTGTAGCGGGTATGGTAGGCTCGGTAAAATAACGGATTCGCTGTTGTGAAATCCCTTCATTTTAATTTAAAAATAAGGAGTGTTCGCCTTGACCATCCACACCCCCAGCCTGGATTGGCTAACCGACGTAACCAAGTTTGCAGTACATCGTCTGCCTGCCTATTCCGATCATAAATATTACGCTACACTTCAGGAAGCGGAACGCCAGGCCGATATGGTCTGGCGTCATAGCCTGAATGGTAGCTGGAAGTTCAACTATGCTACGAACCCGGCCAGCCGTCCGGTTGAGTTCCATGCCCCTGATTTCGAATACGGCGGCTGGAGCGACATTCAGGTACCGGGTCATATTCAGACGCAAGGCTTCGGCCAAATGCAGTACGTGAATACGATGTATCCGTGGGACGGACATTCGGACGTTCGCCCACCACATATTCCGGAAGATCACAACCCGGTCGGGAGCTATATCAAAAGCTTTGTTTTGCCGGAACATATGGCTTCTGACACGCAGCCTGTGTTCATTTCTTTTCAAGGCGTCGAGTCGGCTTTCTATGTGTGGTTGAACGGGCAATTTGTCGGGTACAGTGAGGACAGCTTTACACCGTCCGATTTTGAATTGACACCGTTCCTGCAAGCAGGCGAAAACAAGCTGGCGGTTGAGGTATATCAGAGAAGTACGGGAGCATGGCTGGAGGATCAGGATTTCTGGCGTTTTTCCGGTATTTTCAGAGACGTATATCTGTACACCATCCCGTCTGTTCACGTACGTGATCTGCATGCCAAGGCCGGTCTGGACGCCTCGTATACGCAGGGCCTTCTGGAGCTGGAGCTGACCTTGGAAAAAGCAGTAGCAGCCTATGCAGCCGTCGATGTCAAAGATGCTGTGGGCCAGATTGTAGCTTCTTTGAAGGCGGATTTTACAGATGGCAAGGCTTCGCTGTCAGCAACACTGGATCAAGTCCAGCGCTGGAGCGCCGAAAAGCCTTACCTGTACACGTTGTTCATCCAAATTCACGAGCCGGACGGGACACTGGTGGAGGTCATTCCGCAGAAGATTGGCTTCCGCAAGTTTGAGCTGATCAACAAGGTGATGCATCTGAACGGCAAGCGGATCGTCTTCAAAGGCGTGAACCGCCATGAATTCAACGCTCGCACCGGACGTGCGATTTCTCGTGAAGATATGCTATGGGATATTCGTACGCTCAAGCAAAACAATATGAACGCGGTTCGCACCTCTCACTATCCGAACCAGACTCTGTGGTATGAGCTGTGTGATGAGTACGGGGTGTATGTGATTGACGAAATGAATCTGGAAACACACGGCTCCTGGCAAAAGCTTGGCGCAGTCGAGCCTTCGTGGAATATTCCAGCCAATCTTCCTGAGTGGCAGGATATCGTTATGGATCGCGCCATTTCCATGCTGGAACGGGACAAAAACCATGCGTCCATCCTGATCTGGTCCTGCGGCAATGAGTCCTATGCGGGTGAAGTGCTGCGGAATGTAGCCAATTATTTCAGAGCCACCGACCCGAGCCGTCTGGTGCACTACGAAGGCGTATTCCACAACCGCACGTACGATGATGCCAGCGATATGGAGAGCCGGATGTACGCCAAGCCCGCAGATATCGAGCAGTATTTGAACGACAATCCGCAAAAGCCGTATATCAGTTGCGAATACATGCATGCGATGGGTAATTCCGTAGGCGGTATGCACAAGTATACAGAGCTGGAGAACAAATACGAGCTGTATCAGGGCGGCTTTATTTGGGATTATATTGATCAGGCGGTCATGAAAAAAGATCGCTATGGACGCGAGTACCTCGCTATCGGCGGCGACTTTGACGACCGGGCCACAGACTATGGATTCTGTACGGACGGAATCGTCTATGCGGACCGGAAGGTTTCACCGAAGATGCAGGAGGTCAAATTCCTGTACCAAAATCTGAAGCTCACGCCGGATCGCACAGGCGTGACGATTCGCAATGAAAATCTGTTCGAGGGAACGGATGACTACGAGCTGGTACACAGCCTGCTTCATGAAGGCCACGAAATCGCACGGAACGTAATTCATGTGGATGTAGCGGCACAGACAGAAGCTCATATTCCGTTGACGCTGACAGATACGGCTGGAATAGACGCGCCTGGTGAATATGTTATTCACACGTCTCTGGTCTTGAAAGAAGCTACGCTCTGGGCGGAGGCCGGATATGAAGTAGCCTTTGGACAGCATATTTTCATCGTGGAAGATACACGTCCACAGACTGTTCCTGCTGGCAGCATTCGAGTCGTGCATGGCGATGTAAACATCGGCGTTCACGGTGCAGATTTTAGTATCATGTTCTCCAAAGGAGCAGGCAGCCTGACTTCACTGCGCTACGCTGGACGCGAGATGATCGCCATTCCTCCTGCCCCATTGTTCTGGCGTGCAACCACGGACAATGACAGAGGTGTAGCGCTTGGGTTTGAAGCGGGCGGTTGGTTTGCTGCGAGTCTAACACGCAGATGCGTGGGGATTGAAGTCACGGAGGAGCAAACTGATCACGTAACCGTTACGTTCCGCTATACACTGAGCATTCATGCAGACGTACGGGTAGCAGTGGCATATACCGTCTTTGCCGATGGCAGCCTGAAAGTGAAATCCACTTATGAAGGCGTATCCGGGTTGCCTAACCTGCCGATCTTTGCTCTTTCTTTCAAGGTTCCAGCAGACTACCGCCATTTGGACTGGTACGCCATGGGACCAGAGGAAAACTATATCGACCGGGCCTTCGGAGCAAGACTCGGCGTATTCCACAACGAAGCAGCGGACAACGTATCCGGTTATGTCGTGCCACAGGAATCCGGTAACCGTACAGGCGTACGCCGTGTCGATATTACTGACGATTCTCAGCGAGGTATTCGTATAACTGCACCTGCAACCGCGCCTGTGGAATGCAATATTTCACCGTACACAGCGTTCGAGCTGGAAAGTGCATACCATCAGTATGAGCTGCCCAACGTCTACTACACCGTCGTCACGGTGGCTGGCAAGCAAATGGGTGTCGGCGGCGACGATAGCTGGGGCGCTCCCGTACACGAGGAATACCAAATTGCAGCCGATCAGAAGCTGGAGTTTGAGTTTACCGTGCAACGGGTGTAAATAAGTTCACCGCATAGATAATCAGGATCATCATTATGCAACAAGCTAAGCCCTTCCGGCTTCTCACGAGAGGAGCATCGGAAGGGCTTTTGTAATTCAAATAGCTGTCCAGTGAAAATAAAGTCTTAGACTGCCGCTGTTGTCATTCAACTAACGTATCCCGTTAGTTGAGCCATAAATCATAGATTATTTTCACTTTGGGAAACTAGATATCCTCTGACGGATTTATAATCGCCAGAACCTGATGATCCTCCCACTCTCCGTTGATCTTTACGTTGCTTCGAGAGATGCCTTCTTTGTGAAAGCCAGCCTTCTCAAGCACACGGATTGATCCTGGATTCCGAGGAGAGGCTTCCCCGACGATCCGGTGAAACTTTAGCTCATCGAAAGCGTAACGCACCGCCTGCTTCACCGCCTCCGTCATATAGCCCTTGCCGTTATAAGCTTGGTCTAGGTCGAATCCGATCATACAGCTCTGAAGCGGTCCCCTCACCACAAAAGATAGCCCTATGCTGCCTATAATCCGGTCGCCCTCCTTGTGGCATACCACGAAGGAATATCTCCGATCCTCCATCATGTCGGCCTTGCTCGTAATAATCTTCTGGAGCTGGTGCTCCTCCGTATAGTACTCTTCTAGATTGCTTGGCGAAAACTTCTCAAACAACTCCCGATTGCGCTTGTACATTGCTGTTAATTCTGCGGCGTCCGCCTCCTCAGAGAACCGGACGTATATTCGCTGCTCCGACATCTGCACCATCCTTCATTACTATGATATTGAGAGAATTATATCACAGGATGAAGATTCGGTAATTGATTCGATAAGTGGTGTATATTAGGATCATTTTATTAATAACTCCAAAAAAACAAAGTAGGAAAGGAGTCGCAGCTCCTTTCCTACTTTATAACAGCCCCTTTGGGGTCCCTTTTTTCGTTTCATATGAAAGAGGATGATGTGTTCAGCCCTCAATGAAAATCATTGCTCTTGACTGCAAGCACCTGACGGGCTATTAGCATAAAGGCATCAAAGGAATGGCAATGCTTTAATCGTTCTAGCGTTTCTTCCTGACGGATCAGTTCTACGAACAGATCGTAAATCCCCATCGCCTGCTCGTAATCCTCTTTACAGATCGAAAGCAGGAATACAACATGGACCTCATGGTTGGCATCCCATTGAATCGGCTTTTCCAGCAGACACACGCTTACGACCGTCCGGTTAGAGCTAAGCTCCAAAGGATGGGGAATCGCCATACCTCGATCCAGAGCCGTAGATCCCAGCTTCTCCCTCTCCATGACTGCTGGCAGGAACTTGTCAGTCACAACTCCTTTTTGCCTCAAAATACCGCTCATTTCTTCAATCAGAGCATCCTTTTTCGGCCGATCGGATCGGGTCATAAACAAGTCCTGGTCAAAATACCGCAGCAGCGAAATTTCCTGCTCCTCATCGCTCGCACGCACCATCCGTGTGATCGTCTCCATATCCCGTTCCGAAGGAATCGGGCTGATCACCGCCGACGGCTTATCCTTACGCTGCTGCAAGTGGATCGTGGATACGATCAAATCCTCGTCGACAGTAGGCATTTCCTCGTATTCCCGAAGTGAGACCACTCGGGATACATCCAGCTCAGCGAACAGGGAACGCAATCTGGA
Source organism: Paenibacillus terrae (assembly GCF_000943545.1). Classification (GTDB taxonomy): domain Bacteria; phylum Bacillota; class Bacilli; order Paenibacillales; family Paenibacillaceae; genus Paenibacillus; species Paenibacillus terrae_A. The sequence goes on from NZ_JTHP01000005.1 coordinate 71,849, forward strand.
TTCCAAAATCCGGGCGGTTCCGTAGCCGGAGCCGCACACCAGCAACACGGTTTTACGACGCCGATGTGGGATATTGTATTTGCGTTCCAAAGCAGCTCCAATATGAAGCGCCAAATAACCGATTTCGTTATCGTTGATGTCATACGGAAATGCTTTTTGCAGTTCTTTTACTGCACCGACCGTGATTTCATAAGCAAGCGGATAATACTTGCGGATATGCCCAAGCAACGGATTACGCATGTTCATGCCATGCTCCAGCCGGGTCAGCATCGGTTTCAGATGCACAAACAAATCCCGGGACAGCCGTTCATCGTCACGCAAATCATAGGTGAAGCGCTCGTAGACAAAGGTCAGCATCTCGCGCACAGCCAGGAAGAGACGGTCAGACTGGAGACGCTCCCACTCGGTTTCGGCCATCTTTTTGCTGACGATATGCAGCAGGACATAATCCAGCTCCCCTAAAGGACAGGTGATGCCAAAAGCCTCTTCCATCTCACTCAGAATGGTAGTAGCCAGTTCAATATCCCGCTGACCGCCTGCCACCTTTTCAAAGCGCTCCAATCCATGTCCTTCCTTCACTCGCAGTACCATAACCGCCAGATGGGTGATCAGGTCCTTCAGCGCCAAATCCGCCATCTTGATGCCGTTGGGCCGTAGATGCTTCAAAATAATTGCACGGATTCGCGGTAAATCCAGCCCCTGAAACAGCTGTTGCTGTTCCAAAGGCATACCGCTGCGTTGTCCTTCTTCATCGCGTACATCGGCATACTCAGCGAGACAGTAACGAATACTTTTCTCTTCCCCGACCACCTTCACGCCATATCCCGGCTTGGTGCGCAGGGTGAGAGCATAATCATCCAGAATCCGCCGAATGATTTTAAAATCATTATTCATGGTCGCCCGGCTAATATACAGCTCGTCGGCGAGGTCTTCCATCTTCACGTATTCTCCCGTATTCAGCAGCTTGAATAGCTCATACCTTATGCGTTCTTCCGGTGCTCCCGGTAGCCGCCCGCTTACCTCCGTTTCTTCCTGACCTTCCTCAGCGAATAAACGGTATCTTTCGGGATCAACGACCATGATTGTATAGCCGCTGCCCCTCTTGGATTCCAGACGTGCTCCATATTCATTCAGAATACCGCCCAGTTTTTTGAGATCATCGCGGATCGTCCGCTCTGTGACCTCCAGCCGCTCAGACAGTGCTTTGGTGGTCCAAGACCAGCCCTGATCGTTTCCACTGACGAGCTGGTACAGCTTTTTCAAGCGTTTGTAGGGAAAATTCATGTAGATTCAAGACCTCCTTTCCGATAAACTATGTTTTGTTTCCGTGTTACTTCGATTCAGGTGTAACCAGTACCGTTAATAGCTTGCAATGCCCCAACTCCGGCAATGGTGCGCCTTCGGCATCCGATGAGGCCAACGTTTCTCCCTTGGAGCGCTCATCCAGCGAAGCCAGCTCATAGTGGGCCGATTCACCGAATGCGATGCGTCCGACTGCATTCTTCTCCAAATAAGGATTAAATACACGCACAATATATCCATCATTATGCTCTGCTTTCTTGAAGGCACTCAGGATCACATTCGAATCCTCGCTAAAGGATAGAAGGCTGTAGCTTTGCTCGAATATTCTTTCTTCGTCACGGAAGGCGAAAATTAAACGACCATTCAGGAAGTCAGACAGCTGGTAGCTGGTCAATGGCGTTAAATATTCCTTGGCCACTTTAGCTACATCTGCTTCATCAAAACCGGACTCATGCACATGCAGGGCAAAAGTGCATGAAAGCTCGCCAATGAGCTGTGCATCCGGCGTTTCTACGATCTTTTCTCCCGAAGCGCGTCCCGGGCGGTACAATAGATTTTCCTTGCCCATAAACCCGAAAGTACGGAATAACGTCAGCGCTATTGTATCATGTTCTTTGCCAATGACCTCATATTCTCGTACTCCTCCGGTCAGCACCGCTACTCCACGGGAACCATCGTTCAGCGCAGCATAGCTTTGCAGAGCCTCAATCGTGATCGGTTTTTCCGTCCACTGCTCACGTTCCCACACCTCTACCTCCTCCAGCGTTGTCGGACGGGCAATGACCCCGAACGGTTGATCCGCAATAGAAAGCTTGGAAGCAATCCCAGTGTCAAATAGCACCCGCAGACGGTGACTCAGCACCTGATTGTCCACATCCACCGAGAAACGTATCAGGCGTTCACCTTTCCGCAGGGAAACCGATGCCTGTAGTGGTAGCACGGCAGAAGTCAAAGCAGCGGCGCGTTCATTCAAATCGTACGGAACCTTTAGCTTCATACGGAGGGACAGCTCCTCGGCTACCGGACCTTTAGATGTCACCGTCTCCACATCAGCACCGAGCGAAGAAATGGTGAGGTCACGTTCCGGCGGAGAATAGTTATAGGAATCTCCGTCATCCCCATTTTCCTCAAACACCATCTGATCCGCGTACACACGTCCCGAGATTTTATCCGTAATGCTTAATGCCCCGTTCTCTTGTACAGCTACGCTATAAAATTCGTTTTCAATACAGTTTCCGTTACTGTGTTCTTCCGTGGCATCCCCGGTCGAACTGAAATCAAATACAATCTGCGTATATCCCATAGCAGGTACTTCCTGAAGCTCTACCAGCAGCTTCGCACGGAATACACGTTCAGGCAGATACACTTTTTTGCTCGGATTCAGGTAAATATGCTGACCAAGCACATAGTCTGTCTGTTCCACTTTTTCGGTAATCGTATACGGAAGCTGCTGTCCGTTCGTATCCCGAATTACAAAGCTTCCCTCCGGTAAATAAGCATCAATCTCTGTAACGCCCTTACGGGGATAAGGCAATGTGTTAAAGATGGTGAAGGCAAAAGTCTCCTCCTGTTTAATCTTTGAAGCAATCAGGCGTTTATGCAGCTCCAGTAGATTTTCCGCGATATCCCGCGCCTGCTTGTAGCGAAAAGCCACATCCCGGTTCGTCGTGTCACTGTTGCAGCCACCGATGCTGTCATGGGCAGCATTTTCAAACATCAGCTTCCAGATATCCTTCACGATGTAATGCGGGTAGTCATGTCCCAGTGCATGACTGATCGACAGTACAGGCTCCAGCGTATTTACAATTAAATTTTCAATATAGTTATTTTGCTGCTTGAGGTCAGCCCGCGTAGAAAAGATCGACTTATGGATACGCATATGCTTCGCTTCCATTAGCTCTCCTTCCAGCACAGGAAGTTCGCTGCTGTCCTTTTCAATTTCTTCAAGGAAACGCTCCGGCTCATTCATCACATATTCCCGTTCCGGGTCAAGCTCGTTGAACTTGCGGATCAGCTCCGGCAGGTTCAAGCGGACAGGCGCTTGGTCGAAGCCGTTCGGAAAATAAATATGGCGAGTGGACGCTTTTTCTTCCAGCGCACCGATTTGGCTGTCCAGATATGCTTCAAGTTCTCCGGGTTCCTCCGGAATATTACCGCCATAGTAGTACCCAAACGGTATTTGAACCGCAAACACCTGACTCCCATCCGAGCCCTTCCACAAAAATTCAGTTTTCGGGTTCGTATTGTCTGCCACCCCGCGCCAGAACAGAAAATGGCGAATGCCGAACTCCTGATAAATCTGCGGCATTTGCGCCGATTGACCGAAAGCATCCGGCACATAACCGACCTTCATCGCATGACCATATTTCTGCGCCGTCTCCATACCGTAGTACAGATTGCGGACCATGGATTCGCCGGAAATGACTAGCTGATCCGTCTGCGTATACCACGGCCCGGTCAACAGGCGCTTGTCCGTTACAAGACGACGAATGCGCTCCTCGTCTTCGGGACACCATTTGATGTAATCATTCAGTAAGGACCCTTGTGCATCCAGCAGATAATACTTGAATTCGTCTACATTTTCTAACGCATCCAGCACTTCTTTCACATGCTTTACCAAGTAAACTTTGGATCTGGAAGTGGTAAAATACCACTCCCGATCCCAGTGAGTATGTGGAATGACATGCACTTTCGTACGGTTCATATCTCTATCTCCCTCCGTGTTGTCTATCTTCTATCTAGTGAAGTTCAGGAATAATTTAGTCAAATACCAGTTCGATGTCTTCTCCATTTTTCTTGACGGACGCTTCTTTTGTATCTGCATGCTGCTTTTCTTCCTCACGGAAGTTGACGAGCAGGGTTCCCGCTACAATGATTAAAGCTCCCGTAATCCCTCCTGCGAGATAAGCAAACGGAGTACCTACAGATATCGCGCCATACAGGCCGCCGATTGGAGGCATGATGACATGTGCGCCCAACAAAGCTGTCAATGCCGCACCTGCCGCACAGGCAATCATGTTCAACGGAATCAGCTTGGCAGGGTTGCGCAACGTAAAGGGAATAGCCCCTTCAGTGATTCCGATAATGCCCATGATGACCGAGCCTTTTCCAGCTTCCCGATACGTTTTGGAAAAACGGCGTTTCAGAATCAGAGTCGCAAGTCCATAGCCCAATGGTGGAATACAGATAGCAATGTTTACGAAAATATTAGGCAAGTACACACCTGACAGGAATAACGCATTTCCCGCCATCCAGGCTGCTTTATTGACAGGACCGCCAAGGTCGAACCCGATCATGGCGCCCAAAATCAGGGCAAGCACGAGGGTGCTGGTTCCGCTTTCACTCATATGCTTGATCCAGTTAACCAGTCCTTCGTTAATCGCACTGAGCGGTCCACCCAGGATGACGGACATGAGAATCCCCGTTAAGCCTACGGTAATGAGCGGTAGAATAATCAGTGGAACAGAACCAGCGGCTGGGCCTGTGATTTTTACTTTATTTTTCACCCACAGGGTGAGGTATCCGGCAAAGAACCCGGCAACGAGCGCGCCCAGAAAACCAGCATTCGTTTCCTGTGCCAGTACGCCACCAATCAGCCCCGCAGCAAGCGCAGGCTTATCAGCAATCGAGTAGGCGATATATCCGGCCAGCACCATGTTCAGCAACCCAATTCCGCGCCAGCCGACATTTTCCATCAAGTATAAAATATGAAGAAATCCGCTTTTATCGGCATAGGGACCGAAGTCCGTGACCCCCATCGTCAGTCCAATAATCTTACACACCGCAACAATCAAGGAACCTGCAATAATAACTGGCAGGAGGTAGGAAATGCCTGTCATTAGATGCTTTCTAGCTTCACTCAGCCATTTTTTCATCATGTTCTCTCCTATCTTGAATACTACTGTTATCCAAAGGCTAATCGGTTGTTATTCAAGGCAGCTACGCTGCTGCTTTTCTTTTTACTACATGTTGCTGTTCCCCAGCCTTGGCCTTATTTTTGAGCCGAGATGGCTTCCACCGCTTTGGTGAGAACCGCTTCCGCATTGTTGACCGCATGACCGATTTTGACACGAACGATTCGTTTATCCTCAAAACGCTCCGCTTCCTTTACCGTCTGGTCCGAGGCAATCAGTACAAAGTCCGCTGCTGCAATTTCTTCCTCCGTAAGCTTGTTCACCTGGCCTAGCGCACCCTGCTGTTCCACTTTAATGTTGTGACCGAGCTGTGCTGCTGCTTTTTCCAGTGCTTTTGCCGCCATGGGGGTATGAGCCAAACCTGCTATACACGATGTAACGCCTACAATTTTCATTTTATGACACCAACCCTTCTGTATATTGTTCGAGCAAATGATACACATCATCGCCGCTCTTGGCACCCGCCACCGCCTCTTTGAAGGAATCCTCCAATAGCAAGGTTGCGAGTGAGGAAATAATTTGCAAATGGGATACATCCACGGAGCCTTTTGGTACTAAAATACTGAAAATATACTGGACAGGCTTACCGTCATGAGATGCCCAATCAATACTATCTTGCAATCGGATAACCAGAACTGCTGGTCTTGTGACTGCTTCGCTCTGCGTATGAGGTATGGCAAACTGATCCTGAAGGCCCGTCGAATATACCTTCTCCCTTTCCCACAAATCCTGCACCAGCTGTTCTCTATGGACGGTGACACCCAGCTTCTCAGCCTCTTGGGCAATAAATTCAAATACAGCCGATTTTGTCTCCAGCTTCTTATCCAGATAAATCTGTTCTCTAGTAATCATGGTGGATGTCTCTCCTCCCTTCTATCTATAAGTGAAACGCTTACAAGTTCATTCTAGCCGACTCTCCTCTAATGTTTTACCTATAAAATTTCCCTATCCAAGCGGAAATGCATTAGAGTTAATTTTTGGGAATGGAAAAGAAAAAAAGCGCACAAGGCGCTTTAGCTTCTCGTCAGACTTTGTTCATAAATGTTTTATGATAGGCATTCCGGTACTGCGAAGGGGTCATATTCACTATTTTTTTAAACAGACGCATGAAATACTTTTCATCCGTATATCCCGCTTCTTCCGCAACCTGCTTAATGCTCATATCGGTACGGGAAATCAGCTCCTTGGCTTTATTGATACGGATGCTGTGAATGAACTCCAAGGGCCGCATACCTGTATTTTGCTTGAACAAACGGGATATATAATCCTTGTTGTAATTGAATTTTCGGGCTAAATCCGTCACGGTTATCGGTTCTTCCGCATGAATACGGGTCCACTCGATAATCTTGTTGAAGCTCACATTCCCCTGTGGGCTGGCGGGACTGGAGGTCAAGCGGCTGAGAGCCAGCTCGGATATCTCAATCAGCAGCGAGGTGAACAGATAATTTACACTGTGATACGTAAGATAGTGCGAATTGGCTACGTGTAGAATCTGATTGACGATTATATGAATCCGGTCTCCATTGCCTGCGCGTACACATTGCGGTATATAGATATCCCGTACAAAGCCATGGCGCTGCAAATGAGCATCCATAACACGGGTCTCCCGCTTCATTTCTTCATTAGATAATACATTTGGGGTCGTGGGAACATCGAAGTGAAACCAGTAAAATGTTACTCCCGGCAACGATTCTTGATATCCTCCATGTGTACGACCGGGATAAAGCAACACAATATCTCCTTCCCCGATCTCAAAATGCTCTTGTTCCTCCCGTATATATACCGTCTCCCGCACACCAAGGATCAGCTCGAAGTTCTCTATAGAACGACTCATATGCTTCCAGGGCACCTCGGAAATAAACTCACCTGCTGAGATAAGCTGAACGGGTGCATCCACGTTTACTTTCAGATAAGTCATTTTATCGCCTCTTTAGGTTCATGTTCGGATTTGTCCACCCATTGTATGGTTAAGCTACTGACATACCGCGATGGCAATGCTAATGTAGTGGAGAAATATACACTTTCATCTTAGCTAAGGAGCGATAATTTTGAAAGCAAAAGCTTTTGAATTGCATAACGTAAGCATTGATTCCGGCCCACTTTTACATGCTATGGAGCTGAATGCGGCCTATCTGCTGAGTTTGGAACCCGACCGTTTATTATCGCGCTTTCGTGAATATGCAGGACTGGAGCCCAAAGCGGCTCACTATGAAGGCTGGGAATCCCGCGGCATCAGCGGGCATACCCTCGGTCACTATCTGTCCGGCTGCTCGCTGATGTTTGCCTCAACGGGTGACGAAAAGCTGCTTGAACGAGTACATTATGTCATCGACGAGCTGGAAATATGCCAAAACAATCATGGAAACGGATACATTTCCGGGATTCCGCGTGGGAAAGAGCTTTTCGAGGAAGTGAAGGCTGGCGATATACGCTCTCAGGGCTTTGATCTGAACGGAGGCTGGGTACCGCTATACACCATGCATAAACTCTTCGCAGGCTTGCGGGATGCCCATCTGCTCGCGCATCATCCCAAGGCTTTGCGGATGGAAATCAAACTCGGTGACTGGCTGGAGGATGTATTCCAAGGGCTGAACGATGATCAGGTGCAGCAGGTGCTTCATTGCGAGTTTGGCGGCATGAACGAGGTGCTGACGGATCTGGCCGAACATTCCGGGGAAGAGCGCTTCTTGAAGCTGGCGGAACGCTTTTATCATGGGGAAGTGCTGAACGATCTGGCAGAAAACCACGATACGTTGGCAGGACGGCATGCCAATACCCAAATTCCCAAAATCATTGGCGCTGCACGGCAATATGAAATGACTGGGAAACCGCAGTATGCGGATCTCTCCCGCTTTTTTTGGGATCGGGTTGTTCACAAGCATTCCTATGTCATTGGCGGCAATAGCTATAATGAGCATTTTGGTGAACCGGGGAAGCTGAATGACCGTTTGGGCGAAGGTACCTGCGAAACCTGCAACACCTACAACATGCTGAAATTAACGAGGCATATGTTCGAATGGGACGCATATGCAGCGTATGCAGACTACTATGAACGGGCAATGTTCAATCATATTCTGGCTTCACAGCAGCCCGTCGATGGACGTGTATGCTATTTTGTATCGCTGGAAATGGGCGGACACAAGTCCTTCAATTCTCAATATGAGGATTTTACATGCTGTGTCGGGTCCGGGATGGAAAGCCACTCCATGTACGGCACTGCGATTTATTTTCACACGCCAAAAACGATCTATGTTAATCAATATGTCCCTTCGACCGTGACGTGGGATGAGATGGGCGTACAGCTCAAACAAGAAACTCTCTTTCCGCAAAATGGTCGGGGAACGCTGCGCGTCATCAGCAAGGAGCCCAAATTGTTCACGATCAAGCTAAGATGCCCGCATTGGGCGGAGCAAGGTATGATGATTAAAATCAACGGAGAAGAGTATGCCGCAGAGGCTTGTCCTACCAGCTATGTTGTAATTGAACGGGAATGGAACGATGGGGATACGGTCGAGTACGACATTCCTATGACAGTAAGAGTCGAGGAAATGCCGGATAATCCGCGCCGGATTGCCTTTATGTACGGTCCGCTTGTGCTGGCCGGGGACCTTGGGCCTGTCGCACCGGAGTCCAACGAGGAGCATCTGCTTGCGTCTGTTCTGATTGGATCGGCCGACTCTTTGACAACGAAACTGATTGCTGACGAGAACGAGCCTAATACATTCCTTATGAACGATGTAGGCTATGTCAGAGATTTGGAGCTTCGCCCGTTTTATCAGATGTATGATCGTTCTTATACCGTTTATTGGGACCTCTTTTCCAAGGAAGAATGGGCATCAACAGAGGCGGAATACCGCACTGCGTTAGCGTACCAGTTGGAGTTGGAGCGACTTACGGTGGATGTTGTGCAACCTGCTGAAATGCAGCCTGAACGGGATCATGCCTTTACGGGCGAACATGTGAGTCTGGGGTCCATCTATAACCGTAAATATCGCGATACATGGCCTGGGGGCTGGTTTTCTTTTGTCATGAAGGTGCTCCCGGATGAGCCTGTCCAATTAGCGGTGACTTATCTGAAAGACTCCAACCGCTCTCATCGTGACTTTGACATCACCGCAGATGGTCAGAGGTTAGGAGAAGGCAAGCTGAAGTCCGAGGAAATGAACAAATTTGAAACGTTCGCGTATGAGCTTCCACTGCCTGTGACGAGCCAAAAGAATGAAGTTACGATTCAATTCACAGCCCATCCACAAGGCAAGGTTGCGAAAGTTGCCGGATTGCGGATAATCAAAAGTTACCTATAGCGCCACTACGCAGTCGGATAGTGCTTCCCATCGCCCACCGGATTTCTGGAATAAAGCCCTTCATCGGTGGAAATCCGGGGGTGGTGATGCTTCCGAAGCGAGCTTTCCTACAGAAGGCTTTGAAAGCGACCGCTTCGCTTGTACAGCACCATTCCGCCTACTCCGTTTTAATGTTCATTTCGCGAAAGCTGTCTCTAATCTTGCGCAACTCTTGCTGTGATCGACCATATCGGGAAGCGTACGTCCAGGCAAGCACTTGGTGATAATGCGAAGGAGTCTCTATCGTAGTCACGTTATACATAACTGGAGTATCTTCCACTTCTCCTTTTAATGTAAATTCAATAGCAAGATAGCCGTTTACCACGATGTTGGAAACCTTTCCCGATTCAGGGGTTGTAAGCCCTGATTCTATATGGCTCTGAATGATCTGTTTATACTCTTGAAGAGTCATACTGCTGTCGAAATCGCTTTTCGGTTCAGATAATACAATCAAGTATCTTTCTGTAAATTCATTTTTAATGGAGATATCCGCATCCTCATTAATCGTATAATCCCGTGACCAGCTCCACGGAGCCGTAACTTCAAACTGATCGTCCTTACTGACAAAAACGTCGGGCTTGGTTACTTGTGTGATGAGAGAAGAAATAAGGGATACAGCAAAGATGGCCGAAATGATCGTCATCAGGATGATTGCCCCTGCAAAAATCCCGGTTTTCTTTCTTCCCACAGCTCTCAGATCCCGTACCTTTACAACATATGTACCCGCAGCCATATCACCCAGCCGTTGTTTTTTGGGTGTCGCCAGCACACATATACCTGCAGGTAACCCCCAGAAAAGCAGCGGATTCGTATCCACCAGATGTATGGCGGTGCGGATCAACGATTTAACCATGCCCGGCGAGCTTCCTTCCCCATTCACAACTTGGATACGAAGAAGATATTTGCCCAGCGTGTAGCCTGTAAGTCCTTCCAGTAAGAGATAATAGCAGAAGGAGCCGATCAGGAAGATACCCACAACCATAACGATATTGGGACTTTCGGCAGCAGCTAACTTTTTCGCTGCAAAATAAACCAGTCCTCCATATCCAAAAACGATAAGGATGAAGTCAATCATCCAGGCAGCCCATCTTCTGAAAAAAATAGAGGCTCCGTATGTTGCTGATAACACAGCCATCCTGTCCGGCTCGGGTCGAATATAGCTCCCATTGACTACATGCTCACCCGATACTACGGTGGATGGATGTTTCATTAAATCATGTTCTTCCAAATCATACACCTCTAATGTCAAATTAAATCCTCATTCAGTATAGCATTCCTTTTCATCCAGTGAAGCAAGCCTGACAGCGCACTGGAGCAAACGGAATCCCGCCGATGAACAAACCACACCTCCAATTTCCGATATTTTTCAGGCAGACGATGTGAAGCAATACTTCCCGTTTCCTCCGCCTTCGCAATCGAGGATTGTGGCAGCATGGACACTCCCAGACCAGAAGCTACACCACCCAGAATAACTTCCAATGTTCCAAATTCCATAATCTGATAGGCATTAATACCTGTTTCGCTCAAAAAACCTTCCGCTCTTGCCCGGTGTGTGCAGCCCACGTCGAAAAACAGCATCGGCTTGGCAAGCAGCTCGTCCATGTTCCTGTTCCCCGGTTCCGAGATAAGCACCAATTCCTCTTCATAGGCCGCAACATGGTCTATATGCGGATCATCGACAGGCCCATAGACGAAGGCTCCATCTAATTCATAATTCAATACCTTTTGTACGAGATCATGCGTGCCGCCTGTCAAAAGGGATAGTTGGACATCCGGGTATTGTGAGTGGTATTCCGCCAATAATGAAGTCAAATGCGTGACCGCCGCTGTCTCAATCGAGCCCAATCGCAAAGGTCCCGTAGGATGGTCCGAATATTGAGTGGACTTTACAGCCTCGTCCAGCAAGGTCAGAATTGTATCCGCATATCCCAGTAGATTCTCTCCTGCCGGCGTTAGCGTCATTCCGCGATTAGATCGACGAAAAAGCGGTACGTTCAATTGTGCCTCAAGCTGCTGAATCCGGGAGGTCACATTGGACTGTACATAGTTCAAAACCTGCGCAGCCTTCGTGATACTGCCCTCGCGAGCAACAGCCTGAAATATTTTCAAATCACTGCTTTCCATATATACGTCACCTGCTTGGTATGATCATTTATGATACTCACGTTCGATTTTGTTCATTTTACCGGATGCTTATCGCTCTGTACAATTCAATATACATGCAAATGCATCTCAATTCGAACCACGGGAGGTTTTACAATGAAAGCTATGATACATGCCAGCAAAAACGGCCTTGAGGGCCTTATGTATAAAGAAGTTACGGACAGACAGCCGGGGCACGACGAAGTGAAGGTAAGGCTCCAAGCCGCAGGATTGAACCATCGAGATCTATTCCTCATGGCGGATCGAACCACCAACGATGCTCCACTCATTCTCGGGTCGGATGGCGCAGGCGTGATCGAGGCTGTGGGCGATGGCGTCCCAATCTCGCTGGTAGGCACCGATGTAATCATTAATCCATGTATCGGATGGGAGCATACGCACCACATTCCCTTGGTTCCAGCCATTCTGGGCGGACCTTCAGACGGGACATTCGCTGAATCGGTTATCATCCCCGTCCAAAATGCCGTCCGCAAGCCAGCTTACCTATCTTGGGACGAAGCAGGGGGGCTACCTTTGTCTGCCTTGACCGCTTACCGCGCTCTCTTTACCAGAGGCCAATTACAGCAGGGTGAGCATGTCCTCATTCCCGGTATTGGCGGCGGTGTAGCCACGTATGCCATGCTTATGGCTTTAGCGGCGGGCGCACGGGTCAGCGTCACATCACGTAGCGAAGCGAAAAGACAAGCTGCCCTCGCCCATGGCGCAAATCATGTATTTGACAGCCATGGCGATTGGAAAGAAAGTGTAAACGGAGACGCCGTGGATCTGATCCTTGACAGTATCGGCCCTGCTACGTTCGACAAATACATGGAAATCCTCAAACCGAACGGTCGAATCGTTACATTTGGCGCAAGCTCAGGAGATCGAATAGAGATTCCGCTGCGGTCTATATTTTTCCCTCAAATCAGCATCATCGGCACCTCCATGGGCAGCGGCGAGGAATTCGCAGATATGCTTCAATTCATGGAGCGCCATGCACTCCATCCAATTATAGATAGCGTATTCCCTTTACAAGACACGGCACAAGCCTTCCACCGTATGCAGCAGGGAGCACAGTTAGGTAATATAGGGATCAGGATGAAGTAAGAGCCTGAACGAAGTACAGGAAGAAAAAAAATCCACTACTATAAAATGCCTTCATCCAGAAGTCAATTTTATGGTAGTGGACCTACTCAGTCGATCAAACGATGCTGGACCCATTTGTTGCCGCGGAAGCGCCAAAGGAAAACAATCCCCCGCACGCCCCATTCAATATCCATAGCCAGCCAGACACCAACAATCCCCAGATTGAACACAATGCCCAAAATATACCCTAGCACCACCCGGCACAACCACATGGACAGCATCGAGGTGAGGGACGTAAATTTCGAATCACCTGCTGCTCTAAGCGCAGAGGGTGTAATAAAGGCGATGGACCAGAGCGGGATCTGGGCCAACGTATTAATCAGTATGACAATAAAAATGTCATCTACGATTTCAGCAGGCGGATGAAATAGCCCCACCATCGGCTTGAACAAAGGCATAAGAATGAGGCCCATTACAATAAAAGAAAAAGACGACAGCCAAATAAATGATTTGGTAAACTTTCTGGCATCCTCGACATTTCGACGACCCATACATTGACCGACTACAGTCACAATCGTAAGAGCCAAGGCATTCGCAGGAATTTGGAACACGTTAGCTAGTGATGAGCAAATGGCATTCGTCGCCAACGCATTTGTTCCCAGGCTCACAATGAAAATTTGGGTTAAAATTTTACCCCCATTGAAAAACATCTGCTCTGCTGCAAATGGAAGCCCGATGAACAGAATCTTTTTAAGCATGGCTAGATTAAAATAAAGCATATCTCTAAGCTGAACACGCAAATCGTCATCTACCCTGACCAAATAGATCAACGCGCAGACTGCCCCTGCATATCTGGACACGTTTACGGCAATCGTCATGCCCAGCACACCCATATCCAATACATTAATAAATACTACATTTAGAAGCACGTACGAGAGGTTCATGATGAGAGAAAGAGCCAGCGATGCCCTTGTCTTCCCTATCCCCCTCAGCGCTCCACACACCGCCTCAACGATCGCAATCCCCACGAAAGACATACAGCTTCCCAGCAGATACACCTTACCGTTAGCTAATACATCAGCCGAGGCGGAGCCAAACAGAACACTTAAGATCGGATTGTACAGCAAGATCATAAACAGACTGATAGCTAAGGCCAGCAAGGAAACGGAGGAAATGGTACCGGATGCGGCTTTGGAGACCATCAGGTCGTTACCGCTACCCTTATACTGCGCAACGACAACCGTACCCCCGGTGGATACAGCAACAAACACATTAATCAGGAAAATATTCAGGGAATCAATCATATTCACCGCGCTGACCGCCGCCATACCCGATGAGCTGATCATTGCCGTATTCACCAAATTAAGACCAACAATAAAAGCCTGATCGATCAATAGAGGAATAAATAAAGCAATAATCTGTCGATAATCAATAGACTCTCCCGAAAAATGCCTATTCAGAAAGCCATGTGTTCTTATTCTTACACTCAGTTGACTCATATCATCACATTCTTTTTATCAAATTGAAAAAAACCCTTCAACAGAAGAGCTTCCATGGCGGGAAAATGTATAGAGTTGCAAGGCTAGATGTACCTAGTTCTTGATTTCGTACACTTTTCTCTACATAGAAGTATCACTCCAAAAGAAAATCCTGTCAATGGTTTTGCTCACATTTAAAAATAGAAAAAAACACAAAAACCTGCTCAGTTCAGTGAACAGGTTTTCAGGTAAAATTACATCATTTTCACACAAATGGATTTATGTGAATTAAAATTATCTTCTCGCAATTAAATCCTGTTGAATGGAAGCTTCGTTCTTTTCGAATTTTTTATACAAGAACATAGGAATGATACCGATCAGGAAGACGATAAACGGTAGCCAGATAAAGCTGAACTGAATTCCAGACAACGCAGTAGGCGTTTGGACCTTCCCGGCGATGTAACCGGTGCTGCCCATGATCCATGCCGGCAATAATCCGCCGATTCCGCTACCCGCTTTAATACAGAATGCGCTTCCAATGGAGGTCAGGAATCCACTTGCCCGAATACCATTTTTCCATTCCCCGTAATCGACTGTATCTGATAACATCGCAAACGGCATAGAACATGCAAAGCCTGATCCTAACGCACCAATAATCCAACCAATTATAATGAGGGTTAAGTCCGTACTTCCCATTAAAATCACAACCTGACCCAATGCAGCCAGGATCAATCCAATAATCATGATCGAATTTTTACTTAATTTTCTGGCGAAAAACGGAATCAGAACCATCGAGATCAATTGTAAAGAGGTCAGTCCGTTGATTAAAGGTACCAAGTCCTTGCTATCCAGATTGTATTGCAGATAAAAGATAAGCGTCGCTGAACGGATATTCAATCCAATCCAGTAGCACAAATTAGCAGCTACGACGAGCATCCAGGGCCAGTTTCGTTTGATGGCTGTAAAACTTTTAGCAATCGGAACGGATTTCGTTTTAACCGCTGCATTTTCTCGCAAATCGGTAAACGCTATCAAAAACATGATAACGGCCATGATTCCAAATAAAACGAGCGTTAAGGAAAAACCTTTTTGATCATTCCCCTGTCCAAAGAAGGCAACCAGAGGCAATGTAAACGTCGTAGCTATGAAGAAGCCCACATTCCCCCCGACCATACGGAAGGAGTTCAATACGACGCGCTCGTTAGAGTTCGTGCTCAGGTTAGGCAGAATGGACGTAATGGGCGTACTGATTCCTGTATACAGGATACCGGCTATGATATAAGTGATCGCAGCGTACGCAATTTTTCCAGACTCACTCCAGTTGGGTGTTGTGAACGTAAGAACCATGAACACCGCAAACGGGATACATAACCATAGAAAATAAGGTCTACTCTGCCCGTATTTTGACTTGGTCCGGTCAATCAGGATGCCCCAAATCGGGGCATCAATGGCATCAATGAAGCGGGTGATAAATAGTAATGTCCCGGCAATTCCAATAGAAAGACCGAACACATCGGTATAAAAATATAATAAATAGCTGGAAATGACACAGTATAAAAGATTGCCTGCTGTATCCGTTAATGAATAGCTGATTTTACGATGAAAAGGAACGGTACTGTCTGCTTTCTCGGGTGGTTCCGTACTCACAATTCTCGTGCTCATGATCTCTTCTCTCCCCATAAGAATGAATTATGATTCATAAACCCACACACGCATTTCTCCTTTATCCCGGTTGCACCAGGCGTAGTAAGGAATAGCTGTGATTTGTTGAGAAACCAATTCAGGGGGCTCCGAGCTATATAATGTCGGTGAACCTTTCACCCGATACCCCTCCGTGGTCAGCTTTACAATGCCACCAAGCAGGTTTTCGCTAAACTCTTCGGTAATGAGACTGTCCTTCGGCAATCTTAATCCCGCCAGGTTCTCCCCGTTATCCACTTCTTCCAGACAAAACACGATTGGACCACGTTGGAGAGCGACCTGCTGCTGATTCATGGAGACAAGAGCATTGCTCCGAATCCGTTCGACCGGCATAGCCAAATGCAGGGTTACCACATCACCATCATTCCAGGTGCGCTGAATCTCTGCATAGCCTTTTTCCAGATGATGTAATGAAATGGTTTCGCCATTCACCTTCACCTCTGCCTGCTTGCACCACCCCGGAATCCGCAAAGCCCATGTAAACGAAGTCGGCTCTACTACATGAATCGAAAAGGTCAGATCCGCATCCCATGGATAATGATGAGTTTGTGTAATTTCAACCTTTTGACCGGATAAAACCATGTTTACCTTGCTTGCAATATACAGGTGCGTATACAACGTATCCTCGGTTTGGGTGTACATATTGTCTTCGACCGATGCGATCATGCGGGCCAAATTGGGCGGACAGCACGCACAGAAGAACCATTTTTGCCGTTCTGTTTTTACGTGCTCCTGATCTTTTCTGGATTTTTGAAAAGGATTAACTTCCAGTGGATTTACGTAGAAAAATCGTTTTCCATCCAGGTCCATCCCACTAATTGTTCCATTGTACAGCGCACGTTCCAGCACATCGGCATATTTCCGGTCTGGTGCTAAGCGCAGCATACGATTGGCCCAAAAGGCCAGCCCTACAGAAGCACAGGTTTCACAGTACATGCTGTCATTCGGAAGATCATGACTGCAAGTGAACGCTTCCGCGTTTACAGAAGATCCGATGCCAGCGGTAATATACATTTTTCGGTTCGTCACATCATCCCACAGCGTTTCACAGGCTTTTAAAAGGGAGGCATCTCCTGTCTTCGCAGCCAAGTCTGCCATTGCAATATACAGATACACCGCTCTTACGGCATGACCAACAGCCTCAGTTTGTTCCCGGACAGGCTTGTGTGCCTGCTGGTATTCGAAGCCTAAGCCAAAATTAATGTTGTTATCATCATTCCAGGTGGGCTCTGTTTGAATTTGTTTTCTGTTTTCTCGTTCCTCTTCAAAGTAAATCGGGTGCTGCCCCCGCTGTTCAATAAAATATTCTGCTAATTTGAGATATTGATTCTTTGCAGTTACGTCGTATAATTTGATCAAAGCCAACTCGATTTCTTCATGCCCAGGGTAGCCTTTTCGTTTCCCCTCTTCCGTACCAAAAATCTGCTGGATCAGGTCCACGTATTTCTCCATAATGTGTAGAAACTTCGTTTTGCCTGTCGTTTCGTAATAGGCGACCGCCGCTTCTATAAAATGTCCCGCACAATATAGCTCATGGTTATCGCGTAAGTTGGTCCAACGATTGTTGGGCTCTTTCAGCAAATAATACGTATTCAAATATCCATCTTCAGCTTGAGCTCTTCCCAGCAGCGCAATCACTTCATCCGCCCGTTCTTCAAGCGCAGGGTTCGGATGATCCCTTAAACTAAAGGCCACCGTTTCCAGCCATTTGGCAATATCACTATCTTGGAAAACGGTTCCATAATACTCCCCGCTGGATTCACCAGCCGCAATTTTAAAGTTTTCAATCGCATGACTGGGTTCTGTATCTGGTAACTCATCATTTAATGCTTTCCACTGATAAGGAATGACCTCTTCTGCCACAACCTGCTTATACTTTTTCCAAAATGAATCCTCAATGACGACATGTTTTACTGGCTTAGCTGTTTTCATTGGATAAACATCCCTTCCCGAAAATAGAACGCTTTCATTTTTGAAAAAATAAGGATAAAGTAATGATAAATACCCGACCAAGCTAACCTGGGGTTCCCTTGCTACAGTCCTTATTTTATCAACCTGAACTTATAAAAAAAATCGCGATCTTTAACTAAAAGTTATACGATTTCACACATCAGCATTTTGCATAATTCGATTCCATTTGCTCGCGGGTACATGATATAAACGGACAAAATCATTCCGAATTTATATCATGCTGATTGAAAGCCGCTCTATGGATTTATGCAAAATGCACACACATAAAGGAGCTGACTTCCATGAGCAAAACAAACTTTTTGTCCTTCCTTGTCCCTCCACTTCCTTATTTCATTGAGGGGAATATTACTACATACCAAAAAGGAGATTGGCACCCGAATCGTTATAATCTGGGCTATTTTGACGTTATTATTGTCAAGGAAGGTCTGTTGCACATAGGCGAGGAGGATGAAGCGTGGAAGGTAACTGAAAACTACGCTCTCATTCTTGAACCTGATAAACACCATTTTCCCATTGAGGCATGTACAGAACAAACCTCCTTTTACTGGTTCCACTTTCAAACCAATAGCACATGGTGCGCACAATCCTCGCCCGATCTTATTGTACCTAGCACCCCCATTCCCGAACTGCATTTTCATTCAGAACATACGACCATTCATTTGCCCAAAATTCAAAAAGTGGTGAATCCACATGAGCTATTTTCCAAGCTGGACTACTTGTTATCCTCTACTTTAAAACCTCGAAAGCTGGCACTATGGGAGGCCCAACAGACGTTTGTGAATATTTTTCAAAGTTTGGAGCATGATCAGAATAATAAAGACAGCTCCTCTAAGTTAGCGGAACAGATCGAAATTTACCTGAAACAGAATTACAAAAATGCGATCACCAACAAAGACCTGGAGGCCCATTTTCACGTACATCAAAACTATCTCGCCAGATGCATGAAGACCGCTTTCCACCGTACGCCGCTTGAATATTTAATGGATTATCGTCTGGATCAAGGACGCAGTCTTCTGCTGCAAACCGACTGGTCCGTCCAACAAATCACAGAAGAAACAGGGTTCTCCCAAGCCAGCTATTTTTCCAAATGCTTTAAACAAAAATTCGGTATGTCCCCGAAAAACTATAGGCAACAATATTGGAAGCCGACTCATTGAATCGAAAAATGTACAGGCATTACATCTCCTTTACATTTTTAACATACTCCCGTTATATTGCCCCTTTATACTGAGTCAGCTATAGATTTTACATCGTGAAAAGGGGTATACATATGAAGACAACCAAACTAGCCCTGTTGACAGTCTTGGCCGGGGCTTTGATATCACCTGCTGAAATAACCAAGGCGGCAGACGTTCAGTCATCCGGGTATGCACCGCTGCGAACACAGGCGGAAAAAATGGGAGCGGTCATTACATGGGACAGTGAC
This sequence comes from Paenibacillus terrae, assembly GCF_000943545.1. Taxonomy (GTDB): domain Bacteria; phylum Bacillota; class Bacilli; order Paenibacillales; family Paenibacillaceae; genus Paenibacillus; species Paenibacillus terrae_A. The sequence goes on from NZ_JTHP01000005.1 coordinate 91,212, forward strand.
GACAAGTCTGCTGCGGTCAAGCTGAAAAACGGCATTGTCGGCACCTTTACCGTCGGTGAGAAGACCTATCGTCTGGCAGGCCAAACCGGAGAAGCAGATCGTGAAATCAAGATGGTCGGCGGGAATTTATATCTTCCGGCAAAGCTGCTTGCCACGCTTGAGACAGAAAACAGCAAATATGCTGATCCCAAAGACGCAGTTCCTACCTACAAGGTTACCCCTACTGCTGAGACAGAAGCAGTGGAGGATGGAGATGACGCGGCCGACGATCCTGCTATCTGGCTGAATCCGACCGACCCGGAGAGAAGCAGACTTGTAGCGACCAATAAAGGCGGCGGAATTTTGGTCTATGATCTGCAAGGCAAGCAATTACAGAACTATAAGGTCGGCAAAATGAACAACGTGGATATCCGTTACGGTTTTACACTGGGCGGTAAAAAGATTGATATTGCAGGAGCAACCAATCGCACCAACAACACCGTTGATATCTTTGCCATTGACGGGGTATCAGGAACGTTAACAAACGTGGTTGACCAGCCTATTAAATCATCTATGAAAGAAGTGTACGGATTCAGCTTGTACCATAGCCTCAAGACAGATAAGTTTTACGCACTCGTTTTGGGCAAAGAGGGTGAATTTGAACAATATGAGCTGACGGACAACGGAAATGGCAAAATAGCTGGTAAGCTGGTCCGCCAGTTCAAGCTCGCTACGCAATCCGAGGGCATGGTGGCTGATGATGAATATGGCACGGTCTACATCGCTGAAGAGGATCACGCCATTTGGAAATATGATGCCGAGCCAGACGGTTCCTCCGAGCCGCTACGACGTGTTGATGTTGCAGACGGGCGCAGACTTCAGGATGATATAGAGGGACTTACATTGTATTACGGCAAAGACGGCAAGGGGTATCTCATTGCCTCCAGCCAAGGAAACAGCAGCTATGCGATCTATGAACGACAAAGTGACAATGCTTATATAAGCAACTTTACGATTAGTGCCAGCCCTACAGTCGACGGTACCTCTGTTACAGACGGTATTGATGTTCTTGGCTATGGATTAGGCAAGAACTTCCCGCACGGTATCTTCGTTGTACAAGATGATGAAAATCTTCAAAACGGCAAAAAGCTGAATCAGAATTTTAAAATGGTGCCTTGGGAGCAGATCGCCAAGGGCGCACGCATCCCGCTAACGATAGACGATGGCATTAACCCACGTGAATTGGTGAACAGAAGCACGAAGTAATGCCTGTCAGAAAGTTACGTTCAACATCTGTTAAAAGAAAATAAAGTATTAGACTGGTAACCTCCTATTACGCTATACCAGCTAATAGCATGTCAAGATTACCAGTAAAATGACCATAAATCTTATGTTATAGTTAAAATAGGCAAGTCAAATAACCCTCCATTTCGGACAGCGTTTTGGAAGGTTAAACCAATTGTAATTGTTAAGCCAGACGGAATGCCTTTTTACTTTTCAAGATGGCATGGAGCCAATGAACTAGCTTGTTTGCACATGCGACCAATGCTACTTTATGCGGCTTACCCTCGCTTCTTTTGCGTTCGTAAAATTCTTTGAGTCGAGTGTTGCGAGAACGAATAAGTCCACACTGAACAGCCATCACGAGCGCGTAACGCAACTGCCTGGACCCACGTTTCGTGATTCGGTTTCGAGTTGCTGTAAACTTACCGGAAGCAAAGACACTCGGGTCAATGCCTGCAAAGGCGACTAGCTTTTTAGGATGATCAAATCGGTCGACTTCTCCAATTTCAGATAAAATTGTTGCCGCAATTTTATGCCCAATACCGGGAATCGACTGAATTAATTCATACTCTTCAATTTCTTCAGCCAGAGCATCTATGTTCTGTTCCAATTCAGTAAGATGCTCTTGGTACTGAAGAATGAGGGTAATAAGGACTTTCAAATTGATTAAGTGGCTAGCATACATGGTTTGCTGAAATGGGTTTTGTTTTGCCGCATCTAGCAGTCGTTGAATCCGTTGGTTAATCCAGTCCTCTGAACGCCCTCGTTTCGAAGAAAGCAGTTCTTTCATCTTAGCTTTGAGTGTATTTTCATCTGTCTGCAAAACTGAATATGAGGTTGGGAATTCACTTAAAAACCGTAGTGAAACACCGGAATACATAGCTCCAAAGACGCCTTTGTAAGCCGGGAAAACCTGATCTAAAACAGCTTGGAATTGTAGTTTAGTCTGTACACACATCTTTGAAAGAGAATCATATTGTCTTGTAAGATAGCGCAGATTGAGAAGTTGCACCCCTCTTTTCTTAAAAGGTTCAAACTCTTCCTTGTAGTACAACTCTCCCAATAGGTAAGCGTCAGCAGCATCCGTCTTTACTTTACGAAGTTGAGACTTCCTAAGCCGATTTGAGATGAGCGGATTAATGACAATGTAAACATAGTGATGTTCTTCTAGGAACTGAACAACCGGACTTTGGTAATGGCCGGTTGCTTCTAGAATAAGCAAAGGACGTTGTTTGGATGCAGATTCAACGTCCTTTAAAACTTGATGGAGATTTGCTAAACCATCACGAGTGTGCTCGAAGTGGAATGTCCCTCTGAATGGCTTTCCTCGCGCTAAAAAGGCTTGTCCATGGCTTTCTTCTTTAGAAATATCTAGACCGATAACTGGATTCATTTCATCTCTCCCTGTAAGTTTAGATTTACCGGCATCCCCTAAGGTTCTTCTTGTCGCTCCATAGCATCGCTTGTTATACGGGATCTTACGTCCCAACCAGCCTCAATCATGGTCATGACAAGTAGGGGTGAACACTATAGCGCTCGGGTTCAAGTCCCACGGGCAGGTACGTTCGACCAGGCTACCTTAATCCTCTATGCAAATGAAAAAAGGATCAACCAGAAAGAACTGGTTGATCTCATAATACGAACTGGCAGGTTAGTGACTGAGGGAGAAGGGTACAGAATTGCTCCATCTTCACGGAAAATTGTTCACTTTTCCATTGGCTTTCCATATCTCACTAAAACATGCCAGAGTAATTTTAATTCTTGCAGAACTTCTTTGTAGGTTCCTCTATCGCTCCAATTACTTGGATTTCGTTTCAAGTCCATAGCTGCAGAGCCAATCATATTTACATCAATAAAATCACTTTGCGCAATTCTTTTGGCTAGTGAAGGCATCGAAGGACCTCTAAAATTCATAGGAACCTCATCAACCAAAAGTGTAAAGCCCATGTGCCAGTAAAGATCAACTGAATACTTTAAACATATCTGTTCTAAGATTCGTCCTGTATGGGTGCCCTTAAATGATGGATCGGCAACAAGCATCTTTACGTCTTCTTTAAGAAAAATGTCACCATGAACCTGAGCTTCGATATAGTGGTTAAGATTTCGGTTGGGCTCTTTGTTTGATGGATTTTGGAATGGTTTCTCAAGATTGACGAGCATATGGTCGATTAACTTTCGAACCGTCAGATTTCTTTCACCAATGGCAAAATCACTATAGAACGCATCCCTCATGAGAGCAGCCAAAATGAGGTCAAATTCCTCATACGTCCCCTTTTCCTTGGGGTCTTGGTGAGAATCCAAATAAGTATAAGTGCAACGATGAGAGACCTCAGTGGATAAAAGGAAATAGCATGATCCAAAACGTGGAGCAGGTCCATCGGGATGTAACATGACATTGAGTGCCCCATACTTGGGCCGTTCGCTATTGGTTGAGCCATTTATTTGGTACGCTCCGCCAAACATTTTATTCTCCCAAACGTCACGTTCACCACCTGAAAATGCTGATACACTTCCATTCGATAGGAAAGTCTCAAACTGGCTTTTATAAATTCCCTGCTCAAGTAGTGCTTCAGCAACGCTTTTCATGGTCGGATCTAATCTATCTGGGTGAAAGTGTAGCGCAATACTTGCATGAGATTTTAGTTTAGTGATAGCATCTTCAAATGTCTTCAGCTCGATGCTGGACATTTGAAGGATTTCCCTAATTGTTTGCTCCACCTCATTTTTGCGGCTTCTTGCGTAATTTGTTATATACTCTTGAGCTAATTGCTGAGACCTCGATAATTCCATGGGCAGAAGAGTCCCTTCCCTTTTTATAGAATCATAATACATGATGGACAGTAAGGGAAATTGCAGATAGAGTTATTAAATTAACGGGGAACGTTAGTTCAATAAAACAGCGACAGTCTAGGACTTTATTTTCTTCTGACAACATTCTGACTGTATTATCTTCATAATACCTAAACCTCGTTAATGGTATAATGGAGGTAAAGGAATCGGAGGGATTAGTATCCATTACCAAGCTATTAACCTGAATGAGAAATTATCTAAGTTCAACGATCATTGGTCTCCGAAAGTTATTGGCGAAATGAATGACTATCAATTTAAGCTCGTCAAGATTGTTGGGGATTTTGTATGGCACGATCATCAAGATACCGACGAGGTGTTTATCGTGCTCGAAGGGGAGATGTTCATTGATTTCCGCGATGGTCAGGTGAAAATCTCCCAGGGCGAGATGTTTATTGTCCCAAGGGGAGTCGAGCACAAGCCTTTCGCCGAAAAGGAATGCCATATCATGCTGGTGGAGCCTAGGGGTTTAGTTAACACTGGCGGGACTGAGTCCGAATTAACAGCAGCCAATGATATTTGGATATAGCGTCTGTTAGAATAATGAACTCGTTCGATTACATCGTTAAAACTACGGGAGTCTAGGACTTTTTTAACACTAGTTTCATCCAAAGAAAACCCGCTCAGTGAGCGGGTTTTTCAAATTTTCTACACATGATTACGTGCCTCAGTTTGCCTATGCTTTAAGATCCAGCACCAGTACATTCACCGAATTAGCGGGTAATTGCAGAAGGATCGCGTTATTACTGAGCGAAACCTGCTGCTCGGTAGGCACTACCTTCTCATCATTCTTTTTATTCACGTTAGGAACATGAACCAGAGAAGCATCGCCGGTTAGTGTAATCAGCTTGGCAATGGCCTCGACACTCAAATCTTGAAGGTTCAACTGTGTGGCCTTGTCTACGTTGTCGGCATTCACAAGCTTCACATATACATGCTCCGCATCTTTGGTCACCGAATTGAACACGTCTCTGTTGTAAGCTTCCAGCTTGTAGTCCAGCACTTTGCTGCTTGTCACTCCGTCAGTGTAAGAACAGATCAGGCTGTTACCCGTTTCACCGCCGTAATTCACCGTGATGGTGTAATCCGTGTTGTCAGCAAGCTCTTCATAGCTGGCCGCTCTCAGGTTGCCTGCCGCTGTACTGGAAGAGTAGTCACCTAAGGTATAGCCTTCCACCCCTTGCTTGTAAACCTTCACGCCCGTTGCCTTGCCGCCATAGCCGATGGCATATTCGACCACGTCCTTTTTCTCTGCGGAAATATCCGTAAGACCTGCACCCACATAAAAACCGTCCATGCCAGAAACACGGGAAGCGACGACCTCCACCTTGTAATTCGTCCATTGGTCGTTCAAAATGTACAGGCCGTTCAGACCACTGTCTTGAGCTTTGAGCACAAGCCCCTTGCCTGCCTCCAGCGTAGATCCCACGGAACCAGGAATAACCTGCCAAGCCGGATTCCATTCCTGGGTAAAGTCCTGATCCAGCAGTACGCTGCCGTCCTTGTTGGAAGTGACCGTCACACGCTTGACAATCACTTCTGCGTTGCCTGTCGCGATCTCAATTCCACCCTGAGGAATGAGGTCTATCGGCTTGCCGTTTTTGTAAGTGGAAAAAGAGGTCGGCAATACTTTATTGCCTAAATATTTAGCATACATTTGCTGTACATAGTAGTTTGGCGTAAACCACACCGTTTCGTCATCGAACCAGATGCAGTCCGGGGTCCATCTATAGGTTCCGTCCGTCAGCACCTTGTTGAACAAGGGAGCATAGGCTGCCAACAGAACGACATCGGCGTTATTTTCAAAGCCTGTCATCACCGCTGCCTCTGCTACTGCGCCTGCCAATGTATTTTTATCCGTAGACGCATACTCACCCACGAACACCTTGGACGTTTCCTTCCAGTCTATGCTGCCGTCTGCGTTATACGCTCTATAGTAATAATTATATCGGTCCGCGTTATTAAGCAGGTACTCGTTGGAACGGTAGTAGTGCTCATCTGCAATGGTGTCCATGTAATTTTCTTGCTTCTCATACCATGTCACGGTTTCCTCGGTTACTTGGGCACCATCTGCAAAAGCGACCTTAGCCGAACCGGTTATATTACCGCTCAGGAACTTCCAGCCCTGCTGATATGCATCGTCGTCTGCTTGAGCCCCAACCGTAGAGATGATATGCAGCTCATAGCCTGGATAGTTTTCCTCCATGTACGCATCAATAGACGTTTTGAACACTTCAAAGTTGGCAAAGAATTCTGTACCCCAGTTTTCGTTCCCTACTCCCAAATAATGCAGATCGAACGGCGCTTCGTGGCCCATTTTTTTACGCATGGCGGCCCATTCATTGTTCTCGAAATCCACATTAATCGCAAAGTCGATCAGGTCCGTAAAATTCTTGATATAGTATTCTCTTAATGCTCCACCAGCCGGATGAGCATAATCGGAACGAGCTTGGCAGAGAACGCCGCAGGCCATAACCGGAAGCGGAGCCGCATTCAGATCTTCGGCTAACTGGAAATACTCCATATAACCAAGGCCCATGGTCATCATATAGCCCCATACATTAAAATTTTCCTTGCGCAGCTCAATATCGCCAATAGATTCCTTCCAGTCGTATACATTTTCCCATATAAACGAACCCTCAGAGATACAACCGCCCGGAAAACGCAGGAACTTCGGATGCATATCGACCAGCGTGTTCACCAGATCTTTTCTCAGTCTATAGTTGGGATTCCCTTGGAAGTTGGCGTGTGCCGATTGGGATCGGGCTTCCTCCCCTACACCCCACACATCCTGTGGAAACAAGGAAACCATATCTATCGAAATCTCACCGTCAAACGTCAGTGCCAGTTGCCCCAGAACCGTAGCCGATCCTGTCAGCACCAGTTTGGAATCTATACCGTACTTTTTCCACGTATTGCTGCCTTCCACCTGTACGGTTACCGAATCACTAATCCCCCTCTCATTCGTGTCTTGCAGTTGTAGCGTGATCGTGCCTGCCGACTCAGCCTTCGCCCAGATGGTGAAATCATACTTGTCACCCGCTTGGATAGACATGGCGCAATTCTGGTTAGAATCCGAAAAGCCCTTATTCCGAATAGTCGCACCATCCGATACCGTCACATAATAAGAGTTCACATCTTTGTCTTTAGCACCTAAAAATTCATTTAATCCGCCGCTATTTTGCGGAGTCATCTTGTCCGTATCACCGGACCAGGCAAACAAAGGGTTACGGTTACGCCCCGTAGAGCAGCCGCATTCACCGGAAGCATGGGAATAGGTATCGAACACGAAGGACTCGAAGGAACGATTCTGAACAAGCTCCGCATAAATTCCGCCATCCGCTGCGTTATTGATATCTTCGTAGAACAAGCCGTACATCACTTCGCTGATATCCATGACTTCCCTATTTCCATGAATGGTCAAAGTGTAAGGAGGTAGCTGTTCTGGAAGTACGGATACTTCAAAACTTTTTTCAATACAGCTTTGGCCCTTCGTCAAGAAGGCTGTCACGGTTACCCCCTGTGAGGAGGTAATTGTCTGGACCTGACCGTTGTCAGAGAGTATCTCAGGGTGACTGGATTTCCAGGTCACTTCTACTCTACCTCCCATGAGGACCGTTGGCAGGGACAAGTCTTTGGTTACAATCGTCGTTGGGAAGGACAGATACTTATCGCGAGCAAGCTTCACAATCTCTTCGTCTGTCAACGAATCGCACATGACTTCGATGACTTCATCCGTTGACAAGCCTGCTTTATAAATGCGGAAGTCCGATAGGGAGCCGGAAAAGTCCACATCCGCTGCATGCTGGGAACGACCGATAAAATTGTTGCTGTAGTTGGACGAGTCTGTAAACGTTTCAAACCATTTGCGCAGCTTGGCATAGCTGCCGCTGGAGGTTTGGCTGATGGAGCCGTCTGCTACGACTTCGCCGTTCACATACACAACCGGACCCGCACTGCTTAATGTGCCGCCTTTTGTGCCGATCACGGACATGGCTATGTGCATCCACTCATCCCGAACAAAACCTCTCCCCGGATCTACAGCCAGATCTGCCTCGGCGAAAAGAGTCCCGCGCAGATTCCGTGTCATGAACATATAAGGCCCTGTATGGGCTTTGCCAAAGTCAAAAACACGTTCCCACATATCCGTGAATCTACCGAAGTTAACCCAAGCAGTCACCGTGACGCCCGTGTTATCGCTTACATCTTTAAGCAAATTGGAAGGAAGCTGTATATACGATGTACCATTAGAACCTCCCTCAAGCGTTAAAGCCATTCTGCCGCTGGCATTGGAGATTGTTGGTGCTACTGTGCCAGAAGCAACCCCGTCATTACCTTGCCCTGAGCTATCTTTGCCGACGTTCCCAGCATCATCAAACTTGTACCGCGCAATGATTTGATCTTGGAATTTGGTCATCTTCGTTGCTCCTATACATATATTTTGTTAATGTAATAACTAATTAGTTAATATAAATATATACTATATAACTATAGTACCTTATCCTGCCCACATTTTTCAATCCTTTATAGTGACAAAAAAACCGCTCAATGAGCGGTTTTTCAGATGGGCCATCCTTGTTAGGGTAAATTTTTCACTCAATTAGATGAACTGCTTTAATTCTCTATTGGAAACAACTTTTTGCCCCAAAGATTTAGTCAATATTCACTCCTTGGGACTAACTACTTATTCAGTATTAAACAAATTTATTTTCAGCTCGTAAATAAACCGACCTCATGGGTTACACGTTCAGAGTTTCTGACCACAATTCGGACAGAAGTTAGCTCCTTCGTTTTTCACGCCGCAGTTAGGACAGAAATTGGGCTTTTTATGGTCTCCAGAAGGAGCAGGAGCAGCAGGTTCAGGTTGAGGCTCGGCCGGAGGATTTTGGTTGGGATTCAAATTTTTCATCATTTCATTTGCTATATTCATCCCCATCATCATACTCGCCATGTCCGAAGCAGCGCCGCCGCCTTTTACGTTGCCAGATGCAATACCGTCCGTCATTGTGACCTGTTGATACTTTTGCAAATTACCGATCATTTCATGAGAAGCCGTCTTCGTAATCATATCCTGAATTTCTTGAGGATAATTGAAGCTCATCACGTGAAAGCCTGTAATCGTCATCCCGTTGTCCATCACTTGCATATCCAGATCTTCTTGAATGCCTTTGGAAATATCGGAAGCATTCGCTTGCAAATTAAACATGTCCTTCCCTTCTCTGCTGATCCACTTCATTAACAACTGATCCAGCACAGAAGTAATCCGGATTTTAACATCCTCCACCAGATAACTGTCTTTCATCCCAGCAACCTTATCTATGAGCGTAACATAATCGTCCACTTTAAAATTAAACGTGCCATTCGCACGAATAGGCATACCGCCCGGAAGCTGGGGAGTCGGGATCAAAACCGGATTTTGCGTCCCCCATTTGACGGTAAACTCCTTCGTATTGACGAATAAAACTTCCACCCTCATACCACTGTTAAAGCCGAATTTAAACCCTTTTAGCGTGGACAGAAACGGGATAATCTCAGAATCTATATTGTAAGATCCTTCATTCTCGAAAATCCCTTCGATCTTGCCGTTATTTACGAAAATCGCATCTTGACCGGAGCGGATCATTAACTTGCTTCCTTTTTTAATCTCCCGATTGCTCCATTTCCAAAAAATCATATCATCTCTAAATTCTTCCCACTCTACCACGTTCGCAAATTGGTTTCTAAAGAACGACATTCTGTTCCCATCCCCTCAGTTAAAATGAACCTCTGCTGCCGCTATGCGAATGACCGCCACTGGTGGTTCCGCCTCCGCCTGAACCGCTGCTACTGCTACTCTTTTCGATCTTCCGTTTCGTTGTTGTTGTGTGGAGGTATTGATCCCGATGAGCCAAAATCCCTGAAGTGCTTGCATCCTCGTAGGTCTGCCTATTGACCGTAACGCGGCCGCCAGAATTGGAAACCATCTTACCCACGATAATCCCCGCCAATACCAGTGAAACCACCAATTGAAACGCAATACTATAAAATATACTGTCCGGGTTCACCCCTGGTCGGATTCCCAAATACCTGTGCGCACTTAAAATATATTTTTGGAATGCAGGCTCATAGTTACCGCTCGTCAGGTATGGGCTAATCTCGTCACGTATTTTATCCAGTCTGTCGTTATCCAGATACCGCTCTGCTTTGTAAAATCCGGCCAAATAAATCTCTCTATTTCGCATGTCCAGCGTTAAAATAACCGCATTTCCATGAGACCTGTCATATCCAGGCCCATGATCATCATAAAAGTCCTGCGTCATTTTCATAACATCCATATTGTCAGGATTGTTGGAGGTAAAAATAATAATGTCCGTTTCTCTTTCGGACCCGTATTGATTAGCCATCGTGTTCAGCTCATCATACTCTGTCTGATTAAGCAGACCCGCTTCATCATAAATCAATGACTTCCATTCCGTTGTAGCCGCTTCGGCCTTTATTTCCACGGGAACGGCTAGAAAAGCAGCGAAGAAAAATAAGATTGCCAGGATCAGTCCAACCCTTTTCATTAAAACATCCCCCCCATGATCACCCAAGTGATTAGCTTCAATGAAAGGAAAGAGACACCGAAAATGCCTGCAAACCAGGCAGTCACTTTGGCCTTGCTAATCGGAGGCTTGCCGACTACCTTGCCCGTCTGACCGTTCATGGCAAACGTATGCTCCAATCTATTGTAGTCATAGTGTATTACCCATACCGGGAGCAGGACATAATCTGCTTGTTTTAATGTAGTATCAATTTGCTTTTCCGTGTAGTTCACGGCCGTGTACTCTGACACCGCAGACTGAATATAAGCATCAATATATTCCTTCACTTTTTCTTTCACTCGCGGGAAAAGCTCCTCGTCGTTATAACTGTATTTCTCCGCAATGTAGCCGGCGAGATACGGAGTTTTAAAGCTTTTTAGCTGATCGTAAGGAAAAGGCTCTAATTTATCCATCAGCTCGTCGTTCATTTTCTCCGCGGCATCAATCGGAACCTTCACATAATTCAGACGGATTTTCCGGTATACATCAAAATGCTGTGTTTCCGTATACTCGTAGTCCCCGCTCGTGTAGGTTCTCACTTTTTTGCCCTGACCCTGAACCTCAATTTTATTATGTAATTCATATAACCAGAAAGGCACATACATCCCGGTGATTCCCTTGATTCGATCTGCTGTCATGAACCGGTTCGGCGTCAGACGACCATTCTTGCACCATTTTCGGAAAGCTTGCATTGCTTCTTCCTTACTGATCGAAAAAGGAATGACCTGCGCGGGAGCCAGCTCCCCTGTCAGTCGATCGCCAAGAACAACCGCTGAACCGCAAAAGCTGCAAACCGTCGCACTTGTCTCTACTTCGGTCATAATAACTGCTCCGCAGCTGGTACAATGGTACTCCTGAGCCTCGTCTTCTATAAAAACATGATTCGTCAGAGGATCTGGAAAATACTCGATATTGTCCTTTCTTCCGCAACTGTGACAGGATAACATTCCTGTTTCACTGTCAAAGACCATGCCACTGCCGCAGTTTGGGCATTTATATTCGATAACCGGCATCTGCTCACCTCTATCATAAAGAACTGTTATTTCTGATCTTTCAATTTTTCTTTGATCGCAGCCAATTCATCTTCTGCATTCGTGCTTTTCTCATATTGTACGAATAAATCATCCAGATCGTCCTGCGTCCCTGCTCTAAGCTCGGCTATAGCCATTGCTTCATCATATGCCCTGTTAACCTTCTCTTCCATAGCTTCGAATACGGAATCCTGGCCGCCCATGGCGTTCAATGATTGCTGTACTTTGGCAACCGCCATTTTCCCTTTTAGCTTGATGCGCCGTGCTTCCAATTGGTCCATATCGGACACCAGTTTATTCTGCATTTGTTTCATATTTTCGGCGTTTGATGAAGCCAAGTCATAAGCGGTTTCGAATTGTCCCCGTTTCTCCACCTGCGTTACCTTTCTCTCCAGAAACTTTCGAGCGTCCTCATCATTGCCAGCCTCCACTGCCTTCATAGCATAATTCTGAAGCTTTTTGATCTCGGCTCTGCATTCATCCAAAGCTCTTTTCGCTCTTCGCTCATCCGCCAACACCGAAGCGGTTTCCGCTTTCACTCTGCCCAGGTCGATGTTCAGGTTCCGCATGTAATCGTCAATTGTCTTCTCCGGATCTTCCACCTTGTCTAATAAGGCGTTAACATTCATTTTCATAATATCCCTAAATCTCGACAGAATCCCCATCATGGTCTCCCTTCGAAAAGACTGCATTCCTACCATATAATACATCAAATTCGGAAAAAAGGGTTCATTTCCCTTTCCAAATCCAATGACAGGCACTTTAACGCCATCATTCAATACCCTTTCCGTAATTTTCCGGTTCATATGAACAGCCTCCTTTACTATTTTCATATAAGATAACACCTCGCCGCTGCATAGGCAAAAGTACAGCTAACCAAATCAAAAAAAGTGCCTGATCCCCGTGAAATCATACTTTAAGACACGGGGGGCAGGCACTTGCACCGCAGTAACTAATCATATATTCCACTTCATGCTTGCTTGTCCTGTATAGTGTTGAAGTGGACTTTATTTTTTATCTCAAGCTTTTCCATACCCAGTTTTCTACTTCTGGTAAGTCGATGCCTTCTTCACGAATGTATTGATTATGCTTCTTAACCATAGCATCCATTTCAACCACAATGCTTGTGTACTTCCCGGCGTCAGGTAAGTTTAGAACAGCTTCCTTCACTAAGTCAAAACGGTCCATTTGATTCAATACACGCATATCAAATGGTGTCGTAATATCACCATTTTCACGGTAACCATGCACATACAAGTTATGATTGTGACGATCAAAGAACAGATCTTTGATTAGACCTTCATAGCCATGGAAAGCGAAAACAACTGGCTTTTCCTTTGTGAAATAATGATCAAACTCTGCGTCAGATAATCCACGAGGATCTATTTTTTGACTTCTCAATCTCAATAAATCTACCACGTTGATGAATCGAATCTTCAGCTCAGGCAATTTATCATGCAAAATGGAGATCGCAGCTAAACTTTCAATCGTTGGTTCTGTACCGGCAGAAGCAATGACAAGATCAGGTTCTCCACCTTGATCTGTACTTGCCCAGTCAATGATCTTCAATCCTTTATCTACCAACTCTTTTGCTTCATCAGCTGTAAACCATTGTGGACGTGGGTGCTTAGACGAAACAACCAAGTTGATCTTTTGACGGTCGTTTAAAATGGTATCAAAGACAGCCAGTAAGGAGTTGGCATCAGCTGGCAGATACTCACGAATAAATTCTGGTTTTTTATCAGCCAAGTGACCTAACAGGCCTGGGTCTTGGTGTGTATACCCATTATGATCCTGCTGGAACACCGTTGAAGTTGCTACGACATTCAATGATGGGATATCTGCACGCCATCCTTGATCCGTTGCTTTACGTAACCACTTGAAGTGTTGAGTAATCATCGAGTCAACAACACGCAGGAAGGCTTCATAACTTGCAAAGAAACCATGACGACCCGTTAAAACGTAACCTTCCAGCAAGCCCTCTGCTTGATGTTCGGATAATTGGGAATCAATAACACGACCATACGATGCTAAAAATTCATCATTAGGTTCAATAATTTGGTCCATCCATTGACGTTTGGTTACTTCAAAAACAGGAGCTAAGCGGTTAGACATCGTTTCATCAGGTCCGAAGATTCTGAAATTACGATTTTCTTCATTTAAAAGAACCACATCTTTAACGTATTTCCCTAAAACCGACATATCCTGTGCAATGACTTTACCAGGCACGGAATTATCCAGCGCATAGTTACGGAAATCTGGTAAGTGCAAGTCTTTAATGAGGTTACCCGCATTCGTAACAGGGTTCATCCCCATTCGTTTATCGCCTGTAGGTAGAATTTCAGCAATCTCAGGTTTTAAACGGCCATTTTCGTCGAACAATTCTTCTGGTCTATAGCTATTCAGCCATTCTAATAGTGCAGGTGCGTGCTGCATATTTTTTTGGTCAACAGGAATTGGAACTTGATGGGCACGGAATGAATTTTCATTAGGTACGTTATCCCATTCTTTTGGACCCGTCCAGCCCTTAGGTGTACGGAAGACAAGCATCGGCCATGCTGGGCGAGTAAGGTCATTGTTTTCACGCGCATTCTTTTGAATAGCTTCAATTTTTTCGATGACGGTATCCAATACTTTCGCCATTTCTGGATGCATTTGATCAGGATTTTCACCTTCAACAAAAAATGGTTCCCAACCCAAGCCTTTGAAATATGAGGTTATTTCTTCTTTCGATTGACGAGACATAATCGTTGGGTTACTAATCTTGAAGCCATTCAAGTGTAAGATTGGCAGCACTGCACCGTCAGTAATGGGGTTGATAAATCTGTTAGAGAACCACGAAGCAGCTAATGGTCCGGTTTCAGCTTCTCCATCACCAATAACAACAGCCGAAATCAAATCGGGATGATCTAAAATGGCACCCACCCCATGAGAAAGGGAGTAACCTAATTCTCCACCCTCATGGATAGATCCAGGTGTTTCAGGAGCGGCATGTGAAGCAATACCGCCAGGGAACGAGAATTGTTTGAATAATTTTTTCATACCCAGGATATCTTGTGTAATTTGCGGATAGATTTCAGTGTAGCTTCCATCGAGATATGAATTTGAAACCATAACCTGGCCGCCGTGACCAGGGCCTTCAATGTAAAGCATGCTCAAATCATATTTATTAATAACACGATTTAGATGTGCATAAATAAAGTTTTGGCCAGGAATGGTACCCCAGTGTCCAATAGGCTTAATCTTTACGTCCGAATCTTTTAATGGTTCTCTTAGCAAAGGATTATCTTTTAAATAAAGTTGGCCTACCGAAATGTAGTTCGTTGCACGCCAATATGCATCAAGTTTTTCCAAATATGCTTTAGATGAGTAATCTACTATTACTGGTGATAATGACATGATGTCCACTCCCTAAACAATTTTGTTTGTAATTTATTCCGGAAATTTCATCGACATGTACATCATAACGCTGCATCGATTAAATTCAACCTTTTCAACAAATGATACGGTCCAATTTTGTGAAATTTTGAACATAGTATGAAATATAATTAAAAAGACAGTAAAAAAGCTCTTACATTAAAATAAATAGAAATTTAAACCACATTTTTTATTACAATTCTATCCATAGTATGATCAGATATTTTTTTCAAAAGCATAAAAAAAAGACTGGAAATTTTTCCAGTCTCATCGTTAATGAACCGATACGAAGGTGTTGAATTTCAAATATTTGTAATGGAATCGCATATGAGAAAATTCAAATGGCGTGCCATTATCCAAAAAGAAAACACCTTCCATGATGCCTACGGGCTCATTTTCCTTCAAATGCAGTAGTTCTTGATCGTCTGCTTGGGACGGCTCTGCAAAAATGGATAAAAAAGATTTGGTGACGGCTAGATTCCGCGAGTCTTCCAAATAATTGAAAATCGACCCCTCGATAATCGTCTGATTTAAATTTTGGACAATTTTAATAGGGATATAGCCCGTTTCAATCATAAAAGGATCATCATCAAACAAACGTAAGCGAACAATTTTGTAAACAAAATCATGGGTTTCCAAGAACAAATCTCGCTGTAATTCTTCTGTTGGTGGAATGACCTCAAAACTCAATACTTTGATTTTAGGCTTTTTACCATGCATTTGAAAATTATCAGTGACCCCTAGATTAGAGCCTTCGTAGTTAAAGATAGATTCATTTCTTATGTATAATGGATTAATAAATGTTCCGGAACCGCGCTTCTTGAAAATAATTCCGACATTCTCCATTTTAGTCAGAGCACGTTTAATTGAACTACGACTAACCTGGTAAGTCTCACTAAGACTGCGTTCATCTGGCAATCTCATATCTGCAAACTTTCCAGCAAAGATTTTCATCTTAAGATCGTCAATAATTTGCTTATAGACAAATTGTGTCATATCGTACTCCTCTTTCAGGTCTTCTATAACTTCATATAGTTTACCATAACTTGTTCTTTCCATCTCATGTTTGTTTACGTATGTAGAGTGAGCCTTCATCTGATAGCTTGCTTTTACTATACATCTCTATGCATAATACCATGATTGCACATACATCATACCACTGCAATGCATCATGTTCATGCAGAGTATGATCCTTTCTCTCTTTAAGGGCAGATAGTCATCCCCTTTCAACCCCAAAGAGCGACGACACCGACGAAAGCGTCTCCCTGCGCCAAAGTCGATACCGTCACTTTTCTACCTGAACATTTAGAAGGGCACTTGATTGGAACATCCTCTTTGTTTCTCTAGTCTTGATTCAGTCCAAGCGAATTCCTTCGAACGCATTCATGACTAATTGCTGCACATAGGAATCGTCTAATGGATCACCAGTTACCAGCAATCGATAAAAAATCGGTCCGTAAATGAGATCTATACTTAATTCAATATCGAGATTTTTCTTCAATTCCCCACGCTTAATCCCCCGCTCCATAAGAAGCCTGGCCTCGAGCCGCCGAGGATGGAAATACCGCGTCCGGTATGCCTCCGATAATCCTGAATCAAGCTGCCCTTCACCTATTAACTCCGTAATGATTTTACCCTCCCGACTTGTCAAGAACCGAACTAAATTCGTAGCATGAATGAGAATATCATCTAATACAGAACCCGTGTCGGGTACGGGCAATCTTGCTATGGAAGCTGACAGAAAACCATCCATCACCACGGCAGCCTTGTTAGGCCACCATTTATAAATGGTCGCTTTGCTAACTTTAGCTCGTTCAGCAATTTTTTCTACCGTAACCGCTCCAAAGCCATGCTCCAACAGTAGATCATAGGAAGCCGTAAGGATAGACTTTTGCGTCTCGACATTACGCGGACGTCCTCGTTTACTCTGCACTGGAACCCCCCCTTCCTCTTAGATGTAAGTAAACACAAAAAATAAACTGTACGTTCAGTATATCAAATATCAAGTAAAAATAAAACGAATTTACCTATTTACAAAACCAAACGTTCAGTATATTATTTGATTATCGAATTAATGAACTATACGTTCAGTATTTATTTTCCGGTAGCATTGAATTAAGGAGTGTTGTTGCACAATCACTAAACAATCATAAGGAGGATTATCATGCAAAGAGAACAACAAGCAATAGGAAGTAACCGTATTTCAAATGGGATGATGTTTCTGTTGGCAGCCGCATGCGGCCTGATCGTTGCCAATCTTTATTATGCTCAGACCCTTGTAGGACCTATCCATATTGCTATGGGCCTTTCTTCCACAGCAGCGGGCTTCATTGTCACATTAACTCAAGTCGGTTATGTTGTGGGATTACTGTTTATCGTACCGCTCAGTGACATTATTGAAAATCGACGCCTCATGGTCGTATCCCTAATCATTACAGTCGGTGCATTGCTCGCAGCCGCATTCGCCCCCAATGCGCCGTTGTTCCTGACCGCATCTCTGTTCATTGGAATTGGATCGGGGGTAGCCCAAATACTGGTGCCATATGCCACGTACTTAGCATCTGAAGAGCAGCGCGGCCGCGTTGTCGGGAATGTAATGAGTGGACTGTTGCTAGGAATTATGTTCGCACGACCAGTGGCAAGCTTTATAACCAGCATCTGGGGATGGCAAGCCATATTTATTTTGTCAGCGATTGTCGTAACGCTGTTGACGATTCTGCTCTCGCGAGCTCTTCCTGAACGCAAGCCTGCGCCTACGGTATCTTACGGCAAATTAATTTTCTCTCTGGGCACTCTTTTAAAACAAACACCCGTATTGCGCCGCCGTGCCCTATATCAAGCCTGTCTATTTGGAGCCTTCAGCCTATTTTGGACTGTCGTTCCTCTGCGATTAGCGGATGATTTCGGAATGTCCCAGCAAGGTATTGCATTGTTTGCTTTAGTAGGCGTGGGTGGAGCAGTAGCAGCTCCGATAGCCGGAAGATTGGCTGATAAAGGCTGGAGCAAATTCTTAACCGGGCTAGCCATGATCATTGCCGCCTTGTCTTTTTTGCTAATCTATCTTTTTCAAAACCATTCGACAGTTGCTCTTATACTGCTCTTTGTTTCAGCGATTACACTGGATATGGCCGTATCGGGAAATCTTGTACTTGGGCAGCGTGTGATTTACTCCTTGGGAAGTGAAGCAAGGGGGCGTCTAAACGGACTCTTCATGTCTATTTTTTTCGTAGGCGGTGCCATTGGATCATCGTTAGGCGGTTGGTCTTATGCGCAAGGAGGTTGGAATTTCAGTGCTCTCATTGGAGTCGCGCTGCCGTTGCTAGCTTTGCTTTACTTTTTCACTGAGAAAGAAACGAGTGGAGACGTACAAAAGAAACCTTCGGCGGAATAACCATACAACAAAAAATTACCCCTATTCGTCTAAGTAGTTAGAGATACACACGACGAATAGGGGATGCTGTGTTCTAAAGGTTCATAATCTTTTATTTAAGTATTGCATCGATGGAATATGAGCCTGCCCCTGTCAATGCGATACCGACTACGACTGCAATCAGAACTAGCGGATATTCATAGCCATTAGCTGTTGCCCAAATTCCGTTTTGGCCATGTACTTTGAAAATCGCCCCAAGCATAGTCAGCGTAATGAACAATGCAGCCAATGGAGTGAGTAGTCCCAAAGCAAATAGGACTCCTCCCAGCAATTCCATCAACCCAGCGGACACGGCCATGAATACTCCCGGTTTAATTCCGACCGATTCCATCTCCCCCTCCAAAAAAAACCTTGAAAGGCATGGAACCCATCAAGATTTTAATCTACTGTGAAACTCTATATTTATTGAATGTTCCTTAATATTTTTTTTGCTCTATGGCGTAGCATTTGAGACGCCCATCGAGCATTAACAATATCGATTAAAGATTCTAATAACAGTTTTTGTTTTATTAGTGGCAATTCTGCAAACCAATTTAAAGCTAATTCCACCCAATAATCTGATTTTTGTTCAAAACCAATTTTAACAATTTCTACGAAAGGAAAAATTTCATCTACATTAACAATTATTTCGTAGTTACCCAAAGCCTCCTCTAGTGATTCGACAAGTTTTTTTCTTGGCTGCTCTAATAACACTAATAAACGAAGAAATTTCCATGTCTCATCCAGTATTCTTAAACCTTCCTTCTCCTTAATTACCCATTTAGCATCCCTCGATAAACCAATGATTGTCTGATGTTCCCCGTATGATATAATTGGAATCCACCTTAGAGATTCTTCAGAATCAATAAGACGAGTAGAAGTAAATTCTTCAAATGGAATCTTGCTTTCAATAAAAGTTTTCAAGTTAATATTCATAGATTAATCACCCCAAACTTCATGTTTTACTGGTAATCCATAACTCTTCATTACCTCATCAAATTGCTTTCTCACCTCAGGAGTCCAATTCTGACCATAGTGACCGCTATTCTCAGTGGTATAGATTTCTCCATTTGGCCCTCTACTAAAAGTCCCACCAACGACAGTTTTTCCATCAGCATCTATTGTTTGAGCTAACTTTTGGTGTGGTGAACCTTTAAAGGAAGTAGTATCTTTAGGCTTACCAACAACGAATGTATTCGTTTTAGGGTCAAATACAAACTCAATTCCTCCTTGTTTAGGATAATAATTTTTAATAGC
This sequence comes from Paenibacillus terrae, assembly GCF_000943545.1. Classification (GTDB taxonomy): domain Bacteria; phylum Bacillota; class Bacilli; order Paenibacillales; family Paenibacillaceae; genus Paenibacillus; species Paenibacillus terrae_A. The sequence continues at coordinate 110,999 of NZ_JTHP01000005.1, forward strand.
TTTAACGGATTGGGATGAGGAATTTACCTCAAGTACACCTGAGGTCGGTCCTGAACCTTTCCAAGTTGGAACATTACCCGTTCCTTCAGTTTTGGGTGGTTCAATTGGTTTTGAAGGCGTGACCTTCCCCGTTATCGGTTTTTTAACCTTTGAGATGTTAAATGGTTTAGGGGTTATCCCTAGATTCCTATTCGCACCTCTAATCCCCTGAAAGTTAATAATTAAACTACTACCGATAATAGAAATAGCTAGTAATGTGTCTATCTTCTTTCCCGTTAAATAATCATAGCCTTTTATAGCTGCTTCTAATTGTTTTTGGTTAATATCCTCGTGAACTAATCCTTTGTTTATTTTGATTTGTTCATCTTTATAGGCAATGCTAGCTTTGGCTGCTTCCTTACCCGAAACCCCTTCTTTACTAAGTATTGTCGTACCCCATATAATTTGTTTTCCATACCCATTAAAATTGTAGGATTCTTTAACTTTCTCTTTCTCTTTTTCTCTCTCCTTTGCCTTTGCCTTCTCCTTTTCTTTCTCCTTTGCCTTCTCCTTTGCCTTCTCCTTTTCCTTTTTCATGTAACTGTCGTGATTGGCCTTCCAGTGTTTTCTCACATCTTCCGGGACTTGCTGATAGGCATGAACCATAGCATTCGATTCTTTCAGTAAGTTTTGAACGAGCTCTAGGGGACCACCGGAATGGGCCACATGACGCGCACTCGTATATACTTTGCCTAGAATCCACTTGCTATAATAGGCTTGTTTCGCTTGCTCATGCTCGTACTGGCTAATCAATCCTTGAAGTGCCAAACCTGCCAAATGTTTTAACGGATGTACACCCGTTTTTTTAGACATTCCCAAGGTAGACGTTCCTTTGCTCCGAACAGGAATCGCTGCGGTTGCGAGCATAATCGCACCCGCTGCCATTCCCACAGGTCCACTTAGTGCTGCTCCCATCACAACACCCGCCACTTTTCCGATCACCGGAATGGAGCCTAACAACTTGGATACCGTACCCAGCAACGCATCAGCTTTTTTTTGAGCTGCCGGGCTCGTGATCTTCGCGGTCGGGGGCTTTGCTGTGCTGTTGGATGAAGCCTTCGCGGCTGCGGATTGTGCCGCCTCATACGCTTTGATGTTCATCAGCGGGGGTTCCGGCACAGGAGGAAGATCCATGACGAACACTGGAGCCTTCACCGTACCCTCCTGATGAATCACCGGAGCCTTGGTATCCGTTTCGCCATCCAGCACCATACTGCTGGCTCCGCCCTTTAGATACAATGCACTTCCCGCCTCAAGTGACAGCTCCTGACCTGCATCCAGCTTCACATGACCGCCTTGAATCTGCACATTTCCCGGACTGCTGACGGTAATGCCACTCCCTTCATGGAGTGTAATGGAAAATGCCCCCGAGGTGGACAGGGTCAGCTCTTGCTCCGACATGTCCACGCCACTTCCTTGCGCATGTCTCCATACTTTGACGTCTGGCTGCCCCGTCGTGTGGCGGTGTTGCCGCACCGAATCCGTCACATACGCTTCATGTTCCCGACTCGTCGGCAAGTAAAGCTCCACCTGCTCCCCGATCTCCGGCATATCATACCAGCCGCTGTGTTCTTCCGCTACATAGCGAGTCGCCACCGGGAACCAACACGCTTTAGCCGGGTCTTGTTTAGGGTCGATATCCAACTGGAGCTGTACAAAGTCTTGCTGTACCTTTAACACACTACCCGTAAGTGTAATGCCCGTAACCTTATCGTTTTCATAACGGGCATAGCGGGTATCCTGTTCGGCCTGGAGATCGTAACGAGTGAGCAACAAGCCATCCTCTAACCGTGTCACTGCCCGAACGACGACCAACTCTTTTCCTGATCCAATCGGTAACGTAATGAGATCCCCTAGCGCCACATAGAGCAAACTTTCGATCACATAAGTCACATATGAGCCTGTTCGTTCTCCCGGTTTTCCTTCATCTAGCTCATGAAACGTTTTCCGTACCCGGTAAAATACATCCCGTTCCACCCTGTACGATTTGCCTTCCGGCATCCCGAAAAAAACCTTGGGCGAAGCTGCGGTCACCTCCGGCACCAGCACCGACCCAAAGCGGGAGGCGAGGCGCTTTAAAAACGCCCAATCAGTCTCCTCATATTGTAAAACAAAAGTGTCCAGTTTAGCATAGTTCGTGACGGTATCAATGGCATCTCCATACTGGTATTTTCGAACCATCGTTGTGACCAGATCATCATAGGTGCGGTGAATATCCTGATAGGACCGCTTTTTCAGCTTGATATCCATCTGATACGAATGCGAAGCCGCCTCCAGTTCAAAGGTATATACGCCCCGTATGCAGTGTACGGACATGCGTGTAACCAAACCGTGAAACAATCGTCTTAGCGACTGTCCCTGCTCATCCAATTGGCGGATAACAATCGGCTCCTCCTCCATGTTCTGCCCCATACACGCGGCTCCCTGTTCTTCGGACAGCATGCCGCTCACCGTCAAATATACGTGATCGTTGATGGCTCTTGTCATTTGAAGCTTTTCTATATGTTGAGGCTGAAAAAAACCGTAGAAACGCAGACTTTCATACCCGATTCCGTTTTGCAATACGCTCAAGTGAGTTCATTTCTCCTTTCCGACAGCATAAAGCCGTGAGGTGGTGTCCGAAATATAGCAGTCATGAAACGGGCATTAATCCAGCTCCTGCCCGTCATTTTCAATTCGGATATGACCACAATACAGGCATTGATGGGTACAGTTCTGTGTCAAGGCAGGTTGGCCCTCAATCCTCATGTCGCTTTTTCCGTTCAGCCACGGCATGGTCAGGACAGGAACACACGGGGCTTTCTTCACACCATAGATGTCCACCATGTCACTGGCTTGCACAGCCGGATTTAATGGACTGGAGCAGTTCCCAAAAGACTGGATGTTCACACCCGGTACATAATCTCCAATGTTCATTTGTGCTTTGTTTTTCACGTAGACCCCATGGCTGAAAGGTCGTTTTAAACGGGTAGGCTGCGTGCCATAACTACAGCTTAAAATCGCTCCTGCCACGACATAGCTCTTTTTCGCACCCGTTCCCGGTTTCACTTGGGCTTCTTCCACCTTACCCCATCCTCCTTAGTGCCTCCATCTCAACTCTTTGCACTCGAATGCCTGTAAAAGATCGGCGCAGCAGGCTTTCTGCCACAGCCAAATGGATATAGATATGAGGTTCGATCATTCCCTCAATCCGAAAAACAGAAGATTCCATCTCCCCCTGTCTCAGTATCAAACGCTTCAACATATCGTTGGGGTACCATTCCGTTTGTGCGGACAAACAGTCCACCATCGGCGGATGAAGCACCCAGTACACGTCCTGTCTGGCCTGCTGGAAATCGGTAAGGATGGCCGCTTTCCATTCCAGTCCCGGCATATATTTCTCCAATAATGCTTTCAGACGATCCGACACCAGCGGCAGAGGAAATTCCAAAAAGTCCGGGTACACCGTTCGTGAATCGGTATGTACAGCCAGAAAAAGAGGATCATCCTGCTGTTTTTGTCCCTGGGTCCCTGTCAGGATGTCTTCTACTTGCAAGGGAGACAGCGCAGCAGGTTCTACCCGATGTTTTACCCGCTCGTCTACCATCAGTCGAAAATATCTCAATGCAGCCACTCCCTTTTACTAACGGCACCCCTCACCTGTGCAGACGCAGACTCCTCTCCGTATGAAAGGGAAGTCTCAAGAGTTGCCCATTCCAATCCAATGGCTCCTCTACGCTGTGCATCGGTAAAAATGACTCCTTGTACATTGGCGTCCGTAAAATCAGCTCCGATCAAACAAGCTCCTTTAAAGGATGCACCTGACACATCTGCTCCAGCAAAGCAGGCATCCGTTAGATCCGCCCCGTTCAAGAACGCCCTTTGTAGTGACGCCTCTTGAAATACGGCTCCTCGCAACTGTGCATCTTGAAATCGGGTCCCCTGCAAGTTCGCCCCTGTGAAATCTACGCCAGCAAAACCCAATGGCTCCCAATCTAAAGAAGCATCTGATCCATATCCGGTGTTACCCATAACGACATCCAATATCGCCCCTCTCATGGAACAACCGCTAAAATCAGCTCCATGAAGCAAGCTGTACGTTAAGTCGATTCCATCGAGTTGACTTTCCTCCCATATCGTTCCAACCAAGACACAACCATGCAAGCGACTATGTTCCATCTCGATTTGGCGAAAAGCCGTATAGCGGAAATCCAACTGACTATAATCTCCGTCCGAAAGCTGGATTTCCTCCAACGCCTGATAGCTGTAGGCATGCTCTTCTTGTTCCTCCAGCCACGACCGGATTTCGTTCGCCTCCATGACTCTGCGATCTTCTCGATACACCGATACACTTTGGTCCATATATTCCCCCACACGTATCTCGAACGTCTCTTCCCGCTCCAGCTCTTGAAACTCCGGTAAGCACACGGCCTTTTTTATCGCCAAACGCATCATATTCACAACGAGCACATGAATATGTACCGCTGCCTCCAGCATGACCTGCTCCCATTCAAGCTCCGGTAGAGAAACATGCTGCTTCTCTACCTCCCTTCGCAATTTTTGCTGCAAATCGGTCCAATAGGAATATGTCCAACTTGTATCCCATTCAAATCGGATTGGTTCAGGATCAAGTACCCATAAAGCGTTCGCTGCCTCCACCAGATAGGTAGGCCGCTCCTCCAACCATGTGGTACGTAGCATGGAGTACGTGATATAACCGATCTTTCCTTTTCTTCCTTGAAGCTGCTCTTGCCGAATACCCCGGCAATATCCCCGAAACTCCTCTACACAGGCTTGAATCCGCAGTTCTTGCGTCGCCTTGAACTTCAGCGCCCAGTCTCTGCGGATCAGAAACCACGCCTGGTTCAAAATGGCTTGTTGTTGCTGCGTGTCCAGCTCATCTATGGACTTCTCCATCTGCTTTCATCCACCACCTAAAACTCTTCATAGTTCATATCATCATGTTGCCGCCATTCAGCCGCCACACCACAGCCTAATTCGACTTCACTTCACTGCCCTTCATGTCCGCTGATCCGCTCAATTGAATATAACTGCCGTTGCAATCCATACGCAGCTCACTGCTTGCGGACAGACTCATCGTTTTACCAGCAGATAGACTCAAGTTGCCACCCGCCGAGATACTTACCTGCTTGCTGCTTACGATATGAATGCCTTCCTTATCGTCCAGCTTGATAAAAATAGCGCCGTCCTTGCCCGTCACAACTAGCTCATCCGGCCCCAAACGAATCTCCTTGCCATGAGGCGTTCGCCATATTTTCATCTGCGGATTGGAGAACTTGTTGTGTCCGCTCCCTCTGCCTGCACGTCGGACCGCACTCCCCGCAATCCCATCTTCTTCACGACTGCCTGGAAAATAGAGCGATACGGGGTCTCCTTTTTCCGGCATGACGTACCAGCCTGTATGCCCTCCGCCACTATACACCGTCGAATAGTTGAACCAATGCGCCTTATCTATATCCTGCTTCTCATCGCAATCCAGATGGATGCGCACCTGATCCTGACGCACGTCCACAACCACACCGCTTAACGAGGCTCCCGCCAGCTTTTCCTGGTAGTAGCTTTTTTGCCGCAAGCCTTTGTACGAGGCAAGCACATATTGATGTCGCAGCAGCCCTTGCCTCATTTCGGTATACGCCTCAATGACGTACAAGCTGTGTCCCTGAAAGGTCATCTGAGCTCCCAAATCCAGTACCTCGTCCGTTTCTACCTCATAGAAAATAAAGTCATTTTCCGTCACTTTCGCCTGCTCATTTTCCTGAAAATAACGGAAAGGCAGCATCTGCTTGCGCACGGTATAGCGGGTATGATCCAGCACGACCTGTGCCGGGCTATCCTCGATGCCAAAATAAAATTTTGGACTGTCAAAACGAGCCACAGGCATCAGGCTCGTATGATACCGGGAGGCCATACGTCTCAAGAACGCCCAGTCGGTCTCCTGATACTGGATGGCCAGCCTTCCGATTTGCTCTCCACCTGTCGCTCCATCAATCACATCCAGCCCTTCGTAGTCCTTGCCGATCTGCTCCAGCATTTGAGGAATGGTCATTTTCGTATATTGAAAAGAACGGGTACGCTGCTGGATATCCATCCGGTAGGTATGGGAAATCGCCTCCACCTCCAGATAGTACACGTCCCGCACGACCTTCACTTCGACCGATAGGGCAATCCCGCTGAACAGCGGCTTGCTTTCGCCCGATTCATCCCGCTGGCTCACTTGGATGACGGTGTTCTTTTCCGTCGTTTCCACATAGCTGTCCTGCATATCCTCGGGGATGATTCCTGTAAAATAAAGCCGGGTGTGCTCATTGATTTTTTTCGTAAGGGTAAGCTGCTCCAGATCGACCATGACGTATGGATAGATTTGAATTTGATCGTAACCGAGGCTCATAGGAAAGCCACCCCTTTCTCAAATGTGGAATTCGAAGGAAACGGAACAATATGGAGCGATTGCACTGTATTTTCTGCCACAGGCAACCACGCTTCCATGTCCGATTCTATACAGTTAAACGTACCCATCGTCACCTGTCCCTCATGGATAAACAGCAGCATTTCGTTGTACAGATTAAAATCTACACCTGCTGCCACAAAACGAACCAGCCCGATGGACAACCCGGAACGATTCACAATCATTTCCGTACCGATCCAGTTACGTATCGGTTGTACAGACCGCAAAACATCCGCCATTTGTTCTACAAACTCGGGAAGCTCGTCCACCTCCAAAGCCGATTCTGTCGGATTAAAGGTGATGTTCACCGTGCCGTCCAAAGAGGTATAAATGATCTGCGGACGATGTTCCGAAGGATATTTAAATCGGACTTGCTCCAGTGGCATCAGGCTAAAAGATTTGGGGATGCTAACCCCCATTTGTCCATCCGAAATCGTTTTCCATTCCAATGGGATCAGCTCATCACCCATCCGCAGCATCCTGTTTTGTTCAGCAGCGGAGTTGTCCTGATCGGATACAGCAGGTTGAGATAGGTTCATATTTTCGTTATTAGATGCTACATCGTGGTTAATCTTATTTTTGAGACTTAGGATATGCTCGTCCATATAGTTCATAGAGGTAGTCCCTTCTACTTCAAAAGATGAGAGTTTACTTCAAAATACGAAAGTGAGAGGGGATATTTAACAATAGCCCATCTTATGTATGTATCGGCCAGAATAGAGATTATGTTTACAGAAAGAACCATCCCAAGCGTTATTTTCAATGTATATTTCTGAAATTAAATGGAAAAGAGAATGAATAGGAACGGACTACCGATCAAACTAAATCCGTCTTAGCCAAAAAAAGAAATTATCATGTAGAGCACACACCAGATGTTCCTTCCCTTTTTAAGGGCAAATAATCACCCCTTTGAACCTTAAAAAACGACGGTACCGACGAAAGCGTCATTCTACGCCAACGTCGGTACCGTCGCTATTTTTCTATAGAAATGGAGCAAATTCCATGTCAACCTGCTTGCCAAGCATTCTTTCTACCTGCTCTATTACCCTTCAAATTTAACTTATGCAAATGAAAAATCAATACCATTCAGTTGTATGCAGTGCATAAAATTTATAAGCCGAGCTTGTAGACATAATGTCTACAAGTCCAAGTACAATTTGACCCTTAATAATTTCATGTCTACATTTGGTCTACAATCTAACTCCATAAAAGCAAAAAACCGCTCAGTGAGCGGGTTTTTTAGATGGAGGCGAGGGGAGTCGAACCCCTGTCCGAAGATAACGACACATAAGCTTCTACGGGTGTAGTGACAGATTTGATGTCACCCGAGTAAGCTCTTATGGCTTCATTGATCTAATACGATCCATGGAGTCAAAGTACTTTTCAATAGCTGTAAGCACATCACTTTTTCTAACTTTTGAACGAAGAGGCGAAGAATATAGCATATTATACATATGCTTCAGTTCCTCCGTAGAGAAACTCTTTAAAAGAGTTTCTCTTGCATCAATAGCATTGTTATCATAAATAAAATTATTCTTCATAAAATTCAATACATCCATCTCATTTTTTAGAGAAAGTATTTCATCTCTGATAACAACCGATTTTGATACCTCGATATCCTTTGAACTGTCCACAAAGGTATCTGTAAGCTCATCTTTTAACTCTTTAAATATCTGATTTGGAGTATATTTAAAATATGATTTATTAAACAAGCTCTTGGCATCGTACATGTCTTTATACACTGAAAATAAGGCTTGAACGACTTCATTTTTTTTCGAGCCCACCATATTTCCTCCTTAAACTAGATTAATGATTGCACTGACAACCTCCCTATATTCATTATGAACATCTCCATTACTCAATGTAATTGGGATACCATAATTACTCGGGTTCGATCTGTTATCGAGATGTCTTATATAGGTACTAAAAATGTGGTTCCGATTAGTAGCAACATAATCCGTACCCGTAATTTTAGAGGTAACTCCAATACTTGTGATAGATTTGTCCAACCGCTCTAATACATTGAGATTAGCAGTAGAAGGCCGTCTTTCTTTGTAAAGTGTTTCCAATACGCCTATTAACTCAGGCTTTTCACCGAAATATTTCTTTAATAAGAGTCCACCGATACTATTATCATACGCATATTTTAGATAAGTACTTTCAATTTCTGTGATGTAATCTGCTACACCATCACTACTTATTTCATCTCCAACTGTCGGAATTAGGTAGTAGTCGCTGGCTAAAAACACACTTTGAATAAGAATATTGCTTGTTGGAGGGCAGTCAAATAAAATATAATCATACTCGTTATTCTTAATAATATCAATCAAAATTTTTGCAATAATTAAAATATTGGTTGGTTTTTCAGATAATCTATCTGATATATCATTTAGTCTGCTGTTCTTCATATCTAATGCAGTAGGGATATAGCTAAGTTTTCCGCCATTGGTTGAGTACTTACTGATATTTTTAATAAATCCACTAACAACATTATAATCTGTTTCTACTTTATCCGCTAAGAAATCCAGTCTAGCCGAGTCATTAATATACTCACTATACAGCTCTAAAGCAAAATTTAAAGTCTCTTCAATGTTCAATTTATTCAAAACTACATTGCTTGTATTGGAACATATTTTACTTAATGAACACTGAGGATCTAGATCAATAAGAAGTACTTTTTTTCCGTGATCTCGAGCCATCAATGCCCCGACTTCAAAAACAGTTGTTGTTTTTGCTACTCCGCCCTTATAATTCCCGAAAAAAATCTTTTTAGACATTTTTACTCCCCCAAGTGATAAAATAATGACAACATTACTACACTGTTCAAATTCAATAGACGGATAGTAAAATGACAGCTTACATGGAAAGACTCAATTTAGAAAGTATTGCATCTTAGTACAGACGCCTGCCACAACAATTCACCAGTCCCAAACATGATCTGACCTACCAGAAGCTCTCCTCCATAGGCTCATTGATGCAAAACCACTAAATCCAAATACGCCTTTGTAACACTTTCGGGTACATCCTTGGACTACATCAATGTACTTTCAACAATCTGATCTACAACTCTAATATTCTCAGCTACAATCTGTTCCGTATTGAGTTCAACCTTTTCCCATTCAATATCAAATCCAGATACTCGAAGCGTCTTTCCATCCAAATTTTTGCTCCCTGCTGCTCCCCATGGTTCATTTTCAAAATATGAAAAGTATGTATCGCTTTAATCACTATCGCCGTCCTTGGATACTGATACGAAGTTCAGCCGACAACTTCAAGAACCCTTTCAAGATATTGGAATGTGATAAACCTATATTCCCATAACGTGAACTCACTGTCAAAAGAATTATCGGCTGTTTCGCACTCAGTTTGAACTACAACCCACTTGCGATATGCTTCTCATACAAAAATAGTTCAGTACGGAGCTGACCCGGTTTACTTCTTCAGAGGAGAAACACCGCTTTCAATTTTCGTTTCTGGAAGTCGAGTGGTCAGGCGTTTACTTGATCTAGGAGCCAATCCTGAGAGTGGAACGCCTGCAAGTTCACCGCTAAGAATTTCAGTCGAATCAGGGTTTACTGACATGGTGCAGTTGTTGCTAACCTATGGGCCAGATATTAATGGTTTTAGTACTAGTGATAAGAGTATGCTTCGGGTAGAAGAAGAGGCTGGCTTCGTGGAGATTTATATCAACTTTACTACAGCAACAAGAATAGCAAGAAATCGGTTAATTTTCTTGTCAGCACTTACAATTCACACAATGGAGGGTAGGCTGCAAAAGTGCTCCAGAATACTATGCGACACGAAAAACAGCGGAGAGATTGTTTGGGCAATCTCTCCGCTGTTTTGATTATAATTGTTCTTTGCCGCCCGGACGGTTATTTTAGAAATAGGAATTTTCTTGCATTGGTTACAAAAACAAAATATTTAAACTAACTCGTTTGTTAACCCGAAATAAATGAGATATCTGAGGTGTGGGGCCTTGGATTGACAGTTGTAGTCTAACCCCCTTGTAGTACAGCAAACATCATAGTGTGAACACAGAGGGTCTAATGCACAACACACTACTAAGCATGGGAGCCGCTATACCATATCTACGACCTAGCAGAGTATGAGGACTCTAAGCTATACGTAGCATATAAATCGAAAATTAAAGTTTAATGTATATCTTATAGGCCACCATGCCCGAATGACAATTCGCAACAGTATTACTTCATTGCTTCGCCTGATTCAATGCGGATCAGGCTTTTTGGGCTTTTAGAAAACAATCTACTGAATAGAAGGGGAAAAACAGAATGAACATTGTAATCTACCTTCGAGTCTCATCGGAGCAACAAGCAGAACGTGAATTATCCATCCCTGCTCAAAGGGAAGAACTACAACGATATGCGGATGAACGTGGATGGACTGTTGTCGATGAATATGTAGATGAAGCGATACTAATTATTTTTAACTACGTCAATATAACAAAGTTATTTAAACGTTGTTTTTACTAGAAGGAGCTGTAAATGGATAGAGTAGTCTCGACTCTCTCTTGTCTGAATTGATATAATTGAGTTTTGTCCAGCATATCTCTGTTCTTTCGTATTAAGAACCTGTAAAAGACCTTCCCTACCTTTGGTAGTAAGAAGCTTCTTAGAAAAATTTGTTTCATCCAGCTTAAAGTCAGGCACAACGTCCTTTAATAGTTGGTGTAATTCTCGAAGAGTAAAGCCCTCTTTATTTAAAAAATGCCTCGCTATTGTCGTTGTTAATAATTCAGTATGCATACGTTTAATAGCGCAACGGAGAATATCCTCATGATCAAATGCTAATCCCAATTCAAGTGCTTCATCTAAGGTAAAAGTTTTGCTTCCATAGCATCTTTACTCGCTTCTAGATCCTTAAATACTACTTCCCTAAACACATCAGTCCCGTTTTGAACAGTTACAAAAACCTCCGGTCTTACTAATGCAAAATATGCAACAGATGGTATCCATCCCCTTGGATCTCTACCTTCGTAGTAGAATGTCTTTAGCTGATCGAGTTTAAAGTCCTTGACAATACCAGTTTCCTCTTTTAACTCCCTTTCTGCCGCTGCATCTAAAGTTTCATCTACCTTAGAAAATCCCCCCGGTAATGCCCATCTTCCCTCATAAGTTTCTTCCTTCCGACGAATCAGCAAAATATACGGCTTGAAAGTCGGCATATGTGGGCGTTTTTTGTGCTCAAACATAGGAATTACCGTAAAAACACAAATATCTACCGGTAACCCATCAGGTGTCTGAAAAGCCCAAATAAATTCTTCAGCTCCAGGCAATAAACGTTTCTCACCTTCCGAGTACTGACCGTAGATGTAATTTTATTCTGAAATCCGACAATTAAATCACCAATAACACAAGAAGTTTGGTCTGAATTCAACCTTTTATAAAACTGTCCATTTAATTGAACCTCATATGATAAAGCTTGTGGATCAGCTAAAGCAGTCCAATTTACACGTACGGGCTTTGTTAAAAGTCGCTCTACATTCAGCTTACTCAACAATCGACAATCCTTCATTTTATAAAGTTATTTTAACTGAGTTATTATAGCATATAATAAGGAATACCATCCTTCCAGAAATCCAGCTATTCTTTACTGGGTTTCTTTCTATTTTTCTGACATTAAATATTTCAGTAATATCTCGATAATGTCCTATAGCTGAACTCACTATCAATTCCAATCACTATATCTAATATCATGGAATTCTGTAGTTATATGCTATTGATTGAGTTACAAAACAGACAAAATAACCTAGCGACAATTAGAGAAAGGCGTCAAAAAATTGACGCCTTTCTCTTTATGTGTTAATTTAATTGAAAGGAGTGAATATCCAATATGAGAACAGTTGATCTATTTTCCGGTTGTGGGGGAATGTCCCTTGGATTTCAGAATTTAGAATATGACATAGTTGCAGCTTATGAGTATTGGGATGCAGCTATAGAATGTTACGGAGAAAACTTTCAACATCCCGTATTTAAACAAGATTTGAGTGATGTCGATGCTGCAGTTGAGCACATATCCAGACACGCACCAGATATTATTATTGGAGGGCCGCCGTGCCAAGACTTTTCTCATGCTGGTAAGCGAACAGAAGGAGTTAGGGCAGATCTTACCCTAGCATATGGAAAAATAATAAAGAGGATACGTCCGAGATGGTTTGTAATGGAAAATGTTGATAGATCTCAAAAAAGTCAAGCATATCAATTGACGAGAAAATTATTTAAAGATGCTGGTTATGGATTAACTGAAAAAGTATTAAATGCGAGTTTTTGTGGTGTTCCCCAAAATAGAAAGCGATTCTTTTGTATAGGCTTATTAGATGCTGAGGATGGTTTTTTGGATGATATCATTAACTCAAACATATCTACGAGACAAACTACTATACGTGACTATTTAGGAATGGAATTAGGAATAGAACATTACTATCGTCATCCTAGAAATTACAGTCGAAGAGGGATCTTTTCCATTGATGAACCTGCACCAACTGTTCGAGGAGTTAATAGACCTGTCCCACGGGGTTACATAGGACACCCAAATGATACTGCTCCTATTAATGAAGAACTTAGACCACTTTCCACTATAGAAAGAGCTCGGTTGCAAACTTTCCCTACTTCCTACCAGTGGCCGCCTAACACCGCAAAAACAACTCTTGAACAAATGATAGGTAATGCAGTACCTGTTAATTTGGCTGAATTTATTGCAAGATCCATACTGCAATATACCAACATCGGAGGAAATGTTACTCCTGAAGTTAATGATGAAGTACAACCAGCATCAAATACGGATATTCTTTTTCAAGAATGGCTACAAAATAAATGCGAAATGAAGAGTAGGTCCTCACGTGATGTAATATCGAGATTAAGAAGAGCCTCAAATTATGTCGACTTATCAAATGATAAATCCTGCGATGAGTGCCTTTACCACATGTCATTAAACCCTGAATTTAAGTTGATAAAACCCTCAGTTCAGTCACAGCTTAGAAGAAGTATTCGTTTGTATAAACAATTTAAAGAAACGGCAGTGCATCATTAAGATGCCTGCCGCTTCTTTCTATTCTTCTCTTGGTGTCTCTTCTTCTTCTATTACCTCTTCTTCACGGCTATTCTCAACAAATAGATCAGCGGCTGTGAAATAGATAGTTTGATCAAATCGACGTTCCGGACTAAGTTCTTTTACTCCACCATTTAAGATTATATTAGGAAGTATATCACGCTTTAGTATTGGTTTAATTCTACGGGGCGAATTCATATATCCTCTGGTGATTCTTCCATTGAGTGCAAATTCCTTGTCAGTTTGTCTACCAAATGTCATTTCAGTATAAATTCTACTCGTATTAGTCTTCATTGTAGAAGAACTTGATAATTCAAAAAGAATTCTAGCTAGCCTCGCAGCACTTCTAAAATATCGATTAACTTCCTCTTTCTTATCTCTAGATTTTTTCTTTCCTTTAGCATCTTCTATTTGGTCTTCCTCTTTTGATCGATCGATAAAGGTTCTGCATAAGGCAAAATCACTCCATACGAAAATATCAAAAGCATTATCATCTAATACAGGGGCTACTCCCAACGTTCTCCATATTGGTTGAAGTAGAAACGGTTTTTGTCTCTCATGAAACTCTTCCTGAAACTCGTTCAATGCAGCAAGAATTTCAGTTTTCTTTGAATATACTTCAGTAGTACTTGTCCAGTCTCTAATTTGATGACATACTGGCTCAAAAATTTCGCGTATTCTATCAGATTCATCTTTACATGAATCAAACATTCCTAATGCACAATAAAGCGTTGATGCTGGTCTAATTACTAGCTCAGCTCCCCACAGAGAGGGGTCTTGCTTTGCACTTCCACTATCTGGTATTACAGTTAATTTTATTTCCAGGGCTCTCAAGTACTCACCATCCAAGTCCTTAACTACAAGGTCAATTCCAGTGATATCTCCATATGAATAGACCTTATATGGTTCAAAAACCGATTCAAAGTTAAACACAATCTTTTCGTTCGGTTCGGAAGTATTGAATACCTCATCAAAGCTTATTTCCCTTGCTTCTACATCTAAATGGTTATTTAAAGCTAAATAAACTGCGCTTTGATTTATATCACGCATATAGCAAGCGAGTGATACTGGAAATGAACTATTGAATTGATTTTTTCCAAAGAAATTTTTGGGTTTTCTATTTGACTTCGTAATTCCGTACAACGTGGGTGTATTATCCTCCAATCCCTTTACTAAAGTCTTTATAGACAATGCCTTAGATAACCTCACATTAGGTCCCCCTGTCACTAAATACTCAATTTTTGAAAACTATAACCCTTTCTTCAAGCATTTGCTATTACAATTAGCTTATCTTACGCCATCCCCTAAGAGTAAATTTAATAAGTCTATTGTATCAGCTTACTGGTATTTTTTTCTACGGCAAATCAGGAAACCATTAATATTCATATTTAACACCCTTCGATTGGTAACAATTATCTGCTTATTCAATCATCGTAAAGCAGTTAAGCTTAGTCTTCATCGTATTTTTCATTAAATATCATATAAATATAGTCAGGCCTGTTGGATAACCACAAAATGGTAGAAAAAAGATCGTCTTTTCTGTAGAATCGTTAGTACCAGCCAAACGAATCCGAAAGAAGACGATCTCATGAAAAATTCCATCACGATTACATCTATCCTTCAATCCATGCTGACTCCTGAAGAAGTTCAAAGGGTTGTGAAGTTAATAGGTTATGAAGACAAAGCCCGCAAGTTTACGGTGTACCATTTACTCCAATACGGGTGCATGGCTGCGTTAGAACAATGGAGTAGCTATCGATCCAGCGTAGATTATGCGGCTCTCTGTGGCTTGCCTGTCGTCCATTATTCACGCTTTTCAACCAAAGCCGCTGAAGTCCCGTTTTCCGTATTTAAGGAACTTTTTCATCTACTTGTTCGCAAATGTAACCGGGAAGCACGTCGGAAACTGACTTTCCCAAAAGAATTATTACTCATCGATTCAACCACGATGACGGTGGGAAAAACGCGTTTGCCTTGGGCTCCTTATCACGGAGAGCGTGCGGGCATTAAACTTCATGTCGCTTTACGAGCAGAAAATGGGCAACCTCTTCAGGTGATGGAAACGCTGGGTTCAAGACATGATGGCCCCGTGAGTGATGCGTTGGCTCAACCGGACTACATTGTGGTGATGGACCGTGCTTATGGGAAACTGGAGCGTCTTTATAACTTCAAAACCCATAGACAATCGTTTGTCATTCGACTTCGCGACAACGTCCATTTGGAAAAGCCTCATGCGCTACGTCGCCTTACAAAGCCAGATTCATCCGTCATTCGAGATATCACTTGCCAGTTGGGGACACCTCAGTGTCGTTCCAGGCAACGTCATCGTGTGGTGATGTTTCGGGATTTTGAAGGTCGGGAAATTCGGGTGGTTACCGATTTAATGCAGGTGACCGCAGAACAAATCGCACAGATCTATAAGGCTCGATGGCAGATTGAAGTCTTCTTTCGTTGGATGAAGCAACATTTGAATATTCCAACGCTGTTTGGTACGACTGAAAATGCGGTCTATGGGCAATTATTCTGCGCTCTGATCGTCTATGTCCTGCTCAAATGGCTATTTGCTGCTGCCCAGACTTCATGGCCTCAACATGCCGTTCTTTCCTTTGCGCGATTTTCTCGTCTATTTCTTCTCAAAACTTACCTGTTGAATGGCTGATTCAGATTCAGCGCGTTCTTCTTCAGTGTACCTCTTGTTTCATTAATTAAGTTACTTATTTTGGTTATTCAACAGGCGTGATATAATAAATAACTATTTGATTAAGCAATATAGGCAATCCGTTATCTATTTTTGTCGGATCAATGAGAAAATAAAGTATCAAGCTTATCCCAGTAAGTCTTAAAAAAATGACAGCCGATGATAGTGTAGTTAGTTGTGTACCAGAGCCATATGTCTCTTTAACAAATTTTCGCAGTTGTATGCACCCCTCATCCCTTCATAAAATTTGTACAATCTTGTACTATGCCGTTGTGACAGCCGCCATCTACGCAAGATGTAGTTGCCCACACAGTGCAACGATTTCTGCTCATTGATGCGCTTTTGGATATAATCATGAAATCCTACCGATTCTCACAACGCTAAGATTACATCCCAGAAAGGAAGCATCACTAATTTCCCTTTTATTTTAAGTAAAAATCTATGTCACTTAGTTCTCAACACTTCATTGGGTGCTCCTTTAAAATAATCAATAGCAGCTGTTACATCAGAACGAGTAACATTGTCATTTCGGAATGCTGCAACACAATACTTTTCACTGAATGTAATTGTTGCTCTCCCACCTGTTCCGTCAATAACACTATAGTTCATTCCATCCCAAGAATGTTCATAGAACAGTTCAGGGTAATGGGCCACCATAATTGTGTACAATAGATGAAAGTATACATCCCTTCCAAAGATCATGTTTATTCCATCCTTTAGTTATCATTATAGGCTTCATTAAGGTCTCCACTTTTAGGTTTAGAAAATGTATTTATTTTTATATAAACTGTATTCTCCTCATTCCTAGGCAATCCCTACAGTAAGAAAAAAGGGGTATACTCTGTCCGTGCTTTTGACTAACCCAGACCGTAGTATCAATGTGAAAACAGCCCCTAAGGCCGTTTCTGGACGTTTGAACGTCCTTCTTTTGCCATTAGGGGCTTTAGATTTTAGGTATTGGTTCTTGCAATCACATTGTTAAGCTTTAAACCCTGTTTTATTTCAACTTTCACTTTTCAGTGTCCTCTTCTAATGAATAAATCCTTTTAACTGTATTATCCTCGTTAAAGACATAAATTCTTCCACAATTAGTGCAGTGCCACACTTCATTTTTGGGATCGGGTATCGAAAGGGGATCAATTAAATCCCCCATGTTTATAATATCATCCCATTCCTTATCAGTATAAACATGAAGTTGAACGTCGTTGGGAGCCTCTACTGTAGATAAATATTCTCCACATTTGCACAATAATCTAGCCATATTAACCTTCCCCCTAGTTTGTAATTTTCCCTTCATTTGTCCATATTTCCACTTTTCCTGGAATCTGCCTATCTGTATAAGTCCCTTTAGCTCGATCAATAATTTGCTTCGCTTGTTCTTTTGTAAGCCCTGCTTCTCTAGCATCAATTATGACTTTTTCCGCATGTTGCTTAAATCCATCCTTTATTCTCCCAACTCCAGTATTAACATTAGGATTTTGCAAAGATTTAAGTTCAGTCAAAACCCCATCTACTTTGAAATCAGGCGTTTTTTCTCCATGTATTGTAGACTCTGGAATCCTTTCAACCTTTCTCCCTTCTTCTATTAAATCATTTGCTACTTTTTTCTCTGCTGGTTTTAACTCATTTATGTTCCCAACGAATTCACCTTTGGTTGGCTTAGCATTACCCGCCCCCTTAGTTCCGGGCGGCTTCTCGTTTGGTTTGCTTGGTTTCTGCGAGGCAGGTGTCCCTTCGCTCTTACCTGACTTCGCACTAGAAGGTTTAGACGGCGTTGAACTACCTGGACCCTCGCTTTTAGACATTCGATACAGATCCTTGGCACTTTCCACACTATTGGATGCTCCGGTATACGTTACCCCTGCCCCATGTGCTCCCAATAGGGCAGATTGTACTATAACACCCACACCTACAGGTGCACCTACTCCTGTAGCCGTTACCAAACCACCAAAGAATCCCTCTACCACTGCACCCGTCATTTCTACGGCTCCAGCTACAGTTGTCAAGGAATGTCCGATCACTTCACCTGTTTTACGCGCCATCGGATGATCTGAAGTATATTCCTTATTCATTAATCCAAACGAATAATCTTCTACAACCGCTGCTGCTGCTCCTAATATAACTTCTCCGCTCACATCTGCGGTATACTCCAACTCGTTCGCCATCTGCTTCGCCATAATGGCTTCGTTTTCCGCATTCTGGAGCTGGCCTGCCGCCATAAGATCCCACCACGACTGAGATTCTTCTTCTTTCGGCTTCGGCTGTTGAGCCATGTAACTGTCGTAGTTTGCCCTCCAGCGCTGTCTCAACTCGGCGGGAATTTGCTGATAAGCATGAGCCAGAGCATTCGATTCTTTCAGTAAGTTTTGAACGAGCTCTAGGGGACCACCGGAATGCGCCACATGACGTGCACTCGTATATACTTTGCCTAAAATCCACTTGCTATAATAGGCTTGTTTCGCTTGCTCATGCTCGTACTGACTAATCAATCCTTGAAGCGCCAAACCTGCCAAATGTTTTAACGGATGGACACCCGCTTCTTTAGACGCTCCCAAGGTAGGCGTTCCTTTGCTGCGAACAGGAATCGCTGCGGTTGCTTGTAAAACTGTTGCTGCTACCTTACCTGCTAGTCCACCCGACGTATTCAACATCACATTGGCCACTTTCCCGACTACTGGAATGGAGCCTAATAACTTGGATACCGTACCTAGCAATGCATTGGCCTGTTGAAGCGCCGCTGGACTTGTAACCTTTGCCGTAGGAGTAGGAGTTGTACTTCTGGAAGAAGCGTTGGCTGCTGCCGATTGGGCTGCCTCATACGCCTTAATATTCATCAACGGCGGCTCAGGTACAGGAGGGAGGTCAGCTACGAAAACAGGAGCCTTCACCGTACCTTCCTGAAAAATGATCGGGGCTTGGGTATCCGTCTCACCATCCAGCACCATACTGCTGGCCCCACCTTTTAAGTATAGTGCAGTTCCAGCTTCAAGTGATAGTTCCTGACCTGCATCCAGCTTCACATGACCGCCCTGAATCTGCACATTCCCTGGACTGTTAATGGTGATGCCCGTATCCTCATGTAGTGTAATCGAAAACCCATCGGAAGTGGACAGAATCAGCTCCTGCTCAGACATTTCGATGCCGCTACCTTGTACGTGTTTCCATACCTTCACATCTGGCTGTCCATTGGCGTGGCGATGCTGTCGCAAGGACTCGGTCACATAGGCTTCCTGTTCACAGTGTGTAGGTAAATACAGCTCCACTTGTTCCCCAACTTCAGGCATGTCGTACCAGCCACTATGTTCTTCCGCGACATAACGGGTAGCTACCGGAAACCAGCAGGCTTTAGCTGGGTCTTGCTTCGGGTCAATTTCCAGTTGAAGTTGTACGAAATCCTGTTGTACCTTCAGCACCGTTCCCGTGAGTGAAATCCCGATAGCTTGATCATTTTCATACCGAGCATAGTGAATATCCTGTTCGGTTTGGAGATCATAACGAGTTTGGAGTAAACCGTCCTTTAACTCTGTCACTGCCCGAACAACAACCAGCTCTTTGCCTTGTCCGATGGGTAACGTAATCAAGTCCCCCAGCGCATAGTATTGCAGATTTTCAATCGTATAGGTGACATACGCGCCAGCACGTTCCCCTGGTTTTCCTGTATCTAACTCATGAAACGTTTTTCGTACCCTGTAAAATACATCTCGCTCTACTTTGTGCTGCTTGCCTTCTGGCATTCCAAAGAAAACCTTAGGTGATGCAGCCGTGATCTCTGGCACAAGTACCGAACCAAAGCGAGAGACAAGACGTCTTAAAAAGGCCCAATCGGTTTCTTCATATTGTAAAACAAAAGTACCTAACTCGGCATAGTTGGTTACCGTATCAATGGCATCTCCATACATGTACTTCCGAATCATTGTAGTGACCAGATCATCATAGGTACGGTGAATATCCTGATAGGAGCGCCTTTTCGTCTTGATATCCATTTGATAGGAATGCGAGGCCGCCTCCAGTTCAAAGGTATATACTCCCCGTACACAATGAACCGACAAGCGCGTAACTAGCCCGTGGTACAAGCACCTAAGCGACTGTCCTTGCTCATCCAACTGACGAATGACAATCGGTTCCTGCTCCATATTTTGCCCGATACATGCGGCTCCTTGTTCTTCGGACATCATGCCACTTACATATAAATATGCGTGATCGTTTACGGCCCTGGTGATTCGCAATTGTTCGATATGTTGGGGCTGAAAGGGAGCATATAATCGCAGACTTTCATATCCGATTCCGTTTTGCAATACGTCCAAATGATTTCATATCTCCTTTCCAGCGACACTAGGTACCGTTTCTCAGCTACCTTGTGTGTACATTTACTTGTAACTACAACATAATTTAAATCGTGAGTTTAAGAGGTTATTTTTAACAATAAGCCTTTCTTATGTATGTATCGGATAGAATAAAGATTTTGTTTACAGAAGTCCCCATACGTTGTGTTATTTTGAATTAACATAGCTATCGAATGAATATATGAAGTACCCAAAACCGTCTTGGCCCTAAAAGAAAATAGATATTATTACTTTGAAAGGCTCCTGTTATCGGCTAAACCTTATTTTCTTTTAGGAGGTTACGTTGTGCGCATCATTCAAACCCAGCAAGACATCGACTCACTGCAATATTCACCGCTTCCCCCCACTTTCTTAAAACACATCCAGGAATACTTCACCCAGCTTCGCAACTCATTCCATGACAAAGATGATCCGTATTTCTCCCTCCAGCCTTACGGTCCCATCTTCATCCTGAAAGTAGGAGATAACCTAGAGTAGTTGCCCTGAATACGTCGAGTTGTACAACCTCGGCAACATCCAAATTCACAAAATTGCTGTCATGAACACCAATGACTACATCATCACTCTTTGGACAACATGCCACACGCAAAAGAGTGGATGTCTGTATTTCCTGACCATTCACCTAAAATACCGCCGAAGGACAAAATATCGTACGCAGTAATAACTGTAGATTCTGATTTTGATAACACATACGATTTACAGGAGTACATCATCACGGAAGGGTTATATGCAGTGACAGTTCATTTGGGGTCTTCTGAAGAAATCGGTCCAACGTGGAATCGCTTGACTAACGACTGATTTCCAGACAGTGGATGGAAGGCAAACCATCAAGACCTAACTATAAGTGGTACAAAAATCAATGTGTTCCTCCTGAATTGGAATTGACATTTCTTTGTACGCCTGTAGTAAAAAATCAATTGTAAAACTTCTTCATCTCAAATATTAAAACCATAATAAAAAGCCACCAACCAGAATTACTGGCTGATGGCTTTCTTGTCTTACTCAAATGGAGGCGAGGGGAGTCGAACCCCTGTCCGAAGATAACGACACATAAGCTTCTACGGGTGTAGTGACAGTTTTGATGTCACCCTAGGAACTCCCTGTCACCGGATTCCCTTCGGGTCAGCCTGATTGTCTTCT
Source organism: Paenibacillus terrae (assembly GCF_000943545.1). Classification (GTDB taxonomy): domain Bacteria; phylum Bacillota; class Bacilli; order Paenibacillales; family Paenibacillaceae; genus Paenibacillus; species Paenibacillus terrae_A. The sequence continues at coordinate 132,732 of NZ_JTHP01000005.1, forward strand.
TCAGCTCACCGCAGGCGGAGATGAGACAGCGTATTCCACTATTTGTTAGCCCCTATCCCAGTCACATGGACGATGCTGGGTAGAAGCACGCACACAGTTTCTTAGGCTGCGAAAGCGTAGTTGTTTTGTTGTTTGCCGTTTAATAGGCTTTAGCGTTGATGAAGCGGACGCGTCCCCACTACCCGCTACCCATGCTCGAACTATCCCCGTCGAATCCATAAACGCCCCCTTATTATAAAAGGGCTCCACGGATAAATCCGGAAATACCGGAGCATAAGCATGCATGATACTATATCGGAAGCTGAATCTTGAGATTCAACAGTCGAACAAACTCAGAAGTACAAAAACATTAACTTACTACTTTATTAGTATAGCATATTACACATCATAACGAAACGGAATGAAGCCATTTAAGCTCTATAAAATAGCACCATTACAGGAACAAGTAGCTTATTTACGTAATTTGTACCATGCCTAATAATTCAAGTAACAACAAAGTAGTTCCTAAAAAAATAGCTCCAGCCTAATCACACGCTGGCTTCACTTCGTCTGCCGACTTAAGCTACGTTATCTCGCAATTTTCTGTTTCTCGCGCAGAGCGCGTTGGATATCACGCTGTGCATCACGTTTGGCCGCAGCATCTCGTTTATCGTACTGCTTTTTACCTCTACCCAGTCCAAGCAACAACTTGGCATAGCCATTGCGAACATAAATCTTTAACGGCACAATCGTGTAGCCTTCCTGTTTGGATAGACCAATAAGCTTGCGAATCTGCTCTTTGTGCAGCAGCAGCTTACGAGTACGCGTCGGATCGGTCGGATTGTTACGATTGCCTTGTTCAAAAGGACTAATATGCATGTTGTGGATGTGAATTTCAGCATTACGAATGGTAGCAAACGCATCACTGATATTAGAGCGACCATTACGCAAAGACTTAATTTCCGTTCCCGTTAACACCATGCCCGCCTCGTAGGTATCCTCGATAAAATAGTCATGGGAAGCTTTTTTGTTCTGGGCGAGCACTTTCCCGTCTGCCTTCTTACCCATGAATACCACTCCTTGTTCCTAATGTAATCTATTCCGTGAAAAGAAAGCTCCAGCCCGTTCACTACATAACTGCAAATGAGCGGCTTAGAACTATATTGTAACAAAATCCAGACGGTAAAAGCAAGAAAGGTCAAGTCTTTAAAACGAAGCGGCCTCCGTCCAAAACATCAGACAGAAACCGCCGTAATTCTAAGCCAAAGACCAGCTTAATACACTGATTCCAAAGATTCATCTATCTAACAAGCAAGCTACCGCCACTTACTTCTTCTTTTTACGGACAAACCCAGCGGTGCTATTACCGCCACCACCACTGCCTTTGCTCTTCCGCTTACGACGTGCAGCGCCGTCACCGCTTGGGCTGGCATCACTGCCTGGTGTAGCTGCTCCACCGATAAAAATACCGCTGGCTGACGTCTTCTTCTTACGTTTACCCGCACTTGATGCTGGCGAGTTGTAACCGCCCTTGCCACTGCCAAAACCAAAGCCGCTGGCTGAGCCCGCTCCTGCTCCGTTTCCGCCGCTACGGCCCGTACGACCCGCGGTACTAATACCTCCGCCGCCTACGCCTGAACCAGCTTCTTTAGGCTTCACAGCAGCATCACGACCGCCTTTACGCTCTCTGCCAGCCTTGTCCTTGCCGCCCTTACGGTCGCGCCCCTCATGGGGCTTTCCTTTACCTCGGCCCTCACCGCCACGCGTAAAGCCAGCGCCCGGCTTTGAACCACCCGTGCGCTCACGGCGTTGCTGCTGCTTCATATCGACGAGTTCAAAATCAATCGTGTAATCTTCCATATTCACGCGCGCGACGCGAACCTTAACCTCATCTCCGATGCGGAACACCTTGGAGGTACGTTCACCGATCAACGCCATATGCTGCTCGTCAAAATGATAATAGTCGTCCGTAAGCGCACTCAGGCGTGTCAGACCTTCCACCGTATTGTCCAGCTCAATGAACATACCAAAGCTGGTTACGCTGCTGATAATCCCCTCGAATTCCTCGCCGACCTTGTCCAGCATGTATTCAGCCTTTTTCATCTGCTCCGTATCACGCTCTGCATCCACAGCCACACGTTCACGTTCTGAAGATTGCTGCGCAATATCTGGCATCCGTGCAGTCAAATACTCCTGACGCTCGGCTGTTAAAGCCCCACCGTTTTCCAATACCTCACGAATGACACGGTGAATCACCAAGTCAGGATAACGTCGAATCGGCGATGTAAAATGAGAATAATACTCCGCAGCCAGTCCAAAATGTCCTGTCGACTCCGCATCGTACTTTGCCTGCTTCATCGAACGTAGCATCATGGTGCTAAGCACCGTTTGTTCCTTCGTGCCCTGAATGTCTTCCAGCAACGTTTGCAGCGCACGCGGATGAATGGAGTTCCCCCGACCTTTGATCTGATGCCCAAAATTGGCCGCAAAAGCCATAAAGTTTTGCAGCTTTTCCGGGTCCGGGTCCTCATGAATCCGATACAGGAACGGCACTTTGAGCCAGTGAAAATGCTCGGCTACCGTCTCATTGGCTGCCAGCATGAACTCTTCAATGATCTGCTCGGCAATGGTGCGCTCTCTTTTAACAATATCCACGGCCTTGCCTTCATCATTCACAATCACTTTTGCTTCATCAAAATCAAAATCAACCGCGCCCCGGCGCATCCGGTTAGCTCGCAGCTTCAACGCCAGTTCCTTCATCGTGCGGAAGTCTTCCACCAGATCCTTGTACCGTTCCATCAGTTCAGCATCTTCCTCTTCGAGGATTTTGCGAACGTTGGTGTACGTCATTCGTTCCTTCGTTTTAATGACACTGGTGAAAACATCATGTTTTACGACCTTCATATGCTCATTAAATTCCATCTCACAGGACAAAGTCAGCCGATCCACCTGCGGATTCAAGGAACAAATGCCGTTGGAAAGCCGATGCGGAAGCATAGGAATAACACGGTCGACCAAGTACACGCTACAACCGCGGTTATACGCCTCCTGATCCAGCTTGGAGCTCTCACGCACATAATACCCTACGTCGGCAATATGAACGCCCAAACGGTAGTTGCCGTTTGGCAGACGCTCTACATTAACCGCATCATCCAGATCCTTGGCATCCTCGCCATCAATCGTAACAATCGTTTTATCGCGCAGATCGCGCCGCCCCTGACGCACAATTTCTTCTTCCGTAATCGCATCGGGAGCCTTTTCCGCTTCCTCTGTCACTTCATCGGGAAAAGCTTCTGGAAGCTGATGCTTACGAATAACCGACAAAATATCGACGCCCGGATCATCCTTGTGACCCAGCACCTCCAACACTTCGCCTTCCGCCGCAGCTCGTCCCTCCGGATAGCTCACAATGCGCACAACGACTTTTTGACCGTTCACGGCTCCGTTGGAGCTGGCTTTTGGAATAAAAATATCCCGGTTAATGCGCTTATCATCCGGCAAAACAAAACCGTATGCTTCGTGGCTCTGGAACACGCCTACCACCTGTAGCACTGCGCGCTTCACGATCCGCACGACTTCGCCTTCCAAACGGCCACCCGAAGGTCCCTTCGACGTTACTCTTACCAGTACCGTGTCTCCATTCATTGCACTCTTCAAGTCATTAGCATGAATGTACACATCCGGGTGCTCCCGGTCTTCTGGGATCAGAAAAGCAAATCCCTTGGCATGAGCCTGCAAACGTCCGCGCTGCAAATCCATCCGTTCCGGCACACCATAGCGGTTCGTCCGGGTCAGCAGAATTTTTCCGTCTTCCTCCAGCGCGTTCAAAAGCTTAAGGAATTCGCGAAAATCCGCCGCGTCGTTAATTTCAAAATGCTGCTCAAGCTCCTGGTAAGTCATAGGTTTGTATGCGGTCTCGCGCATAAAATCAAGTAATTGTTGCTCTGTTATCATAATATCGTCCACCTCGGGTGACCTTTAATTTTCAGTAATAATCCGCATGTTCCTTGTTCCTGATACAAGGCTCTTTATATACTCATACCCTAGTATACACGAATTCAATCGACGGCATCCCTGCCTATCTAAAATCCAAAAAAAGCCCCCGTTTCCCGTGAAACGAAGGCTTAAGGTTATTATTTAGCTTATTTTGCAAAAAATGCAACCAAAACGGAAACGATCATAAAGCCCGCACCCAAAACAGCAGTCACGCGCTGTAAAATCAAATCCATACCGCGAGCTTTTGTCTTGCCGAACAGATGCTCAGCACCGCCAGAGATGGCACCGGACAAACCTGCACTTTTCCCCTTTTGCAGTAAAACAACCGCAATAACAGCAATCGAGAACACAACGAGCAGCACTTTCAAAAAGATTTCCATGAAAAATCCCACCTCCTGAGCTAATACATCCGTTTTGCAAAACAACACAGCCTCTTTTATGAAAACATGATCATATCATGTTATGAATAGCCGGAAATTAACGCAAAACACTATTTTTATTCTACCACAGCTTCCAGTAGATAACAACCAGCTATACCGAGTCACTTCATTAAGCCTTGCAAAAGAGTAAAACCGACGTCACATGGGCAAAAACAAAAAAACAGACCTGCTCACGTTAGCGAACAGATCTGTTTTGTAATTACGTAAAAGGCTTCGAGCGCTCAGACTCTGTGTTCTTGAATCACAGCCGCCTGACCACCGTCAGCATCATTGCGTAATATTATTTTTTCAGGTTGTAGAAAGATTTCAGGCCGTGGTATTGAGCCAGTTCACCCAGTTGATCCTCAATGCGGAGCAATTGGTTGTACTTCGCGATACGGTCAGTACGGGAAGGCGCACCTGTTTTAATTTGGCCTGCATTTGTTGCAACAGCGATATCAGCAATTGTGCTGTCTTCGGATTCACCGGAACGGTGGGAGATTACAGCTGTGTATCCTGCACGTTTAGCCAACTCGATAGCGTCGAATGTTTCAGTCAGCGTACCGATTTGGTTTACTTTGATCAGGATGGAGTTACCGATGTTTTCTTCGATACCTTTGCCCAGACGCTCTGTATTGGTTACGAACAGGTCGTCACCAACCAATTGGATTTTGTTGCCCAGTTTTTCAGTGAGCAATTTCCAACCTTCCCAGTCATCTTCGGAGCAACCATCTTCGATGGTGATGATTGGATATTTATCAACCCAAGAAGCAAGCAGGTCAACGAATTCAGCAGAAGTGAAGGATTTGCCTTCGCCTTCCAGTGTGTATTTTCCATCTTTGTAGAACTCAGTGGAAGCAACGTCCATACCGAGGAATACGTCAACGCCTGGTTTGTAACCAGCTTTTTCGATCGCTTCGATAATAGTGGACAGAGCTTCTTCGTTGGATTTGAAGTTAGGAGCAAAACCGCCTTCATCGCCAACAGCTGTGTTCAAACCTTTAGAGTTCAGTACGGATTTCAGGTTGTGGAAGATTTCCGCACCAATACGCAAAGCTTCTTTGAAAGTAGGAGCTCCTACAGGCAGAACCATGAACTCTTGTACGTCAACGTTGTTGTCCGCATGTGCGCCACCGTTAACGATGTTCATCATTGGTACTGGCAGTTGTTTAGCGTTAAATCCGCCCAGGTAAGTGTACAATGGCAAGCCCAAAGCTTCAGCAGCAGCGCGAGCTACAGCCATAGATACCGCCAGAATTGCGTTTGCACCCAATTTACCTTTGTTATGTGTACCATCAAGCTTGATCATCAATGTGTCAATTTCCACTTGGTTTACAGCGTCCAAGCCGATAACTTCAGGAGCGATGATTTCGTTCACGTTTTTAACAGCTTGCAGAACGCCTTTACCCAGGTAGCGGGATTTGTCGTTATCGCGAAGCTCTACAGCTTCGTGAGCGCCTGTAGAGGCACCGGAAGGAACGATAGCACTACCGATAGCACCGGATTCCAGATATACTTCCACTTCAACAGTTGGGTTACCACGGGAGTCGAGGACTTCGCGAGCGTACACGTCAGAAATAATAGTCATTTGTACTTAATCTCCTTTGTCGATCATGATTTATTGGTCAAGCCTATACTTATTAAATCAAGCTTACTTGCGGGATGCAATCATAGATTTTCCTGTCATTTCCGCAGGCTGCGGAAGTTGCATTAAATCCAGAAGCGTCGGAGCTACGTCAGCCAGTATTCCATTCTCACGCAAAACGATATTTTCATCAGTCAAAATGAACGGAACCGGGTTAGTTGTGTGAGCTGTGAACGGACGTCCCTGCTCGTCAATTTCCATATCCGCATTACCATGGTCGGCAATGATGATAACAGTGCCACCTTTGGCTTTAACCGCATCTACAACACGTCCAACACATTCATCCGTCGTCTCTACCGCCTTGATCGTTGGCTCCAGCATGCCGGAGTGCCCAACCATATCCGGATTGGCAAAGTTCAGGATGATCGCATCATGCTTGTCGGCTTCGATCTCCTTAACAGCAGCATCCGCAACCTCGTACGCGCTCATTTCAGGCTGCAAGTCATATGTAGCCACTTTAGGCGAGTTAATCAAAACACGAGTTTCGCCAGGCAGTTCTACATCACGACCGCCACTGAAAAAGAAGGTAACGTGCGGATATTTTTCGGTCTCGGCAATACGCAATTGCTTTTTATTGTTCTGCACCAATACTTCACCGAATGTGTTATCCAGGTTTTTCGGTTCGTAGGCTACGAAGCCTTCAACCGTTTCACTGAACAATGTCAGGCAAACAAAGTGCAAATCTTTAGGCAATTTCGGTCCACGATCAAAGCCACGGAAATCCGCATTCGTGAATACCTGAGACAATTGGATCGCACGGTCAGGACGGAAGTTCAGGAAGATAACAGAATCATTGCTTTCGACCAGCCCCACAGGGCTTCCGTCGGCCTTCACAATAACCGTCGGCTCCACAAATTCGTCGAACACCGATTTTTCATACGATTCTTTCAATGCTTCCATTGGATCTGTATATTGAGGACCTTCGCCGTACACGATTGCACGGTAAGATTTCTCTACACGCTCCCAACGCTTGTCGCGGTCCATGGCATAATAGCGTCCTTGTACAGTCGCGATTTTACCAATACCCACTTCCTGAATTTTGGCGATCAGCTGCTGCATGAAGTCCACGCCGCTGTCAGACATAACATCGCGTCCATCCATAAATGCATGAATGTATACTTCTGCTAAACCTTCTTTTTTCGCCAGATCCAGCATAGCAAACAGATGGCTAATATGGCTATGCACGCCACCATCGGACAAAAGTCCGTACAGGTGAAGCTTCGTGTTGTTCTTTTTGGCATGCTGTACTGCTTTAAGCAAAGTTTCATTCTGGAAGAACTCGCCTTCGCGAATGGACTTCGAAATGCGGGTCAAACTCTGATATACAATCCGGCCTGCGCCGATGTTCAGGTGACCTACTTCGGAGTTACCCATTTGCCCTTCCGGCAGACCTACCGCTTCACCAGACGCTGTAAGCGTTGAATGAGGGTATTGTCTTAAGTATTGGTCGTAGTTCGGCTTGTTCGCCTGTGCAACCGCATTGCCTTCCACAGTTTCGCGAAGTCCGAATCCATCCATAATAATTAAGGCTACCGGTTTTGGTACTGTCATCTTACTTCGCCCCCTCAACAAGCGCGATGTAAGACGCTGGTTGAAGACTAGCGCCACCTACAAGTGCGCCGTCGATGTCGCTTTGGCCCAGATATTCAGCCACATTTTCAGGTTTCACGCTGCCACCATACTGAATCCGTACAGCATTTGCTGTATTTTCATCGTACAGTTCTTTCAACAAACTACGGATATAGGAAATGACTTCATTCGCATCCTGCGAAGTGGAGGATTTACCTGTTCCGATTGCCCAAATTGGCTCATAAGCAACAACCACTTGTGCAGCCTGATCTTTAGCCAAACCAGCAAAAGCCGCTACAGTTTGCACTTTTACAACCTCTTTGGTTTGACCCGCTTCACGGTCTTCCAGCTTTTCGCCTACACATACGATTGGAGTCAGGCCGTGGCGGAATGCCGCATGAACCTTTTTGTTCACCGTTTCGTCTGTTTCGTTAAAATATTCACGACGCTCGGAGTGTCCGATCACAACGTAGTCTACGCCCAGATCTTTCAGCATCCCGCCGCTGATTTCACCTGTAAATGCGCCGTCTTCTGCAAAGTGCAGGTTTTGTGCGCCGATTTTGATAGATGTACCTTTTACTGCTTCAACCAGAGCAGGAAGATTCGTAAATGGTGCGCAAATCACGCTTTCCACCCCTGCAACCTCTGCTTTGCCTTTGATCTCTTCGATGAAAGTTTTAGCTTCTGGTACGGTTTTAAACATCTTCCAGTTACCCGCGATAATCGGTGTTCTCAATGGTTTCAACTCCTAACTATTAGGTGCCCTAAAGCATTTATTATGCGCAGTACGTTTGATTACTTATCGTTGAGTGCAACAACACCCGGAAGTGCTTTGCCTTCCATAAATTCCAGGGATGCGCCGCCGCCAGTAGAGATATGATCCATTTTGTCAGCCAAGTGGAATTTCTCGGCCGCAGCCGCAGAATCACCGCCACCAATGATGGTGTATGCTTCTGTTGTTGCGCAAGCTTCCGCTACTTCAAGAGTACCGCCAGCGAAAGGCTCCATTTCAAATACACCCATTGGTCCATTCCAAACAACCAATTTGGAGTTTTTGATAACATCTGCATAGATTTTACGTGTTTTCGGTCCGATATCCACGCCTTCCCAATCTGCAGGAATACCGTCGATGTCCACAATGTTCGTGTTCGCTGTAGCGCTGAAATCGTCAGAAATAACGATATCTACCGGAAGGTAGAAGTTTTTGCCGAGCTTCTTCGCTTTTTCGATAAATCCAAGAGCTACGTCCAGTTTGGATTCATCCAGTAGGGATTGACCCACTTCATGACCTTGAGCTTTAAAAAATGTATAAGCCAAACCGCCGCCAATGATTACGTTATCTGCAATGTTCAGCAGGTTGTCAATCACGTCGATTTTGTCTTTTACTTTGGAACCACCGATAATGGCTGTAAAAGGACGATCTGGGTTTGAAAGAGCTTTACCGATTACAGACAATTCTTTCTCCATCAGCAAGCCGGAAACAGCCGGAAGAAGATGCGCGATACCTTCTGTGGAAGCATGAGCACGGTGCGCTGCACCAAATGCATCATTCACGAAAATGTCAGCCAGTTCAGCAAATTGCTTTGCCAGTTCAGGATCATTTTTCTCTTCTCCTGGATAGAAGCGTACATTTTCAAGCAACAGCACATCGCCGTTTTGCAGTTCAGCCACTTTCGCTTTAACAGCCTCACCAACTGCTTCGTCCACTTTAACAACAGGCTTTTTGAGCAGTTCAGACAAACGCACGCCAGCAGGAGTCAGACGCATGGATTCAACAACCTGACCTTTTGGACGTCCAAAGTGACTCGCCAAAATAACTTTTGCACCTTTTTCAATCAGGTAGTTAATCGTTGGCAAGGTTTCACGAATACGTTTGTCATCCGTAATTTTACCGTCCTCAACCGGAACGTTAAAATCTACACGAACAAACACCCGTTTTCCATTCAGTTCTATATCACGTACGCTCTTTTTGTTCATCTCCATATTCCTCCGCACCCTTTTAATTTTACGAAACAGGAATTTAAGGCACATTTTGATATATAAAGAGCGGAAACAATGACCTGTTTCCGCTCTATGATGTTGCGCGATAAGACTGTTCTTATTTAGCCAATTTAGCGAAGTATTCCAACGTACGGATCAATTGTGCAGTGTAGGACATTTCATTGTCATACCAAGCTACAGTTTTCACCAGTTGTTTGTCGCCAACAGTCAGGACTTTAGTTTGAGTTGCATCAAACAAAGAACCGAAAGTGATACCTTTGATGTCGGAAGAAACGATTTGATCCTCAGTGTAGCCGTAAGTTTCAGGATCGGAAGCCTCTTTCATCGCAGCGTTGATTTCTTCAACAGTTGTATTTTTCTCCAGAACAGTTACCAGCTCAGTCAGGGAGCCAGTTGCTACTGGTACACGTTGAGCCGCGCCATCCAGTTTACCTTTCAGTTCAGGAATTACCAGACCGATGGCTTTAGCAGCACCAGTTGTGTTAGGAATGATGTTTTCAGCTGCAGCGCGAGCACGACGGAAGTCGCCTTTAGCATGCGGAGCATCCAACGTGTTTTGGTCGCCAGTGTAAGCATGAATTGTAGTCATCAGGCCTTCAACGATACCAAATTTGTCTTGCAAAGTTTTAGCCATAGGAGCCAGGCAGTTTGTTGTGCAAGAAGCACCGGAGATTACAGTTTCAGTACCGTCCAGAATTTCATGGTTTACGTTGTAAACGACAGTTTTCATGTCGCCAGTAGCTGGAGCGGAGATAACGACTTTTTTAGCGCCGCCTTTCAAATGTTTCTCAGCAGCTTCTTTAGTTGTGAAGAAACCTGTGCATTCCAGAACGATATCTACGCCCAGGTCTCCCCAAGGCAGTTCTTCAGGGTTACGGTTAGCCAAAACTTTAACTTCTTTACCGTTAACTTTGAAGAAGCCATCGTGTACTTCTACTTCTCCTTGGAAAGTACCTTGTGTTGTATCATATTTCAACAGATGTGCCAGCATTTTGGAATCTGTCAAGTCATTGATTGCTACTACTTCAATACCTTCCACGTTTTGAATCCGGCGGAAAGCAAGGCGTCCAATACGTCCGAAACCGTTAATACCAACTTTAACTGTCATGAGTGAGTTCCTCCCAAAGTTCGTTTAGTTTAGTTTATATATTCAAGACAGGCCCGAAAGCCCGTCAAGACAACACAATTCATAAATTCGTTTAACCATTCAAATAATGGCTTACAATTTCAGCAGCAGCGCCTTCGTCAGTGACAAGAATATCTTCCTGCCCGAAACGCAGCACTGCATGAATAGCAGCCGCCTTGCTCTTACCTCCAGCTACGCCTAGAACCGTCTCGGTACGCCTGATATCCTCCAAACGGAGTCCAAGCGTCAGCATTTTGTGAACAACGACGCCGTCTTCGTTAAAATAATAGCCAAACGATTCGGCAACCGCGCCCTCACTGCTGATCTGGGCAAAGGTTTCAGGGTCGAGCTTGCGTCTACGTGCCATTGCTATGGCGTTGCCTATCCCGTGAATGATGATCCGACTCTCTCGAATCAGGCTCAAAATATCCTGAATATTCGTATCTTCAAGCAGGGAGTTGTAAGCATGATTGCTGAGCAAATCCGGTACATGGAGCAGACGGTATTGTGAGCCGACCTTACGAGCCATTGTGGAAGCAATTGTGTTCGCCTGCATTTCCATGCTTTCTCCCAAACCCCCACGTGCTGGTACGAACCATCCGCCCTTAAGTGGGCCATTAGCAGGTAGTGTCAGTTGGTCCGCCACGTCGGCAATCGTCGTGCCACCTGTTACGGCGACCACATCCTCGTCGTCCATAACGCCCAGCAGCGCTTTTGCCCCAGCACGGCCCAGCTCCTGCTTCGTTAAAGAAGAAGCATCCGAATCCCCTGGAACGACAACCACCTTCCTCAAACCATAGGCTTGACGAATCTGATCCTCCAATTGGGACAGGCCGAACAAGTTGTTCGCAATCGGCTCCAGCTGTTCCAGCAGATCCAGTCCTGCTTTGCTCACCTTCATGCCCACACTCTCAATCTCAATCAGCCCTTGGGCTTTAAGAAGATCGGTTTCGGCGCGCAACACGCGCTCGGTCATGTTCAGTGAAGTCGCCAGCGTTCTGCGTCCAATAACATCGGACAGCATAATCTGATGCAGGATTGTGTACCTTTTTTTCAAAACATCCATGAGGTCGGGCAGAAGCTGCTTCTGTATTTCTAATATCTTTCGCATGCTTTCCACTCCCGCACACTTCTAAGTTCTATCTCTAATGCTATATCACTAACTGGTCTTAAAACGTCCCGGGTTAACTTTTTAAGTCCCACGTATATCTTACCCAATATTTGCTCCACATGCAAGTCTATCTGAACCTATATTTCTCAACTTTTTATGTGAATATGCGCACATAATAAAAGCTTGCAATTCAATGCCGTATATCATATAATCATCTTTGTTTCCAATTAGCTGTGCGCCCGTGGTCCAACGGATATGACGTAGGCCTCCGGAGCCTGAGATCGAGGTTCGATTCCTCGCGGGCGCGCCATTTTATATGAATGTTTAAATGCTTCTATATACTGTTTTAACCAATAAGAGCGCAAAGGGCTCTTTTTTTTGACTATTAGTTTGACTTTCTTTGACTTTTTGTTTGAAATTGTTTATCATGTGGTTAATACGGTAACAGTTTATAAATAGGGACGTGTAATCGGCATGTCCACCAAATCCATTAACGATATTAAAGGGAGGTTTTTTGACGTGAGCTATGTTCCTATGGTAGTAGAACAAAGTAACCGCGGCGAACGCGCCTATGACATTTATTCCAGACTGTTGAAGGATCGCATTATTTTGTTGGGCTCGGACGTCAATGACGTTGTAGCCAACTCTATTATTGCGCAAATGCTGTTTTTGGCTGCCGAAGATCCTGAAAAAGACATTCACTTGTATGTTAACAGCCCTGGCGGTTCGATCACAGCCGGTATGGCCATTTTCGATACGATGCAATACATTAAACCTGACGTATCTACGATTTGTGTAGGTATGGCGGCTTCTATGGGTGCGTTCTTGCTGAACGCAGGTGCCAAGGGCAAACGTTTTGCTTTGCCAAACAGCGAGATTATGATTCACCAACCGCTGGGTGGCGCACAAGGTCAAGCAACGGATATTGAAATCCGCGCCCGCCGCATTCTGAAAATGCGCGACAAATTGAACCGCATTCTCGCAGATCGCACAGGCCAACCACTGGAGCGCATTGAAAAAGACACAGACCGTGACTATTTCATGTCCGCAGATGATGCCAAGGAATACGGTATTATTGATAAAGTGCTAACTAGCTCCTCTCCAGAAGGTGTATAAGAGAACGAATTATTGCCTCTGAATAGCTGATAAACCAAAAAGCTGCCCCGGATGATTGTATTCGGTAGGCAGCTTTTTTGGGGTTTACTGTTCTTTTGGGTATAAATAATCCAAATGATTCATTTGTACTATTCATTCTGTCCAGCAAAAGGCTTGCCGCCTTGAGGCAACAATTGAGCAAACGAATAAGTGAACTCAGGAATACCATACGCATAAGGCCCATACTCATACAAATCAAATACAATCGTCACACCGCTATTCGTTACATAAAAATTCGGATTAGCCGCAATATCCTTGAAGCCACCAAAGCCGCCTTCATTCATCATTGGCCCATTAATTTTTTTCTTCAGGTCGCTATTAAGAAACTGTTTGTAATTAGGATCGGCCTTCAGCACATCAGACAATTGCAGCAATTTTCCATCAGCGAGTGAGAACGTATATCCTTTACGGGCCGTCATACCATGAGCACCAGCCGTATCGGAGTAATCCTCCATAATGATGCTCAAAATCCCTTGTTGGTTATAGGCAATAGCAAAATCATTACTGAAAGCATACGGTCTTTCTACTGTAGGTTCACCCTCTGCTACTTGCTTTTTGCCTGCTGCCAGTACTCCCTCCGCTTGCTTTTTGAGCACACTATTAATGGCCTGCTGAGCTTCAGGGTTTAGCTGGCCACCGCTGATTTGCGGGTACTTAACCTTGTAGGAAACCTTTGCATCACTCGAAACCGGAAGAGATTGGGACGTAATCGTGATCGGATTCAGCTGGCTTTTACTCAATATTACGGTTTTCTGAGCTGTATTCCACTGAGCATCGATGCCCAGATAGTCTTTCAGTAGACTCATAGGAATGTACAGCTTCCCGGCGATCTGTTTGACGCCCATGTTGCGTGTGCTTATTCCATTGACATTGACATAGGAACCATCGGAGGAAGAGGACATGATGTAAAGCTTATTGTACCCGTTGCCTACAGTGTAGGTAGCCTCTTTGGCATCATAACTCACCGGAATCCCCAGGCTGTCCCGCAATGCTGCTACGGGAATCAATGTGCTTCCGTTCACCTGAATCCCTTTGGTGGCCAACGTTTTACCATTCCATTGGATAGAAACACCTGGTTGCTGTGCTGTAGCCTGTTGTTTGGATGGAGCTGCCTCGATATAGGAAACAGGAACAACTGCGACTCCTACTAAAATTCCCGCTGCCAGCAGTCCGGAGCCCCATTTTTTTGTATGCTTGTTCATATTAAATATTCCTCCTGTTATAGATGTGTATTCTATGTGTATTGATTACTTTACTTATTATATCTATCCCCCTATGTTCGTAGTTTACAATCTGTACACTCCCCGATTTCAATCTGTACATCTAGTAGGCGCCAGCCGTTACAGACTCATTACAAAATAGTTTCGACATATAAAAAAAGCCAGCAAGCCATCCTGCAAATAAAGCAGGGCGCTTGTGGCTTCGTTATAATCTGTACGTTAGTTCAATTCGTATTGTGCCGACACTTGGACTTTCACAGTCACTTGGCCAGATTGTATCTCTGTTCCACCATTTGTATCCAGGAGTGCCTTACTCATAGCAGCCTCACGTTGTGTGAAGATTTGGGCGTCTCCCCCATCTACCGTTACGTTCAAGAGAGTTCCAAGCCCACGTTTGGTTGCCTTGGCTACGGCACTGGCTTTAGATTGAGCATTCCCCAACGCCTTGGCAATCGCTTCTTCTTCATAAGCTGAAGAGTTTTCTACCGAAAAACGCACATTATCCACGTTGTTCGCTCCAGACTGTGTGGCCTCATCCAGTAACTGACCGATTTTATCCAAATTACGGTACTTGACGGAAAGCGTATGGTTGGCAATGTAGCCTTTGAGCTTCTGTCCTTGTTTTTCGTCATAGGTATAGTTAGGCTGCACGTAGAACTGGCTCGTCTGAATGTCGTCTGCACTGATGCTCCACTTTTCTTTCAGCAATTGTGTGACCTTACTTATTTTAGCGGCGTTGGCTTTTTGGGCAGCGGCTGCTGTATTTCCTTCAGATTGTACGCCGATGGATAGATAGGCAATATCGGGTTTAACCAATACTTCCCCGCTGCCACTCACATTAATTACACTGCTTACCGTCGTAGACGCTGACGCGGCATAGGCGCGATCTGTTCCTGTCCATAATCCTCCCGCTACTACTCCTGCCAATAATGCTCCTGCCAAAACTGCTGTATTTGCAGCTTTTGTCCAATGTTTCATCATATTCGCCCTCTTTTCTTGATGATGTGTGTACCTTCCAGACGGAAACTAAGGGAAAAGGTTGCAGTTAGGCACCACATTTTCGAAACAGAGTACCATCACAGAATGTAAATTGCTTGTAGCTTGGGCTAAACACAGCGCCGGTATTCAAAGAGACCACATTGTAGCAGCCCAACAGGGGATTGCCGACTCTGTTTTTTCGGGTACAAAAAAGCCCCAAAGGGGCTTTTCACTAAGAGCATATACCATATCACAAAGCAGATGTTGATTTATTGATTTTCCAGCTCTACCTTACTAACCAGACTTACTAGAGCGTTTACAGCCTGTTCGGCATCCGCACCTTCAGCACTAATGTAAATTTCAGTACCTGTACTGATGGCAAGGCTCATAATACCCATAATACTCTTGGCATTAACCTTTTTGTCTTCTTTTTCCACAAAAATCTCAGATGAATATTTATTCGCTTCCTGTACGAACAACGCAGCAGGTCTGGCGTGCAGTCCTGTTTTCAAGCGTACGACTACCGGATGTTTTGACATGTCAGCTTACCCCCTCATCAAATAAATCTGGACACTACTTACTCCATTTTATTTATCACATTATAACATTAACCCGGGACAGACACTAGAAAAAAACTAAAAAAACCGGGGCTGAAGCCCCACAGACACTCCTTTTAAGGAATCAGGCCGTTTTCTCCCCTGATTTTGTCAGCCATCTCGTCAATTTTGCGAAGTCGATGATTTACACCCGATTTACTCACGACCCCTTTGAGCATTTCCCCGACTTCTTTCAAATTCAAGTCAGGATGTGCCAGACGTATTTCCGCCACCTCTCGCAGCTTATCCGGCAGCGTATCCAGGCCGACTTCCCTCTCCAGCAACTTGATATTCTCAATTTGCCGGACAGCAGCTCCAATCGTCTTGTTCAGATTAGCCGTTTCGCAATTAACAATCCGGTTTACGGAATTGCGCATATCACGCATAATGCGGACATCCTCAAATTTGAACAAAGCCTGATGCGCCCCAATGATGCTGAGTAGCTCAATGATCTTTTCGCCTTCCTTGATGTAGAGAATAAAGCCTTTTTTTCGTTCAATGCAGCGGGCATTCAGATGAAACTCATTCGCCAGATCGACCAGCGCCTGGCAATGCTCCTCATACATTGAGGAAATCTCCAGATGGTAAGACGATCCCTCCGGATTGTTCACAGAGCCACCTGCCATAAAAGCGCCACGCAAATAAGCCCGCTTACAACAGTTTTTCCGAATGATATCCCGATTAATCCCGTCCGTGAACATGAACCCTTCTGATACGATGTAAAGATCCTTCAACAGCTCTTGTACACCGCTTGGAATGCGGACAATGTACACGTTATTTTTTTTCAGACGCATTTTTTTCCGTACAAGCAGCTCGATATGAACTTGAAAATGCTTTTTGATCAAGGAGTAAATCCGCCTTGCAATCGCGGCATTTTCTGTAGATATATCCAATATCACCCTTTTATTGGACAGCTGTACGGATCCGAGCATACGTATGAGTGCAGATAGTTCTGCTTTTTCACAGCAGGGCTGGCTTTCAATCATCGTAAGCTCTTTTTTTGTTTGTGCCGCAAAGGACAAGGGACTCACCTCCTTCTTAATATCCAGTTTTGTACCAATTGGTAAATGTGCTGGCTCAGTTTGTCGGCATCATGCCGTAAATAGGTGCGGAACAGAACAAGCGTATCTGCCACCACTTTATAGCCCCGGTCAGTCAGCTCTCCCATATCTACTTGAACTGGCTTGGCTCCCTGCTCGGCATACATTTCCTGTACTTGGGGCGGAATTTCTCCATTATTGACGATTACATAATCAAACAAATGATGCCCTACATGTTCATAAATAGCCTGCAAGTGGTCTCCCACAGTATATCCATCCGTTTCGCCCGGCTGAGTCATAACGTTGCAGACGAATATCTTGATAGCGTCTGATTTCACTACAGCCTCTGCAAGCTTCGGTACGAGCAGATTGGGCAAAATGCTGGTATACAGACTGCCAGGACCAATCAGGATCGCATCAGCTTCATTAATGGCCTCTACAGCCTCAGGCAACGGCTCCACGTGAGTCGGTTCAAGAAAAACACGTTTGATTCTGCCGCCCGCTTCCGGAATTTTGGATTCACCGGTAACCACCGTGCCATCCTCCATTTCGGCACTCAGCACAACGCCTTCTTCAGCCGCCGGCAGCACACGCCCCCGTACAGCAAATACACGGCTAAGCTCACGCACCGCCGTCACAAAATCTCCCGATATATCGGTCATCGCCGCTAAAATCAGGTTGCCCAGACTATGGCCTGCCAAACCTGATCCTGCGCCGAAACGGTATTTCAGCATATCGGACATCACCGGCTCTACATCAGCCAGTGCAGTCAGTACATTTCGAATATCCCCCGGAGGGGGCATTTGCAGCTCACTGCGCAATATCCCGGAGCTTCCGCCATCGTCAGCGACTGTAACAATAGCCGTAATATCAAGTGGCTTTTGTTTCAACCCCCGCAGCATGACGGACAAGCCGGTTCCGCCACCCATAACAACAATACGAGGGCGCTCCCGTTGTGATCCGGTCTCGTTCATGTTTTCACCTCATTAATGCCGGTCGCGATCAGCATCCCGATGTGAAACAGAAACTGATTCTGTTTCACTGGCACCCAGCATTTTTCCTAAATATTCAGATATCGCGACAGAACGATGCTTACCACCGGTACAGCCGATACCGATAATGACCTGGCTCTTGCCTTCCTTGCGGTATTGCGGAATCAAAAAATGTAACATATCCAGCAGCTTGGTCAGAAATACCTGAGTCTCAGGCCATTTCATAACATAATCATACACATCGCTATCCTGTCCGGTGTGTGGCCGCAATTGGTCCACATAGTGAGGATTGGGCAGGAAACGCACGTCGAATATAAGATCGGCATCAATGGGAATACCATATTTAAAGCCGAACGAGGTAACGTTTACGGAAAGCATGCTGCTCTCCAGATGAGAAAATCGGGAAATAATCCGCGCCTTTAAGGTTGCAGGCTTCATCACACTTGTATCAATGACTTGTGTTGCCGAGCTTTTTAGCTCTTCCAGCATTTTGCGCTCCAGTCGTATTCCGTCCAAAGGCATACCATCCGGAGCAAGCGGGTGGCGACGACGGCTTTCTTTGTATCGTTGTACGAGAACACCGTCATTGGCATTCAGGAACAAAATTTCACAATGAATCGTAAAATGATCCTTAATATAGTTCAATGATTCCGACAAAGCCGTAAAAAATTCTCGCCCACGCAAGTCAATTACCAGCGCCACTTTGCCTATCTTACCGTTGGACTGCTCAATTAATTCAGCAAACTTGGGAATCAGCACAGGCGGTAAATTATCAACGCAGAAGAAGCCCAAATCTTCCAGGCTTTGCACTGCAATGGTCTTCCCTGCGCCTGACATTCCCGTAATAATAATGAGTGTTGCCCACGGCGCAGCGTTTTTTAGGTTGTCTGTCATATGGACTTCCCTCTCCTTTTGCTTCATCACACTCTATGTCAGTAACCTATGGATCAGGAGCGCAGCAGCAAACCGGCTGCTCCTACGATACCTGCATCATTGCCAAGCGATGCCGGAACAATAGATACCCCTCGCTGGAGCGGCTCAGGTGCCAGTTTGGCATATACCAGACGCATCTCTTCGAACAAGAAATCACCCGCTTTGGAAACACCACCGCCTACAATAAACAGCTCCGGGTTTAGCACGGTGGCAACCGCTGCCATAGATTTCCCCAAATAAAAGGCAGCCCGCTTCACAATACGCAGCGCGACCTCATCCCCAGCCTTGGCCGCATCAAATACTTCCTTAGCGGCGATTTGATCTTCCAGCGCCAGGGAAGTCCGATCTCCACGTTCCACAGCGTCATTTGCCATA
Source organism: Paenibacillus terrae (assembly GCF_000943545.1). GTDB lineage: Bacteria > Bacillota > Bacilli > Paenibacillales > Paenibacillaceae > Paenibacillus > Paenibacillus terrae_A. Next base: position 151,867 of record NZ_JTHP01000005.1, read on the forward strand.
CGGATAATGCCCGTGGCGGAAGATACGGTTTCCAGGCAACCCATTTTGCCGCATCCACACTGAATGGCCTCCAGATCCGGTACAACGCTCATATGACCAATTTCTCCAGCCATGCCTGAGAAACCTTGATATATTTTACCATTAATAATAATACCACCGCCTACACCCGTACCCAGGGTATAACATACGCAGTTTTCTATACCTTTGCCCGCCCCGGCCCAAGCTTCGCCAAGTGCAGCGACGTTAGCATCGTTGTCTATTTTTACAGGCTTGCCGATCCGTTCCTCCAACAGCGCACGAATCGGTACGTCACGAAAGCCAATATTGGGAGCGAGGACTATAATGCCTTCGCGAACATTCGTAAAACCGGCAACGCCCGCTCCGACACCCTTCAGTTGATCCCATTCATAGGGAGATTGCTCAACAATGTGCCGCACATATTTTTCGATATTGCTGATCACAACGTCTACACCCTTAGCTGTTTCCGTTGGTCCTTCGTATGTGTGCAAAAGCTGTCCGTCTTCATTACAAATGCCTACCTTGATTGCTGTACCGCCCAAATCGACACCCACATAGATACTTTCAGACATGTTCCAAGCCACCTTTATGTTTACTTAAAAACTGTGTATGAAATATATGATTAAAATCTTGACTTATAATAGTTACCTACGTTCCAACTATAATTGAAGCCCCCGTTACGGTCAAGGACACTTCCCTGTTGGAAAGCGCAGGATTAGCAGAACTTCAGGTCCCATCATCCATAAAAAGGAGAAAGCCTGTGCAGATGCAGCAGGCTTTCTCTTCCTGAATCTAAGGCACGACTTAACAGGGCCTAACCATCGCCCTCACCTTAGCCAAATTGTATCCTGTAGCTTTCTTTATTGATCCAGTGTTTCGCTCCAGTCATGAACAGCGCTGCCTTCGAGATATTTCTCGCAATCCATAGCCGCCATGCAGCCTGTTCCCGCAGCCGTAATGGCTTGACGGTAACGGTTATCCTGCACGTCCCCGCAAGCAAACACCCCGGGAATGTTCGTTTCTGTCGTTCCTGGTTTCACTTGAATATAGCCATGATCGTCTGTACTGATTTGACCATTCAGGAAGCCCGTATTAGGCGTATGTCCGATTGCCACGAACACACCATCTGCCTCCAGCAGCTCATCCTGATTCGTCTCATTATTGTGTACCTTCAAGCCCTTTAATCCCGTCTCTCCCGTTACGACCTCCACAGGAGTCCGGTTTAACGCCCAATGTACTTTTTCATTTTCCCGTGCGCGATCCTGCATAATTTTAGACGCCCGCAGCTCATCGCGACGGTGAACCAAGGTTACGCTGGAAGCAAACCGGGTCAGGAAGCTCGCTTCCTCCATGGCTGAATCGCCGCCACCCACTACAATGATTTTTTTCCCACGGAAAAAGAAGCCGTCGCAGGTCGCGCAAGTACTGACTCCGCGTCCCACATTGTCCTGCTCACCCGGAATACCAAGATATCTGGCGGACGCTCCTGTAGCAATAATCACCGACTCCGCCTCAATGATGCCTCTTCCCTCTACCTTCACTTTAAAAGGGCGCTTGCTGAAATCCACTTCCTCTACCCAGCCAGAAGTAAATTCAGCGCCAAAGCGTTCGGCCTGCTTGCGCATGTTATCCATCAACTCAGGTCCGAGGATACCTTGCTCAAAACCCGGAAAATTTTCAATTTCGGTCGTTGTGGTAAGCTGCCCGCCGGGCTGCATTCCCTCAATGATCAGTGGATTCATGTTTGCGCGCGCCAAATAAATAGCTGCTGTGTAGCCTGCAGGACCTGTACCAATAATTATGGATTTATACATACGTTTGTTGCCTCCTTCTAAGTGGTGTTTGTATCAGGTCTCAGACCTGCTTTTTAAACGTGGAGAGCGGCTGTTTCATCTTCTGCTTGATACCGCACACGCTGTCAATCTGGCGTGCATAGCGACTTACGGTCGATACGGAAATACCATAACGGTCAGCTACTTCCTGATAGGTCACCGAATGATGATTCATTTTGGCTGTCAAGTATTCCAGCGCCGCTGCCCATCCCTCAGTATGCTGAACAATTGGGACTTCCGGGGCAAGCCGATCCAGATATTCCAGCCAAAGTGACCTCAAATCGCGCTGCATGACCGGATCAGACTTGCTCATAACGGCAAGTACCTTATCCAGCACTGCCTGCCATTCCGGATGGACAGTTGGATGGGCAGACACCTCATCTTCGGATACGTGGTGAACCTTCTCTGACTCTGGTCGCAGAAGTCGCTCCGTTTCCTGATTTGTCTCTTGTATTTCCTTAACTGACGGCTCCGTCAGCTCTTGCAGCACCTGCAAGGCGCGCCGTTTCAGCTCGCCTTCCTGATCCGGGTCTTCTACGAAGGACTCCAATGCCTGTCGCACCTCATCGTCACCGATCAAGCTTAGCGCCTGAATAACTTGAAGCTGGGTCGCTCGATCGCCGTGGCGCAACGCCCAAAAGAAGGAAGACCGGATTAGCGGGTCTCGCTTCATACTGTCAGGCACCTGGTCCGCTCCGAACTTCTCCCACATGCGGAATTGCTCCTCAAAGGGGAGATGGTAATGGTAGCTGAGTACTTGCAGCGGTGTACCCTCCTGCTGGAGCTCCTCCAGCCGGGACAGGAAAAACCGTGGAACTTCCGAGGAAGCGTCCTGCTTTTGCAAATGCCCCCACAACCGCCGGGCTTCCGCATATCTTCCCGTATTGCTGGCAGCCACCGCCGTATAATGGTACAGGGAGGCATCATCATTATTCTCTCCGTCACCTTGAAGCAACCTGCGAAAATGTCTGTAGGCCTCCTCATGACGTCCGAGAATCCCCATCGTAGTAGCCAGCTTGAATACCTGCTCCTCCTGAAATGGTATGGTGACCGTCAACGTTCGAATCAGACGATCCAATTCCGGGCCGCCGCCCTCATGCTGATAAAAGATCGCCAGATTGCACAGCGCATGCAAATTACCCGGTTCATCCTCCAGCACCCGAAGAATGGTAGTCTTCGCATTTTGAAACAGTCCCATGTAGTAATACGCCAGCGCCAGATTGTTCCGCGCAGCGAACATGTCCGGCTGTTCCTCTGAAATTTGCTTAAGCAATTGGGCCGCCTGAGCAAACTTCCCTTCCTCCAGCAGGACACGGGCCTGATCATGCTCGACCACTCCCTGCCGGGCCTTAATGCGGTTCAGCTTGGTTGGACGGTCCAGCTCATAATAGAGCAGCTCCATCATTTCCTCGGCTTCATCGAGAAACTGTCCTTCTTCGTCCTCCTCCAAATACGTGACCAAGGCTTTCTCCGCTTCTTCAAACTGCTCCATATTGGCGTAATTATTCGCCATGTAGAAGTAACACTCTGTCATCGACGGGTCTACGTCGCTTAGAACAGAGGACAGGATCTCATTCGAACCTGCATAATCCCCCATCTCTGATAATATACCCGCCATATTGCAATGATTCACCGGATTATCCGGTTCATATTCAACGGCTTTGCGAAAATATTTCAATGCCTTGTCATAATGATTGCGATCAAGCGAGCGCACAGCTTTCTCAAAAAAGAAAGATGCGTCGAAACGCAAAACAATAATCTTAGGGCTAGGTCCCGAAGCTCGCAGATGTTTCCCTTTCATAAATAACAAAGGCACCTCCTTTAACTGTAACTGGCATGTTCATACCCTTCAGTATACCACAACTTCAAAACGACTTGACAGTAGGGTATACCTCATCCCAAAAAACGGAACCCTGTCCTGACCCATCCGCTGGAAAATAAGTGGATAAGCCAAATAGCCGCACGCGCCTTCATGTGTAAAAAGGCAGCGTTCGGCTGGTCACCAGGCTATATATTAGGCAGAACTTAGACATCAAAGCGTCAACGGCACGGACGAGCGCTCACGCTGCCGGAATACGGCAAGCTCACGATATCCGACCTCATGCAGAAGCGCGCGCGCCTTCTCCAAATGCTCGGACAGCTTCGCCGGATCATGAGCATCCGACCCTACCGTCAGCGGGATGCCTAGCGACAATGCCTCCTCCAGCATGCGGCGGCTCGGGAACATCTCTGCACAGGGCTTGGATAGCCCCGATGCATTCAGCTCCATCGCCCGCCCGCCGCGGGCAACGGCCGAGAGTACAGAGCGCTCCAGCTCACGCAGCTCCTCCTCTTCCTCCGGCTTCGGATAGTGGCCGAAACGCTTAATGACATCCAGATGGCCCATGATGTCATACAACCCGGTAGCTGCCGCTTTGGAAACCGCATCGTAATAAGTCCGGTACACCTCCAGCACATTTTTGCCTTCCCAATGGTGTACCTGACGGAAATCCGTTACATCCCACTCCCCGAGAAAATGTACGGAGCCAATCACATAATCCCACGGGTATGCGGTGATGATGTCTTCGATTTCCTGTTCCCAGCCCTCGATGTAGTCGCCTTCCAAGCCGACACGAATGTCAATCTGTCCCTTATAGCGTTCCTTTAATTTCAGACATTCTTCCACATATCGGGGCAGCTCTTCCATAGGCATCGCCATCTCCGGGTAATAGTCGGCCGGGTTAACATGCAATAGCGGCATGTGATCGGACAAGCCGAGCTGATCCAGCCCTAGCCGAATACCCTGCTGCACATACTCTTCCAGATTTCCTATCGCATGTCCGCAGCGGGCATGATGCGTATGATAGTCAATTTTCATGTGGCACTCCCCTCTTTCAGCGCTACAGCACCCATTTTAATCACGACGGGGACGCTCATGGCGGCGGTTCAGCTCAGCCAGCACATCATCCAGCGGTAGTTTGCGCTCCTGTAACAGTACCAGCAAGTGATAGATCAGATCACTGACCTCCAGACGAAGCTCCTCATTATCCTTATTCTTGGCGGCAATGATTGTCTCGGATGCTTCTTCGCCAACCTTTTTCAGAATCTTATCCACGCCTTTGTCAAAAAGGTAGGTCGTATAGGCCCCTTCAGGACGTGTCACTTCCCGCTCCTTAATGATTGCTTCCAGCTGGGCAAGCACCTCAAAGCGGTTTGTTGCAGCATGAGCCGTGCCCGTCTGAGTCGCCGCCAACGCCTGGCCCCCGGCATTTCCCGTAGCAGGAGCTACAGCCTTTCCTGGCGCAGAAATATCACGGAAAAAGCAGCTCGTCGCTCCAGTATGGCAGGCAGGGCCATTCGGAATTACACGAACAAGCAGAGCGTCACCGTCACAATCAAGCTGAATGGAGGTGATTTTTTGCGTATTTCCCGAGGTTGCCCCCTTGTGCCACAGCTCCTGTCTGGAACGAGACCAAAACCAGGTCTCTCCCGATTCCAGAGAAAGCTTCAACGATTCTCGGTTCATATAGGCCAGCGTCAATACTTGCAGCGAAGCATCATCCTGCACAATCGCCGAGACAAGCCCCGCTTCATTCCAGCGAATATTATCCAATACCTGTTCCAGAGATAGCTGCTGGTTCAATTCGTTGCTCATCGTATCTCCACTCCTCTACGCTTCAAATCCCGTTTTAGCTCGGGAATTCCTATTTCTTTATAGTGAAAAATGGTTGCCGCTAAGCCAGCGTCCGCTTTACCCGCCGTAAACACGTCATAAAAATGCTCCTGCTTGCCCGCTCCACCGGAAGCAATGACCGGAATACCCACGGTATCCGACACCGCAGAGGTCAGCGGCAGATCAAAACCATCCTTGGTTCCGTCCGCATTCATGCTGGTCAGCAAAATTTCGCCTGCCCCCAGCCGTTCAGCCTCCTTGGCCCAGGCCAAGGCCCGAATGCCGGATGGCGTGCGGCCTCCGTGCGTATACACTTCCCATTCGCCCCAAGCCTCATTGTACTTGGCATCAATCGCGACTACGATGCATTGTGAGCCAAAGCTACGCGCACCCTCCGCAATCAGCTGAGGGTTGCGAACAGCCGCCGTATTAATGCCGATTTTATCGGCCCCTGCACGCAGGATGCGTTTCATATCATCGACATGCGATATCCCGCCGCCCACGGTGAAGGGAATGGCAATTTCCCCCGCTGTCTGACGAACCACCTCTTCCATAGTGGCGCGACCTTCAACCGCAGCGGAAATATCCAGAAATACGATTTCGTCCGCCCCTTCCCGGTCATAAAGCGCCGCCAGCTCTACCGGATCGCCTGCATCGCGTAAATTCACAAAATTGACGCCCTTAACTACCCTGCCATCCTTTACGTCCAGGCAGGGAATAATACGTTTAGCCAGCATGCCTACTCCCCCTATGCCTTTGCTACAGCTTGTACGGCGACCTGTAAATCAATGCTGCCTGTATACAATGCCTTACCCACAATAGCGCCGCCTACACCTTTTTGCGCATAGGCACTCAACGTAATCAGATCGTCCATCTTGCTGACACCACCGGAGGCAATTACGGTACGTCCACTACTTTTCGCAAGTGCCACGATAGCCTCCACATTCGGACCCTGCATCATTCCATCGCGGGAAATATCCGTAAAAATGAACGTTTCCGCGCCCTTGGAGGCCAGCTCAGCCGCTAGTTCATCCGCTCGCACCTCCGAGGTTTCGAGCCACCCTCGTGTCGCTACATAGCCATTTCGCGCATCCAGACCAATCGCGATCCGGTCACCATAGGTACCCAACACCGCTTCCGTAAAAGCACGGTCCTCAATCGCCGCCGTGCCCAAAATCACGCGGCTCACGCCTAGTGACAACAGCCGCTCCACATGCTCGCGCGTACGCAAGCCCCCGCCCACCTGTACAGGTACCTGCACCGCAGACGCGATGCGTCCGATCAGCTCATCGTTCACAGGTTGACCCGCTTTCGCACCGTCCAGATCGACCAAATGAATGTAGGAACCGCCCAAGCGCTCCCATTCGCGGGCCACCTCCACCGGATTTTCATTGTATATCGTCTCCTGGTTATAATCACCCTGCACCAGCCGTACACATTTGCCATCGCGAATATCAATCGCCGGATATATCGTGAACAAAGTATGACCCCCTTGTGAGCTATTCAAAAAAACTATGTGTAATTACGCTCGCTTTTCCGCCTCTGCCAATTCCAAAAACTGACGAAGCAGTCGCATTCCCATTTCCCCACTCTTCTCTGGATGGAACTGCATACCGTATACATGGCCTCTGCCTACGATAGCTGTTACCGGCCCGCCGTAATCGGTCACCGCCAACAAATCGCTTTCTACCTCCGGCTTGGCATGATAAGAATGCACAAAATACACATGCCCTTCCTCCAAGCCTTGCACCAACGGATGTTCCGGCTGCGTCATGCGCAGACGATTCCAGCCCATATGAGGCACTTTCACACCCAGATCAGGAGCAAAGCGCACGACCTCTCCCGGCAAAATATTCAGCCCCTCATGGCTGCCATATTCTTCGCCACGAGTGAACAACAGCTGCATCCCCAAGCAAACGCCAAGCAACGGCTGTCCGGCGCTCGCAACCTCCTGAATGACTCGATCCAAGCCGCTAGAACGCAAATGCTCCATAGCGTCTCCGAACGCCCCTACACCCGGCAAAATCACACCGCTGGCGGAACGAATCACTTTCGCATCTCCTGTGACTACAGCCTCATAGCCAAGACGTTCAACCGCTTTGCTCACACTATGCAGATTGCCTCTGCCGTAATCCACAATAGCAATGGACATGGACTACAGCACTCCCTTCGTCGAAGGCACTCCCGTCACCCGCGGGTCAATGGATGTCGCTTCATCCAGCGCACGTCCCAGTGCCTTGAACACCGCCTCGATCATATGGTGGGTATTTTGCCCGTAGTGAACAATGACGTGCAGCGTCATACGAGCCTCCAGCGCGAATTTCCACAGAAATTCATGCACCAGCTCCGTCGAAAAGCTCCCTACCTGCTGTGACGGATACTCCGCACGATACTCAAAATGCGGTCGGTTACTAAGATCAATGACGACCTGCGCGAGCGCCTCATCCATCGGTACAAAGACGCTGGCATAGCGCTTGATTCCTTTTTTATCACCTAACGATTCCAGTAAGGTTTGCCCCAGACAGATACCAATGTCCTCCACGGTATGGTGATCGTCGATGTCAACATCCCCTCTGGCCTGTACGTTCAGGTCAAACTGTCCGTGCTTGGTGAACAAATCCAGCATATGATTCAGAAAAGGGACATCTGTCTCGATTTCGGTTTGCCCTGTGCCGTCTACCGCAAAAGATAGCTGAATATCCGTTTCGTTCGTCTTCCGGCTGACGCTGCCTGTACGTCCTGCACCGTTATTTTCATTCCCCATCGCCATCCACCGCCTTCTTCTCATTGTCCAATCGAACCTGTATCGCCCTTGCGTGGCCTTCCAGCCCTTCATGCCGGGCAAGCTGCATAATCGTCTCTCCATTGCGTAACAGCGCTTCCTTGCTGTAATAGATCATACTCGACTTCTTGATAAAATCATCAATATCGACCGGAGAAGAGAACCGCGCAGTTCCATTGGTCGGAATAATGTGGTTAGGCCCGGCAAAATAATCGCCTACCGGCTCCGAGCTGTACGCTCCCAGAAAAATCGCTCCCGCATTTTCAATCAGACCCACATGCTCCATCGGATTCTCTGTCATGATTTCCAAATGCTCCGGGGCAAGTTTGTTCACAATCTGGATCCCCTCATGCAAAGTGTCCACGACAATAATCGCTCCATAGGCATCAACCGATGCAGCAGCAATATCTCTGCGCGGCAGCTCTGCTAATTGGCGCTGCACCTCGGCTGAAACTTCTTCTGCCAAGCGTTGCGAGGGCGTAACCAGAATGGCCGAGGCCATTTCGTCATGTTCTGCCTGCGAGAGCAGATCAGCCGCTACATAAGAGGCGTTCGCCGTATCGTCAGCCAGCACGACAATTTCACTCGGTCCTGCAATACTGTCGATATCCACCGCCCCGTATACCTCGCGCTTCGCCAGCGCTACATAAATGTTGCCGGGGCCGCAAATTTTATCGACCGGTTCAATACTATCTGTCCCATAAGCGAGAGACGCAATCGCCTGCGCTCCGCCAACCCGGTACATTTCTGTCACACCCGCCTCTGCCGCAGCTACCAGTGTATATGGATCAATTCCCGCCTTGCCGCCTGTTGCCGGGGGTGTCACCATGACGATCTCCGGTACACCAGCCACCTGAGCCGGAATCACATTCATCAGCACCGAGGACGGATAAGCCGCTTTACCACCTGGAACATATACGCCTACCCGCTTCAACGGTCGGATGATCTGACCCAGCAAGCTGCCGTCCGGCTGCAAATCCATCCACGAATTACGTTTTTGCTTCATATGAAAAGCACGGATATTGTCCGCCGCCTCCCGAATCGCCTGCAAAAAAGAAGGCTCCACCTTGTCATATGCCGCCTTCAATTCTTCCTCCGTCACACGGAGCTGCTCCGCCGTCAGCGATACACCATCGAACGATTCCGTATACCGCAGGACAGCCGCATCTCCCTCCTGCCGTACCGAACGGATAATCGCATGAACGGCTTCATTTTGCTCAGGTGTACCATAATCTACCTCCCGCTGGAGATTGAAATCACGAGCCGATACGATCTTCATTTTTCCCTTCCCCCTTACTTGCAGCTTGCAGATTGTTCTCCTAACCATTGGCCTTTACCTTAGTCCCTGGGTGCCACCGTAGTCGGAATTACCTGATGCAGTCGGTCACACAACGCCTGAATCGGACCATTTTTCATCCGGTAGCTGACCCGATTGGCAATCAGCCGACTCGTAATATCCAAAATACTGATCTGCTCGACCAATCCGTTCTCTCTCAAGGTCTGCCCTGTTTCCACCATATCGACAATCCGGTCTGCCAATCCGATTAGCGGTGCCAGCTCGATAGAACCATTCAGCTTGATAACCTCCACCTGCTGGCCTTGCTCCCGAAAATACTGGGAAGCCACATTCGGATACTTCGTAGCCACCCGCTGACGAATACCCGGCTGCCAATCCGGCAAAGCAATGACCGACATTCGGCAACGGGCAATCCCCAGATCAAGCAGCTCATACACATCCTTGTTCTCTTCCAGCAAAACATCCTTGCCTACAATGCCGATATCCGCAGCTCCGTACTCCACATACGTGGGAACGTCGACCGGCTTCGCCATAATAAACTCCATTCCCAGTTCAGGCAGCGGAATAACCAGCTTGCGCGTATCATCCACATCTACTGGAATAGGAACCCCCGCTCGACGAAAAAGCTCAGAAGCCTGCTTATAAATCCGTCCCTTCGGCATGGCTACCTTCAACGTCTCCGTCATGGTAATTCCCTCCCTTGTACCGGTTGTCTTTCTTCGACTGTGTAGCTGTAAACCTTTGCATACAAGTCCTGTTGCTCGCGGCGGCGATCCTCAGGCCCACCCGTCAGCCCTGTCACCACAGTCCGTCCTGCTCCACGAAGCTGTGCCGCGGCGGATAACGCCTCTCTGCGTCCCTGCTCGTCATAACGAATGAGCACTGGGCGTTTCGCCTCGATCTGGATACCGTCCACACCATCGACAATCCGGTTCGTCTTCAACGCGAATCCCGTCGCAGGAACGGAACGACCAAACTGCTGTAGCAGATTGTCATAACGCCCTCCATTACATACTGGGAATCCGATTTCCGCCGCATACCCCTCAAAAGTCATTCCTGTATAATATGAAAAGTCTCCGATCATAGTAAGGTCAATTAGCACATGCTCAGACACGCCGTAACTCTCCAGTACTTCCCAAACCTCGCACAGATGCACAATGGATTGAATCGTCTGCTGCTCGACGCTAAGACGGGTAGCCTGCTCACAAATTTCTTTGCCCCCGCGAAGCCGGAGAATAGCCTCCAGCTTATCCCGATGTTCGGTAGGCAAACCCAAAGCTTCAATCGCTGTCCGGTAGCCCACCACATCACGGTTCAGTAACAGCTCCTTTAACGCTTGCTGTTCAGCCTGGCGACCCGGAATGATTTCCTCGAACAGACCGTTCAGGAATCCGACATGCCCCATGGCAATTTTAAAAGAGGACACCCCTGCCGCCTGCAACGATGCAATCGCCAATGCCACGACCTCCGCATCAGCCTCGGGCGAGTCATCGCCTACCAGCTCCACGCCCGTCTGGAAAAACTCTGCTTCTCTTCCCGCCTCTTCCTCAATCGCCCGAAATACATTTGCGTGATAGGAAAGCCGGAGTGGTACTTCCTCTTCCTTCAACAGCGACGATACCACACGCGCAATCGGTGCAGTCATATCAGATCGCAGCACCAGCGTAGTTCCCCGGTTATTGAGCAGCTTGAACAACTTCCGATCCGAAGTAGAACTAGCCACACCCACCGTATCGTAGTATTCCATCGTAGGCGTCATAATCTGACGGTAGCCCCAACGTTCCATACATTCGAGTACATTCAATTCAATCGCCCGCAGCTTCGACACCGCACGCGGAAGGTAATCCCGAACCCCTACGGGGATTTCAAATCCTTTTGGCTTGGTCATCTCTATCACCTCATGATTTCGCAGTATCTTTATCATGGTAAAGTGCTAATAAACTAAAGTATATTCGATATATTATCATGCCCTGCCTGTGAACGTCAACCGAACGGGGCAGCCCATTTTTAGAGCAACGTTGCAGAACTGTCTCCCTCTCTTTATTTTATCCATTGCAGAATTCATGAACCCTATAAAAAAAGACTGTCTGCCTTTCAGCCAACAGTCATACCACATATTCAACCACCCACTTGTTCACCTTTATCCCGCGACGGAAACTTCAAAGCATCCAACCTAAAACTTTTTAGAGTTTAAAAATCAGATATTTTAGCCCATATACTATGTTGCATTTGTAAGCGATATTATTATTTTACCATAAATAATATATTTTTACAATTATTGTTTTTATTATTTTACAATATATATAATAAAAGCGTAGCCACATTTTTTATTAGGAGATGACCATTTTGAGAATTAAAAGAACATTGAGCTTGGCCGCACTATCCCTTGCTTTAACTGCCTCTTTTTCTACTGCCGCTGTTTTCGCGGACGCTCCTACTAACGCACCAAAGTCACATGATGTTAGCCCAAATCTCGAGTCAAGACCCTTCGATGAAGTTTTTTATTATCCTGTTGGCTGGGGAATACAAAAAGTTATTACAAATCATAAAACTGAGGATGGCTATGTAGGAACTATTATTATGGTTAGCTATGAAATTAAAGATGGTATTGTTGCTGTCAGATACCAAGGAACTGTTTACAAATAATAATTTAATTTGTGCATAGGCATAGACAGAACATCTATTATTTCACATAACAACGCATTATTAACTTGCATTCAGTGCCTCGAAAGAACAAGAGGGTGCACTTTCAGCCCTTTCGCTTCGAAACAAGGAGCCCGAAGGGGCTTTATTAATGTTCTAAGAACCTATCCTTGAATATAAACAACACAGATTAACCTACTTAATGCACCATAAGAGTAACGCAAAAAGCCCTATGTACTCAGGGCTTTTCCTTAAACTAAACTGCTATACATCCGCACCCGACCGTCTTAACTCACGCAACGGATTACCGCCCACGAATGCTCCGGCCGGCACGTCTTTATGCACAACCGCCCCGGCGGCTACTATAGCTCCATCACCTATAGTAACACCGGGCAGAATGGTCGTATTGGCGCCGATTAACACATTATTTCCGATCATTACTTTACCAATACGATACTCCTGTATGAGATATTCATGCGCCAGAATGGTCGTGTTATATCCAATCACCGAATTGTCCCCTATCGTAATATGCTCCGGAAAAAAAACATCCACCATCACCATCAGGCCGAAGGCCGCATGCTGCCCTACCTTCATCCCAAGCACTCTGCGGTAAATGACATTTTTCCAGGAAAGCACGGGACAATACCGGGCGATCTGTATAAAAATAAAGTTTTTAATCCCTTTCCAGCGGCTTACCGTCCGGTAAATCTGCCACAGCGCATTGGGGCCTTCCACGGGATGGCGGTCAACCTTCCTCACGACACATCGACACCTTGAAACTCCAGCTTCAGTAAATCCCGCATATCATGCAAAATGTAATCCGGTCCATAGCCCCGTAGAGTTTCCTCACCCTTGAGCGACCAGGCTACACCCGCCGATTTCACGCCTGCGGCTTGAGCCGATAGAATATCAAAGGAACTGTCTCCAACCATCAACGTATGCTCCGCTTTGGCGTTCAAGCCAGCCAGCGCCTTAAGCACAGGTTCTGCGTGTGGTTTCGGATGCTCTACGTCGTCTACCGTCACAATATAGTCCATAGAGGAGGTCAGATCGAACAGATCAAGCACACGAATCGTAGAAGGACGTATTTTAGTCGTCACAACCCCCAGCTTAATTCCTCGCGCACGCAACTCCTGAATAACCTCGATGACATACGGAAAAGGCTTCACCATTTGGTCGTGATGGAGCAAGTTATAAGCACGATAGCCTTTAACCAGCTCAGACACATCCTTTAATCCCGAAAAGGTACGAAGCTGGTCATCCAGCGTTCCGCCCATATGAGGGATAATATGCTCCCGTGTCAGCGGGTCAGCGTCCGGGTGATTCAAAATGTGCAGAAATGTGCTGATAATCAGCTCATTCGTATCCATAATCGTTCCGTCCAAGTCGAATAAAATCGTATTTATCATAGATGCTCCTTCTTGTCCTCGTCCGTGTCTTCCTTGTGTAGCTTATCCGGCGCAGCCGTTGTCGGAGGAATCGTATCTTGACCCGGGCGGGAAGCCTGTTCCGGCGTGACGTCAGGTACCTGATCGACTCCTACCTTGCTGGAGACAATCGGATCGCTATATTTCGGAACAGTTGCACCCTTACGACGACGAACCACGATGAAAATCACAGCAGCTACAACAATGAAAATAGGGAGCAGTTGCGAGATCCGTACATTACCGTAACTCGGGTCCAGATGCCCTGGTTCAAACCCCAGCCATACCATAGGAGACCACAAAGCATTCACAAAGGAAGCCAGCCAGTCTGGTCCCTGAAAAGCCAAACTATCCGTCCGTACACGTTCGATGAAAAAACGGCCAATTGAGTACCAAATGAAGTAAAACGCAAACATTTCGCCTGCACGTACAAATTTCATACGTCGAATGACGAGTAGCAGAATCACACCTACAATACTCCACAGGGATTCATACAGAAATGTAGGATGGTGAAACACTCCGTTAACGTTCATTTGATTTACAATGAAATCTGGCAGATGCAGTTGATTCCGCAAAAAGCTTACTTCCGTCGGTCCACCGTAGGCTTCCTGATTGACAAAGTTACCCCAGCGGCCAATCGCTTGACCGATCAGCAGACCTGGCGCACAAATATCGGCAATCCGCCAGAAATTATAACCCTTATAGCGGAAATAGATGACTGCGCATATAATCGCACCGATCAATGCGCCGTATATCGCAATACCGCCATTCCAGATTTTGAAAACATCCCATAGATTATCTCGATAGTCTTCCCATTTGAAGGCTACATAGTAAATACGCGCTCCAATAATAGCCGAAGGAACACCCAGCAGCAGCATATCCATAAAAAATTCCTGCGGAATGCCAAATCTTTTGCCTTCACGAATGGCGAGATATAAACCCACAAGCGCCGCCAGCCCCAAAATAAGCCCGTACCAATGGACCTTAATTGCCCCGATTGAAAAAGCAATCGGATTCAGCAGTAATGTTGCCGTTGACATATGTTTCTCTCACTCCTTGTTCTTCCTTGCAAACGACTGAACCTTAATCCATATCTTCCATATCTTCAGAAATTGTAGCAGTCAGCTTATTCGTAAATTGCAGAGCTGCGTTCACGCCCATTTGCTTCAAACGATAGTTCATTGCCGCCACTTCAATAATAACGGCCAAATTTCGGCCCGGACGAACTGGAATCGTAACGAGCGGAACATCCGTGTCAATAATACGTGTCGTTTCTTCATCCAAACCAAGACGGTCATACTGCTTGTCCTGCTGCCATGCCTCCAGACGGACAACCAGCGTAATCCGCTTGTTGTTACGAACTGCACCTGCACCAAACAGCGTCATCACATTAATGATGCCCACGCCGCGAATTTCCAGCAGGTGACGAATCAGTTCCGGCGCCGTACCATGCAACTGAAAATCGGACGTTTGCCGAATTTCCACTGCATCATCTGCTACCAGACGATGACCGCGTTTAACCAGTTCCAGTGCTGTTTCACTTTTACCAATGCCGCTACTGCCCGTAATGAGCATACCTACACCGTACACATCACACAATACACCATGGATGGTGGCCGTAGGAGCCAGCTTTCTTTCAAGAAAACCCGTAATGCGGCTTGATAAAATCGTCGTGGCCATATTAGTTCGCAATACTGGGACATCCCGCTCAGCGCTTGCCTCCACCAGTTCTGCTGGTACTTCCAGACCGCGTGTGATGATGATACACGGAGTCAGCTCCGTACATAGACGCTGCATCCGATCCTTTCTTTCCTCAGGAGGAAGCATACCGAGAAAAGCCAGCTCAGACCTTCCCAAAAGCTGCACACGCTCCTGTGTGTGGTATTCAAAATACCCAGCCATCTCCAACCCCGGACGATTCAATTCATCCACCGTGATCAGCCTGCGCAGACCTTTCTCACCAGAAATAACCTCCATTTGAAATTGCTGTACAAGCTCAGATACCTTTACCTTTTTAGCCATCGTATTCTCCCCTTCATCCTGCATGACCGGATTCTATACGTAATCTTATTTATGTAGCGTCAACCTATCAACCATATAGCCCACTGCCAGCTCATCCTGTGCCAGCCCAAGCTCACCTTTTCAACATGATTTCGGGCTACCTGTGTTCATGCTGAACCCAGACCCATACCAATGTACCCATCGTATCGGAATTTTCCAATGAATGCAATGCCGAAGCTGGAAGCTGTATGGGATATACAAAAAGAGCCGCCTTTCCCCGGCTGGGAAACTGCGACTCTCTTCTATTGGTTGAACTTATTCGCCAACCAGAATGCTCAATTCCGATTCCTTATCAAAAATATGAACCTTGTTCATATCAACAGCCAACTTCGCTTTAACACCATCACGAGTATTGGAACGCCCGTCTACACGGGCAATAATCGTTTCATTTCCGGCGCCACTCAGGTACAACAGCATTTCATGACCGAGATTTTCGGTAACATCCACAGTGGACATAAAGATCGTATTCGGAGAAGCCTCCAAAAATACGGGCTCTTCATGAATATCCTCAGGACGGATGCCCAGAATAACCTCTTTACCGATATAACCCTTGGCTTTCAAAATCTGCCCCTTACCTTCAGGAACGAATAGATCCAGACCCGGTGCATTGAAATACAGCGCGCCGTCCTTCTCAGCCAGCTTACCTGTGATGAAGTTCATCGTAGGAGAGCCAATAAAACCAGCTACGAACAGATTTACTGGACGGTTGTACAGCTCATCCGGGGATGCGGCTTGTTGAATAATGCCATCCTTCATAACAACAATCCGGTCACCCATCGTCATCGCTTCGACCTGGTCATGCGTTACATAGATAACGGTCGTTTCCAGACGTTTAGCCAGCTTCGTGATTTCCGCACGCATCTGACCACGCAGCTTGGCATCCAGATTGGACAATGGCTCATCCATCAAGAACACTTGCGGGTCACGTACAATCGCACGTCCCAAGGCAACACGCTGACGTTGACCACCTGATAGCGCTTTCGGCTTGCGATCCAGAAGATGCTCAATATCCAGGATTTTAGCCGCCTCACGTACACGCTTATCAATTTCTTCTTTCTTCACCTTGCGAAGTTTCAGACCAAAAGCCATGTTTTGGTATACGTTCATATGTGGATACAAGGCATAGGATTGGAAAACCATCGCAATATCGCGATCCTTTGGAGCTACGTCGTTCACAACACGATCTCCAATGTACAATTTGCCGTCCGAGATTTCTTCCAGACCAGCGATCATACGGAGCGTAGTAGATTTACCACAACCGGAAGGACCGACCAATACGAGGAATTCTTTATCTTGAATGTCCAAATTGACATCAACAACCGTAGCTTTATCTGCACCCGGGTATTTTTTGAAAATATGCTCTAAGCGTACACCAGCCATAGCTTTTGCCTCCCCAAGATCAAGTTTGGAAATCGAATACATTTCTTACTTGTATCTTACCCTAGTACCCACTTCGTGGCTATTCGCAAACTGCACAAAAATGCTATTTCCTTTTTGTCACTTTGTACAATAGTAGAAAAAGCTTGACCAAAACCGCATCATTAAACGTCCGCACATCCAATCCCGTCTCCTGTTTAATTTTGTCCAAACGGTAAATCAACGTATTCCTGTGCACATAAAGGCGCTTAGCCGTCTCACTCACATTGCAATCCAGTTGAAAAAAGATATCCAATGTAGCCATCGTTTCAGCATCCTCCAATATGACGGACGACCGCACAACCTGCTCCAAAAATTGCACGCGTTGCTCCTTCGGAATACGGTTTAATAACCTCTCCAAATGCAACTCCCATGAAAAGTGGATATGCTCTGTTACATGAAAAATTTTGCCAAGATGGATCGTCTCCCATAACAAATTCAGCTCTTTGGGAAGACTTTGCAATAGTATAGACGGCTTGGATACCGCCAAATGAAATACACCTACCCACTCATTTGCGATAAGCTCGTATAAACCCAGGCTGAAAGCCGTTAGTACCTCCTCCAGCGATTCCGTAAAATCCGCATCCCTGGTTTCTATATCTTTATCCCGGTCATCTTCTGCTCCCAACAGTAGTTCCTTTTTAGCCATAATCAGCCAAGACTGTTCATCCAGTGGAGTAAGCAGCACATTCCCTCCAAAATAACTGGCTAACAATCGATATAGCTGAGTGTAAGCAATAGCGCCCTCCTGTGTTCCTTCACCAGTCAGTACAATGGGAACCATATACGCTAACAACGAATCCCGAAGCCCCAACTCATCAGGAACCTCTTCTTCATTCTGTAGGTTGCCAGCCTGCTGTATGAGCCATTGTCCAAAACGCTTCATTCGCTCTTCCTCAGCATAAACCGGATTATCGGGCTGTTGCGTCCCCGTCCCATCCTGCCAAAATTGCTCCATGTTCCAGAGTAACGCCTCAATCAGCTTCCGTTCCCGATCCGTCAAATGCTTTGCCTCTACCGCAAAGGCAGCCAATCCTCCTGCTACCACACGGAACGGGAAATATATTTTGCTATCACGTACAAATGACTTATCCGGTACAGCCGATTCTGCTGACTGACCTTCTGCAATCATTTCCGGACACCAAGGCAGTATAGTAAAAGGTGCTTGAATAATATTCTGAAGCTGTTGCTGTATCCATTCCGTATCCAAAGCCACGCGATCACCACTTCACTTTTTTTAGAATAACCTCTAAGCAAGCATAATGAACCTATTATAACCTGTCGATACCTTAAAATAAAAAAGTTAGTAAGAAACATAACCTAAATCCATGCAAAAATGCATACAAAAAA
>NZ_JTHP01000006.1 GCF_000943545.1 Paenibacillus terrae
AGGTGCTCGTGGATGGTGTGAATGTCAGAAACTATAAGCAGCAGGCACTCCATAACAAAATCGGGTATGTCCCTCAGAGAGCCGTGCTTTTCAGCGGTACAGTGGCATCCAACGTTTCGTATGGCGATAGCGGAAGAGCAGAAGCTTCGGAGAAACTCATCCAAGTAGCCGTAGGGATTGCCCAAGGCACGGAATTTGTCGAAAAAATGGACGGTCAGTATCAGGGACGGATTTCACAAGGTGGAGCGAACGTATCAGGCGGTCAAAAGCAGCGGCTGTCCATTGCGCGTGCCATCTACCGCCAGCCGGAGATTTATATCTTCGATGATTCCTTCTCGGCACTGGACTACAGAACAGACCGGATTCTGCGCTCCGCTCTCAAAAAAGAAACCGACCATGCTACGACACTCATTGTTGCTCAGCGCATAGGCACCATTAAGGACGCTGACCGGATTATCGTACTGGACCAGGGTGAGGTTGTAGGGAACGGCACACATGAAGAGCTGATGGCGAACTGCAGCACCTATCAGGAGATCGCTTATTCGCAGCTTTCGAAGGAGGAACTCGTACATGGATAAGAATGAACAAACCGTCGACAGCCAGCATATGAAAACGAAACAGCGAGGTCCCATGGGTGGAGGTCCTGCGGGGGGCATGGGTGCTGGTGAAAAAGCGAATGATTTTAAAAAGACCATCAGCCAGCTTTTATCCTACATCAAGGCCTATGTGCCCATCATTATACTCTCTATGGTGCTGGCCCTGGTCGGTTCCGCCTTCAACGTCATTGGTCCGGGTAAGCTCAGCGATATTGCCAACCTGATCCAGGAAGGAATCGTAACAGGGGTTGATGTGAGTGCTGTCCAGAAAATTGTTCTTGTTTTGGTACTTTTGTATGGTCTTGGTCTTATCTTTAACTATTTCCAAGGCTTCATTACGGCGACCGTGTCACAGCGTCTTACAAAGAAGATGCGGACAGAGCTGTCCCGAAAAATCAATCATATGCCTTTAAAATATTTTGATGCTACGAGCTATGGTAATGTACTCAGCCGTGTGACCAACGATGTCGATACCATCGGACAAACGTTAAACAACAGTCTCGGCACGCTTGTCAGCGCGCTGGCAACCTTCGTAGGCGCCTTGATTATGATGCTGTATACAAACTGGATCATGACCGTTACCGGGATTGTAGCTACGCTGATCGGTTTTTCCCTGATGACCGTGATTATGAAGCATTCACAGAAATATTTTGTAGCACAGCAAGCGGAACTTGGCCAGATCAACGGTCATATCGAAGAAACCTATGCCGGTCATAACGTAGTCAAGGTATATAACGGAGAAAAAGCAGCCAAGGAAGAGTTCCATGGCATTAACAGCCGCTTATATACAAATGCATGGAAATCCCAGTTCATGTCTGGCCTGATGATGCCAGTCATGATGTTCATCGGGAATTTCGGTTATGTCGCGGTCTGTGTCGTGGGCGCTTTGCTGGTGAACCAACATGCTATAACGATCGGAACTATTGTGGCCTTCATGGTGTATATTCGTCTGTTTACACAGCCCTTGTCACAGCTGGCACAGGCCGCAACCAATCTGCAATCGGCGGCTGCCGCCAGTGAACGTGTATTCGAATTTCTGGGTGAAGAAGAATTGGCGGATGAGAGCGACAAGACCAAGAAGCTGGACAACGCCAAAGGGGATGTCGAATTCAAGCATGTCCGTTTCGGTTATAACCAAGACCGTATGATTATCAAAGACTTCTCCATGAAAGCTGAAGCCGGTCAGAAAATTGCCATTGTTGGTCCGACAGGCGCCGGTAAGACGACGCTCGTGAATTTACTCATGCGGTTCTATGAGCTGAACGGCGGAGAAATCTATATTGACGGAACCCCGATCAGCCAATTAACACGTGAGAATATTCATGAATTATTCTGTATGGTGCTGCAGGATACCTGGCTGTTTGAAGGAACGATCCGTGAGAATATCGCCTTTTCCAAAGAGCAGGTTACCGATGAACAGGTGGAAGCCGCATGTAGAGCGGTGGGGCTGCACAGCTTCCTTAAAACACTGCCGCAGGGCTATGATACAGTGCTGGACGACAAAGCCAATCTCTCTGCTGGTCAAAAGCAATTGATTACCATTGCAAGAGCCATGATTGAAGATGCACCCATGCTCATTCTAGATGAGGCCACAAGCTCGGTCGATACGCGTACGGAATTGCTGATCCAACAAGCGATGGACCGGCTTACCGTAGGGAAAACCTCCTTTGTGATTGCCCACCGCCTCTCGACGATTAAGAACGCCGATATGATTCTGGTCATGAAGGACGGTGACATTATCGAAACAGGTAACCACGAGGAACTGCTGGCTAAAGGCGGCTTCTATGCCGATCTATACAATAGTCAGTTTGAACATGCATCCTAAAAAATAACCAGTCTCTATTTGAAAAAAACATGATAGTAGTCACTAATAGCATATCAGGGTAAAAGAGAGACGTGTCTGGATGATCGCTGCGAAGGGCGATCCAGACACGTTTTTGGTGTGCTCAAAAGCTGTCCGATGTTCGGCGATCAGCTTGTTTATTATGTTTTTTCATAGTTGCTAGAATTTCCAAGCCCATATTATCTGATTGCTCATTATGAGTACCCAGTTGCTCATATGAATCATTCGATTGCTCATTTTGAGCAATCGGTAAATTTCCACTTGGGATGGTTTTTTGTAAAGCGTAACCTTCTAGCGAGAAACCAAGCATTTCAAGCTTGCGCTGAAATTGCAAGATTTACGTGATAGTGATTTGTATGGTCGAATTTTTTCTTGGGATCAAGATTTTTCGGCTTTCCATTAGACCAATCAACTGTTATATTCAGACGTTTACTGTTATACTTCATTATTGTTATAATACAATAAATTTCATAGTACAGTATAGAACACAGGAGATGATTGGATTGGAATACAAATTTTCCGGTATGGCTCGTACTCAGGGCTCGTCCATCGTTAGGGACATTTTGAAGCTGACACAGGGAACAGAAGTGTTATCCCTGGCAGGTGGTCTTCCGGCCGATGCCTTTTTTCCCATCGAAGCCGTTGCTAAAGCCTATGAGCGGGTATTCCGTCTCGGCGGTACTACCGCGCTTCAATACGGTCTAACCGATGGATATATTCCTCTACGGGAACGCCTTACAACCATAATGGCATCCCAAGGCATCTCCGTCACCAGAGATAACATCATCATGACGACGGGCTCACAGCAGACTATCGATCTGGTTTCGCGTGTGCTGCTTGATCCGCAGAATACTGTATTGGTGGAGTCCCCTACTTATTTGGCAGCTCTTCAGGTGTTTAAGTCCTATGGCGCCAACATTGTAAGTGTAAATACAGACTCCAACGGTATGCAATTAGATGATCTTGAAGCCAAGCTCAAGGAATATCAGCCTAAATTCGTGTATGTCATCCCAACTTTCTCCAACCCGGCGGGGAGTGTATGGAGCATGGATCGCAGAGTAGGCGTTGTTGAGCTATGCCGTAAATACGGAACTTTGATTTTTGAGGATGATCCTTACGGACGTCTCAAATTTGACGAAAACCTTAACTTCCCTACCCTTTTATCCATTGACCAGCAGCAAGGTGAAGATAGTCATGTCATGTACACCTCTACGTTCTCCAAAACCGTTGCTCCTGGTGTTCGTTCTGGATGGCTGGTTGCTGATCAAGCGATTGTCAATAAAGTCTCGAAGGCCAAACAATCTGCTGATCTGCACTCCAGCAGTATCGATCAACGTGCTTTAAATGAGCTCTTGGACTTTTTTGATTTGGATGGACATATTCGTACCGTATCCAGCGAATATCACTCTCGTATGCTACGCCTCACAACACTGATGAAAGAACGTCAATGGGAAGGCATTACGTGGAATGATGCACTTGGCGGCATGTTTATGTGGGTCACTTTACCCGAAGGCTTCCGTTCCGATCGCTTGCTGGAACTGGCCATTCAGGAAGGCGTCGCATTTGTGCCAGGACAAGTATTTTATGCTGATCTGAGCGGTAGTAACCATATGCGGATCAACTTTACGCATACCGATCCTTCACTGCTTCCTGAAGCGGTTAACCGTTTGGATCGGGCATTGAAGATATATACAGAGGAAAGATTGGAAAAAAGCGCGCGCTGATGAAGGTTGGCAGGCACCCACGCGAGAACGCTTCGCGAATCCTTTGGTCTTACGATCGCTGCGTTTCTCCGGATTCAAATGCTCCGCTACGCTGACTACGTGCCTCATCCCCGGACGTTTTTACGATAGAGGGAATGAGTAGATAAAAAAACAGAATGAAATAGACCTAAATATACACGTACACTGCGTAAAATACGGTATACAAAAAAGGTTCAAGCCTGATTCCCAAAGGAATATGGCTTGAACCTTTTTTTGTAATTCATTAAATACATTTGGATTCCATGTTTTCATGCAAACAGTCATTTAAAAGGTTAACATCATACATTTTAAGGTGTTGCAGTGTGGAAAGTTTTCCGTAAGCCGGGTTCTGTGCTATTCGTGGTTCAGACGGGAACTACCCTCCCACTACAAGCGACAATCATCTATCTAGGCCGAATATTGCTATCCGGCTCCAGCGACCAACCTAGACACGCCTCGGGCTAAGGCCGCTTCGCGAAGAAGCTGTGTCCCATTAGGTCTTGCTCCAGATGGGGTTTACCAGGAACGAAGTCACCAGCGTTCCTCGGGGTCTCTTACACCTCGGTTCCATCCTTGCCTGTGCCGCAAGCGGCCATCGGCGGTCCATTTCTGTGGCACTATCCTTCAACTCGCGCTGACTGGACGTTATCCAGCATCCTGCCCTATGGAGCCCGGACTTTCCTCTCGCGGTTCACACCGCCAGCGATTGTCTGTTAAACTTTCCGAACAACATTACATAGTATACAGGGAACGCACGCTCGACACAACCCTAAAAATATTGTAAATTAGCAAGCTTCCTTTATTTGTTCAAATAAAACGGGTGTACCTTCTTTTGTAACGTATCATCTGCCACAAAATAAGTAGAGCGACCCACGTATAACGGAATATGAAGCTTACTAAATTCAGGTATGCCTTCATCCAGAAAGAGTCATCATCCCGGTAAGTTTGCTGTATCTCACCGACAATCCAATCATGATCTCCATAGGTATGACTATCCACCACTTTACACTCATAAGCAAGATAAGCATCCAGCAATACAGGGACATCCACAGAAATTCCGTCCTCATATGCAATCTCGAAATGTTGAAACATGGATCGCAGGATCAGCAATTAAAGTTCGCATACAACCTCTCCCCTATGAACTAAAAGTAATGAAACACTTTCATCTTCTCATAGAAGTTAAGCTTTTACAAAAATTGAAAAGGCTCTGTATTCACCTCAGATACATGTACTTCCGTAGAGTATCGGCCTTCTTCCAACCGTTTGCGCATCCATTCTGCGGTTTTAGGCTTCATAATCTTCTCTGCGTTATGACCAGGGTCAATGATGGCAATGCCAGCCATAAGGGCATCCTGAGCCGTGTGATAGTCGATATCACCCGTAACTAAGACATCAGCCCCTTTGAAAATCGACTTGTTTACATAGCGGCTGCCAGAGCCTCCGAGCACGGCTGCTTTTTTAATTGTACGGTCCAAGTCGCCCACTACACGTACATGCTCGACGTTGAAGCCTTCTTTCACATCATTGACAAACTCGCGTAACGTGCGGGCTTCCTTGAGCTTCCCCACCCGTCCCAGGCCAAATGTGCGGCCCTGCAAATCCATATGGTACAGGTCATAGGCCACCTCTTCATAAGGATGAGCTTTGAGCATCGCCTGGACAACTTTGTTGCGCACACCCTGTGGTACAACGGTCTCTATGCGTACCTCTTCGCTGCGTTCCATTTTACCCGGCTCACCCAAAAACGGCTGTGTGCCTTCACCCGGCACGAAAGTTCCGTAGCCATCAATGTTAAAGCTGCAATGGCTGTAATTGCCGATATGTCCGGCTCCCGCACCCAACACAGCGTCCAACACCCGTTGATGATGTGTTTTCGGTACGAAAACGACGAGCTTGAACAATTGCTCCGTGTGGACATCCTCCAGCGTACCTTCACTTTGAATGCCCAAAGCCTCGGCCATCCAGTCATTCATACCGTCCTCTGCCGTATCCAGATTCGTGTGACTGATGTAGACGGCAATATCGTTCTTGATCAGCTTTTCATACAATCTGCCTGCGGGCTGATCCGTATTCAATGCTTTGAGTGGACGGAATATGATAGCATGGTGGGCAATAATCAGGTCGGCCTTTACACGGATCGCCTCTTCCACAACCTCATCATTGACATCCAGAGCTACCAGTATGTTTTTGATCTCTTTTTGCAGACTGCCAAGCTGAAGCCCGATTCTGTCGTCCGGAACTGCCAAATATTTTGGAGCCAACTGTTCCATATAGCTAATTACCGTTTGTCCTTTGGC
Source organism: Paenibacillus terrae (assembly GCF_000943545.1). GTDB lineage: Bacteria > Bacillota > Bacilli > Paenibacillales > Paenibacillaceae > Paenibacillus > Paenibacillus terrae_A. The sequence goes on from NZ_JTHP01000006.1 coordinate 6,479, forward strand.
AAACATGCAAGTACCTCCTTTAGCTGTTCAATTTGCTTACGTAATTGTTCCTGCTTTTGCTGCGCCGATTCCTGCTCTGATCGCGCCAACTGCGCAAGGACATTTTGGAGCTTATGAATTTCCAGCTTCCATTTACGGAAAAAGACTTCGTTGGGCTCTCTGACCAGCAACGGTCCAAGCTGTTCCAGCCAATTCTGCGTCAATACTAGCGAGCTGCCGCTAAGGGCTAACGGTCGGTATAGCTCGTCCTGCTTCACAGGACTATCCGACACGGGTACAGCCGTCAAAACTTCATATATCTTTCCGTCTTCTTCCATAATATGCTCGCCTGTCAATACCCATTGATGCTCGATCAGCCATCGGCGCAAAATATCCTCGCCTACGTTTGGCTGTAAAATAAGCCGCTTCACTGAATCCAACTTGTCTTTCCCCTGCTCCAAAATGGAAGCGATTAAGGCACCACCCATGCCGGCTATCGTAATAATATCAACCTCATGGGCTGTAATTACGGCCAAGCCGTCGCCTCTTCTAACCGTTATGCGGTCAGTAAGACCTGCTTCGGCGACCTGCTTTTGAGCCGCTCGCAACGGCCCATCATTGACTTCGCCCGCCACAGCTTGCGTTACCCGACCACTTCGCACCGCAGCCACAGGCAAAAGCCCATGGTCAGAGCCAATATCCGCTAATCTGCTCCCGGCAGGAATTTGTTCCATAATATATTGTAATCGTTGTGAAAGCTTCATGACGTCACCCACGTAATCCATTTTTTTCGAGTCCAAAATAAAATTCCTACAACAATAGCCAACTTCAATAAGGCGTACAACACAACATCTCCCGGCGCTTGTTGGCGCAGCACGATCATGTCTGCTTCAGGCATGAAAACCAGTGTCATTCCGATAGCAAAATAAACCGAAGCCAGACGTGAAAAGCGACGATGTACCCACCAGCTTAACCATACCAGCAATGCTGCATGTAAAATCCAAAATCCCTCCAGCATTACGTGAGAAGCCGTAGGCCAGTAGCGGCCTATAAGCACTGCGTACACCAGAAGCAGCGCAATAAAGCCACAGTAGTGAAGCAAGCTGATACGCAGGGTTAAGCCCACAAGGCACCATACCAGCCCGCACAGACCGACAAGAACCAGAAACCAAAATTTAGGTTCACCTTGGTGAAGCTGAATAATCCACACACCTGAACCCAGCATAATCACACTGCCCAAGGTACTCAGCATGGCGCTCATGCTCTGCTCTGAAGAACGCCAAACAGCGGCTACTCCATAGCAGATCGCGATTACTGCACATGCCGAGAATATTTGCATTGCCAACGGAAAAGCGGTAAAATAAAAACCGATCAAACAAATGCAGGAAATAATGACAAAACCAAGAAGCCAGGCGATTCCATGCCCGTTTCTAAGATATGTAAGCAGCCCGGTGCTACTGTGGCTTTGGCTCTGTGACGGATTTTCGTCCTCTCGATAGAGATTAGACAAAAAATCGCAATATTGCTCAGGGAGCAGCCGACTTCGCCGCCAATGCTCAATTTCATGTAACAGTATTGCCCGTTTTTTCTCCTGGTCCAAGCTTTTCCCCTCCACCAAGGCTGCCATGGGATAAAAAAAGACCCTCTGCGCGCTCCAAGCCGCAGAAGGTCCGCAATGTTACGCTTCTATTCGAGGAAATCCTTCAGTCGCTTACTGCGGCTTGGATGGCGCAGCTTACGCAGCGCTTTAGCCTCAATCTGACGAATACGTTCGCGTGTAACACCGAATACTTTACCCACTTCCTCAAGGGTTCTGGTTCTACCGTCGTCCAAACCAAAACGGAGACGCAATACGTTCTCTTCCCGTTCGGTCAACGTATCCAGCACATCCTCAAGCTGTTCCTTCAGAAGTTCATAGGCAGCCGCATCCGCAGGCGCCAGCGCTTCCTGGTCCTCAATGAAATCCCCCAAATGTGAATCATCTTCTTCACCAATTGGCGTTTCCAATGAAACCGGTTCTTGGGCAATTTTCATAATTTCCCGTACTTTCTCCACGCTCAGCTCCATCTCCGCAGCCACTTCTTCCGGCGTAGGTTCACGCCCCAGCTCTTGCAACAGTTGACGAGATACCCGAATCAACTTGTTGATCGTTTCCACCATGTGCACAGGAATACGGATTGTTCTTGCCTGATCAGCTATAGCGCGCGTAATGGCCTGACGAATCCACCAGGTTGCATACGTACTGAATTTAAATCCTTTTTCGTAATCAAATTTTTCTACTGCCTTAATCAGACCCATGTTACCTTCCTGAATCAGATCCAGGAAAAGCATTCCACGGCCAACATAACGCTTGGCAATACTTACAACCAGACGCAAATTCGCTTCTGCGAGTCGACGTTTGGCTTCTTCATCACCATTGTTGATCCGTTTCGCCAGCTCCACCTCATCATCAGCGGAAAGAAGCGGTACACGGCCGATTTCCTTCAAGTACATCCGGACCGGATCATTGATTTTAATACCGGGAGGCAGGCTCAGATCGTCATCGTAGTTAAAGTCATCCCCGTCGTTGTTTTCCGGGTCGTCGTTTTGACGCAATCTGGTAACTTCTTCGTCGTTATCGTTTACAACCTCAATCCCCAAGTCACCCAGCTGCTCATAAAACTCATCCATTTGCTCGGGGTCCTGATCAAACGACGATAGTTTTTCCATGATATCTTTGTAGTTCAGAGAGGAACTTTTTTTACCCAACTCAATCAATTGATCCTTAACCTGATCCAGTGTCAGTTCCGTCTCCAGTTCAGTATGCTGATCATTCGCCATCTTTCGACTCCCTCCTCCCTAGAAACATCCGACCTCTGTGTGTTCATTGTCTCTCTAGGGCTATAATCTCACTTGCAATTTGTGCTGCACGCAAAAAGTCACCTAAGCGCTCAGCGGCTCTCATCTCTTCCCTCTTCAGATCCAGTTGCTCCTGCAATGGAAATTTGCGCACCTGATGAATATAATCGTCCAAAATGTGCGGTGCCCATACGCCTGGAGCATCCATCATCATGATCGAGCTTACGTTTTTCTCCAGCCGATCATCTTGCAAAGATGAAATAAAGCGGCTTGTATCTGGTAACTTTCCTTGTGCGTAATAGGCGTATAGATAAGCAGCAATTGCTGCATGATCCTCAATATTAAAGGCGTCCCCCAGATGTTGTTCTACATACTGTGCAGCTTCTAAATCCTGCATCATCCAGTGAAGCAATCTGCGTTCCGCAACATGGTAAGCCGGCAGCAAATTTGGTGTAACGACCTGCCCTTTTTTATGCCTACCATTATTCCACCGATTTTCGTTATTATCCCCAAAGTCCTGTTTTTTTTGCAGGGACTGGCGGAGTAAATTACATTCTTGCTTTAAGGTTTCAAAATCCACCTTGACTTCGGCTGACACTTCGCGCAAATACACTTCCCGCTCGGTCGGGGATGACAGAGGTGCAATGACATTTAATGCTTCGCGGGAATACGCGATTCTTCCTTCTTCCTCTTGCAGTATATGGTTTTTTTTCAGATATATAAGCTTAAATTTCACCGTTGAAACGGCACTTTCGATAATTTGGCGCTGAAACCTTTCCCCGCCGTATTGCCGGATAAAATCATCCGGGTCCATACCGTCGCTGACCAGCGCTACTTTAACGTGAAGCCCCGCATTTTCCAGCAACGGAAAATTTTTAAGCGCAGCAGCTTGTCCTGCCCGGTCACCATCATAGCAAATAATGACCTCGTCGCACAGCCCCTTTAACATCGTAGCATGATGCTCCGTCAAAGCTGTGCCCATAGCGGCCACCCCGTTCTGCACACCTGCCTCCCAAGCTGAGATAACATCGCCGTATCCTTCAAAAAGGACACTCTGACGAAGCTTGCGAATCGAAGTCTTGGCATGGTGGAGATTGTACAGTGTCCGGCTCTTGTTGAACAGTTTGGTTTCCGGTGAATTCAAATATTTGGGCTGTCCTTCACCAAGAATGCGGCCCGCAAAGGCAATTACTTTTCCATTTCGGTTCCAAATAGGAAAGATAATGCGATCCCTGAACCGATCCACATACCCATCATCCTCATGTCGGGGAGAGATAAGCCCGCCCTTTTCCATCTCAACAGGATCGAAGGAACGCTTCTCCAGAAACTGGACAATCGTATCCCATCGGTTAGGTGCATAGCCAATTTGAAATTGATCAATGATCTTGTCAGTAAATCCCCTTGACCGCAAATACTCGATAGCTGGTTTGCCATGCTCCGTATTCTTAAGGAGAAAATGGTACATCTTAGATGTTAGCTCGTACGCTTGCAACAACCTGTCCAACTCAGGATGCTGATGCGTTGACTCACGTCCCTGCCATTCGCCGAGAGGGATATGACTTTCTTCCGCCATTGTTCTGACAGCTTCGGGAAAGGATAGTCCTTCGATTTCCATCATAAATTTGATGGCATTGCCTCCCGCGCCGCAGCCGTAGCAGTAAAAAATCTGACGATCCGGTGTCACGGTGAATGAAGGGGTTTTTTCGGAATGAAAAGGACAGAGGCCTTTCATATACTTCCCCTGCTTGGTCAAATGCACGTACTTGCTTACCGTATCTACGATATCATGATGCTGTAAAACCGACTCAATGATATCGTCCGGTATGTTGCCTTGTCCAGCACTCATGTTAACCACCTTCATCTCTTTAGCACGTAAATATAATTCGATATCGTTATTCATTCTCCTGCAAGAAGAGTAAAAGTTTTGTCAGTTTATGTTGAAAAAATTCACGATCCTCTGATGTAAACGGTTTAGGACCCTTTCCATAACGTCCTTTTTTCCTTTCCTTGGCAGAAGTATGACGGCGATCGAGCATAAAATCAATCGAATCGTTTCGATACATCGTTCCGCGAAAGGACATAACCTCACAGCCTTTAGCCAAAGCGAGTGCCGCAAGACCATAATCGTTGGTGGTTACAATATCCCCTCGACGGATATGATTAGCAATATAGAGATCAGCGCTTTGGTCGCTCCGGTCCACTTTTACGACGGTCACGCCTCCGCTGCCCTGGATAAGATGATCATATGAAGATACCATAATAACCTGAACATGAAAACGGGAAGCTGTATCCGCAATTTCGCTTTTGACAGGACAAGCGTCTCCGTCAACAACGATCCGCACATCCGATAAACCCCCGGATATTCCCACAAGCATCCCCCATCTCCATCCGGATTCGAGTAAAATACGGAACGGCTGCAAGATCGCTCTTACACCGTTCCGTATATTTATACCCATTTTTTCAAGTTATTCATACTATTACAGCTACGATTAGCCCACGAGTTTGGAAAAATCGGCAAAACGCTTCAGCTCTCTATCAATGGCGGCCAGCAATGCCAAACGGTTATTACGGATCGCATCATCCTCAGCCATAACCATTACGGAATCAAAGAACGCTGTCACCGAAGGAGTAATGGACGAAGCAAGTGCTAAAGCTCGCGTAGCATCGCCTTCCTGCAAGGCAGTATGATAAGATTCATAAACGCCGTACCATGTTTCATAGAGCGCTTTTTCACCCTGTTCCGTAAATTCACCCGTATTAACTGATGCATGAACAGCTTTTGCAGCCAAATTGCCTACACGGTTAAACGACTCTACCGTTGCTTTAAAGGTATCTCCCGTTTGTACCGCACTCATCAGGGCGGCTCCGCGATCAACGACAGAAGCAACATCATCGAATCCGGCAGCAAGCACAGCGTCTACGACGTCATAACGAAGCGTCTCGGACAACAGTTTTTTCACACGCAAACCAAAGAATTCATGTAACTCTTTACGAATTTCATCGGCAGAACGTTTCATATTTCCAAGGTTGTCGTGTACGTCAAGTGCAATATTGAACACATCAGACAAAGTTGCCGAAAGATTACGATCCAGTAAAATCTGCACAATACCTGCGGCCTGGCGACGAAGCGCATAAGGATCCTGCGAGCCTGTCGGTATAATACCGATGGAGAAACAGCCGGTGATCGTATCTATTTTGTCAGCAATACTCACAATAGCTCCAGCGTTCGTAGAAGGAACCCTTTCTCCGGCAAAACGCGGCTGATAGTGCTCAAACACCGCTCTCGCCACTTCTTCCTTCTCTCCAGCCTTACGAGCATAGTCCTCACCCATAACACCTTGCAGTTCCGGGAATTCATATACCATTTGCGTTACCAGATCAAACTTACAAATATCTGCTGCCCGGCTAACCGACTCCTGTGTATCGGGGGAAACCCGCAGCTTCTCAGCTAAAGCATCGGCAATGCGGCGAATCCGCCGTACCTTGTCTCCAACCGTACCCAATTCCTCGTGGAAAACGATACTTTCCAGCTTGGAGAGCGCATCCTTGATTTCCAGTCTCTGATCTTCTTCATAAAAGAATTTGGCATCAGATAGCCGCGCGCGCAATACTTTTTCGTTCCCTTTGGAAATGACATCCAGCGATTGACTTCCACCGTTACGTACCGTAACAAAGTATGGCAGCAGCTCTCCCGCACGATCCAGCACCGGGAAATAGCGTTGATGCTCACGCATGGAAGTAATCAGCACATCCTTCGGAATGTTGAGGAACGATGGATCAAAACCTCCAAACAGTACCGTCGGCGTTTCAACCAGATACAGCACTTCTTCCAGCAGATCATCCTTAACCGCGATCGTCCAGTCTTTTTCGGCTGCCAATGCTTCAATCTGCTTCACAATAATGGACTGGCGTTCCGCAATATCCACAATGACATGCTGTTTACGAAGCGCCTCAACATAGTCTGCCGGACTTTCCACAACAGTATCCTGCCCGAGAAAACGATGTCCTCTTGTCACATTCCCGGATTGAACCCCGGCAATTTCCAGGTTCACAATATCGTTACCAAACAAGGCGATCAACCAGCGGATTGGACGAACAAACTTAAAGTCATAGCTGGCCCAACGCATAAATTTAGGGAAGGTCATGGCATGCAAAATGTGCAATAAGCCTTCGGACAGCACTTCCGCTGTCGGTACACCTATACTGCTCTTGGTCGCGTAAATATACTCTACGCCTCCAAGCTCCTTGAATGTAAACTGTTCAGGATCAACACCTTGGCTACGGGCAAAGCCGAGAGCTGCCTTGCTCCAATTGCCGGCTTCATCAAGTGCGATTTTGCGGGAAGGACCCTTCACTTCTTCGTTAATATCTTCCTGCTTTTCGGCTACTTCCTTAACCAGCACTGCCAGACGACGAGGAGTAGCATAAGCTTCTACATCACCATGAGCAATACGTGAGCTGTCCAGCCATGCCGTCATACGCTCCTTTAACTGCTGAATCGCAGCAGGAATAAAACGGGCGGGCACTTCTTCCAAACCGATTTCAAACAGCATATCCTTAGACATGTGCCGTACCTCCTTTCTTCAACAACGGGAAGCCCAGCTTCTCGCGTTCCTCCAGATAAGTTGCAGCCACCTGACGGGCCAAATTCCGTACACGCATAATAAATCCGGTTCGTTCCGTTACACTGATTGCCCCGCGGGCATCCAGCAAGTTGAACGCATGAGAGCATTTCAGCACATAATCGTAGGCTGGAAATACAAGGTGCTGCGCCATGGCTTTATTCGCTTCTTCTTCATACATATTAAAAAGGGTGAAAAGCATTTTGACATCAGATACTTCAAATGTATATTTAGAATGCTCAAATTCAGGCTGGTGGAAAACATCACCATACGTGATGCCATTAACCCACTCGAGATCGAATACGTTCTCCTTGTCCTGAATGTAGGACGCAAGACGCTCCATACCATACGTAATTTCAACCGCAACCGGACTGGCATCGATACCGCCCACTTGCTGAAAATACGTGAATTGGGTAATTTCCATACCGTCCAGCCATACTTCCCAACCTAATCCCCATGCTCCCAGCGTTGGCGCTTCCCAGTTGTCTTCAACGAAGCGAATATCATGTTCCAGAGGATTAATACCAAGGCGGCTCAAGCTCTCCAGATACAATTCCTGAATGTTATCAGGCGATGGCTTCAAAACAACCTGAAACTGGTGATGCTGATACAGACGGTTCGGGTTCTCCCCATAACGACCATCTGCGGGACGGCGGGATGGCTCAACATAAGCTACGTTCCACGGCTCAGGTCCAATCGAACGTAAATACGTCATTGGGTTCATTGTGCCTGCCCCTTTTTCCGTGTCATACGGCTGTACAATAATACAGTTGTGCTCAGCCCAAAATTGTTGCAGTGTCAAAATCATCTGCTGAAAATTCATGGTACACCCTTCCCTTCCAAATTACCTTAAATGGTGGTGATCCTTCCTCATAAAGCTTCTATGTACAGGGCTACCAGCTTCCAACAAGCCTCGCCAGAGACAGCAAAAAGCCCCCGCCTCTACGCCTGTACAGACGTAGGGACGAGAGCTGACTCCCGCGGTTCCACCCTACTTGATTGCAGTCCTCCATCACCAGCCAGACCGTAATCCTCTTTTCCGTGTCCAATCAGATGCTCCCGAGTGCCTTGTTCACGAAGATTTCCCGCCAGGCTCACACCGTCCCCGACTCGCTTACTCTAGAGAATAAACTCCGCTACTTTCTCGTTCAATGCCTCTGCTCCCGAAGGAGATATAGTAGAATATTACACGTTTTCAGCAGCACAGTCAAGGGAGCAAGAGGTTTCACATATCATACTTGTCGAGCTGGTCCAGAAAATTACGGGTTTTCAGCTTGACCTCCAGCTGCATGTCCATAAACTGGCGCATGACATGTTTGATTTCCAGCTTGGTCGAGTCCTTCACATCAATGTTGCCGAGCCGGTTTAAATCCATTCTCGCAAACAAACGCAACAGCTTCAACGTACGCGGTGTGACACTCAATGCAGCCGGATCAAAATGCTTATAGCCTCGACACAAAACTCCGCCCAGCCTCGGACTGATAAACATATCTTCATCAGCACACTGTTGTCCGCTGGAAATACAGGCATCAAGCTGGGGAGCATATCCGGCCGCCTGCAATATTTTAAATTCATAAATGCTCATGACGATCAGCGGATCTTTGCCGCTCTCCAACGCTTCCAGACATGCTTTAAGCTGCTTAAACCAGAAGGTGCCCGTTTCTTCATCATGTAGTACCCGTTCGAGCAATTCACAGGCATATGAGGCGTAAGCAGCCTTGGTAATATCCTCGCGCAGTGTATGGTGGGATTGGATAATTTCACCGGCATTCAACGTTCCTAAGCCGGTATTTCGAAAAAACACAAATTCACCATACGTAAACGGCTGCGTTAAAGCGGCATGACGGCTTTTGGGCTTCTTGGCTCCTCTGACCAGCACGCCTGTCTTACCGCCGCTTTCGGTGCAAAGCGTAATAATTTTGTTCCCCTCACCGTAATCCATGCTGCGGATGACGATTCCTTCCACCCTGTAAAGCATGCCTCTTCCCCCAAACATTCGCGAAGAAGCCAGTGACTCGCGCTATTCACGGGCTTCTTCATGCTCGTCCGACTCTCCTTCATCCGTGTCTTGCTCCCTTGTCACGGCGCTCTCCCTGTATAACAGATACGCACCGACATCCCCAGTCATCGCAAAATACTTCCACGAAAAATCTCGCAATCGTATTCATCCTTTCTTCGGAAATGACGTTTGCATCTCAAAATTAGAATGATGCGAAGAGGTGGGAAGTATGCGATGAAATAAATGGATTGCTGTTAAAAATGGCACAGTGACAAGTTTGCACCGCTTCGCGAATGATTTGATCTTTCGATCGCTGTTACCCCTGAATTTATTTATATATGAAACATGAAAAGGTTTAAATTCAGGGGTAAAGGCGAACGCTGACGCTTCTTCAGATTCAAATCCTTCGCTCCGCTACAGCGTGCATACTGTGGCACAGAGCCTTTTAAAAGCAACCCTTATTTCATTGGCTGGAGGGAAGGGGGTTGGAAGTACCAAGAGCTAAACGCCGCACGTGCGCGGCGCTTTTGAATACCGAAGACACTACACTTCTCATGTATTAGGTAAGGTTAGTCGGAACGGCTTTTTTGGTGCTTAAAAGACTAAACGTATTTGGTTTCAAACTTATTAAAACTCAATTTTAAGATCCCTTAGGGAACTAAAGTGTGAATTTAACATGTTTTTTAAGCGTCGCGGTGGAAGCCGAGGTCACGCAGTACACGATCCTGGTTACGCCAGTCTTTTTTGACCTTTACCCACAGTTCCAGGAAAATTTTGGAACCTAACAGGTTTTGGATATCTATGCGTGCCTGTTTGCCCACTTCCTTGAGCATAGCTCCCTGCTTACCGATAATAATTCCCTTCTGGGAATCCCGCTCTACAAAGATGACTGCCATAATATGCACTACGCCGTTGTCCTGTACCTTCATGTCTTCAATCATGACTGCAATCGAATGTGGTACTTCCTCACGCGTCATATGCAAAATCTTTTCCCGTACCAGCTCGGCGATGACGAACTGCTCTGGATGGTCGGTAATTTGGTCATCCGGGTAATATTGTGGACCTTCAGGCAAGAATTTCTGTACCTGCTCCAGCAGACGGTTCACATTGTTGCCCATTTTAGCCGAGATCGGCACGATTTCCGCAAAGTCGTACAGCTTGCGGTATTGCTCAATCAGGGGCAGCAGTGCTTCCGGCTCAATACGGTCAATTTTATTTAAAACCAGAATAACTGGCGTTTTTACCTGTTTTAGCTGCTCGGCAATAAAACGGTCGCCTCCGCCTAATCCTTCAGAGGCATCAATAAGAAAAAGTACAGCCTCAACTTCGCCCAACGTATTAAAGGCCGTCTGATTCATGTAGTCGCCCAGTTTAGACTGGCGCTTATGAATGCCCGGTGTGTCCAAAAATACAATTTGCGTGTCCTCTGTAGTGAATACCCCATGTATTTTGTTACGTGTGGTTTGGGGCTTGTCCGACATGATGGCGATTTTCTGGCCGATGACATGGTTCATCAGAGTTGATTTACCTACATTGGGTCTGCCGACAATCGCAACAAAGCCTGATTTAAAGTGTTTCTTAGCCATTTCGTTTCCTCCAGCACTATTAAGCGCCTATTTTTTTGGTTTTTGGGTTAGGTCTTTTCCATTAAAAAAGCTGACTAATCAAGGTCAACAACGGCCTGTAAAACACAAATATACCAATAATTACAGCAAAAACCGCTGCCAGGAGCACAGCTCCGGCGGCGGTGTCTTTAGCCGCTTTGGCCAGCGGATGGATATCAGGCGAGATTAAATCTATCGCCGCTTCAACAGCGGTATTGATCAGCTCGGCTACGATTACCATGGCAATCGCCATAGAGACGAATAACCAGTCGAGCCGGGAGATGCGCAGGCTTAAGCCTGCTGCGATGACGAGAAACGCCATGACCACATGTATCCGCATATTTAATTGCGTGCGCAGAGCATACATCACGCCTTCTGCGGCATAACGAAAGGTCATTCTCCAAGGCTGACGTCTCATTACCGTGTCAACCCCACTTGAGCCAGTACCGCCTCTTGCTTGCCCATCATTTCAGCCTCACTGGCTTCATCCTGATGATCATAGCCCAGCAAATGCAAGAAGCCGTGAACAAACAAAAATCCGATTTCACGCTCAATGGAATGACCGTACTCCTCACTTTGAGCCTGAGCTGTCTGCACGGAAATAATAATATCCCCCAGCACATCCGGCACATCATCCAGCGGTCCTTCGTCATCCGGCTCATAGATGATTTCAAGCTCTTCATCCAGTGTTTCCTTCATGGCAAATGACAGCACATCGGTTGGACGATCGATTCCCCGATAATCCCTGTTTAATTCATGAATTTGCTTATCATTAACGAAGGTGAGGGCCACCTCACCGTCCGTCACCCCTTCCACCTTGCCTGCTTCCTCCAATAGAGTGTTCAGCAAACCAATCAAGGATTCATTAATTACCATATCGTTTTGTTCATTATTCCAAGCTAATTGAAGGCTCATGCCAACCGCTCCTTTTAATTCTAATGCCGCACTTCATGCACAAGCCTATTATGCTATGCTTTCCCGTTCTTAGGCTTTGGCCTTTCTTCGGGATATTCAATACGGGAATGGAAAGTTCCCATCACGGTTTCTTTAAGAGTTTGAGCCACAATATCAAGCTCCCGCATCGTTAGCTCACAATCGTTGAACTGGTGATCATCCAGACGACTTTTAATAATTTTTTCAATCATCGACTCCACCTGTTCCACTGTTGGTTTCCGCAGGGAACGGACGGCTGCTTCCACACTATCAGCAATCCCGACTACAGCAGCCTCCTTAGACTGGGCTTTTGGCCCAGGATAGCGAAAATCATCCTCGGTAAAGTCTGGCTCTACGCCCTGTTCTTCCGCCTCACGCAGCGCCTTATGATAAAAATAGTGCAGAAATGTCGTTCCGTGATGCTGCTCGGCAATATCGCGAATCGGCTTGGGCAGCTTGTAATCCAATTGCATTTCCACACCATCACGGGCATGGGCAATAATGATGGACTTACTTAGCTTCGGCTCTATCGTATCATGCGGATTATCCATACCGTTCTGATTTTCAATGAAGTACGAAGGCCTTTTTGTTTTACCGATGTCATGATAATACGAACCGACCCGGCACAACAAGCCGTTAGCGCCTATAGCCTCCGCTGCTGCCTCTGACAGATTACCTACCATTACGCTGTGGTGATACGTACCCGGTGTCTCTGTAAGCAGCTTGCGCAGAAGCGGATGATTCGGGTTAGACAGCTCAACCAGCTTCAGCGCTGACAAAATGCCAAAGGTAGACTCAAAAAATGGCATTAACCCAATAACAAGTATAGCTGTTATCAAACCTCCCGCAAAAGCAAAAGCTACCGCATAGAGCGTCGTCGTTTGAGTCCAGTTGCTCTGATCGATCAGCGCCAGAGTGAAGACCGACACAGCGCCGAACAAACATACCATAATGGCCCCCTTGAACAGCGTTGAACGCTGACTGGCTCGATGCGTCGAGAAAATCGAAGCAAGACAAACCACAAGGGCAAAAAATCCGAAGTTAAAATCAAAAATTTGTCCTTGTCTGACATTCAAAATGACACTTGCCAATATACTAAATATAATGGCACAAACGAAGGCCAGCGACATATCGAGTAACAGCGTTACAAGCATGGCTCCAAGCGCGATAGGCGCCAGATAGCCGAGATAAGACCGTTCACTGTCCTGCAATATGGCGGTTAACATCATTGCGCCTACCGTGATCACAAAAATTAACACCAGCATGAGCAACTGCGCATTGTTATACTTAAAACGGCGTGTTCGTGATTGGAACTGGCGAATATACATAAACAGGCCCAAGGCCAGCATTGCAGACAACATCAACAGGCCAAATTGCGGCCAATAGTTAATCTTGTCCTTTAGCAGTTCGTTCTCATCCAGTAAGGTATAAATTTCCTGGGTAATAATCTCGCCTTTCTTGACGAGCACTTCACCCTGTTTGATATAGACTGTTGGTGTATCTTCACGAGCCTGTACCCTGGCATCCTTCGTAGCTGTATCATCATAAAACTTGTTGGCCGTAATCACAAGCCTTGCAAGCTCCTGAACAACTTCACGGGAGGTGCGCTTGGTAAGCGTACTCGTACTGACCCGCTCGGCCACCTTGGCCCGGGCTGTTTGTGCATCCGTAATCTGATCGTTCATCAATCCGGTCACGATTTCACGAGCAACCGGCCGCATCTCTGCAATATCCTCAGACGTGAGACGCGGAATTTTGATAAAGGTTTCCTCTGGAATCCGGTATGTCTGCTCTTTTGTTTTTTGCAGCACTTCGTCCAATAGCTTTTCCGGGTAGGCATCGGCATTACGGCTATTGTTCACAAAATTTTGCACAAATTCTCGCGCACGCTGAGGAATCTCGTCTTTGTAAATAGAGATTTTATCAGATCTGGAAACCTGGTCATCCTGATTAAGCCGTTCAATTCGGTCCAAAATACCAGTAATCAGGTTATCGTTGCGAATCGGTACAATCGTATACATTGGCTGTACCCGTTCTGCAGACTCTTCCTGAGCCTTTAATGTCGCTTTGCTGTTGGGAAGTTGCATCGGAGCAACAATTTCCTTTTCACTTGGCTGGTTTACCCGAATGTCATAGCGCTCGGGAAGCAGCTTTGAGGCTAAACCTACGTAAAAAAGAACCACTAAAAATAAAAACAGAAGATAGCGTGTTGCCACGCTATACTTCCATCCACTCATTCTATGCTGGAATGTTTTGCCCTTAGACAATTCCTTCGAGGTCATCTAAAACAATCCCTCTCCATCATCTTTTTCAAGACAGCTACGCTGCTTATTTTCATACTTCAGGATTTATGCAAAATCCTCACTTCTGATAACTTCACATCCGTGATATGAAGGCTTATCCCTGATTTTCGGCAACCTGGTCGTAAGCCACGATGATTTTCTGAACCAGGGAATGACGGACAACATCCTCTTGTGCAAAATGTACGAAGCCTATTTCCTCAATTCCCTGTAAAATCGCATTCGCTTCAATCAGACCGGATTTTTTGCCACGAGGCAAATCAATTTGCGTAACATCACCGGTGATGACCATTTTGGAGCCAAAGCCCAGTCGGGTCAAAAACATTTTCATTTGCTCCGGCGTGGTGTTTTGCGCTTCATCCAAAATAATGAACGAATCATCCAGCGTACGTCCCCGCATATAGGCCAGCGGCGCGATTTCAATCAGCCCGCGCTCCAGTGCCTTTGCTGTCTGCTCCGGTCCCATAACATCGTACAACGCATCATACAACGGGCGCAGATAAGGATCAACCTTTTCCTGCAAATCCCCTGGCAAAAAGCCCAGATTCTCGCCTGCTTCCACCGCAGGACGGGTTAATACAATACGCTTGACCGAACCTTCCTTCAGGGCAGCTACGGCCAGCACCACGGCCAAATACGTTTTACCCGTACCCGCCGGGCCAATGCCAAATACGATATCGCGTTTTTTTATTGTGGTTACATAGTGCTTTTGTCCAATTGTTTTGACACGGATCGGCTTGCCCCGGAAGGTGGTCGTTATTTCTCCCTTGAACAGATCAAGCAATTGATCGGCGCGTAAATCTTTTGCCAACTCAATCGCATAATGGACGTCTCTTTCGGTCAGGATATATCCATTACGAATTAACTGAAGTAGTACATCGAATAATTGTTCGAGCACTTCCACCTCATGGGCGTTACCAAAAATATTGATTTCCGCCTCACGGGAATCCATTTTTGCGGGAACAGCCGCTTCAATCAATTTTAAAAAGGAATCCTGCGGGCCGAACAGCGCCTGTCCTTCTCCCGCATTGTTCAATGCAATTTGTATGCTGCGTTGTTGTTCTGCCAAATAGCCTCATTCTCCTTGGTTATGAACTAGCGGAAGTTCTTCCGCAATATTCTGTTCCACTTCAAAAAGCACTTTCATATAAACTTTACCATTCTCTCTCTTCTCATGCAAAATTTTTTGGCTCATTATTTTCGTTCCTTTGCCGTATTTGGCTAAAATATCGGCTCGTGCCCCTTCTATTCCCCTATTTTGGGCTTCTGCTTCCGTAAGCTTACCCTCATGTATCTTTGTCTCCCTTACGCTTTCGGTCATCCAACCGACGGGAAGACGGAAGGAGCGCCACGTCAGCGGGTCATGCTCAACTGTGGTTTTATGCGCAGAATAAGGGATTTTTCCATATCCCCATAACTGCACCGCATGGTTGCCCAACACCAGATACAAGCGGTCGTGACTGTTTCCAGTATATGTGCTGCTGCGTCGCACTGTGGGACTGCTAATTTCGTACTCATGCCATACGAGGCCCTTAATCTCCCCCTTGGCTACGACCAGCTGCTGATTTTCCTCATCCCCGAGCGTTCCCGAGATAAGTATGGCTCCTTTTTTGACACGTGTATTTTTATGCACGACAGGACGACCCTGCTCAGCAAAAATTTCAGTGACTACCGCATCTGCATTGCTGATGAGATGGCGTGGGCTGTAGAGCGGCGCAGGGGCAGGGTGTGAGGCTTCAACGACCTGAATCGTCACCGAAGTACCCTGCTTATCTACGCCGATCCAGGATGCCTCAGGGAGCTTCTGCATGAGTGCACGCGAAAGCTTGTCCTGACTGGAAACACGGAAGCTCCATTGAAACGGATACAGCCCCTCCTGACGGGCAGCCTTGAGTACAGCTTCCGTTGTGAGCTTGTCATTCCCCTTTACTTCAACGTCCCAGATGAGCGAGGACATCAGGAACAGACCTACCCAGAATACAGCCAGTCCAACCAGAAAAAATTTACGTTTGGCCAGCCGCGCAGCGATAAAGGGAATCCCTTGGCGCTTTAAAATATGCATTTTGCAGCCTGTCCTTCTCAGAAGCGGGCGCAGCAGGAAGACGTGCGGCAGCAGAAGGTTCATATCTGCATGTCTTGTACCCATCGGCCGCACGTTCCAAACAGGTATTTGATGCTCAGTGAGCAGATTAATGAAAGCTTCCACGCTCTCGCCCTTGACTGCAAGGGTAACCGTGCCACGCAGCTTTGTTAAAGCAGGATGTTTCATGAGCCTTCCTCCGTTCCTTCCAATTGGATATCCGTAATGTGTCCTTCCACACTTACCTGCTCAGGCACAATAGACGTAATGACAAGCCCATGCCCTGTCACCCGCAACCTGCCCTGCGCAAGCGCAAGTACAAGCCGATCTGGCGTGAAGTCCACGACGCCCCGGTGATTCTCCACATAAAGCTGGCGGCTGCCAATGAGAGTTAACCGCGGCAGGTCAAATAGAATGTCCTGCGGAAGTTCCAGCGTCTCACTGGCCCACTTTCGCAGTTTGCGGCTCATCCGGCTCATACGAGGGAATCTCCTTTCCTGTCATAAAAACAATCGTTATCCAACGGCTAATCATTGCTTTTATGGCAGCTACGCTGCTGATTTTTCATCTCGTGTCCATACCATCCAACGGCTAATCATTGCTTTTATGGCAGCTATGCTACTGATTTTCATTCCTGTTATGGTCATTCAGTGGATCATAGTCATTTTCATGGCAACTGCGATGCTTTTTTATAAATTGCCGATGCCGCTTAGATATGGGCGTCGTTACAGCAGCGCCACAGATATCTGTACTGTACACTTTATGATCCAGCCTCCATATTTATGAAACGAAACTAACAATTCATCGTAGCCCTTATTTTGCATAGCAAGAGCCTTGATACTTGCAAAATGCACAATTAAAAAAGACAACCCCGATTCAAGCATCGAAACGAGATTGTCTTTTCCAGATTTTATAGAGCATTCTGTTATTTTTCGGAATCATGATTTAAAAGAGAGTTTTTTCTGGAATATAGAAAATAAACGGCCAGACCTATAACGAGCCAGATCAGAAAACGGATAAACGTTTGGCTGTGCAAGTTCAGGATGAGCACTCCACACGAAATAATAGCCAAAATCGGAACATATGGAACACCCGGACATCGGAAGGCTCTGGGCAGATCAGGCTGTGTTCTTCTCATCACAATGACAGCGACTGAAATCAAAATAAATGCTGAGAGGGTACCGATATTCACCAAACTCGCTAACTCATCCAGCGGAATCAACCCACCCATTAATGCAGATAATGTACCAAAAAACAACGTGTTAATATAAGGAGTTTTGTATTTAGGATGAACCTTTGACAATACTTTTGGCACCAAGCCATCACGTGACATGGCAAACATGATACGGGTTTGACCATAGAGCATGACCAGCATGACTGTAGTCATCCCTAAAATGGCCCCCACATCCACAATGCCCGCAACCCAGTTCTGACCTGCAACCTGCAAGACAAGTGACACTGGATGAGAAATACCTTCAAAGTCCATAAAAGGCACAATGCCTGTCATAATCCCGCTGACAATGACATACAAAAGTGTGCATATAATAAGTGAAAAAATAATGCCGCGCGGTAAATCCCGAGCCGGATTTTTGGTTTCTTCTGCGGCAGACGAAACGGCATCAAATCCGATAAAAGCAAAGAATACCAGCGCTGCGGCTCCAAACACTCCACTGAGCCCAAATGGCATAAAAGGTGTCCAATTATCCGGCTTTACATATTTAAAAGCAACGAAAATAAATAATAAAATCACAACAATTTTTACAATAACCATGATATTGTTCATACGTTTCGATTCTTTGATTCCAAAGTAGAGCAAGGAGGTAATCCCCATCAAAATCAAAAAAGCAGGAAGATTAAAATAGGTGGTTTGATCTTTTAAAGCGCCTGGTGCCGCAGTGAATTCAAGGGGGATATGGATACCAAGTCCATTCAAAAATGATACAAAATAACCCGACCAGCCTGCGGAAACTGCACTGGCAGCAAGCATATATTCCAAAATCAAATCCCATCCGATAATAAAAGCCAGAAGCTCCCCCATCGTTGCATATGTAAAAGTATAAACAGAACCGGATACCGGAACGGTAGATGCAAACTCTGCATAAGCCATTGCTGCGAATAAACAGGCAAGCCCCGCAACCACAAAAGAAATAATTAGACCCGGACCAGCCGTGACCGCTCCCGTGCCTGTCAACACAAAAATCCCTGTTCCGATAATAGCTCCAATGCCAAGCATGGTTAAATCAAAGGCACCAAGCTCTTTTTTAAGTGCTTTTTCACCCCGCGTTGCAGCAAGCAACTGATCAATGCTCTTTTTTCTAAACAAGCTATTATTCATCCATCCCATCCTCCTAAACATGTAATATATACTTTTATACCTGGGTCACCTCATCTCTGAATTCCGTTTATTTTCTCTAAATTTGGAGTAAATTTTCAGAAAAACTTATCTTTGAGAACATTATATATAAAAACAAGAAAATGAAAACTGTTTTCAGAAACCTTAATTTAGATTCTTACATTTGATCATTTTACCTCCATATATTTTCAAAAATTCATCATTAAAGTAGACAGAATGACAGAATTTTAGCTTACAAAAGACGTAAGAAAACCTTGATACTACAGGGTTTATCACATCTTATGTCAGGTCATAAGAGGATCTGTCGCTAAACTGATTTCTATTCTGAACTAGCCTATGTATTAGCAAAAAAATAGTCCGCACCAGCTAAAGCCGGGGCGGACTAAACCATTCATGCAAACTGCTCAAATAAAACGATACTAACTTATGTCTTTTTAACGTCTTCCTCCACCCATATAACGCTTGGAACGCGGTGGACCCAATATTTCTGCCCAGATCACGCCTCTCCGCAGGTCAGCCGCAGTTACTGTACTACGCTCCTGCGAAGCCCCCTCTGAGGCATCTGTAATCTCTCCTGACTCCCTTGCATTGGATATGCGGTCGAGACGTGCCAAAACCGATCTACGCTCTTCTTCCATGGCCCGGATTCGATCCTCCAGAGTAGAACCGTTATCCAGGGAATCCCGATTCGTCTGTTGCTCCGTTTCCGTCCAATCATTCATTTGTTCTTCCATACGCCGAGCTTCCATAACTACACGTCGTTCATCAGGAAACTGACGCTGCAATTCTCCGGCAGTATCCTGCCTTTGCGGCTGACGTTGCTCCTGTCTGTGTTCCGTAGAGAAAGGTCCGGAGGGTGATGAAGGACCGCGAGAGCCGTGGTCGCCACCAAACGTAGGCATGCCCTTTCCCGGCGGCGCTTTTCTCTCTGTGCTTTTCATGCTTTTGCCCAAAAAAGACACCAACGCAAAGCCGATCACAATCAGGATATACAAATGCTCAAAAATCCAGCTGATAAAGTTCATAACTCACCGCCTTGCTGCCGCAATTCATCGGCTATATCCTTTGGTTAATCCCGGTTTTTGTTGTCATTTCCCGAGTTTTCATTTGGTTTGCCCAAGGAGCCGCGCATTTGCGTATCTGCCTCAATATTTTTCAAATTCATATAATCCATAACGCCAAGTTTTCCGCCACGCAGCGCCTCAGCCATCGCCAGCGGCACTTCGGATTCGGATTCAACCACACGCGCTCTCATCTCTACGACACGCGCCTTCATTTCCTGCTCCTGCGCCACGGCCATTGCACGGCGTTCTTCCGCTTTTGCCTGCGCAATCCGTTTATCGGCTTCCGCCTGCTCGGTTTGCAGGAAGGCACCAATGTTTTTGCCTACATCAACGTCCGCAATATCAATGGACAAGATTTCAAACGCCGTCCCGGCATCCAAACCTTTGGATAGTACCGTTCTAGAAATGGAATCCGGGTTCTCCAGCACGTCCTTATGCGAATTACTGGAGCCGACAGTCGTAACAATACCTTCACCGACCCGCGCAATAATTGTTTCTTCTCCGGCACCCCCGACGAGTCGATCAATGTTGGCACGCACTGTAACACGAGCCTTAACCTTCACTTCGATACCATCCTTGGCTACCGCAGCGACAGTAGGTGTCTCGATGACACGCGGATTAACGCTCATCTGGACCGCTTGCAGAACATCCCGACCCGCAAGGTCAATCGCAGCTGCGCGTTCAAATTCGAGCGGAATGTTGGCCCGCTGCGCAGCAATCAGCGCATTGATCACTCGGTCTACATTACCACCCGCCAGAAAATGACTTTCCAGTTGGTTGATATTTAAGCCCAGACCAGCCTTGGTTGCCTTAATCAGCGGATTCACAATCCGGCTTGGCGTTACACGACGTAACCGCATAGCTACCAGTGTAATGATGCTAATCCGCACCCCTGACGCCAACGCTGAAATCCACAGCATCACCGGGAAAAAACTGAAAAATACGCTTAACACAATAATCACTACAACGGCAATCAGCAAAACGCTGACAATACCCGATTCGAACACTCGCATCATCCTCCATTAATCTAATTCTTCGTTTGTTTTCGCGTTTTAGGCGCTGGTGTCCGCCTTGACCACAATGCGTCCACCTTCTACTTTGGATACGATAATGGGCATATCCGTAGCGATAAACTCGCCGTTCGTCACGACGTCCACACGTTCGTCAGCGATAAGCACGGTTCCTGCTGGACGAAGCGGTGTCAGACTCACACCTCTTTGTCCCAATAGCAATTCCCGATTCACTACCGAAGAAAAGCCTTGGTCAGCCGTCAAGCTTTCTTTAAGTATAAAACGGTTCCATATTCCCCGATCCTTGAAAGCAATCCCTATGATCGCCACCACAGCAACGGCAGCAGCAAAGGCTATACCCAATGATATAAAAGCATGCTGCATGTTGTAGGCCGCGCGAACAACTCCGGCGACAAGACTGATGGAACCCAAAATACCCAAAATGCCAAAGCTTGGAATGAACATTTCAAGTATAAGCAAAGCCAGACCGATGATAAACAACAGCCACGTCTCGGAGCCTGCAAAGCCAGCAATATAATTGCCGAAAAAGTACAAACCAAATCCGAGCACACCTAAAATTCCCGGCACTCCAAAGCCCGGTACGAGTAGTTCAATGACAACACCTGCGATACCGATAAATAAAAGCAATGTCTGTACAATCGGGTTGGTCAATATCTCGGCTGCTTTTTCAGCCCATGTTCGCTCCACGTGAAATACATCATCCGTGCTATAGCCCATCCACTGGATAACTTCTTGTTCTGAAGATGCGATGTGATCCGCATAGCCCAGTTTAAGCGCTTCCTCGCTGGTTAAAGAAATGATCTGTCCTTTTTCTTTATTAAAGTTCAGCTCCGGTATAGCTACAGCAATTTTGGAGTCTACCATACCTCTCGCAATATCCGGGTTACGTCCGCCGGATTCTGCAGCAGATGCCATGCTGCTCTTCCACCAAGCCACCGTTTTTGGGTCAGTGATAGCTTGCCCTTTGCCGTCCACCAGTGCTGCTGCTCCAATGATGCTGCCCGGCTTCATAACAATTTTGTTTGCGCTTAACGCAATATAGCTCCCCGCAGAGGCCGCTTCGCCTCTTACATAGGCAACCGTCGGAATCGTACTGTCCTTAATCAGCTTGCCCAGCTTTTCCGCCGTATCTACACGTCCGCCTGGCGTATTAACATCCAGCACAATGAGGCCCGCTTTGGACTCCGCCGCTTCTGCAAAGCCGCGTTCCATAAAGCTGCCCAGTCCCTGTTCAATTTCCTGATCCACCGGTATAACGAACACAGCACCGCCTTTCACAGCGGCCGCCGCTGATCCCGAGTGAAATAATGGCAACAGCAAAACAGATATCATGATCCACATGCTCCAAAAGATCATTTTGCGGCTGGAGTGGTGATGTTCTCTATGCATTACTCTCCCCCCTTTCGATCTTTCTATGTTATAGCATATCAAATTTTGTCAGGTAAACCATACAATTTTCAGGATTTATTGTGAAATTCTTGAGTATGCTGCTATCCTGATGGCTGTCATGTACTTTACGCACCCGATGGACATCACGTTTCAAATGATTATAGATAACGCTTACAAAAAAAGTTCTCCTTATACTAACAGCCTATGACAAAGAAGGCAGATACAGAAATAACACCCTCTGTAAACAGAGGGTGTTGCGCTTTCCTGTTTGTCGCAGGTTTATTGCAGAAATTGCTGAACCGCTTGGTTCACGAGCTTACCGTCAGCGCGGCCTTTTACCTTAGGCATCAAGGCCGTCATTACTTTCCCCATCTCGGCTTTCGAAGAAGCACCGGTTTCCTGGATGGTCTGCTGTACAATAACTTTAATTTCTTCTTCAGAAAGTTGTTCGGGAAGGTACTGAGCGATGATCTCTATTTCTGCTTTAGCGCTTGTCGCAAGTTCATCACGACCGGCTTTTTCAAATTCATGGAGGGCATCTTTTCGCTGTTTGATCTCACGACTCAGAATATCAAGCACTTCGTTGTCGTCCAAATCCCGTTTCAAATCTATTTCAAGATTTTTAATCGTAGAACGAACCATTCGAATGGTGGAGAGTTTGAACTTGTCCTTACTCTTCATTGCTTGCTTCATATCTTCGTTCAATCGTTCGCTCAAATTCATGATTGCTTAGATCCTCCTAGAACTTTCTCTTACGAGCAGCCTCGGACTTTTTCTTGCGCTTTACGCTTGGCTTTTCATAATGCTTGCGTTTCTTCACCTCAGCCAATACGCCATCCTTAGCAATGGAACGTTTAAAGCGACGAAGTGCAGCATCAATTGTCTCGTTTTTGCGAACTTTAGTTTCAGACACCAGTTTTCCCTCCCTCCGACCAGACCGTCCAAGAGCAATAACACGGTTCATCAAATTTTATTATAGGTGAAACGGAAACCGGGTGTCAACCTATAAGAAAAAATGAATAAATAAAGGATACATATTTCTCCATTCACGCCGTATTACTGAAAGACAAGCACTGTCATTTTTAAGAATGTGAGTCCGAAATACCCGTCAAGGCACCCAATGGGGCACCGCCCAACAGATGATAATGCAAATGTCCCACCGCTTGCCCGCTATCCGGACCGCAGTTGTTAATCAACCGATAACCGGATTCAGCGATACCCAGTTTTTTCGCCACCTCAACCGCAACACGATGAATCTCCGCAATCAGAGGAAGATCCTCTTCCGTCACAGCATTCATTGAAGGAATATATTTCTTCGGAATAATGAGCACGTGTACTGGCGCCGCAGGCTGGATGTCATGAAATGCAAGCACATTGTCGGTTTCCAGCACTTTTTTGCTGGGGATCGTTCCATCCACAATTTTCAAAAACAAATCGTCCATTCAAAACCCTCCTTTGGCAGTGAGCCGACCATCAGGTTCGAAAGTGCAGAACCCATGCTCTCGGCATTCAAAGTTATGTATTTCCCACAACCGAATTAAACATATACAGTTATGGTTTGTTATACCTATGTTTCTATATGTATCATAACGGAAAAAGGGGCTTAATACCAGTTCCCTCTTCCCGCTTCTTCTATAATAGCTTTTACCCCTTCATCTATTTGATCCGGCTGAGCACGCGAAATACTGATGCGTAAAAACTTTTCGTGTTCCTTATAATCGGATAAGTAAAATCCTTTACCGGATACCACAAGCACCTTCCTCGCGGCAAGACGCTGTACCAAACGCTCCATGTTCACCGTCCGGGGTAGCTTCAACTGCATATACACTCCCGAGCTTACAGCCGACACTTCAATCACTCCGTCCTGATTATATCGCTCTACTGCCTGGTTTAAAATGCGAATGCGTTCCGCATACAGGCTGCATATCGTGTGCTTGTGGCGTTCATACATTCCATTTTTAATATAAATATCGAGTGCGGCTTGAGATAAAATGGAGGTGTCGACGTATCTTTTGTATGCGCTGAACGTCTTTAACAGGATTTCCGGCAAAACCACCACGCCTAAGCGCAAGCCTGGGAAAATGATTTTCGAGAAGCTTTTTAAATAAATAACATGGTCTGTCTGATCGTACGCATATATAGGATCAAACAGGTGGTCGATCCCCAAATCAGCCATGTAATCATCCTCCACGATGAACACATCGTATTTGGCAGCTAATGCGGCTATAGCCTTGCGTTCCTCTGTGTTGTAGGAGGTCCCCAGTGGATTATGATATCTTGACATGGTATAAAAAAACTTGATGGTCCCGTTCTTAAATTGGTTCTCCAATTCCTGCAAATCCATACCTGCCGCTGTTCTGGCGATGGTGCTGACGGGTATACTCTCTCCCTCCAGTAAACGCAAATAAATATCGTAGCTCGGCTGCTCCACCAAAACCGTCTTTTTGCCGTTTGGAAACGGCATTTTTGCAAGGATTTCCAACGCCTGCTGAACACCAGAAGTGACGATAATCCGCTCCATTTTTGCAAATACCTGATTATCGGCCAAGTGAGAAACGAGCGTATGACGCAATGTCTCCAGTCCTTGCGAATCTCCGTAGGTAAACAGATGATATTTGTACGTATCAATGGCCTGATTCAGACAGTGCTGAAAGTCCAGATACGGAAATACGTTTAAATCCGGGGAGGCCGAAGCGAAATCAATCGAGGCCTGAATATGGCTACGGCTATGACGCAAATCTCCGGAGTTCTCCACCACATAATATCCGCTCTGCGGAATGGAATAGATGACGTGTTTTTTTTCAAGTTCGGCGTATGCCCGCAAAATCGTGCTTTTGCTGCACCCGTACAACTCTGAAGCATCTCGGATAGAAGGCAGCTTCTGACCCGAGATGTATTGCCCCTCGCGGATTTTAAGCTCTATATCCGATAGAATCGAAATATATTTTTTCACAATGATCCTCCTGCCTGTTTATTTCACTTCCTACTTCTTTATACGGTTGATATTAACATGCTTTATGGATAACAAGGATGCCCCATTTTATAAAATTGTACCGATACAGTTATGATAATTTGATATCCCACAGGCTCGTCCATTGTTGTACCTTTAGTTCATCGGAGAGGACGTTCGCAAACATGGTCCCGAAGCATGAAAGAGAGGTAGGCAACTTATGGACACCCAAACAAAAGGATTAAAACTGGCTTATTTCTTTGCGGTGCTGAATGCTGCAATTATTGGATTTTCGTTTTTATTTACTAAAATGGCACTGGTGCATGCCCATCCCATCGATACGCTGACTTATCGGTTTGCGGCTTCTTTTATAGTTCTGTCGATTCCGGTGGCCTTGGGGTGGATCAAGTTATCTTATCGGGGCAAACCCATATTTAAAGCGCTGCTGCTGGCTTTGATGTACCCGCTGGGATTTTTCACACTACAAGCATTTGGATTACAACACGCAACCTCCGCCGAGGGAGGTATTATGTATGCCTTCACACCCGTTGTAACGATGATCATTGCTTCACTATTTTTAAAAGAAACAACGACCCTTTTACAGAAGCTGTCGATCTTTTTATCTGTGTTCGGCGTTGTGTTCATCTTTATCATGAAAGGGAGCAGCTTTAACTTGTCCAATTTGGGCGGGCTCTCCATGCTCTTCCTGACGTGTGTAGCTTTTGCCGGATACAGCGTTTTGGCACGCTCTCTGTCGAAGCATTTTAGTCCGGCGGAAATCAGTTATTTTATGATGGGCATCGGGTTTATTACATTTTTGGTCGTATCGCTCACGAAACATATTCAAGGTGGAACGCTGAGCCAGTTTGTCGCATTGTCCGGCAACGGCACTTTCGTACTGTCCATTATATACCTTGGCGTGGTGGCCTCGCTTATCACTTCTCTGACTGCAAATTATGCTTTGTCCAAAATAGAGGCGTCGAAAATGAGCGTATTTACCAATCTGTCGACCATCGTGTCTATCGCAGCCGGGGCTTTGTTTATTGGCGAAGAAATAACAGTGTACCATCTGATTGGCTCGTTACTGATCATAGCCGGGGTGATCGGAACCAATTATTTAGGCCGGAAAAAGACAGTACCGCTTCGTGCAGACACGCTTAAGACGTAATCGCTCATAGAGAAGTGAGCTGGAAAAGAATGATTGTCGAGATAGCTGAGGGCATGTTATGAGGTAGGTGGCATGCTGAGATTAGATATGGAAAGCCATAGGTCAGGATTTTGCAAAATCCTCAGGTAAAAAAAGAGGCTGTTTCTTCTTGGCGGAAGAAGCAGCCTTAAGTATGTCATGATGACCACACTATGGCGATTAAAAAGACAGGGGTTTAATAATAAGGGAGCAGGCTGATTGCGGTCAGCGCAGCAAGCGGCAGGATCAGACGGTTAAAGCGCCGACGTCCATATGGGAAACCATATCCGTAGCCTATGCCGGGTACCGGGGCTGGGTACGGATATGGCGGGTAGGATGCAAAGCCGCCATAAGCACGGGAACCGCAGCCGCAGTTGTTAGGCGGATAAGGGAGATTTACGTTCTCTGCTTCACCCACGGGAACTGCCAAATATAATTTTTCATCATCCACATGCTCCACAATTCCATCATACATCGTTCCATCCTTCACCCATACGCATACGTAGCGGTGCATATGCTGTTGACATAGCGTTTTAGCATCCATTTTTTCTGGTGCAGTCCCTTTTTCGTTGGTCATGCTTTTTTCCATGGTTGTTTCCTCCTAGGCTCTTGCATGTATACCGTATGTTATTCAAAAATGGGCTATGTGCTACATCAAATTGGGCGAATTCCGGCTTGCAAACAAAAAAAGAAGCACCCCGGAGGCTCTTGGTAGAGCCCCTCTGAACGGACGTATGACGGGAAGTTTCCTTCCGCAGCATACGTCCGCCGGGGTACTGTATGATTAACTTGTCGGCTTAGCTGTATTATAACAATACTTTGAAACTGTATCTGTGATCTGTATCACGTCGCTTCAAAATGTTTCCATAACCACGCGGGAGCCGCCTCCAGCCTGCTCTGCGGGAAGAACGACCAGCTTGCGCGGCAGACGGGCCCGCAGCTCGGGCACATGGCTGATCACGCCGACTGACAGTTGATCGTGATGCAGCTTTTCCAGCGAGGTGATCACCGTGTCCAGCAGTTCAGGGTCCAGCGTTCCAAAGCCTTCATCCAGAAAGAAAAATTGCAGCGGGTATTGGCCACGCAATTGAATCTGGGCCGACAGCGCGAGTGCGAGCGACAAGGAGGTCAGGAACGTTTCACCGCCGGATAAGGTCGATACTGGACGCTTGACCCCGCCGTTGGCATCGTCACTAATAACAAAGCCACCGCTGGAGTCTACCTCTAGCGCATAACGCTGCTTGGTCAGAAAACGTAAACGGCGTGAAGCCGACTGACTGACCTGCATTAGCTGCTCCTCTGCAATGTATTCGACGAAGGCGTTGCCCCGGAAAACGGACTGGAGCTTGGACATCTTTTCTGCCTCGCTGCGCAAATGTGCGCGATTGGACTCCAGCTCCATCCAGCGGACATGCCGATGCTGCAAATCCTCCAAATCACGCTCAGCCTTGGCACGATTCTGGAGTGCCTCTTCGTCGCGTGCACGGCAATCACGCAATTGCGTGGCGGCCGTTGCCCACTGTTCCTCGGTCACTGTTGCTCCATCTAGCTGTTCTTCCACATGTTTTAAACGGGAGGACAGCTCCTTTTCACGTTCCCGGTGCAGACTCACTTCACGTTCATAACGTGCGGCTTCCTCCGGACCGAGACAGCATTCCACGACCTCTGCTTCCGTAGCAAAAGGGGAGGCTTCCAAACGATTACTCCAGCGGGACTCCGATACCTGCCGTCTTTCTTCTGCCGAATCGGATGCCTGCCGGGCAATCAGCGAAGCATGAACGGCTTGCTGCTTGCGTTCCTCCGCTTCAGCGCGGCGGCGTGCGGCGGCTTCGGCTCCGTTTCTCAGCCCTTGAAGGCGCGAGTTCGCTTCTTCCAGCAAGGAAGCCGCAGGGTCTTCTCCAACCCACTTGCGAAGCTGGACCATTTTTTCGCGCAGCGAGTCATCTTTATTCTGGAGTCCGGTACGCCGGGCAATAATGATCTTGTCTTCCTCGATGATGCTCTGCTGGATCTGCTGAACACGCACCGCCTTCTCTTCGAGGAAGGTCACGCTCGTCTCCAGCCGGGACCGCAGCTCTTCCGCACGCGTATCGCGCTCCTGCATGGCGCGATAACGCTCCGCGGCTTCGCCCGGCGCCACGTCCGGCAGCTGCGCCGCCCATTCGGCGCGCAATGCCCCGCTGCGCGTGGTGCATGCCTCGCGCTTGCTCCGCGCCTGCGTCAGCGCTGCGACAGCCGCCTCTTGCTCGGCGGCTGCGCGAATACGCCGCTGCTGTCCGGCGGCGTCCGCCTCGCGTAACGCGTGCGCCTCTGCAGGCAGCGCACGCGCACGGGCGGCCAGCTCGGCGGCAGCCTGCTCCAGCGCCGCGCAGCGCTCCGCCCAGGCGGCTACACCGCGCGGCGCGGCTGGCGCTGCGGTGGGCGCGGTCGGCTCGTCCGTGGCGGCCGCGCCGCTGGCGTCTGCAGCGGCGGGCTGCGCCAGCAGGCTGCGCTGCTCGTGCAGCTGCTGACGCAGCGTAAGGCGCAGCTCCTGCAAGCCTAGCCGCAGGCGGTGCAGCTCGTCCGGCGCGGCGGCATCCGCGCCGCGGGCCGCGGTGGCGGCGGGCGCGGGGTGGTGCAGCGAGCCGCACACCGCGCACGGCTCGCCCTCGCGCAGCTCGGTTGCGAGGTGCTGCGCAAGCCGGCCCAGCTCCTCGGCGCGCAGCTTATGGCGAAGCCGCTCCTCCTCGGCAGCCAGCGCGGACACATCGGCGGTGACCTCTGCCTCCAGCGTGAGCAGCGTCTCGATGCCCTCAGCAGCCTGTGCGGCAAGGGCGGAACGACGTCCCTCAGTCTCAAGTGTCTCCTGCTCCGTCAGCTTCAGGCGTTCGTCAGCCTGGGCAAGCCTTTTTTCCTGTGTGACACAATCCTGCTCTGCTTCGCGTAGCTGCTCATCCGCCGTCTCCAGTTGTTGCAGCCGTTGCACAGCCTCTTGAAGCATTCGCCGTTCATCTGCACGCACTTCATTTTGCTTCAATTCCTGTTGAAGCTCCTGCTGCCGCTTTGATCCTCGCGCCTGTAGCTCTTGTTCCTTAGCGAGTCCTTCGGCATATGTAGCAAGGGTTTGCTCACTCTGTGCAAGCTCTACCGCCAGACGGTCCCGTTCTGTCCGCAACGCTTCCGTATCACGCTCCAATTGCAGCGCCTGCTCCAGCTGGTCGATTCGGAGCAACAGCTTCGGTTCCTCTGCACCCAGAGCTTGCCGGGCCTGCTCGTCTGCTTGCACAGACACAACCGCAGCCTCCTGCGCCGATGTTGCCTGCACCGCTGCTGCTTCCGCCGCCTTCCGGCGCTTATCCGCTTCGGCAGCAGCTTCCTTCCAATCCGTCAGCGCAGGCAGCAAAGCCTCCGCTGCGGAGGCCTGACGGAGCTTACGCTCCAGCGAAGCAATGTTCGGCTCCCATGCCGCCAGTTGTTCCAGCTCGTTCGCCCGGAGGCTGCGCTCCATGACCAGCTCACGGATTTTGTTCAGCGCTTCCGTCTCGCGCGACACCCGTTCCAGCTCGTGGCGAGAGGCCTCTGCATGGGCAAAAGCCTCTTTGAGACGCTGCTCTGCCTGTTCAAGCGCTTCGGCACCCGCATCGCCCAACCCCTGCTGCTCCGCTTCCAACGCTTTTAGTGCAGCGTCATTGTCCTTCACACGGCGGCTCAGCTTCTGTGCGAGCTGGTCTCCGTACTTTTCCAAATGAAACAAACGCTGCAGCATCTGTCTCCGTTCACTGCCCTTTAAAGATAAAAATTCGGCAAACTTCCCCTGTGGCAATACAACAGCACGTGTAAAGTCGTCCATTTTCAGGCCGATATACTCCTCCACACAACGCGTCACGTCCTGCACCTTGTCAGCAAGGACTTCCTCGCCGTCCTCTGTGAACGCAATAAATCGACTAAGCGTATTATTCACCGATACGCCTCCAGCCCGTTTGAATCGGCGCTCCACACGATAACGACGAGGTCCTTGGGCTGACATCAGCTCGAACGTAAACGCCACGGACAGCGTATCCTCGGCATGATTCATAATGCCCTGTGTCCCATTTACCGCCCGCTCCACCTTGCCGTACATAGCCAGCGTAATCGCGTCCAGCAACGTCGATTTCCCGCTGCCTGTCGGGCCAAAGATTCCAAATAGCCCGGTTTCGGTCAGCTCATCAAAATGGATTTCCTGCGACTCCCGATAGCTTTGCAACCCCGCCAATTTCAGAAGAATCGGTTTCATACATCATCCTCCTCGGCTTGGTCCCTTGCATCATCCTGTTCCACCAACTCCAAAAATAGCTGCACCAATCCGTCATCCGGCTGTGCGCCGCCCGTTTGCCGTTGATAAAAAGCCCGAAACAGCTCGTGAACCGGCAGCTCTGAGCGCTGATGTTCCAGCTGTGCCGCCGCCATTTCAGGATACATCGGGCGGATGTGAATGATGCCTTCACGGCTTTTACGCAGCCGCTGAATATCTCCCAGAGACATCGCTTCATCCAGCGTAATTTCCAGGTCAATAAAAGCGTCCGCATCCAGCCCTTCGTCCAGCCAGCGATACACCTCTTCCAGACCTCCCCGTGCGCGCCATTTCACTAAAGGCCGTCCACTCGTAATATACAGCTCCTCGACCTGTGCGGGCTTGCCTGCGACCACGTCAATGAGCGTGACTGATTTGGCCTGCCCTGCTTCGGAAAAGCTATAAGCCAGCGGAGATCCGCTATAGCGCATCAGCCCGTCACCCTTCACATATTGGGGACGGTGCAAATGCCCCAAAGCCGTATATTGCGCCCCGATGCTCAACGCAGACGGGTCTACTGTATAGGCTCCCCCGACCTGAATCGGACGCTCCGAATCGGACTCCAGCCCGCCAAGCACATAAATGTGGCTCATGGACAGATTAACGGTGTCAGGCCGAAACGCCGTACCGAGCTGTGCCATCAGCATTCCCACACGACGGCTGTAAGCCTCTCGCAACACCGTTTCGTCTCCGTCCTCGGACAACAGCTCATTCAGGCGGGACTCCGAAGGATAAGGCAAGGCTGCGATACATGCCATTTCTCCTGTACGCGGTGTATGAATCCGCACCGCTTCCCCTCTGGGCAGCCCCAGCAACGTAATTCCGCGCTGACTCACCAGCGGCGTAACCGAGGATACCCGTTCCGGCTGATCATGATTCCCCGCAATAACGACCAGCGGTCTTCCTCCAGCCGTTAAACGGGCAGACGTTTCATAAAATAGCTGCTCGGCGGCGGCTGGAGGATTGACCGAGTCGTACACGTCTCCAGCCATCATTATCAGATCTGCCTGCTGATCGTCAGCCACTTTCGCCAATTCTTCCAGGAACGCCTCCTGCTCCTTCAAACGGCTGCGCCCTTCCAGCGTTCTCCCCAAATGCCAATCTCCCGTATGCAAAATCCGCATGCTGTTCCTCCTCTCTCCTTTTTATTTCGTACATTAAATATTAAATAACTACAATCGCACACTTTCTCCAGCCTCCAGAAAATACAACCACTTCTCCGCAATCCTTGTACCTGTAATATCTTCGATCACATGGGCGTACAGCTCCAGTTGAAAACGATATTGCTCCGTTAAATGAGGCACCGTCCTATATTCGGAAACCCGGTCTGTTTTGTAATCAAGCAAAACCAGCCCTTCTGTCCCTTCAAACAGACAGTCAATAATCCCGTTCATCAGCACTCTATCATCGTGGCCAGGCTCTGACGTCATGTTTTCCTCCTGTTGCTCGGCTCCTGGCTCTATTTCCTGTGCAGACAGCATCGACGGCAAGCTGCGGCTCCAAAAATCAGCGGCTCCTATCGTATAGGTGAACGGAAGCTCACGCTGAACATGGGATGCCTCCAGCAATCTACGACCCAGCTCGCTGGTGAAAAAACGCAATATTTTATCCGTAGCTAATGCCTCCGCCTGAACATCCAGCAACAAGCGCTGGTTCAACAGACGGGCCTTCGTTTCTTCAATCACCTCGGCGCTCATCACACCATCCAGCGGCAAATGGAGAAACAGCGTATGGTACACCGTTCCACGCTCCGTTGGCGTCAGTCGCCGATTGCCCATAAATTTGGGTCTGCGCAAGTGTAGTCGATTTCCCCCCGTCTGAGAATCTTCCATCTCCTCTGGTAACTCCGCTACCTGGAAAGAAGACAGATTCAGCCAATCCTCCGATCCAGCTTCCTGCATCGCCAGCCATCTTTTCATTTCGGTAACCGTTGTATTCGCCGCCGTCTTGCTTGCCCGTTCATACGGATAGGACCAGGAAAGCGCAGCGGCAATATCTGCATCAACCCTTGTTGTAATATCCGTTGGACTAACCGATGCGGAGTCGGATGAGAGCCACCTTTTATCGATCGGCTCGGCATTCTTCAACGCTACCGTCTTCTCCTGACGCTCTTCATTAACGATCTCCTCGTCAGGGTCCAAATTCAAACGAGAGCCGGAAAGAGTCTCCGAAGCTATGATTCTGAATAGCCAATCCCCGCCCAGCATATATTCCAGCCTGTGATAGTACCCCTCCTGATCCCCTGCCGCTTCTCTAAGTACAGCAGCAGAAGGATGTCGGATCAACGCAGGACCTACCCAGTCCAGATAACTGCGGCCTGCCGCCAGCATATAATCGGGTAAAACTGTCTCCGTATGCTCTTTGGCACGTGCCCACCCCGCTGCGCGTGCAGCGAGATCCTTTACCGTTCCGGTCATAATAAGCTTTTCACGCGGACGCGTAAGTGCCACGTATAGCACCCGCATTTCCTCAGCCAATAGCTCCAACTGAGAACGTCGACGGATCGCCAAATTAGGCAGCATCGGGTAGCTGACCCGATTTTGTTCCTCCACATATTTGGGACCGAACCCCAGCTCCTTATGCATGAGAAACGGCGCAGTCAGATCCTGCTGATTGAACATTTTAGCCGTTCCGGCGATGAACACGACGGGAAATTCAAGTCCTTTACTCTTGTGAATCGTCATAATACGGACAGCCTGATCGGGTTCAGTACCGCCACTGGATGAACCCAAATCACCGCCTCGCTCTCGCAAACGGGAAATAAAGGTCAAAAACCGGAACAGGCCCCGGTTAGAGGTAGAAGTCTCATACTGTCTCGCTCGGTCATACAGCGCCCGCAAATTACTCTGACGTTGAGAGCCGCCGGGCAATCCACCTACCCAATCCAGATATCCCGTTTCCTCCAGCAAACGCCAAATCAATGCACTCAAGCTACCTTGTCTTGCTTCCTGTCGCCACGCTTCCAAATTGCACAAAAACGAACGCAGTCGGGCAGGCAACGTATTTCCGCTATTCCTGTCATCCATATCAGATGCATCTGTCGAATCTCCTGCGAAAAGCTCCAATTCCAGCATGTCGCTGGACGTTCCATTTTCGCTATCCTGTGTAGGGTCAGCCGCTGCAAGCAGAGCGCCATAAAATAATCCGTCCGGCTTTTGCAGCCTGATTTGTGCCAGCTCATCCTCGGTCAAGCCTACAATCGGTGAACGAAGCACAGATGCCAGCGGGATGTCCTGCTGCGGATTATCAATAATGTGTAGCAGAGACAGCATCACCTCAACTTCCGTTGCTTTGAAAAAGCCTGTCGTCTGCTCCCCGGATGCCGGAATGCCCTCAAGACGCAGTTCCTCTACAATCAGCGGTGCCCATACGCTTGCCGAACGGAGCAAAATGACAATATCACCGAAGACTGCTGGACGCATCGCTTTTAACCCTCTGTCATAAATCAACAACGGTTGTCCTGTATCTCCCGTCAGTTCCTTAATCCGTTGCGCGATTGCGCGGGCTTCCAATTGTGCCGTTTCCAGCTCCGCAAGCTCAGACAATTCGCCTTCCTGCAAAGCGGACTCATCACCCGTTTCGGACAGCTCCGAAACCTCCGAAAGACCGCGCCCGCCTTTATCAACTAACAGCAGTTCAGGTGCATATGGGGATGTGGCATCTTTTTCCGTATGCTCAGGATAGGAAGCACCATGCGCCAACCATGCCCGTTCATCGTATTCAATTTCCGCCACATCCACGCTCATGATTTGTCGGAACACCAGATTGACTGCATCGACGACTTCCACCCGACTGCGGAAATTACGCGCCAGATCAATTAAAAAGCCATCTTCCTGTTCCTGCATACCGTATCGCTGGTATTTGTTCAGAAACAGACCCGGCTCCGCCAGCCGAAACCGATAAATACTCTGCTTCACGTCCCCTACCATAAAACGGTTACCCGGCTCTTCACGGGATACCAGTCTGACGATATCCTCCTGTACCGTATTCGTATCCTGATACTCATCCAATAGCACCTCGTCGAATTGCTCCTTGTATTCGAGCGCAGCGTCTGAAGGCAGCAGTCTGTTCGGAGTGGAGTCGGGGTGACGTAATATTTTTAGACAATAGTGCTCCAAATCTCCAAAATCCACCAGCCCTTTGGACTGCTTGTGCTGTTGAAATCGTTCGCCGAATAAAATAACGGTTTCCACCAGTTCGTCCATCAGAGGAGCCGCCGCATGCAGTTCCTCCAAATAGGCTTCTGCTCTCCTGCCGAACAGGGATGCCTTCATATCTGTCATCATTTTTTTGGCTGCCTCACGGAGCGCCTTGACCCGTTCCTGTAGTGCAGGCTCAGTCTGATCCTTTTTGACCGGCTTGAGCTTGCCGAAAGCCGCTATCTGAAAGTGATCATACAGCGATGCCCACGGCTGTGTCTCCAGCTCCTGCAATAGTCCCTTCACCATCGCCGCATCCTCTTGCAGCGTCACTGCATAGGGCGCAGGGCCGCCGGGCTGCATAGCCGTCCCATACGCCTGCTCCAGCAGGCTTGCTGCTCCGCGCAGCGAAAGTGCCGCATCCGCCAAAATGCTGCGGACCCAAGGAGTCTCTCCCAAAGCCGTCACATCTTCTACACGGAACGCTGCTGCCGTCTCCCTCAGCCAATGCTCCGGCCAGGGATGACTTTGCGAAAAATCGTACAAGCGCTGAACAAGCACATACATCGCATCATCTGTACGCTCACCGCTAAACCAGTCCACCAGTCTGCGAAACGTGCTGCCTTCATCGTTAGCCTCATACTTTTCCTCAAACAGTTCTTCCAGCAGTTCCTGACGCAGCAATTCCGTCTCATGCTCATTCATAATCCGAAAACCGGGATCAAGGGGAATGGCCTGATAATGCCTGCGAATGACCTCCATACAAAAAGAGTGGAGCGTCGTTATCGAGGCTCGATTTAGTAGCGATAGCTGGCGACGTACATGCTCACTATCCGGCTCCTGTTCCAGCACACGTTCCAAGGCTTCGCGGATACGTTGGCGCATTTCGGCGGCGGCAGCCTTCGTAAAGGTCGCTACCAGCAGCCGATCCACGCTGAAACCGAGCCGGGGATCGGCGATTTTACGAATAATGCGCTCTACGAGCACCGCTGTTTTACCAGACCCCGCCGCTGCCGCTACCAGCATGTTGTTGCCAGATTCAGAAATCGCACGCCACTGGTCATCACTCCACATACTGCCTTCCGGCTTGGGTATGCCATTGGTGCTTGATGTACTTATCATTGGTCCATTCCTCCTTTCCCTTCCTGTGTATGACCGAGCATATTCCAGATCTGATCCTTGCCGGGTTTCCCCCATTGGTTGTAGCCGCTGCCCTCCAAACTGTCGTCAAATTGACAAACAGGTTTGAAAGAACAGAAGGTGCATGCCGTCTCTTGCTGGATACGATAAGGCTCAATCGCCACGTCGCCCTCTGTCATGCGTGTCCCAATCGTTCGGATATTATCGCGTACCGAAGCCAGCAGGCTATCCCACTGTTCCGGCGAAGCGACAGACGCACTGCTGTAAAAGCTGCCGTCCGCCTTTACCGCAACTGGCAAAATGGAGGAATACCCCTTGTCCAATGCCGTATCCATTTGCCCAACCACATCCCGATCCGCCAACAATAGCCCTTTCATCTTGAAGCGTTTTAGAAGCTCCTGACGGGCCTGTTCCACGCTCAGACCATTCGGAGACTGCAACATCGGATTGTGGACGTGAAAATAAAGCGTACCCGCCGGATAAGCCGTCTCGCCAAGCCATTCCTCCGCCGCATTCAGCAGCACGTCCAGGTACGTGAGCATTTGCAGGGACAAGCCATAGTACACCTCATGCAGCTTGAGGTCCTTTTGGCTGGACTTGTAATCAATGACGCGTAAAAGCAAGCCTTTTTCTCCCTCTGCCACATCCACGCGGTCAATTCGTCCGACGATTTCCATCACCACACCGTTGTCCAGTCGAAAGGTCAAAGGAGGAAGCTTTTCTCCCGGCCCAAAACCCAGCTCCAACTCCAGTGGCTCAAAGCTGCCTCTACGCGCATGCTCTCCCAAAATCAGCGAAGCGCGGCTCACAATGTCTTTCAGCTTGCGCAAAATGTACCCGTACCGCTTGGAGCTCATTAAAATCTCGCCTTGCAGGCGGGGAGCCAAACGCTCCACCGTCGATTCCGCCTCTTGTCGGCATTCCTCTGTGCTGAGACTGCCCCAGCTCACGTTTCGTTTACGTAAATTAATCGCCATCTCTCCGAGCGCCGCATGGAACAACTGCCCGATATCCGGTGCCTTCAGCCGATACATTTGGCGCTCCTTCAAGCGAAGACCATGGGAAGCAAAATGCGAAAACGGACAAGCGACAAAACGTTCCATACGAGATACGCTGGTACGCAGCTTGCTGCCATACAGACGGCGACTCGTTTCTTTCCGCATTTCGGCATGATTTTCGTAAAAAAGTGAGGTCAGCAACTGACGCAGCTTGTCCCTTTCACGCCCCTGCTGGCGCGCATACCAGTTGTATACCTCCCACCAGGGAGATAAAATCTCTCCACCATGCCGCCATTGCCGGAATTGCGCGATCAGCTGCGGCAATGCCTCGGACGGATGGGAAGCATACTCCCATTGAGTCGCCCATGGGTCCCGAGGCAAAGGATATACAGCTAACGGGTGCTCTTCCAGAGCAGGGAACAGTTGACGGACATGCCGTACCAACTCTGACGGCAGCAACGACTTGCCCTCTTCGTCGGTCACGGCGTAGCTCATCCACAGACTGCTTCCGGCTGACGTGAGCGCCGTATACGCGAGAAAACGTTCATCCAGCAGACGTCTTGTCATATCCGGCGCCAGCTCTACGCCCCGTTCATTCAAGGCGGTACGTTCCTGCTCGTTCAGCACGCCATCCTCATGAAATACAGCTGGCATCACACCTTCGTTCATACCCAGCACAAAGACATGTTGAATACCAGCAACGCGTGTACGGTCCGTGTTTCCGACCAGCACCTGATCCAGAGCTGGCGGAACAAGACCCATACGGTACTCTATCAGCCCCGTTTCCAGCACACCGGCAAATAAAGAAGTGTCCAGTTTCTCGTCACCCATCATTTCGACGATCTGATCCAACAGCTCAAGCACCGAATCCCATACCTGACGATGCTCCTTGGCCTGATCGGGATTTCCCGCTTTCTCGGACTGCTGGATCAGTTCATCCAGCTTATGCCCAATTTCCGCATCCTCCAGCAACAAGTACACTGCCTCACACTTTTCAAGCGCAGTCCGGGCCTTACCCAGACGTTTCTCAAACGCACGTAAAGGCGTCACGATCACATCGCGGCACAGCTCCATTAGATCCAGCGTTTCGTCCCGCTGGCGGTTCCGCTCCTGTTCCTCCAGCTCCAGCGAAAGGCTGGGTACAGCCTGCCAAGTCCGTCCGTCTGTCCAGCGGCTGCCCTGTATCCCACAGGCCAATGCGTAATTTTCCAGACGGTCCATATCCTCGCGGCTGACCCGTCCATCCTGTGGCAACAGCAGATCCGTTTTGACCGCACGAAATACATCCTCGTACCGCCAACGCCGCTGGACAATATCCAGCGAAGCCCGAATCAATTCCACCAATGGATGATGCAATACGCTTCTGCGCTGATCCAGAAACACCGGAACCTCATATTGCTTAAATAT
The DNA here is from genome assembly GCF_000943545.1 of Paenibacillus terrae. Lineage (GTDB taxonomy): Bacteria > Bacillota > Bacilli > Paenibacillales > Paenibacillaceae > Paenibacillus > Paenibacillus terrae_A. Next base: position 44,800 of record NZ_JTHP01000006.1, read on the forward strand.
CGGCTCCACCCACGGCTCATAATCCTCAATCTGGCGTAAAAACAGCGCCATTTCCCGATAACGTGCCCCCTCATCCCGGGCCAGACGGCGCATTTCGCGCACTGCACCCTCCAGTTCCACACGTCGGTTCGCTGCCGCATACAGTTTGATTTCTTCTGGCTGCTTGTCTTTCCATTGCTCCCGCATCTGCTGCTGACGCATGGGTCGTTCCTGATTCCGATGCCCTGCGCGACGTTCAAAATCTGCCTCCAGATACGCCAACGCCGGACGGCCCTTAAATCTCGGAAGCGGATCAGGGCGCAACAGTTGTGTCTGCGTCTCCATCATCAGCTCATCCGCCATCCCTTTAAGCTTTACATAGGTAGCCGCCGAAGGATGAAACAAATCCAGCTCATGCGGAAGCTGTCCACTCTCGTAGCTGCGATTGCAGGTCAGCGCGACCGTCAACGAAGAAGCGTGTAGCATAAGCTGCTCAACCACCTTGTATTCATGCGGCGTAAACCTGCGGTAGCCATCCATCCAAATATCCGCTCCACGTACAATGGACGACTCAGCAATCTGCTCCGCCAGCATACGCAGCGTATCCTCGCCGTCAATATATTTAAGCGCCAGCTCTCTTTCAAAATCCTCATAGATCAGACTGATATCCTTGAGCTTGCCGCGCAAAATCGGAGTCGATTCCCCCGCCGCATTCATTCTCTCCAGTTGCTCTGGTACAGGCCGGGTATCATTCCCGTACTGCTTCAGCTCCGTAAACAGCGTATTTAACCGATCCACAAAGCCCAACTGGTCTCCCGAATCCTTAAATAAACTCAGTTCATCCTTGCGACGACGAATAATTTTATATAAAAGCATCTTCTTGCCTTCCTCCGTCACAGGTACCAGCGCCGAACCCCCGGTTTCCTGCATGACCAAATAGGCAAGACGATGAAATCCCATGACCTGTGCACGCACCGTCCCCTGAATACCGTTTCCGGCTTCTGTAAGCAGCGCATGCTCGGAAGCAAATGACGATTGCTCCGGCACAAGCAACAGCATAGGCTTACCTAGCGGTTCCTTGCGTAGCATAGCCGTCATTTCACGACGGATTAACATGCTTTTTCCGCTGCCTGAGCGGCCAATTAATAAACGGACCGACATGATGCGGCCTCCTTTCCAACGAACAACAATCTATTAAACAGTATAGCATATGAGGCAAGGGAGAAAAGAACGTACGTTTGCCATCTTGTAGCATTTTATCCTCCCTCAAAAAATAAACAGTCCCGCAGGTTTGGCTTGGTGCATGCCTTCTCTACAGGACTGTTTTATTGATAAAACGAGCCTAATCTACTTATTCCGCTACCCCAAAAGGCGGTTAACTGTGTATGAATTCTACAGTTGTGTCCGGCTACGCACCTCAAAAATAGCGAATTTCAAATAATGGCCTTCCTCCACACCCAGAATTTGGGGATGATCCTTGCCAGCCGCTCTCCAATCCACCAGACGGAGGATTTTTCCAGCATCTGCCGCTGCTTCCTTAATCGTGTCCAGAAACAGCTCCGGCCGCATATGGAATGAGCAGCTCGCAGTCACTAAATAGCCGCCCTCATTGACCAGCTTCATCCCGTGCAGATTTATATCCTTATATCCCCGCGTAGCTCCTTTGACCGCATTCTTTGTTTTCGCAAAGGCTGGTGGATCAAGAATAACTACATCAAAGGTACGTCCGCCCCCTGCTGTGAGTGGCTTGGAAGTATCTCCCTTTCCCCCTGCCCGCGCGGTGCGTTCCTCTACGCCTTTAACCTGATTGCGCAAATATTGGAAAGCATCGTCCACGACAAACTCGACGCGTTCCTCAAAACCGTTCAGCTTGACATTATCCCGTGCGCTTTCAATTGCGTGCTCGGAAATATCAAGACAGGTTACTTTTTTAGCACCGTATTTGCAGGCATTAAGCGTAAAGCTTCCCGTATGTGAAAAGCACTCCAGCACGGTTGCACCATCCCAGAATGGGAACTCCACAACCTTGCCGCTTTTGTTCACAGGCTTCATGACCGCTGTGCCAGCGTCACCCTGCTCTGCTGCTACTTCCTGCAGCGTAATTCCGCTGCGTCCTCCCCAGCCCGTCATCAGTGGAGCAATCGCCGCACGATTCTCACGCTGGTCGAAGAAATAGCCTGTCTTTTGGCCCTCTACAATATCGACCTTGATACGCAAACCATTTTCCGTTACCACGACATGACGCGGGGAGTCGCCATATAAAGGCCCTTTGGTCTGTTCTAGTCCTTCCAGCTCACGGATGGATACATCACTGCGCTCATATATACCAACAGGGCCAATCACTTCAACGAGTGCATCCCTGATTTCTTCCCTGCGGCGATCCATGCCGAGCGTTAATAATTGTACAACCAATACGTCGCCAAAACGGTCTACAATCAGCCCGGGTAAAAAATCAGCCTCGCCGTATACCAGCCGATACGCGTCTCCTCCGGTCACAAAACGTTCGCGGTGCTCCAGACAATCGCGGAAGCGTTCAGCAAAGAAATTTTTGTCCATGGCTTCCAGCGGCTCGTACGATAGCACACGCACCGTAATCTGTGAAGTCGGATTATAGTAGCCTGTCGCCAAATATCGACCCTGATGGTTAACAATGCTGACCAGATCGCCCGCCTCTGGATCACCCTCGACCCTGGCTATTTCATTTTTAAACACCCAAGGGTGTGCGTGCTCCAGCCTTTTTTTGCGGCCTCGTTCTAATATTACTGAAGGCAAAACCCTCACTCCTATTCTTAGGTTACTCAAAGTGTTAAAAGCGTGGTGTTCAATGGGGCGCGGCTCCGCGATTCATTTGATCTTACGATCGCTGTTGCAATGGGATTTTTGGATTTTCTAAATGAATTAGAGGTAAGAAGCCCGTTAAGCATATTCTTTCGAAGCAGCTTTCCTTCGGAAAGCTTTCAGCCGAACGCTACCGCTTCTTCAGATTCAAATGAACCGCTCCGCTACTGCCCGCCTTTATATCGACGTCACTATTTTAAAGCTTGTGAAGCTACTACAAAATTATCGCTCTAAAAAAACAGCTCCGCCATGCTTGTCATGGCTGTCCTCGTCAGATCATAGGCTGTTACATAAGCGTCTCAGCAGTTTTGAAAAGAATTTTTTGCTTAGGTTCAAGTTCTTTATTCCGAGTGAAGCACAGGGGAACATCATTCCATTTTTTAGGCAGTTAACAGCGTAGCGGTCCATTTGAATCTGGAGAAGCATAGCGATTGTAAGATCAAATGGGCCGCGAAGCGTCCTTGGTCACCAACGTAAAATGGTTTAGAAAGGGGGATACGCCCGTATTTGCTCATGTTATTTTGCCGCTGTGCGGTGGGCTGCTTATTTTCTTGGGCGGGATGAAGCTGATGGAAGCGGCCCTCCGGCATTTGGCTGGCCCCTTCCTCACCCGCTGGCTGAATCGGGCCACCGTTTCCCCTTGGCGGGGCATGCTGTTCAGCTCAGGTATTACCGCCCTGCTGCAAAGCAGCACCGCTGTCACGGTGCTGACCATCGGACTGGTCAACGCCGGGCTGTTGACCTACGGCCGCACGCTCGGCATTATCCTCGGCACCAATATTGGTACCTGCCTGACCACCGAGCTAATGGGTCTCCAGCTAGGCAAGCTGGCTGTTCCGCTGCTCTGCGGCTCGCTGCTTTGCTGGAGCGCCGCCGTCTTGTGGGGCGAGACTGTCTCCAGCCGCCAATATGCGTCTGCCGGGCCACCATCCAGTTCCCTTCAGCTCAGTCGTCCGCAGGCTGTCCAATATATCAGCCTCGCCTTTGCCGGGTTTTCACTGATCCTTGCGGGTATCCGCGTCATGCAGACGGTCGGCCCATGGATTGAGCAGGCCGGGCTGTTCCGCTGGTTTCTAGATCACGCTGCGGCCAATATGTGGTGGGCCTTCGCCGCCGGAGCATGCCTGACCGCACTGGTTCACAGCAGCGCCGCCGTTATTGGCATGGCGATCAGCCTTGCGGCTGCGGGGGCTTTGCCAGCGGATGTAGGTATCGCCATCGTCATTGGCTCCAATGTCGGCACCTGTGTAACCGCGCTGATTGCCGCTGTTGGCGGCAGCGTATCCGGCAAATTTGTGGCCTGGTCCCACGTGCTGCTGAACGTAGGCGGGGCGCTGCTGTTTATGCCGCTGATCCCCGGGCTGGAATTGGCAGCCGCCTGGATATCTGCTGAGCCGGGAGCCAAGGTCGCTCATGCCCAAACCCTGTTTAACGTGATCAGCTCTCTGCTTGTCTTGCCAGTCTGCTATTTACCTGTATGGGCACGTTTGGAGAATCGCATGTCTTCCAACATCATCAAACGTTAATTCCAAGCATGGACAGCGCCTTGCTCAAAATGACATCATTGTTATCATATCCGCCTTGGCGCTGGAGACGCCATGCTTCCTCAGGCGTATGCCACGCAACACCTTTAATTTCTTCAATCTGTGCCTGTAAATCCCCATCCAGTGCCTCTACGAGATAATAATGGACTTCCTTGTCCACTTCCCCAAATTCAGGATGCTGATACGTATAAGCAATCATATCCACATGCTGGATAATCTGTCCGTTCAGTCCTGTTTCCTCACGAATTTCACGCAAAGCCGTCTGTTCGATCGTTTCTCCCGGCTCCATCTTGCCTTTAGCCAAGGAGACCTTGCCGTATCGGTCGGTAATCAGCTGAATTTCAAGCTGCTCCCCCTGTTTGCGGTACACAACACCGCCTGCGGAAATTTCCTTTTTTGCTGCCATCCTGTAATCCCCTTTCCTTGCGCAACAAGGATTCCGTCCTCCCTGTAAGGAAAGGCGAAATCCTTGTTTGCCATCTCTATGGCCTGTTCAGGCTTTTTTTAGTTATTGTTATTATAGGGCTGCTTGCAGTCCATTCTCCAGCACACGGACCAATTGGCCTTCACTTTCATTAACGCCCGCCTTCGTCAGCTTCACGCGGCACACCTTGCCAACCAGATCCTTAGTACCTTCAAACACCAGTTGAATGTAATTGTCACTGTAACCGTGAAGCATGCCGCTATCTTCGGTCCCTTTCGGCGCAACTTCCGGAATGACCTCCAGCACCTGACCGACAAACTTCTCTGCATAAGCCAACTGCATTTGCTCTGACAGTTCAATCAGTTCATGCACACGTGCATTTTTCACGTCCTCGTCCACCTGATCCTCCATACGCGCCGCAGGCGTACCGCTGCGCTTGGAATAAGGGAACACATGCATTTCCGAGAAGCCAATTTTTTCCATCAGCTCATAGCCGTTGCGGAACATTTCGTCCGTTTCCCCAGGAAAACCAACAATAACGTCTGTCGTAATCGCCACATCCGGCATCGCCTTGTGAATCATAAGCATTTTATTGTAAAACTCTTCTGTTGTGTATTTGCGGCGCATCCGTTTCAGCACGGTGTCATCTCCCGCCTGAAGCGGAATGTGGAAATGACGCACCAGCTTGGTGGAACGATTCAGCACATCGAGCATTTTTTCATCAATCTGGCTGGCTTCAATGGAACTGATACGGATACGCTCCAGCCCTTCCACCTTCTCCAGATCCCACAGCAGATCGGACAGATCATAATTGTCCATGTCGTCACCATAACCACCTGTATGAATGCCTGTGAGCACAATTTCTTTATAACCCGCATGCACCAGTTGACGCGCCTGAGTCATAATGCTCGCGGCATCGCGGCTGCGGGACAAACCACGCGACCACGGAATGATGCAGAAGGTGCAAAAGTTGTTGCAGCCATCCTGAATTTTCAAAAACGCACGTGTGTGGTTAGCAAAATCAGGCACATCCATTTCCTCGAACACGCGCGTTTTCATAATGTTGCGCACAGCATTCACAGGTTGACGCGACTCTTGAATCTCCTGAACAAACGGAATAATTTTGTCTCGATCCTGTGTACCAATAACGAGATCGACACCGGGAATATCCATAATTTCGGCAGGAGAAGTCTGGGCGTAACAGCCCGTCACTGCCACAATAGCATCTGGGTTCCGACGAATCGCACGCCGAATGATCTGACGACTCTTTTTATCGCCGGTATTCGTAACGGTGCACGTATTAATAAGGTAGACATCAGCTGTCTGCTCATCAAAATCCACCTGCTCATAGCCTTCATTTTTGAACAGCTGCCAAATCGCTTCTGTATCATAAAAGTTTACCTTACAACCCAATGTGTAAAATGCCACTGACGGCATATTAAACCCCTCCCATTTCTCCTGACTCATATAAAATGCAAGCCAATGCAGCCATACCTGCGGTTTCCGCACGCAAAATGCGTCTTCCCAGCCCCGTAGACTGCGCCCCGGCCTGCTCGGCCTCCAGGCTCTCCGCTTCGCTGAATCCACCTTCCGGACCCACTATCAGCAAAACACGCGGCTTGTCCATCGACGTCCATTGTCCTGCCAAAGGCTGAATCACGTCCCGTAGCTGCCGCCCCTGCTCTTTTTCATAACAATAGCATATCAAATCATACTGCGAAAAAGAAGCCAGCAGCTCTTTCCACGTCATCGGCGCACTTATTTCCGGAATCCGGTTACGGTGGCTTTGCTCAGCCGCTTCCTTTACAATCTTGCGCCAGCGCTCCAGCCGCTTGCCTTCCTTTTTGGCATCATACTGCACGACCGTACGCTCGGACAAAAACGGGACAAACCCCGCTGCCCCGATTTCTGTACATTTTTGCATAACGGTCTCCATCTTGTCTCCCTTGGGAAGACTTTGGGCAATGGTGACCTGCACATGCGGCTCGGAGGTCATCTCCAGCGGCTCGACGATCGTCGCCGTCACACGATCTTGTTCTATCGTATCCAACGCAGCCAGCGCTTCCCTTGATACCCCGTCACTGACTATAATTTTGTCACCACTACGACCGCGCATGACCTTGGCAATATGTCGCGCATCCTCACCCGCCACGATCACATGGTCTTCCAAAAACTGCTCTGCCGGAATAAAATAACGCTGCATTGTCTCTCACACCTATTCTGAAAATAACTGTTATCCATTGGCTTTCTGTACAATATCCGAATAAATCACCAAGCACCATCATATCATCTTTTGCGCCCGCATGACCAGTATGTTGCTGCTTCAATTGTTATACCACCTTCCATACCCGCAAAAAAAGGAGCCGTTAGGCTCCAAATAATCCGATGATGTAAAAAGCAAACTGCAAAAACTGCACATAAATCGTCTGGGAAAGCACGTACAGCGGCTCAATCGTCACCGCCCGCACCTGCGGGATAACAAGGATCAACAGAAAAATAAAGATAGACCACTGCTCAAAATGCTGAAGTTTGCGGCGCAGAGGTGTAGGAGCCACATCCTCCACAATCCGGTAACCATCCAGCGGTGGCAGCGGAATTAAATTAAAAATAAACAAAAACAGATTCAAACTAATCAGTGAATTGATAAACAAGTTGATGGCCTGAGCCACCCGCTGATTCTCGATATTCGGCAGCACCTGAAAATGAAGCAGCACCGCATAAATCAAGGTAGCCACAAAGGCAAGCAGCAAATTGCTCAGTGGTCCAGCAGCAGACACGACAATCCCCATAGAACGTGGACGACTGAAATTATCACGGTTGACTGGAACCGGTTTGGCCCAGCCAAAGCCCCCAATCAGCAGTAGCAACGTACCCATCAGATCAATATGCACTGCCGGATTTAATGTCACGCGTCCCAGCAGCTTGGCTGTAGGGTCACCGAATTTATTGGCATAATACGCATGTGCAAACTCATGTACCGTAAAAGATATGATCAGAGCCAGCAAGTAAAATGGAAGAACCTCTAACTTCACACGAAAAATATTTTGTAAAAAATCCATGATTACCTCTTTCTCGCCACAAACGCCAGCCAATCCTCATCACGGCACGTTTCGGCAATGTCGAAGCCCGCCGCCTTCAATGCGTTTTCGACAACCTCTTCTTTGTTCTTCCAAATTCCTGAAGCGATATAAATACCACCTGGCTCCAGAGCCTTGTACACATCATCAATAAACAGCAAAATAATTTCGGCCAAAATATTAGCGACCACTAGCTCGACTGGCAGTTGGATACCCAGCGTCGGATCGCTCGCATTCAGCACGGACAGCAGATCGCTCTCTTTAATGGTAATGCGATCCTCCAACCCATTCAGATGGGTATTTTCCCGCGCACTGGATACCGCTACGGGATCAAGGTCCAGAGCCAGTACATGCTTCGCTCCCAGTTGCACGGCTCCAATCGCCAAAATGCCGGAGCCTGTGCCCACATCAATGACTTCCTCTCCACCCTTGACCACAGATTCCAACGCTCTCAGACAAAGTGATGTTGTGGGATGCGTTCCGGTGCCAAAGGCTATGCCGGGGTCCAGCTCAATAATTTTTTCATCTTCACTGGCAGGCTCATAGGCTTCCCAAGTCGGTTTGATCGTCAGACGGTCCGACACACGCAATGGCTTGAAGTATTGCTTCCAGGCATTAGCCCAGTCATCCTCGTTGACCGTTTTCAGCTCATACCGAACCTCGCCTGGGTCAATATCGAATGTTCTCAATTCTTCGACGCGTGGCTCAATTTGCGAACGGATCCCGTCCATCTCAACTTCTTCGGCAAAATACCCCTTGATGGTCGCTTGTCCCTCGGGAATGTCATTCAAGGGCCGATCATACCACTGTCCGTAGGACGTATCGCGTGGTTTGTTCAGCGAACCGGATTCTTCAATGGAAACCCCTCCCGCACCTGCTTCGTGCAGAAAATTCGAAATCATTTCGACGGCTTCTTCGGTTGTATGTATTGTAATTTCATGCCACAACATGGTTTTCATTTCCTCCTCATTTCACATGCATACTCTATATTGTACTATATACAAGCATAGGAGTTCAAAAAAGCTAGTACCATCGAAGTGCAAAATGTTTTGTAGAACTTGTGCATGTTGCCCACTCTTTTAGTCCAAGCCTCCTTAACTCTAGTACATACAATATAGTATATTCAAAGAAGGAGTGACTTATAATGGCCAAAACCGTTTTGGATTATAATGCTGCTGTCATCACACCTATTACCAATGGGATTAGTCTTCCGGTTCCTATTTCTCCAGCCGGACTAGGGATTGCTACGGCTTCCGTATTTATTGATCCGACTATTCCTGGAGCTGTTAACAATCGGGTAGAATTAAAGGCATCCATAGGCTTGCGTTTTGTTGGTGCGGGCAACATTAGAACACTTGTACGTATATGGAGAGCCGGCAAGGAAATTTATTACGGACTGCAGACTAATCTGTTTGACGACAACATTATCATTAATGTCGAAATGGTAGATGTTGCACCTCTGGGCGTGCAAAACTATCAACTAATTATTGAAAATCAAACGCCTGCGACTACTGCTTTCGTCTCCGGTCCCCTTGTTTTTAGCGCAACAGCCTATAGCGGATAATTAAATAGACAAGAGGATAAAACACAAATAAGACGGGCAATCCCACAAATCATATTTAATGATAGGGATGACCCGTCTTATTGAATTCTACTCGCTGTCGTTTATGATGCGCTCCTGACGACGATCAGCTACTTCACCGCGCCGGATCGCTTCCAAATCCTGAGCATCTGCCTGCTCTGCCGAGAACTCAACATCCTCATTTTTAGCAGATTGTGCACGCTTGATTTTCTCGGTTTTGGTCAGCACTTTATCGAACCGTTTGTTTGTGGGCATCTGTCACAGCTCCTTCCAACGTTTTCACAGCATACCACCCGCTTGCTCCACAATAGACATCGCCTGATGATGAATGGATTCATCCACCACAGCGGTTAACAATATATCGCGGCCTGTCGGCCCACCTTGCCCGCCGTCACTCATTCCGCTGGCAGATGGATCAGCCGCAGCCAGTATCGCTGGAGTTGCATCCGTAAACTCCACTCCCTGCGTCAGTGAGGACAAGCTGCTAATTTGTCCCGCAAATACAGGTAATCCGACGTTGCCCGTAGACTGTCGGGGATAGCGGCTAAATCGGTCTATAGATACATCTGCTGCCCGGAGAGCTTCCAGCTTTCTAGCTGCTCCTTGTGCTTCCTCGGGGCTTTTGAAATACGCCAAAATATTTTTTTCACTCATCCCCAAAACTCCCTGTGTGGTATTGAGCGCAACTCCTGTTCAAGAACACAGACAGTTGCGCTTTGCTATATCCTGCTCATTGGCACGGATTTATATTCCCCACGAAGGCTAAACGGAACAAACAACACCGAGTTTAGTATGCTGAAACGGTTGGAAAGTAGTTTGTGAAGATTATAACTTTTGCGGGTGCAAAGCAGCGGCAGGAGCTTTACCTGCCTTGGCTACTCCTGTCTCCCACGCAGCGCGAACGACAGCATCCCGAACCTTAGAGACTACCTGCGGATTAAACACATTGGGTATGATATAAGTTTCACTTAGCTCTTCAGGACTGATCGCATCAGCAATGGCAAGTCCGGCAGCCAGCTTCATTTCTTCATTAATCGTCGTGGCATGGCAATCCAGTGCGCCCCGGAAAATTCCCGGAAAGCACAGTACATTGTTAATCTGATTAGGATAATCAGAGCGGCCCGTAGCCAGAACACGTACATAAGGCGCTGCTAAAGCCGGATCAATCTCCGGTTTCGGGTTCGCCATGGCGAAGACAATAGGATCAACGGCCATACTCTGAATATCCTCCACACTCAGTAAATCCGGGCCTGACACACCGATGAACACATCTGCTCCCACAATCACCTCGGATAAACTACCACTCAGATTATGAGGATTGGTCATGTTCGCGTACTCCGTCCAATGCGGGTTGCTGTATTCCACGCCACGATGAATGGCTCCCTGACGATCAACGCCAATCAGATTACGCACACCCGCCTTGAGCAGCATACGGGAGCAGGCCATACCGGCCGCTCCGATGCCTGCAAATACCACTTTGACATCCTCCATTTTTTTGCCGCATACCTTCAGTGCATTGACCAACCCCGCTAACACGACGACGGCCGTACCATGCTGATCATCATGAAATACCGGAATGTCCAGCTCCTCTTTCAGTCGTCTCTCAATCTCAAAGCAGCGCGGTGAAGAGATATCCTCCAAATTAATACCACCAAAGGCAGGAGCAATCATTTTGACAATTTGAACAATTTCGTCAGGATCCTTCGTATTAAGGCAGATTGGAAATGCATCTACGCCTGCAAACTGTTTGAACAGAACCGCCTTACCTTCCATCACAGGCATAGCCGCCTCTGGTCCGATATCTCCCAATCCTAGCACCGCTGTTCCATCCGATACGACCGCCACTGTATTTTTTTTGATCGTTAATTGATAGGCTTTGGCTGGGTCATTCGCAATTTCCATACAGATTTCAGCTACGCCGGGGGTATAAATCTTGGATAGCTCCTCCATACTTGCAATCGGCTGCTTCGGTTGGGTCTCCATTTTACCGCCCTCATGTAATTGTCTGATCTCTTCTGTCAAGCTACTCATGCTTCTCTCCATCCTTTCATGTCTGTATATTTTTTCTGTACATTTGTTATAGATATCAGGCTTTTGTATAGACTCATCAGCTCCATAAATTGAGTAACAAGGTTGCTAAAATGACTGTGGCTGCCCCGCCAATGCGTGTTGCTATTTGCGCAAAAGGCATTAGCTCCATGCGATTCGATGCAGACAGGATCGCTACATCCCCCGTACCGCCCAATCCGCCACGACAACTGGTCACCAACGCAGCTTCCACCGGGTACATGTTAATCCATTTTCCTGTGAAGTATCCAGCAACAATCAATGCAACCACAACGGATGCGCAGGTTATGGCATAAGGAATCGTAAGAATTCCAATCACACTATCCAAAGGCACATACAAAATACCCAATCCCACCATCAACGGCCATGTCAAGCTTGCCGCAATACATTTGTACAAATGAAAAGCTCCCTGCTCTATCTGGGCCGGCATCGCTTGAATACACTTCATTAAGGCCGCAGCCAGAATCATCAGAATCGGGCCAGGAATATGAAGATACGGCTCCAGCAGTTTACCTACAATAAAGAAAGTACAGGCTAGCAGCAGCCCCCCACCCATCAATGGAAACGAGACAGGTTGTTCCAGACTCACCGAAGATAACTTTTCCCCTTTTTTATCAAGTTTCAACAACTTCCCGTTACCAGAAGTACGAGGATTTTTCTCCGCCATTTTTTTTAAAATACCCGCACCTATGATGGCAACAATATTGCCAATGATGGCAGCCGGGATAAACTGGGATACGAATATCGCTGAATCCTTGCCCAGCACTAATCCATACGAAATGGACAATGGTAGAATGCCTTCTCCGATCCCGCCGGAGATAATCGGGATGATGATGTAAAAAAACGTATGATAGGCGCTGTAGCCAAAAGCCATACCCACCACCATACCTACTGCTACCGCTGCAATAGAGCCTATTATAATGGGGGCAAAAATTTTGACAATTCCATTCATCAGCATCTTCCGATCCATACCCAGAATACTTCCGGTGACCAGACAAGCGATATAAAAATAAAGAAAATTTGAGGTTTTCATCAGCGTGTGTACTGCACCCATCGCAGATGGAGGAAACATGTTCCAAAATACCATCAACGATGGAACCATGAGTGACAGAATGGCCGGACCGCCAATATGCTTGAGCAGCGGAAGTTTCGCCCCCAGATCACTGAGCAATATGCCTAAAATCATAATGACAGCAAATCCGCCCAGCAGATCGTTCGGAAGTCTCTGTGTAATCGCAGCTGCGTATACAATCAACGCAATCACGACGTAAAGCGGAAGCGGAATAACCCCCACTTTTATCCTGCCCAGCATCCTGATGCCGTCTGCAGGATTTTTACGCCATTTTTGCCACTTTTGAATGACCGGCTGGTTTGTAGCATTTTCCATAAAGCTCCCTCCTTGTAGTGAAGAATGATGACCATGCTTCCATTCTACACTTTAGAAAACGCTTTATTTGGTTTTTAAACTAATCATTCACTTTAGTAATTAAAGTAATCAAAAAGAGGGCTTAAATATAACCGCTCATAATTTCCTCCGCCTGCGGTAAAATTCGATACTGATAAACAGGTCGTCCAATGGTGCCGTATATGGTTTCCATGGCAAGTGCCTCAATTTCCGTCAAAAAAGCAAGATACTTGCGCATAGATACTCTGGATATCCCTGCACTCTCCGCAATATCCTCGGTGGAAAATAACATCGCTTCATGCTGCCGAATACAGTTCCATATCATGGCCAGCGTGGATTTGGTTACTCCTTTGGGTAGCCGGGCCAGCTCTTTGGTCGAGCTTTTATGATAAAGCAGCCGATCCAACTCCTCCTGCGAAAGCAAGCTGCGCTCACGTACGATACTAACATGCTCCCGATAACCCGTGAGCGCCTCCAGAAAACGATTAAAGTGAAACGGCTTAATCAAATAATCCACCGCGCCGAAATTCATCGCTTTTTTGATACTGTTCATATCGCTTGCAGCCGAAATCACGATGACATCCACATTCACTCCTGTCTCACGAATAAAAGCCAGCAAATCAAGTCCATTGCTTTCCTGCATATACACATCCAGCAAAATCAGATCAATCGCTTGTTTTTCCAGAAATTCCTTGGCATCTTCCACGGAAGCAGCCCAGCCTCCACATAAAAAGCCCTCTACCTGCTCTGTATATTTGCGGTTAAACTCGGCAACCATCGGATCATCTTCTACAATTAAGACATTAATCATGTTCATCATTCCCCATTATGGTGTATGGAATCTTAATCTGAAAACAGCACCCTTGCTCAGCCGGAATCAGCTTTATGGTTCCTTTTAATCTTTTCACACTTTGCGTTACCAGATAAAGCCCCATTCCCCGTGACTCTCCCTTGGTCGAAAATCCCTTTTCAAATATCGCCTCTACGAGAGGTTCCGGTACACCAGGTCCGTTATCACTTATTACACATGTCAGACAGCCGTTCTTCTGATTTTCCTCATAATAAAGCGTCAAGGTAATCTGCTTGTGCTCCAAAGATTCCATCGCTTCCACGGCATTATCAAACAGATTCCCCAGTATGGTTATCAGTTCATGAATCGTTTGAGTTCGACCGGTTTCAGGCAAATAGCTGCCCGGAGTCAATTCGAAGCTCACACCAACCTCTCTGGCCCGGCTTAATTTTCCCAAAACAAAGCCCGCCATCACTGGGTCCCTAATCTGCCGGGTAATCGAGCCAATCTCCACTTGATGGTGCTCAACGGCATCCAAGATGTAATGCTCCAGTTTATCGTACATTCGTAAATGTACCATCCCCATAATGACATGCAACTTGTTCATAAATTCGTGAGCCTGTGCACGCAGCGCCTCCGTATACAGGGAGACTCCTGTCAAACGTTCGGCAAGCTGGTTTACCTCCGTTTTATCCCGAAAAGTTACAATTGCTCCCACAATTCCCCCTTTGACCCGTATCGGAACACTGGTGGTGAGCAAGGTTATCCCCCCCAGTTCCATGTCCTCATCCATTCTTGGAGTGCCTGCCGCCAAAACCTCTTGTAATCGAAAAGCGGACAAATAAGCGGTAATCTCCTGCCCTGAAGACGAGATATCCTCAATTCCCGCTTGCCTGAGCAGACGAATCGCTTCCGCATTCATTAACATAACACGTCCGGATTCATCCACCGCAATGACGCCTTCCTTAATGGACTGCAGCATAGCGTTGCGTTCCTCCAGCAAGCGTGCGATTTCCGGTGGCTCCAGACCAAACAGCATATTTTTGATTTTACGGGCCAGCACAACAGCCCCTCCGGCACCAATTAACATTCCGACGCCAATGGCGATAGCAATAAGGCGGTAATTGCCTCCCTGAGCCCTCAGTACATCTTGCATGGATATACCGACGACAATCGCTCCCAGCTGCTTCCCCGTCGAGCTGAATACGGGAGAAAAAGCGCGCATGGACAGGCCCAATGTTCCCTTCGCAACAGATACACTCTCATGACCATGAAGTGCAGTGTATTCATCTCCACCAGCAAAGGCTTTGCCGATCATCCTGGGATCCGGGTGTGTTTTGCGAATGCCCTTCATGTCCATAACTACGATAAACTGAACATGATTAGCAGATGAAACCTTCTGCACATACTTCTGCATGGAGGAAGACGAATCAGACTGCTGCAAATGCTCAATAATAAGCGGCGTATGGGAAAGTGTACGTGCGATGGACATCGCTTTTTCCTCCAGTCCCATTTCGGTTTCATGCTCAACTCTCTCGGCAAATAACAAAGTTACAGGCAGGAGCACTAGTGCCATAACCAGACAAACCAGCAGCGTAATCAGCCCTCTGAGCTTAAATAGCGGTTTCCCCCGACGCTGCTTAGGCTGTGACTTTTTGATAGAACTCACCCTTTCATGCATCATGCTTAAAGCTAAATAGTCCATATGCTTATACAAAAATGGTTATGTATGTGTTTACGTGAATTTGCATAGTTATAATCTTATACAGCTTCCTTCCACTCTTTCGTATAATAAAAAAGGGAACTACTCCGCAATAGCGGAACAGTTCCCTCCGATTCATGGTTGATGCTCCGCGAGTCTACCCTGGCTTAGTCGCCTCGGAAGGCGCGCTTCACACGGTCAAAAAAGGATTGCTCATTCTCATGTGTCTGCTCACCGCTAAGCGAAGAGAACTGACGCAGCAATTCCTTCTGTTCCTCACTCAGCTTGCTAGGCGTTACCACAACCACCTTAATGTGCTGGTCACCCTGACCTACGCCACGAAGTTTTGGTACACCCTTGCCTTTAAGACGGAAGTATGTTCCTGTTTGTGTACCAGCTGGAACTTTCAGCTTCACTTTCTCGGTCAGCGTCGGAATTTCGACTTCATCTCCCAACGCTGCCTGCGAAAACGTCAGCGGAATTTCACAGTAAATGTCGTCTCCCTCACGCTCAAAGAAGTCATGCGACTTCACACGGAAAACGACATACAGATCACCTGCTGGTCCTCCGTTGACACCGCCTTCGCCTTCACCATTGATACGCATTTGCGCGCCGTCATCGACACCCGCCGGAATGCGGATATGAATTTTACGCTGCTTGCGCACACGACCAGAACCGCTACAAGTGGTGCATTTTTCTTTGATGATTTTACCGGAGCCGCCGCAGTTGGAGCAGGCCCGACGATTAACCATCCGGCCAAACGGTGTATTCTGCACAACTTCTTCTTGTCCGCTACCGTGGCAGACGGAACAGGTTTGTGGTTGAGTACCCTTTTTGGCTCCCGTACCATGACACGTATCACACGTTTCCGTGCGCTCAATGTTAATGTCGGTTTCCTTGCCGAATACGGCTTCCTTGAATTCGATCGTCATCGTATATTGAAGATCATTACCACGCTGCGGTGCATTCGGGTCACGTCGACCATTGCCGCCACCGCCAAAAAACATATCAAAAATATCGCCAAATCCGCC
Organism: Paenibacillus terrae; assembly: GCF_000943545.1. Classification (GTDB taxonomy): domain Bacteria; phylum Bacillota; class Bacilli; order Paenibacillales; family Paenibacillaceae; genus Paenibacillus; species Paenibacillus terrae_A. The sequence continues at coordinate 61,239 of NZ_JTHP01000006.1, forward strand.
ACCAAAGTCGGCTCCACCACCGAAGCCGCCTCCCATGCCCTGATTCGGGTCTACATGACCGTATTGATCATATCTTGCCCGCTTCTGACCATCACTGAGAACGTCATAAGCCTCTTTCACTTCTTTAAATTTGGTTTCCGCGTCCGCAGCCTTGTTCACGTCCGGATGATACTGACGCGCCAGCTTACGGTAAGCCTTTTTAACATCTTCATCCGAAGCGCCCTTCGCGACGCCCAGCACCTCATAATAATCGCGCTTATCAGCCAATGTTCCACCCCCATGCCTACAACGTGTCTGCACTACATATAAAAGGAAAGTCAAAGGCACGGGATGACCCGGCTTTGACCTTCCCATCATTTCAAGGCAGTACAATCCGTAATATGCTTATTTATTCTGAAAATAACTGTTACCCTTCGGCTAATCGTTATTTATCAAGGCAGCTACGCTGCTTCTTTTCACTCAGTATATTATAACGCACCGGTGTACCGTAATGCTACTACCACTACCCGATCCGTAGCTTAGTCTTTCTTCTTGTCTTCGTCAACAACTTCATAGTCCGCGTCAACCACATTATCGCGGCCTTTGCTGTCTGCTGCGCCGTCTTGAGCTTGTTGAGCCTGTGCTTCTTGAGCAGCTTGCTCATACAGCTTCACGGACAACTGCTGAACGATCTCAGTCAGCTCTTCAGTAGCCTTTTTGATGTCTTCCAGGTTGTCAGTTTCCAGCGTTTTTTGCAGATTTTCTTTAGCTGCATTCGCTTTTTCGACTTCGCCTGCATCCGCTTTTTCGCCCAGATCTTTAATCGTTTTGTCTACAGAGTAAATCAGTTGGTCCGCAGAGTTTTTCGCTTCTACCAGATCTTTGCGTTTTTTATCTTCTTCCGCATGCAACTCAGCGTCTTTCATCATACGTTCTACTTCCTCGTCGCTCAAGCCGCTGGAGGATGTGATCGTAATTTTTTGGCTCTTGCCTGTACCTTTATCTGTAGCGGATACGTTCACGATACCGTTGGCATCCAGATCAAAAGTAACTTCGATTTGCGGTACACCGCGTGGTGCTGGAGGAATATCTCCCAGTTGGAAACGGCCCAGCGTTTTGTTGCCTGCTGCCATTTCACGTTCACCTTGCAATACGTGGATTTCCACGCTAGGCTGGTTGTCGGCATACGTCGAGAACACCTGCGATTTGCTCGTAGGGATCGTCGTGTTACGCTCGATCATTTTAGTGAATACGCCACCTGCGGTTTCAATACCAAGGGACAGTGGAGTTACGTCGAGGAGAACGACGTCTTTCACATCACCTGTCAGTACGCCTGCTTGAACTGCGGCACCCAAAGCTACCACTTCATCAGGGTTTACACCTTTATGAGGCTCTTTGCCTGTCAGTTTCTTAATGGCTTCCTGTACAGCCGGAATACGTGTGGAACCGCCGACCAGAACAATTTTGTCGATGTCGCTGGCACTCATGCCTGAATCTTTCATCGCTTGACGAGTAGGTCCCAAAGTACGTTCTACCAGACCTTCAGACAATTCCTCAAATTTCGCACGAGTCAGGTTCAACTCCAAATGCTGTGGAACGCCGTCAGCTACCGTAATGAACGGCAGGGAAATCGTCGTTGTCAGTACGCCGGACAGCTCTTTTTTTGCTTTTTCCGCTGCATCTTTCAAACGTTGTACAGCTGCTTTATCTTTGCTCAGGTCGATGCCTTGATCCTTTTTGAACTCTGTTACGAGGTAATCAATAATCACTTGGTCGAAGTCATCGCCGCCCAGCTTGTTGTCGCCGCTTGTCGCTTTAACTTCGAAGAAACCGTCGCCCAGTTCCAGAATGGATACGTCGAATGTACCGCCACCCAGGTCATAAACAAGGATTGTTTGGTCTTCGGATTTTTCCATACCGTATGCCAGTGCAGCTGCTGTTGGCTCGTTGACGATACGCAGCACTTCCAGACCCGCGATTTTACCTGCATCCTTGGTTGCTTGACGTTGGCTGTCATTGAAGTAAGCTGGAACCGTGATAACGGCTTGAGTTACCGTTTGGCCCAGGTAAGCTTCAGCATCGGATTTCAGCTTTTGCAAAATCATAGCGGAAATTTCCTGTGCAGAATATTCCTTGCCGTCGATGCTTTCTTTATGATTTGTACCCATGTGACGCTTGATGGACATAATTGTACGATCCGGGTTCGTGATTGCTTGGCGTTTTGCTGTTTCACCTACAGTACGTTCTCCATCCTTTTTGAAACCAACAACCGAAGGGGTTGTGCGCGCGCCTTCCGGATTTGGAATTACAACGGCTTCGCCGCCCTCCATAACAGCCACACAAGAGTTGGTTGTACCTAAGTCAATACCGATTACTTTACTCATCAGACAATTCCTCCTTCTGTATATGCGAGGCCCTCAGGCCAAAATAGTTAAAGCAAACGATCTATTGCTAATGTATATTAAAAAGCTACATGCTCACTTTTACCATAGCCGGACGAAGCACCTTGTCCTTCAGCATGTATCCTTTTTGCACCTCTTCAACGACGATGCCTTCCTCATGCTCTTCGCTTTCCACCTGCATGATCGCCTGATGGAAATCAGGGTTAAACGGTTGGCCCACCGCATTCATGGCTGTCACTCCCTCAGCCTGAAGCACGCTCTCAAACTGACGGAAGATCATCTCCACACCTTTGGTGAATGACTCAGCCTCCGCTCCTTGCGGTGCTGTTGCCAGCGCACGCTCGAAGTTATCCAGAACAGGCACCAATTCGGTAACCAGTTTCATGGATGCATATTTGGCAAGGTCCTCTTTCTCTTTTAGCGTACGACGGCGAAAATTATCAAAATCTGCCTGTGCACGTAAAAACCGCTGTTGATTCTCTTCTGCCTCCACGCGAAGCTTAGCCAGCTCTGTATCACCCTCCTGGGCTTCCAGTGCTGCCGCTTCGTTCACCGGCTCTTCCTGCTGGTTCGTCTCAGTGGCTTCCTCTGTGCTTACATTTTGTTGTTTTTCTTCTTGGAACGCTTGTTCTTCCTTCAAAATGTTTCACCTCCTTCAAGTCATAACTACCATTACATTCATATTTGTACATTCAAACTTGTTTGCTGCACTTCATTTCAAATTGCTGTTACTTTGCAAAAACACGCAGCAATGCACCCGCGCAGGATACATACCGTATCCCGGCGCGGACATGTAGTACCGCAGCATGTGCAGTCTTATTCTATTTAAACCGCTGCGTAAGCATTGCGGTCAAATCCTTAGACAGGATACCCAAAATATTAATAACTCTCGCATACTCCATCCGTGTCGGACCCAGTATACCTATTGTGCCCAACGCTTCGCCATCTACCGCATACGTCGCGGTAATCAGACTGCAATTGGCAAATGCTTCATGGTCATTTTCTGTGCCGATGCGGACTTGAATTTCGGGCGCTCCGGCAACAGGCGTCATCAGCTTGAGCAGCGTCGGTGTTTCCTCCAGCAGATCGAGAATATGTTTGACCTTTTCAACGTCCTTAAATTCAGGCTGGTTTAGCATGTTCGTCGCACCGCTCAAATACAAGCGCTGATCCGATTCATTATCCAGTGCTTTATCCAGCACCTTCATAGCGTCCTCAAAATGAGACACATGCTTCTCCATCTCCTGACCAAGCGCAGTGTAAAGACGTGATTTAAGCTGATAAATCGGTACGCCGACCAGCTTGCTGTTCAGCAAATTCACAACCTTCTCCATCTCGGAAATCGAAATTCCCGGCGGAATATCCACTGTCTTGTTTTCCACTTGACCGGTATTGGTCACGATAATCGCTACAGCCGTCGTTTCGTTGAGCGGCAATAGCTGAAAATGACGCAATGAAGTATGAAAAACCTCCGGCCCAAGCAGGATGGAAGTATAATTGGTCATATGGGACAAAATACCAGATGCATGCTGGATTACTTGTTCCATTGCATTCAGCTTTTCGGCGTAAAAGGCTTTTAGTTCCCGCGTTTCCATAGGCTTCAGCGTATCCAGTGGTACCAAATGATCCACATAATAGCGGTAGCCTTTATGAGACGGGATGCGTCCCGCAGAAGTGTGGGGTTGCTCCAGATAGCCCTGTTCCTCCAAATCCGACATTTCATTACGGATCGTGGCGGGGCTAAATCCGACATCCTGCCTTTTGGATATGCTGCGGGAACCCACTGGCTCAGCCGAACGAATGTAGTCATCAATAATCGCATTCAAAATGAGTCTCTGACGTTCGGTTAACAAGCGAATCCCCCCTTTTGTTTATCCATAATAGCATGATTGTTCAATGGAATCATTAGCACTCGTTCGCGATGAGTGCTAACCGATAATACAAAAATACCAAACCGACCTGATCATTGTCAAGTCAGATCCGTATTTTCAATTATATAAGCTTCTGGACGGTCAAAAGTTTCTTATCGTGCCACTACGCAGTCGGATAGTGCTTCCCATCGCCACCGCCCCCGGATTTCTTGAATAACCTTATAAGGGTAGAAATCCGGGGACAAAAGCGACCGCTTCGCTTGTACAGCACCATTCCGCCTACTCCATTTTGATGTTCATTTTTCAAAATAAGCCTATAAAGCTCTAAAATATATCAATTTAAAAGTAATTATCAATATTACTTGCGTTGAAATAGCCTAGTTTCAATTTACTAACTATTTGGTCTTCTGTTAAATTATTTATAACAATTTCTCTTTCGAGATTCTCCAACCAACCAATCTTCATTCGTTTCATAAAAATAGTGAACAAAAATTGAAGCAGTATTACAATAATGACCAAAGCTAAACCATCAAAAATTTGTTTCCACAATATATTATTAAAATTGTAATTTATACAAATATAAATGGTGAGTAGAAAAGTTAGTATGACTTTATACGAATTACTAAATAGAAGCCACATTAGAAATATCAACAACTGCTTAAGAAATTTATAGGCCTCCATTTTAGAACTGTTTTGTTCGATTTCCATTTTGATAGCTTTTCTATCAAACTTTCTCTTCTTATTTTCTAAGAATATATAAATAGAAGCTTGCACTGCTTCAAGAAGATATCTTACACAGTATATTGTAAAGTATAAGCTGAAGAAAAAATTTACTGAATGAAAAAAAAGAAAATACCCATTAGATAATAAAAATGACGTAACCAAAATAAGCTGGTATCTCCAAAGAATTTTCAATCCTTTTACATCAGTTGATGTAATCGGGGAACTGTATCTCTTTATTTTTACTTGCCTATAAAAATTATTAAAAAAATCAAAAAATGTGGTTGCTATATTTCCGAATACCACATAACCAATTAAAACAGTATGCCAATTTTTTTGCATTGCTATGATGTCTGGATATATCCAATAAGCAAGACCTAAAACGGCCAAAAGTAAAGTCCAATTGGTAATACCACTTGAAATAATTTTTTGCCGCTCTCTTTCTTGTAGTCTGTTAACATAATCAAGCCAGTCTTTTTGTAATTTCATTCTTTCCATTGATGTTAGGCCCTTCACTTAAAATTAGCTACAAAAATAAAGCTTACCTTTTTGACTTCAACGATTGCACCTGTATCACTGAGAACAATCGCTGAATAACTATCCGTGGCACAAAAACGAACTGACCTGATCATTCTCAGGTCAGTTCAGCATTTTCAACACCGCAATTTCATCACAATTGTTTTGTTTACTACAGTTAATGCAATCAGTCCATACCTTTTCAGGGAAAATCTCTTTGTTTACCACATCAAAACCGTTTTTTATAAAAAAGGAGACCTCGTAGGTCAAAGCCATAATCTTAGGGATACGCTGCCGCCGTGCTTCTATAATGAGGCCCTCTACGAGCTTGGAGCCGATGCCCATGCCTTTATGTCCCTCAGAAATACCAAGTGAGCGAATCTCTACCAAATCATCACCCAGTTTGCATAAAGAACCACAGCCGACGACTTCGCCGTCCACTTCTGCCACAATAAACAGCTCCAGTTGGCGCATAAGCACTTCCCTTGAACGTGGGAGCATAATTCCCCGCTCCGCATAGCCGCTAATCATTTGGTATAAAGGCTCCACATCCTCAGGAACCGCACTTCTGCACAATACATCTTTACACACTGAAGCCATCTTGCTCTCCTCCTGCCGCTTGCCGCATATAATGAATAAATATACAACATTACGCATAGAATCGCAATACTCCATTTACCCTGCCGTGACAGAATTGTGTTATAAAATGAATGTCCCCGCTTATGGTGTGCAAACGTACCGTTTTGAAGCTACGACTTATGAATTTACTGTAATGGAACCGATGAACTCCGCAAATACATCATTTCCGAACAAAATACCACGCTCGCTCAGACGATAACCGTCCTCGACCGGCTCGATCAATCCAGCATTCAGCATTTTTCCGAGAGGGGCCGTAAATGTATCCTCCAGTGACTGACCGAATTGAGCCTCGAAGCGGGACTTCGAGACACCTTCCAGCATTCTCAAACCGACCATGAGAAAATCCTCCATCGCTTCGGCCGCTGGCACCTCAAAGCTATCCAAACGCGGCAGTCCGTTACGGGTAGCCTCCACATAAGGATTAATGCCCTTAATGTTCATATGGCGCTCTCTGCCAACATATCCGTGCGCCCCTGCGCCGAGACCATAATAGTCCTCATTCCGCCAGTAGGTCATATTGTGTTTGCTCCCCAGACCTGGTTTCGCGAAATTGCTGATCTCGTACTGCTCATAGCCCGCCTCTTTCATGCGACGCATCAGGAGCAAATACATTTCCAGTTCGTCGTCCTCATGTGGAAGCGGAAGCTGATTTTTCTGGTACAGCGTATGGAATAGCGTGTTCTCTTCAACCTTTAAGCTATAAATGGAGTAATGAGGAAGCCCCAGCTCCAGTGCCCGGCTGACGCTTTCATGCAGCATTTCTACGGTCTGATTCGGTAAACCAAACATCAGGTCAATCGACAGATTGTCCAATCCGACCTTACGTGCATTTTCCAGACTACGATAAACGTCATCTGTATTATGAATACGACCAATGCCCGTAAGCAATTCGTTTTGAAAAGCCTGCACGCCGAAGCTGAGCCGGTTCACGCCGCCTTCTTTCATCACGGTGAGTTTTTCAAAATCAGTTGTGCCCGGATTGGCTTCCATGGAAAACTCAATATCTTCCGACCAGTTCGGGAAGTAGGTACGGACGCTTTTCAGGAAATATTCCATTTCCTTCGGATTCAGCGTTGTTGGTGTTCCACCCCCGACAAAAATAGTTTTAATTTCACCTGGCGGGTGAAGACGAACTGTATGCTCCATCTCCCGTTCCAGTGCATACAGGTATTCCATAACAGGCTGATCCTTGAGCACGTAAGAGTTAAAGTCACAGTAAAAGCATTTGTTCGTGCAAAAAGGTATATGCAGATAAACCGCTTGAGGCGCGGATGAATATTCATGTTTGTGTATGGATGCGGTCATACCGATCCTCCTTGTCAGTGTTGAGGTGAGGTGAAAAAAGGGCGGTTGAGGTGGAAGGTTACTTCGTGCCATTTTTTCACTCCGTCTTTGAATAGCTTGCTCAAATAAAGAACGTCCATTCTCCATGCACGGCAAAGGCCACATGAAAGAATGGACGAATACCGCTTGGGAACAAGCGGACCGTAGTATCTTGCGGTGCATCACAGAGTGTGTACCTAAGCTACTACGGGATCATGCTGTTGGTACTTATTCGTATTCAATTCGTACACACAATTGTGATGTACTAAATTGAATACGGTGCTGCTTGTTTCAAGCAGCTTTACTCATCTATTTTCAGTACCGCCATAAATGCTTCCTGTGGTACTTCTACGTTACCTACTTGCTTCATGCGCTTCTTGCCCTCTTTTTGCTTTTCAAGCAGCTTCCGTTTACGGGAAATATCGCCGCCGTAGCATTTGGCCAAGACGTTTTTACGCATAGCCTTAACGGTTTCACGCGCTACAACCTTCGTTCCGACAGATGCCTGGATTGGCACCTCGAACATTTGGCGTGGGATCAGCTCACGCAGCTTCTCGCAAATAATACGTCCGCGATGGTAAGCGCGATCTCTGTGGACGATGAACGATAACGCATCAACCTGTTCGCCGTTTAACATAATATCCATTTTCACCAAATTAGACTGGCGATAGCCTGAAATTTCGTAATCGAAGGAGGCGTAGCCCTTGGTGCTGGATTTAAGCTGGTCAAAGAAATCGTACACGATTTCGGACAGTGGAATCTGGTACGTAATAGTTACCCGTGTCGTATCCAGATACTCCATGGTCACATACTCACCGCGCTTGGTCTGGCAAAGCTCCATAACCGTACCTACGTAATCATTAGGCACGATAATGCCTGCTCTTACGTATGGCTCCTCCACATGATCAATTCGTCCGATTTCTGGGTAATTTGACGGGTTATCGATCTGGATCGTTTCGCCATTCGTCAGCTTAATGCGGTAAATAACGCTCGGCGCCGTCGTAATCAGCGGGATGTTAAATTCGCGTTCAATCCGTTCCTGAATAACGTCCATATGAAGCAGACCGAGGAAACCACAACGGAATCCGAAGCCCAACGCGCTTGATGTTTCCGGCTCAAAGCTGAGCGAAGCATCGTTCAGTTGCAGCTTTTCGAGCGCCTCACGCAGATCGTTATACTCGGATGTTTCGATCGGATACAGCCCGCAATATACCATCGGATTAATTTTCCGATAGCCCGGCATCGGTTCTGTTGTTGGATTTTTGGCATCCGTCACCGTATCCCCGACACGCGTATCGCCCACATGCTTGATACCGGCAACGATAAAACCAACATCTCCGATGTTCAGCTCGTCCACGATGCTCATACGTGGCATGAAGGCTCCTACCTCGATAACCTCAAACGTTTTATCGGTCGCCATCATTTTAATTTTAGAACCAGCCTTGATGCTGCCATCCACGACGCGGACATAGACGATAACGCCTTTATATGGATCATAATGCGAATCGAAAATAAGCGCCTTCAGCGGATTATTCGGATTCCCTTGCGGAGCAGGTACGCTTCTGACCACCTGTTCCAAAATTTCCTTGATACCGATTCCAGCTTTGGCCGATGCGTGTACAGTCTCGCTCGTATCCAGGCCGATAACATCCTCGATTTCCTGCTTCACCCGTTCAGGATCGGCACTTGGCAAATCAATTTTGTTAAGCACCGGCAGAATCTCCAAATTGTTGTCCAACGCCAAATATACGTTAGCCAACGTCTGTGCTTCAATGCCCTGTGCCGCGTCTACAACCAGCAAGGCACCTTCGCAGGCCGCCAAGCTTCGGGAAACCTCATACGTAAAATCGACGTGCCCCGGTGTATCAATCAGATTCAAAATGTACTCTTCGCCGTCATCGGCCTTATAAGTGAGTCGCACTGCCTGGAGCTTGATTGTAATCCCGCGCTCCCGTTCCAGATCCATCTGATCAAGCACTTGCTCCTGCATTTCACGGGATGTCAGTGCACCGGTGTATTCCAAAATCCGGTCAGCCAGCGTGGATTTACCGTGGTCTATATGTGCAATGATACTAAAGTTCCGAATTTTACGTTGTCTTGCCAAAATGTCAGTCATGCCTTACCCCCACACAATGCCTAGTGTCAATCAGCTTATTATAGCAGTTGTATAGGGGGTCAGCAATATTTCTATTCCGTTACTCCGTCAAAAACAGACACAACCCAGCGAATACCCTGTCTTGACAGGTTTTGCAGCAGTCCGGCCGTTTTGTCTGCCATGGTATCCACCGAGGTTTGCTCTGCCTTGACCGCCAACAGTTCACGCGGTGTCTCCAGGTTCTGTGAATTGGCATCCTGTGCAGTTGAATACCATTGGCGGGTCTCGCCTGTAGTTTGGGCCTTACTTCGTTCTTTTGCATTAGCTTCGCTCGCAACAGTTCCCGTTCCCGACTCCATTACGACGTTGCCATTTCCGTTATACGTGCGGGTATAAGTACGAACATCCGCTGCCGGTGTGTCTTCAATAACCGTTTGCTCATATCCGACTTTCTGCTGAACCCCGCTTTGAACCGTGTCCCCAGCCCACTCCGGCCCATACACAGAGCGCAAGCCAGAGCCTGCCAGCTGCATGCCGAGCAGAACTCCCGCCCCCATCAGAAGTACAAATCCAAGCGCTTTTTTACGAAAATGTCCGGACATTGCATTTCCTCCTTTACTCCGCCTCAATTAATTGCCATCGTTGCTCTTTTTCGCATCGGATACGTTAGTACCCGCTTTCTGTGCTTTCTGATCCTCCCAGTACACCTCACCGATCATATCCGCCAGAACGTCAGAGGTACGTTTCAATTCTTCCTCGGTATTATCAATCCCGCCAATTTCGATCAAAATGCTATGGGAGGACAAGCTCTGATTGTACTCACCGTTGTTGCCTTTACCGCCATCCTTTCCCCATATCCCACGGGAAACGCCGTGATACGACTTTTCCAGCTTCTCATGAATACGAGCGGCGAAAGCTTCATTCTTGCGCCAGTTTTTGTTGTCATGGCCGATAATAAAATACACCTTGGCATAAGAAAGTCCGTTTATTGTTGCTGTCGTTTTGCCGTGACGTTGAGAATCTCTGTGGATATCAAGCAGATAGGTTAAGCTTTTATTTCCAGCCAAAGCTTCCTTGACCGCTTCACGCGAATATTTATAGGAATAATTCCAATTGTAATTTTGAACGATTTTGGCATAGTCCTTGTTCACATGCAAAGTAGATATCCCTTGCTTCTCCAATCTCTTTTTTACAAAATCCCCTACTCTCGACACATTGGCTGATTTAGAGCCAGAATTAGGATTGGAGCTGGTTTTACTGAGCAAAGGGTTGTATGCCTCTCTCGGATGAGAATGGTAGATTAATATACGTTTGGCACCTTTGACTGCTGTATCACTCGGATCATCCTCTTGCGCAGGGTCCGTTTCTGGCGTTGTCGGAAGATCTGGCGTTGTAGAGCCATTGTTCGATGGATTGGTAGAAGCATCGGGGCCGCCAGGAGCATCCGTCGTTCCCTGATCAGGCTGGTAATCCGTAGGCGCCTCCACCTTGTTGTTCCCTGAGCCCTTGCGCAGCAAGACAGGCGTACCCGCAGACATCCCAGGAATTTCGCGAGCTATGAGACTTTTGGGGTCCTGTGGATTAATACCTGTGAGCATTTGGAAAACAAAAGGCGACCATTGTTCACCCGACAACGAAGATTGTTGCTTCTTCTGTGCCAAACGAGGTACTTCCATGCCGAGCATATCCGCAAAAAAACCGCTGGAAACCGAGCCTGCAAATCCTTTCATCGAAGACACCGGAGACGTTTGCAAACGATTTTCCGCCAGTCCTCCCAGTCCCAATACAACAAATAAAAGCGCCGAGCCCATAATAAGCAGCACAAGCGTATGTCCCATAGCCAAAATTTCAAGGCCCTTTCTTCTCCATCTTCCGACGTTCCAGGTTTGAATTTTTTTCATGTGGGTCTTGTCCTCCTTCGTCCCGTCGAAGCCCGCCTCATATTCAGAACCTATAGGTTCCAGTCAGCAGCGGAAATCTCTTATACTTCAACTCTATGAACGGAGAACAATTGCTAGAACACAAAAAAATCTCCACCCCCAGGTAAATCCCACCCCTTATTACAAGAGATAGGATGCCTGCTAGATAGAGAATTTTGTGTATGAAATATGCTTTTGCTAGCCCTCATTAATGTGTATAAGCGGCGACATTGCCGGGATCGACGGCTTCATGCAGGGCGGCGTTCAATCCGGTTGCAATAATATTCGCAATATCTTCTATAAATTCATCAATCTCCTTGGGGGTCACAATCAGATCATGTCCCAGCGGCTGAAGTACCTCTCTCACCAATCCCAGTCTCTCAGGCTCTGAAATATCATCCAGCATCCCCAATATCGCTTTCGTAGAAGCCTTTTCCTTGGCAAAATGTGTTTTCATCAGCTCAATTACGTTATTCACGATGGTGGAAGCGTAGCATACGGTTGGAACGCCGATGGCAATACACGGGACACCCATAATATCCTTGGTGATGCCACGCCGCTTGTTACCAATACCTGAGCCCGGATGAATCCCGATATCTGCCACCTGGATGGTCGTATTGACGCGCTCCAATGAGCGTGACGCCAGAGCGTCAATAGCAATAATCAGTTCTGGCTTCGTGCGATCAACGATACCCTGAACAATTTCGCTCGACTCGATCCCCGTAATGCCAAGAACCCCCGGTGCAATCGCGCTCACATCCCGATAACCCGGATTGATTTGATCAGGTGTCAGTTCAAAAAATTGACGGGTCACCATCAAATTTTCAACGACAAGCGGACCTAGTGAATCGGGAGTGACATTCCAGTTGCCCAGACCTACCACAAGTACGCGTGCCTTACTGGAGATCCCTATTTTTTGTATAAATTGCTCCATCTCCTTCGCGAATGCAATGGCTACCCGTTGCTGGAGCCCCGTGTCACCTTCACGTAAGCCGGGCACTTCCAGCGTGACGTAATGCCCCTGTACCCGTCCAATACGGTTAGCACCCTCTTCATTAAGTACATCCAGACGCGTGATTTTAATACCGTTATCTTCCTCCACGTCCTCATTGATGCCCGCCAGCGGCATTGGCTGCTCCCGCTCCGCCAACTCTCTTGCCTCCAGCGCCAAATCCGTACGTACCGCATACTTCTGCAAATCCAAATCCATCATTTACGCCTCCTTTTATACCATCTCAGGTTATAGTGTGCGAGACACCCGGCAGGTTTATGCACATCCATTTTCATCCTATAATCTACCCAAGCCCGGAATGTTTTCTTATTGCAATTTGAGGTGTGGCGTGCTAAAATATTTTAAGTTGTGAAACGTTTGTGTTCATAAGTAATGCCTTTACAGGAGGTGAATGTAATGCCAAACATCAAATCCGCTATCAAACGCGTTAAAACAAACGACAAACGCCGTGCGTTGAACGCTTCTCAAAAATCCGCGCTTCGTACAGCAGTAAAAGCTGCCGATACAGCGTTGGTGAATAACGAAGCTGAAAATGCTACTGCTGCTTTCAAAGTAGCTTCCCAAAAGCTGGACAAGGCTGTAACTAAAGGTCTGATCCACAAAAATGCAGCTGCTCGCAAGAAATCCCGCTTGGCGAAAAAACTTAACGCTCTTACAGCTCAAGCGTAAGCAAGAGCTACTTTTATACGTTAATGAAAAAATCCTGACCAGCCTTGGCTGATCAGGATTTTTTAGTTCACCACGATTGGATTCTGCGTTACACTAGTTAACCTTTCATTAAACCGCTCGGCAAACGGGCCGGATTAGACCGAAGCCCCCGCGCCCATTTTCAGCAAAAACATCTCCAGCCCCAGCACCTTGTCAACAACCCCGGTTTTCATACAATAATCCAGCTCGCCCAAGTCGTAGAGAAGCTGTCGCAACTGCTCAGGACGGAATCTCCGGGCCTGCTCGCCGGCAACTTTCACCCCATATGGATGCAAACTAAGCTGACTCGCAATTTGCTGCTGGGAATAGCTTTGACCCATCAGCTCCTTGACCTGCAACATAATACGAAACTGTCGTGTGATCAAAGCTGCAATCTTGATCGGCTCCTCTTTTTGCTTAAGCAGCTCATAAAAAATACTAAGCGCCTTATCCAGCCGCAAATTAGCCAAATCCTCGACCATCGCAAACACATTTTGTTCCGTGCTGCGAGGCACAAGTGATTCAATATCGGCTGTGGAGATGGTACCCTGCGCTCCCGCATACAGGCACAGCTTGTCTATCTCGGCAGCCAGTGATTGCAGCCCGGTCCCCGTATATTGAATGAGACTTTCAGCAGCTCCCGCCGCCAATTGGACTTCTCTTTCCGCTGCACGCTTATGAATCCATGCCACCAGATCATCTCCACCCAACGGAGTGAAGGCAATAACCGAGGCGTCACTTTTCAGCCTTTTAACAATCTTTTTCCGTTCATCAAGCTTTTCAGCCTGAACCGTAAAAATGATAATGCTATAGTCAGCCGGGTTATCCATATAAGTCAGCAGCGCTTCAATGTGGTGCTCAATCTTACCGCCGTCCTTGCCTGCCGCAAATACACTGGTGTCCCGTACAATAATCAGCTTTTTTGGCACCAAAAAAGGCGCAGTCTCGGCTTCCTCCACGACTACCTCAATCGGCGTCTCGGTCAGATCGTAGGGAATAATGGCAAAGTCACGATGCTCCTCTTCCACTACTTTTTCCTTAAGCATATCGACAAACTGCTTCATTTGATATTTTTCGCTGCCGTAAAGCAAATACACTGGCGAAATATCGCCTTTGCGAATAGCCTTAGCGGCTGTTTTTGCATCCATTCTCCGTACCCCCCATCCATTGATCGTACCCGACATCTGGTCGGAAGGCAAGTCATTATACAAACGAAAGGACCCTGCCTATAGGCAAGATCCCTTCACCACCATCTATATCAACACGGCAGCAGAAAGCTCTAGAAACTTTCGGCCGTCGGGATACGACGTCGGTTCATACAATCTATTCTCTGCTTTTAAAAATGTGCCATCTTCATAGCAACTATTTTCCAAAGGTACGCGGAATGGTGTACGTATATTTACTTGCTGTACCATCCTGCTCAGTCTCATACATGAAGGTTTGGCTGTCTTCTGACCAGCTTCCTTTGACCCAGGCACCCTTCAAAGTACGCACTTCCAGCGTTGTCCGGTCTACACCATTGTCGGAAAGCTTATACACTTTCAGTTTTTTGCCCTCAATAACCACCGCATAGCTGCCATCAGGTGAATTAAGCTGATCTGTAGACGTCGACTGGGCGCTAAAGCCGGAAGCATTATTGCTGTCCGGAGAGATTATTGAATTAGATGAGAAACCTTCATTGCGTACCGGGTTTTGCGACACGGAGGGTTGCTGATCATTTGAAGCTGTATTGCTGCTCATATCTCCCGTCGTAGTTCCCGAATCCTTGGTAACCCCTTTGGAGGTCGTGTCTTTCGACGTTTCATTTGAAGCAATCCGATTCTGTAACATCATATCCTGACTGACAGACAATGACGAATCATTAGTAGCCGTGCTGTTGTCATTACTGTCTTGAGCAGTACCCGTACCCGCTATAGGTGCTTTTTCTAATTTTGGTTCTCCCTGCTGTTCAGGGGCAATCGTTTGTTGTTCGGATTTTCCCTGCTTTGACTGTTTATCATCGGACTTAGGAGTACCCGCAGCAGAACTTTGCCCGGCAGAGTTTTCTTTTGTCGCCTGACGATCCGTGTTTGGCTGTCCCTGCTGGCGATCCTGACGGGAAGGATGCCCTGCTGGCGTATGCTTCATTGAGCCTTTTTCACCAGCTCGCTGATCGTCACGTTGTGCAGCATCCTGTTTGGAAGGGTTCTTTTCATTATCCGCACTGTTCACATCCAGTTTGCTCGGATCAGATTGCTCCCCTGTGGATGGCTGAGATGCGTCCGTTCCCTGATCCTGCTCTGACGGCTGCTTGGTCGAATCCGATCCAATAGCTGCATCGCGGCCTCCGCTTCCATTCACCGTACCTGGAATTTCTGTCTGTTCCTGCTGACTCATCACTCCAGGCGACTGGGAATCAAGCAAGCCATCCGCATCCTGCACCGTTTTCGGTTCAAAATTGAATACCACGATGCCCAGTACAACAGCAGCGGCAGCCACGCCCATCGCAGCTCGCCCGCTCATCCGATTCCACCAAGGTATAGGCTGAGTACGCTGTCTCGGCCCCGGTCCAGGATCGGCAGCTACAGGCTGCATCTCCTGAAGCGCGCTTCCCTGCTCCTCACGTGCGCGGTCAATGGCATCAAGCTGAGGCATGATGGAATCCACCAGGCTGAACGCCGGGGAAACCGCAGGCAATTCCTCCAGCTCGCGGGAAAGCGTCTGAAGAATATGAAATTTTTCCGCACAGTCTGGGCAAGTCGCAACATGGTTCATTAATTGGGACGTCTCTTCTTCGCCCAGCTCATGATCCACATAACGCTGCATCCAATCCATCACCTCTTCCCCACACTTCATCCTGATACACCACCTTTCTGATATTCCTGAAGTAGCCCTTGCAATTGCTGTCTTGCACGATACAAGTATGACTTGACCGTATTTAGCGGCAAATCCAGAGAGTCGGCAATCTCGTTATAAGAAAAATCCTGCAGATATCTCAATACGATCACCGTCCGGTGGTGCTCTGGAAGCTGCTGTATAGCCTCACGAACATCCTGTGCCAAGTAAGAGGTCAGGACCTCGGCCTCCACATTTTGGGGATCGTTGAATATCATGTCGTGCTCGTCAATGGATACCGAGGGCTTCGTCCTCCTGAATTTGTCGATACATATGTTCGTTACAATGCGTTGAACCCAGGTTTTGAACTGCGCCTTTTCCTCATAAGAGTTAATTTTGGAATAAATCCGTATGAGGGCTTCTTGTGAAGCATCCATGGCGTCCTGTTCATTGTTTAAAATGTAATATGCCGTACGGTACACATGCTGTTCTATCTCTCTTAATAGGGTAATGAGAGCGTCGCGATCGCCCGATTGAGCGGCTCGAATGAGTCCCTGCTCTACCACAAAGGATCCCCCTCTCCCTGCAATATTACAGACGTTTCCCCTTTGCAAATTGTTGCAGGATAGACGTCTGACGATAATTTTATTTTTTTATAGTGTAAAAAATGTTACCAAAAAGCCCATATTCCCCATTATAGCCTCCCTTAGAATAACAGAAAAAGGGAAGGTAGTCACCTTCCCTTAGCCCTTACTCACATAAATCTGCTGGAATCTGTCGAATTGAACTTGCATATTGTTACTTCTTGGAAATCAGGAAATCCGATATGAGTTCTAACTGGTAATTCAGGGCAATCGAGTCCTGAAAATAAAAGTCGTCAATCGAATACTGATATACTTTCCCTGCTTTAACAGCAGGGAGGTTTTTCCACACACTTTTAGATTCAATATCTTTCCCCTGATCTACTCCATCTCCCCTAATCCCCAGCATCAGGTAATCGGCATCGCCTAGCATCTCCGGTAAAGCCTCCATCGAAATGCTGGCCCAGCCCTGTTTGAACGCCGCCTTTTCTACCTTCGCCGGGGCATGAAGTCCCAGCTCATCGTAAAGTATGGCTCCTCCCCGTCCGTAGGACTTGCCATAGAGATATAATTCTTTGCCCGTTATCTCAAAAATAGCAATTTTTTTACCTGATTCAATAACATCAGACAAAGCCTGTTTCTTCTCAGCAATCTTGGCCGCAAAATCAGCCAGGCATTTCTTCGCTTCCTGCTCCTTGTTTAACACTTTGCCCAGTTCTATCAGACGGTCCTTATAATTATATGTACCATATGGAATGAATACAGTAGGCGCTATTTTTTTCAGATTTTCATAAGCTTTCTCATCATAGGTAATGATCAGATCCGGATTCAGGGTGGTCACCTTTTCAAGGGACAGTGCGGAGCTATCACCGATATTTTCAACACCATGCAAGTATTTTTTATAGTATGGAGCATCGAATACAGTGTCTGGAGCCCCTACAGGTGTAATCCCAAGTGCAAGAACATCGCCTACATAGTCGCCGACCGCTACAACGACACGCTGTGGATGTTCAGGAATAGTAACTGTACCTTTATCGCTTTCATATGTACGTGTGGCAGTTGTATCTCCAGTAGATGCAGTTTTGGAATCAGCCGTTGTCCCATTACCCGTTGCCATTCCTCCTCCATTCGTAGCGCATGCGCTCAGTACCAGCATTAATGAAATAATCAACAAGCAAGCCGAAATTCGGAATTTTAAATAGTTCACAATATCCCTCCCATTAATAATGATTCTCATTTTCAATGATTCTTAGATTTTATCAAAGCTCACAAGTTATGTCCATGCAGGTTGGATTAAAAGCAAAAAGCCCACTCCTTAGAGTGAGCATATCTTTAGTATTTTTCCTGGGTCGCTCTTGCGCTTACTGATCCAAAGTGTCCAATTGGGCATCAGCATATCGGCCGCCATACACCTCATTTTTTGGACTCACGGCTTCGATGAGAGCTAAATCTTCTGTGGTCAGTTCAACATCCACGGATGCTGCATTTTCCTCCAAATATTTTACACGTTTGGTTCCCGGAATTGGCAATGCACCATTCGCTATGGTCCATGCTAATGCTAATTGGGAAGGAGTGCAATTCTTCTCTTGGGCAACTTCTTTAATCTTATCGACAAGATCAACATTTTTCTGGAAATTATCGCCTTGGAATCGTGGCAGGTATCTGCGAACATCACTAGCTTCAAGATCCTCAAATTTACGCAACTCGCCGGAAATAAAGCCTCTGCTCAAAGGGCTGTAAGCCACAAGCGTAATTCCCAATTCTTTTATCGCAGGAAGAATTTCATCCTCAATCTCCCGACTCCACAGAGAATATTCGGTTTGTAAAGCAGAGATGGGATGTACCGCATGTGCGCGACGAACTGTAGCAGCAGATGCCTCCGACAAGCCGAGATAACGAACTTTCCCGGCCTTTACAAGCTCAGCCATAGCCCCTACGGTTTCCTCAATAGGGACATTCGGATCTACCCGGTGCTGGTAATAAAGATCAATATAGTCCACACCTAACCGACGAAGACTTTCGTCCGCTGCCTTTTTTACATAATCCGGATGACCATTAATACCTTCAAAATTAGGGCCAAAAGCAAACTTTGTAGCAATAACAGCTTGTTCCCGGCGGCCTTTTAAAGCTCGTCCCAGCAGCTCCTCATTATGTCCATTACCATATACATCCGCAGTATCCAGCAAGGTGACACCTAAATCCAAAGCGCGATGAATCGTCCGAATCGATTCGTCATCATTAGTTTCACCGTATATTCCAGGAGACATGCCCATTAAACCCAAACCAAGAGATGAGACGACCAAATCACTATTGCCCAGGTTACGTGTTTTCATGTAGTTGACCTCTCTTCCAAATCTTCATTTTTTAACTTCGAGATTCATCATAGCACATCACAAAACACAACTCAAACAAAATATATGTTTTTTGTCTATGTTGTTTTTGGAGTGTATAATGTATATTCCATTATGGATATCAGTTATAATAAAGCAGGATTGGAGGTTCATAATGTGAACGACGGTAGCAAAATAACAGATAAAAAATACGACACATGTAGTAAACTGAGCGTGAAGCTGGCTCCCTATGTAAAAAAAAACGGATTTCAAACATTACGTATGGAAGAAATCGCTAAAATCATGGATATCAGTAGAGCAACCCTATATAAATACTTTTCCACGAAAGAGGAAGTTATTGAGTTTGTTGTGAACAACTTTATTGAGTTTATCAATGAACTGGTTGTGGATTCATTAGATACAGATCAATTGTACGGAACCCGCTTTCATCAGCTATTTGAACAATCGATTTTACTTGCCGTGTACATTACAGATATTTTCTTAAAGGAACTTGAGCACATACATCCAGAGAAGTATGACCGTTTAAGGGGAGCCATGCAGTTGCGAGAACAGCAATTGTTAGAATTTTATGACGAGGGCATGCAAAAAGGGGTGTTCAACCAAGTCAATGGCAAACTATTAATATTGCAGGATGAGCTATTGCGGTCCATGACTGATGTTAAATACTTAATGCTAAATAATTTGACGATTCATCAGGTCTTGTACGATTACTACCAGTTAAAAAAGATTCAATTATTTAAGCCTGAAAAGATTCAAGCTGTAGATGATGCACCGATGATACCTAAAATTGAGTATTTGGCTCAAAAAATCTCCCGGGATCTCTAACTAACTTCGTTTAGGAATGAGTCCATTCCGGTCAAGTTAAAAGCAGGCTGCCACAGCGCCTGCTTATTTGTATTTGAGAATTTTGCAATACCTCATTTTTTGTGCCGCACACTCAATTTGCCTTGCTGCACACGGATTTGGACCTCTCCCATCGTATCTGTTCGATATATAGCAGAACCCACCGTCGATAAACGATCCAATACCGCTTCATTCGGGTGTCCATATGTATTGCTCGCTCCGACTGAAATGACGGATACCTTCGGTTGCCAGTAGGATAACCATTCTTCCGAGGTAGAGTACTTGCTACCGTGATGTGCTATTTTCATGACGTCTACAGCTTGCCTTACAGCCAACGTTTCCCCTTTTCCTTCGGTATGGGATGGAGAATGAGCTAACTCGGAGAGCAACAACGATTCTGCTGCATCATCCATATCTCCTGTGAACAAAAAGGAAGCCCCCTCCATCTCCAATATCATTGCAACGGAATAATGATTTTGTTCCTTCACAACGGACAAACTTCCGGTTTCTTCCTCCTGCAACGGAAGCGGATGAATAAAGCGGATTTTCGTATCCTGATCCGGGCTCCACTCCATACCATAATACGCACCGTACAGCTTGACCTGCTTGTTTACAGCCGTATTCAACAGCTTGCGGAAAGGTGCCTTATCTGTCAGGGTGCCGTTAAAAACCAAGGCCGATACTGGAATCTGGTCAAGTACTGCCTGCAATCCTCCGGCGTGGTCATGATCTCCATGCGTTAAAATGACTGCATCCAGCCGATGTACACCGCGCTGCTTCAATAAGGGCACAATCGTATCCTCACCTACCTCGTAGGGGTCTTTTCGCTTACGCCAGGCATTTTTTCCTGTCGTAAAATCCATCGTGCCCCCACCATCCACCAAAATGTGTTTACCACTCGGCGTTGTAATCAAAATGCTGTCGCCTTGGCCCACATCCAGATATTGAACCATTCCCGTATTCCCATCACCTGGAGTTATATAACCTATACACAGGATGCCAAACCAGGCAATACCGCTTACGGCCAGCGCCAAATGACTATAACCATTCCACTGTCGACGTGCATATTTGCCTGCTCCTTCAGGCTCACGCTCCGTCTGCAATATAGCCGCCCACTCCGCAGATGCCGCTAATCCTGTATGTATGGGTGATGGCATGGGAACGGATG
Source organism: Paenibacillus terrae (assembly GCF_000943545.1). GTDB lineage: Bacteria > Bacillota > Bacilli > Paenibacillales > Paenibacillaceae > Paenibacillus > Paenibacillus terrae_A. The sequence continues at coordinate 82,159 of NZ_JTHP01000006.1, forward strand.
TGCTTTGTCCCGCCGAATTGCGTCCGGCTGAAAGCCTCCCCTTGTCCTTATCCAGCGCTACCTCCAAGCCCAGAGATTCTTCTGTTCGCCTTCGAGATATCATCCATGTTTTGAGCCAGTACAGAATACTGTACAAAGCAGCATAATACGCTATGACCCACAGAATGGAGGAAGACGGCCAAATACTCACATAAGTGTCATCCACGTTCATCCATTTTACAAGCCAAAAGGTCAGTTCGTTCAGCTGCTCTGCTGGCCACGCAAGGATACGTCCCCCGTCCTCCCATAGAAAGGCGATTCCCATCGCCACCGTTCCCAGTGGAAGCACGATATACGTAATAAGTGGAACAAGCACAAAATTAGCCGCAAACGATAGCAGCGAAAACTGATTAAAGTAGAAGACTGTCATCGGAAACGAAACAAGCTGCGCTGTGATCGTAATCGCAATTTCGCCGCCAATCAGAAGAGGCCATTTGGCGAAAAACGGCTTCATCAGCGGCATGTAAATGAGCAGCCCGGCTGTTACCAGAAAAGAAAGCTGAAAACTGACACTAAGTAGGTAGTACGGATTCCAAAGCAGCATCAATAATGCGGACACACTCAAAATACTAAGCCCGTCCTTGAGCATTCCCCGTCTGGCTGCAAACAGGCCGATCATAGCCATAATTCCAGCCCTCACAACAGAGGGAGAAGCACCTGTCAGCAGTACATAAGCCGGAATAAGCACCATCACGACCGCAAGAGACGTCTCGCGACTCACTCGCAATAGCTTGAGTAAATACAGTAGCGTAGCTGCATATACCGCCACATGCATACCGGATATCGCTAAAATATGCGTTAATCCAAGCTGCGTAAATTCATTATACGTTGCCGGGTCCAGCTCATCCGTAACGCCTAGCACCAGTCCTTTCATATATCCTGCGTGATGAAGAGAAACAAATGCTGATTCCATCCGTTGGCCTAATTGCTCCCTAAGCTGATCATTCCACCTGAACAAGGTGTAACGGTTCCACTGCGAAGCTTGCTGCTTCTGTAGCGAAGCGGCCCCATTCCCTTTGAAAAGCCAGTGAATCTCCTGTGTATGCAGGTATTCATTGTAATCAAAGCCGCCAAAGTTCCCCGCTTTTGCAGGAGCCTTTAAGCTGCCGTGCAGTTGAATTGCATCTCCACGCTGCCATTCTGCCGCAAGTTGCTGTTCCTGTTTGGCAGCCAGCTTGATATGCACGATAACCTGTTCAGAAATAGCTTCGCTCTTTCCAACTCCGCCCTGAAAAGTGTCATTTTGAGTATCACTTCCCATACTGCTTATTGCAGTAACCCTCATCTCAAACTGTGCCCGATCACCGTCTACCTGCACCTCGGAAGCGATAAATCCCGAAGCTTGAACAGGCATATCTTCCAGCTTGGAAGCAGATACATAAAGGGCATCGGGAATATGGCTCACATTATGGGTATCATGCCAAGCCCAATGGAATCCACCCCCGCTCAAGGCAAGCCATAGCAACACCACGTGCCGGACTGGAATTTTCATCAATAGAGCTATAAGAGGAAAAATCAGCGTGACACCCGCCCAGAGCAACAGAAGCATACGTCCGGAATACAAACAAGCTCCTGCACTTCCCGTAATCCAACATACGGTAAGGGTCAAGATAGGTCTGCTTAAAACCAGTTTGGCTTGAATACAACCACCTCCCGGTAGAAAATATGGTTCTGTGTCCAAACCGCAAAACAAAAAATAACCCCTGACAAAATAGCATTTGTCAGAGGTTCTTCCTCGTGTACTCTTTAATTCATCATGTCTTAATTCATCACATCTTAATTCATAACATCCATCAGCGTTTCTTTCGGTGGATGATAGTTATCCAGCATACGGAAGGCAATTCCTTTTTGCTCCATCATGGCACGAACCTTGTCGGCATCCTTTGGGTAAGGTCGGTGGTATACGATCTCCACAATACCGCTGTTCGCCAGCATATTGGCACACGTCCAGCACGGCTGGTCGGTCACATATACTGAGGACCCTTCACGATCAATGCGGTCGGTGAACAGCAGCAAGTTCTGCTCCGCATGAATCGTGCGGATGCAGCGCTGCTTTTTAACCATTTCCTCCCGCCCCTCGCGATGTACGACCTCGTATTCCTCCGAAATCATACAACCTGCCTCAGAGCAATCAGGTAACCCGGATGGTGCACCATTATAGGCTGTACCCAAAAGCTTTTTACCTTGTACAAGTACGGCTCCAACATGACGCCGCGAGCAGCGCGAACGGGTGGATACCATATAAGCGATATCCATAAAATAGGTGTCCCAGTCCTTGCGTACATCTGCACTCATATCCATCTCTCCCGTAAAAACAAGTTACCACGTAAATATATCCGCTAAGCCATTCTGATAGCCTGCACATCGTCCACTTATGTATTTATAAGCTGACGTAAGGCTTCATTTTCGCCAACATTTTGGCGCCAATTCCCTTCACATGATCCAAATCGTTCACACGTTTGAACGGCCCGTGCTGATTACGATAGCTCAGAATCGCTTCGGCCTTTTTAGCTCCAACCCCTGGCAGTTCCATTAACTCGGCAGCAGTCGCCGTGTTGATGTTCACCTTTTTTTCACCGGAAGCGGATGAAGCAACGGGATCGCTCACTGCATTCGTCCTGTTCGTCGTGGTGGTATTCGAGTTGTCAACGCCAGTAGCGGAAGTAACGGAACCAGAATCCGTCGCCTCAGGCTGCTTTACAATACTGGAGCTTTCGCTCCCGTCGACCGATGCACTAGCAGAATCCTGTACAGCATCACGCTTCACATGGCCAGCTGCTCCTTCGCCACCCAAACTACGTTCAGTTTTGCCTGAGGTTTCCGTTACAACACGCTTTCCTTGAGTCTGGCCGCTATTGCTCCGTGACTCATTTTGCTCCGGCTCTACCGCTAAAGCCTGCTCCACCTTACGATTAAGCACCTGCCACTCTTCTTCCGGCTCTGGACGCTGTCCACCAGCAAACAGAATAAGCCCACTGCCGATTAGGGAAAGCACTATTGCCGTTCCAGTCCATACGCGGTTCATTTCCATTTTGTCCCCTTCTCCACATAGATTTTAGGGAAAGTGAGCCACTCAATACAGCGTCTCAATCGAACAGAGCAAGCCTGTCCTATTCCCGTTAACCGGAGGATGTAAACAACCTCCATACGGTCTCGCTGTGAGCCATTTTCCAAAGAGTGGTACGACCTTGGGCACGATCTAACATGCTCAGACATAAAATTCGTCATGTCGGCCAAGACCGGGTGCATACACTAAGAAGAATGACAGCGTCTATACCGCAAAGTATGAAAGGAGGACGTTGAACGATGAAAGTTGGATTTATCGGGACTGGCAGCATGGGAAGTCTGCTGATTGAATCTTTTATTCATTCCAACGCACTTAAACCACAGCAAATATCAGCAAGCAATCGAACGTATTCCAAGGTAGCCGAGCTGGCCCATCGTTATCCAGGATTGCATGCAGCCCAAAGCAACCGTGAGACGGCAGCGGATAGCGATATCCTGTTTATCTGCGTGAAGCCGCTGGAATCAAAAGCCGTGACGGATGAAATACGCAACGTCATTACAGAAGAGCAAATCGTCGTTTCTATAACTAGTCCGGTACAGATACGCATCCTGGAGCATTCATTGAAAGCCAAAGTGTCCAAAATTATTCCCAGCATTACCCACCAGGTAGGCAGCGGAGCCTCACTATGCATCCATGGCAGCCGGATTACAGAGGAGGATCGCTCCCTTCTGGAAGAGCTTATGTCCCACATTAGCAGGCCGATTCGGGTTAAGGAATCCCATACACGTATTACGTCGGATTTTTCCAGCTGCGGCCCTGCTTTCCTGGCCTTTTTTATGGACCAGTGGATTCATGCTGCGGTTCAGGCCACGGGTATAGACCGTACGGAGCTATGCGCCCTGGCTGGTGAAATGATTATCGGCACAGGAAAGCTGCTTACTGAGGGCGGAATGACACCAGCCGAGTTGCAGGCGAGGGTAGCAGTTCCCGGAGGTATTACCGCTGAAGCCCTCGCACTGCTGGACATCAGCCTGCACAGCGTCTTTCCCGAGCTGATACGGGCCACACACAACAAGTATGAGGAGGACATGCAAAAGATAGATACCTCCTTCGGCTTAAAGCCGATTAACCCGCAACAATATTGACCAGTTTGCCTGGTACTGCAATCACCTTGCGAACCGTTTTACCGGCCAGCGCCTGCTGAACGTTGTCCAGCGACAGAGCGAATGCCTCCATCGCTTTGGCGTCAAGGTCTTTGGAAATCGTCGCACGCTGCACGATTTTACCGTTCACCTGCACCACAATTTCCACTTCGGCATCCACCGTCCATGCTTCATCATAAGCAGGCCAAGCCGCGTAGGTAATGCCTTCGCTGTGTCCCAGCAGCTGCCACAGTTCCTCGGCCAGATGCGGTGCAAGCGGCGACAGCATTTGCACGAAGTTTTCCATTGCTGCACGCGGCAAACGGTCTGCTTTGTATGCATCATTGGTAAAAATCATCAGTTGGCTGATCGCCGTATTGAAGCGCAGCGCGTCCAGATCCTCGGTTACTTTTTTCAGCGTTTTATGCCAAGTCCGATTGAACTCATCACTGCCGCCTTCATTTGAAATTTTATCGTTCAGGCTACCATCCTCGGAAACGAACAGACGCCATACACGGGACAGAAAACGATGCGCTCCCTCAACCCCGTTTTCGCTCCATGGCTTAGTCGCTTCCAGCGGGCCCATAAACATCTCGTAAATGCGCAGCGTATCAGCGCCAAACGTATTCACAATATCGTCAGGGTTGATGACATTACCGCGTGATTTACTCATTTTTTCATTATTGTTGCCTAGAATCATTCCCTGGTTGACCAGCTTGTAGAAAGGCTCTTTTGTTTCTACAACGCCGATATCATACAGCACCTTGTGCCAGAAACGGGCATACAGCAAGTGAAGAACCGCATGTTCCGCACCACCGATGTACAGATCCACAGGCAACCATTCGCGCTGCTTCTCCTTGGATACAGGCTCTTTATCATTGTGCGGATCAATATAGCGCAGGTAATACCAGGAGCTTCCCGCCCATTGTGGCATGGTGTTTGTCTCGCGGCGTGCTTTCAAGCCCGTCTCGGGATCAATAGTTTCTACCCAATCCGTCGCATTCGCCAACGGGGACTCCCCTGTGCCTGAAGGCTTGATGTTGTCCATTTCCGGCAGTAAGAGCGGCAGTTGATCCTCAGAAACTGTTTTGATCGTTCCATCTTCCAGATGAATCACCGGAATCGGCTCGCCCCAATAGCGTTGACGGCTGAATAGCCAGTCGCGCAAGCGGTACGTCACTTTTCCTTGCCCTTTACCCTCGGCTTCCAGCCATTCAATCATCTTCGGAATTGCTTCCTCATTCGTAAGTCCATTCAGCAGACCTGAATTGACGTGCGGACCATCCTCGGTGTATGGCTCTTTAGCCACGTCCCCACCTTGGACAACCTCAATGATATTCAGCCCGAATTGCTTCGCAAATTCCCAGTCACGTGTGTCGTGACCCGGCACAGCCATAATCGCGCCTGTTCCGTAGCCAGCCAGCACATAGTCGGCGATCCAGATTGGCAGCTTTTCACCGTTCACCGGATTCACCGCGTAAGCGCCTGTGAAGACACCCGTTTTATCCTTCGCCAAATCCGTGCGCTCCAGATCGCTTTTACGGGCAGCTTGTTCACGGTATTGATTTACGGCATCCTTTTGCTCAGGTGTAGTGATAACATCCACCAATTCCTGCTCAGGAGCCAGCACACAGTAGCTTGCGCCGAACAGCGTATCCGGGCGGGTTGTAAATACCGTCAGTTGCTTGTCATGGCCCTCAATCGGAAAATGAACCTCTGCTCCGGTAGACTTGCCGATCCAGTTTCGCTGCATATCTTTAATGCTTTCGGACCAATCCAGCTCCTCCAAATCATCCAGAAGACGATCCGCATATTCCGTAATTTTCAGCATCCATTGACGCATAGGTTTGCGAATGACCGGATGACCACCACGCTCACTCTTCCCGTCAATAACCTCTTCATTAGCCAGCACCGTACCCAACGCAGGACACCAGTTCACAGGTACTTCAGCTACATAAGCAAGGCCGCGCTTGTACAGCTGGATGAAAATCCATTGAGTCCATTTATAATAATCAGGGTCAGTCGTGCTGATTTCACGATCCCAGTCGTATGAAAAGCCTAGCGATTTAATTTGACGGCGGAAGTTATTTACATTTTTCACCGTAATTTCACGTGGATGCTCTCCCGTATCCAGCGCATGCTGTTCAGCAGGCAGACCGAAGGCGTCCCAACCCATCGGATGCAGTACGTTGTAGCCGCGCATTCTTTTATAACGTGAAACAATATCCGTTGCCGTATATCCTTCCGGGTGGCCTACATGCAGACCAGCTCCAGACGGGTACGGGAACATATCCAAAGCATAAAACTTCGGTTTACCCGGCTCTTCCCCGGTACGGAACGTTTTGTTCTCATCCCAATATTTCTGCCATTTTGGTTCAATACTTTGCGGTTGATAGCCGTGCTTCGGCTGTGTGTCTGTCATTGTCATTTCCTCCTCAAACGGTATGCAACAAAAAAACCTCTGCATCCCGTAGCGTGTCAGCGCTAGGGACGAGAGGTTATATTCCCGTGGTACCACCCTAGTTAGCAGAAAGCGTTCTTCGCCTTCTACTCCCTTTGCACCTGATAACGGAGGTGATCCGATGCGGGTTAATAACAGGGTACAAGCACCTGTATAGGGCATTCCTGCGTTGGCCGCATATCTCCGAGGCGAGTTCACTTTGCACTGTCAACCGGCTTGCACCATCCGCCGGCTCTCTACATGTCCAGACAAAGCTACTATTCCTCATCAGCGATTGTTTAACCGTTAATAATGGCACTATTATATTGAAAACCGCGAAAAAAGTCAAATAAGGACTACATCTGGTGCTAAACACCAACTTCATTCGTTTGCTCCATGACACATGGGAGGCAAATGTTTTATAATAGCTCCGAACCAGATTGAGATGAGTTGAGATGAGAAAGGTGAGATGAGATATGGCACAAATTAAAATTTACGGAATAAAAGAAGCCCTGAATCCGATCAAGGAGCACCTTTCGGATGTGATTCATTCCGCTGTGGTGGATGCGTTCCATTATCCCCCCGACAAAAGGTTTCATCGTTTTTTTCCTATGAATCAGGAAGACTTCATATTTGCCCACGATCGCTCGGAGGCATACACCATTATTGAAATTAGTGTGTTTGAAGGCAGAACGACAGAGGCTAAAAAGCACCTCATCCAACTGCTATTCCAAAGAATTAACGATTTAGGCATTGCCCCGCAGGATCTTGAAATTACTATATTTGAGACACCGAAACAGAATTGGGGCATTCGCGGTGTACCGGGTGATGAACTTCAACTGAACTATAAAGTAAACATATAATTTCGAAGCTCTTATGCAAAAAGACGCCCTTCATGTCATCATGAAAAGCGTCTTTCTTTTTCGATATTCGCTTGATGAAGGTTCACTATTTTACAGCAACATAAAATAATCTCGCCGCGTCATCTACTGCTTCTATCCATTCAAAGTCCGCATATACCTTCACATCGCGAAAACCGGCTTTGGACAATTCCGTTTTCATCCAGTCCGGGTCATAGGCACGTTGCACATGAATTTCCTCGAACCGCTGGTATACATCGCGCCCTTCATTTTCCGCTCTCGCAAAAATGCTGAGATGATGCTCAATTTCACAGCGTGGAGCATCCAACGCACAAGTCCAGATATATGAAATGGAGCGCTCATCCAGTACAAAGGGCTGCTCTTCATCATAACGCACAAACGTCTGGGGATGATGTACATCGAACAGAAAGGTTCCGCCAGGCTTAAGACCGGCATACGTTCTGCGAAAAGTAGCAGCAATGTCCTCTTCCTCCAGCAAATAATTCAGACAATCGCAAAAAGAAATGACAGAATCCACAGGCTCCGGTAAATTCCATTCCCGCATATCCTGCTCTATCCAGCGAATGCTCCCCTCACGGAACAAACGCTGTCCTTGCGTAGTCGTTTCCATTTTGCGACGGGCTACCGCCAGCATATCTGAAGACAAATCGATGCCAGCCACCTCGAAGCCCGAGTTGACCAGTGGAATCGTAATGGAGCCCGTCCCACAGCCCAGCTCTGCCACCGTATGCGGCATACCATGCTGATCCCAGGCCTGCCGAGCAAAACGCAGCCAGTCCGGGTACGGCATGTCCTGCATCAGCTCATCATACACATAGGCAAACTTCCGGTAAGAAGCCATTTTTTATTCCCCATTCCCGTCCTTCGGTTCAGGCATTTTCTCCACCAGGTAGGTCCAGTTTTCCTTTTGCGTAACCAGCCCTTCCTTCATCAGCTTGCCCATCGCACGCTTGAAGGCGGATTTACTGATACCGAACCGTTGCTTAATAATGTCCGGCGGCGTTGCGTCGGAATAAGGCATACCGCCACCCGGGCGCTCCTTCAGAAAGGCAATGAGACGATCCGCATCCTCATCACGGCCCACTTCCTTGCGTGGCGACATCGCTAGATTCACCCGACCGTCTTCACGAACCAGCGTGACCCGTACCTTCACCTCTTCACCCAAACGAAGCATCCGGTTGCGTTCCGAGGAGTGAATCATGCCAATCGCGCCAAAACCAAGCACACCTCCGTCCACCAGGACAAACGTACCCATCTGAAGCGGCTTGTACACCGTCGCCTGCACCCATGTATTTAGCCATGAATCAGGGGCATGGAAGGACAACGGAGCCAGCTCCTGCTCACCCGCCAGCTTCGCCCGCAGTCTGCCCTGCTTATCATGCTCCATGATAGCATACACGTAGTCGCCCACCTGAGGATGCAAATCCCGGTTCTCAGGCAACTCACGAATCGGCAGCAGCAATTGACGACCCAATCCCATTTCCAGAAAACAACCCAGACGCGGATGCACATCCGCCACCTGTAGCTTTGCCAGTTCGCCTAGCGAGAGGAACGGTTTTTTCATAGTAGCGGCCAAACGGTCCTCTGTATCATGAAAAATAAATACTTCCAGCCGTTCTCCAACCTCGATCTCACGTGTCAATTCTGTATAATGCAGCAGTACATCCTGATCGCCGACTGTGAGAAAGTAGCCGAAGGGGGATACCTCACGATCTACCATAATCGTGACATAAGTACCAGCAATCAGATTCATACCTTCTCCACAACCTTAGCGTCCGACCAAAGTCTTTCAATGTTATAGTATTCGCGCTCGTCACGATGGAAGACATGCACTACGACATCACCCAAGTCCATCAGAACCCAGCGACCGGAATCCATTCCTTCGATCCCTTTGATTGTCGTACCTTCATCATGAGCGCGTTTGCGAATTTCCGTCACAATCGCCTGTACCTGGGTATCCGAATTACCGTGGCATATTACAAAATAATCTGCGACAAGGGATACCCCCCGCAAGTCAAGGGCTACAATATTCATGGCCTTCTTATCTTCAGCGGCCTCAACCGTAATTTGCATTAATTTCTCATTAGTTATGGTCATTCATGAACCTCCGATTTTCTCTGTTTAAGTTGTTGGATCAGATCATTTCGCGACAGTACCGTCAGCGGAAAAATAACCTTTTTCTTCTCCAGCAGCAGTGAAATCGTGGAATCAAATCCAGCGACAAGACCCTGCTCCAAACTTTTTTTCGCCTGCTTGCGGATGTGCTCGACCCCGGGGAAATCCCGTCCCGGCTCGATGTAATCAGCTAGACACACGACTTTGTCCAGCAAACTCATACCCACACGCCCTGAGGTGTGCCAGCGAATGGCATTCCGTATTTCAGGGTCTTTCACCCCGTAGTCTCTAGAGGCAACGCAATATCCTACCTCAGAATGCCACAGTTGCTTGTCATGCTGTAAAAGCTCCTGGTCACATTCGGGATGATTGCGAATTACTTCCTCCATCTGCTGAACGGGCCAATATTTCGCTACATCATGCAAAATAGCCGCCAATTCGGCCTTATCCGGGTCCGCGCCATACCGCTTGGCAAGCTCCACCGAGGTATGCATGACCCCCAGAGTGTGCTTCCAGCGTTTTTCAGGCATTTGACCGGATACGGCCTCCATCAATTGCTCACGGCTGTACTTCATACAAACCGCCCCTTGTAATGTAGTCATGCACACGATCAGGCACAAGATAACGAGTGGTGCGCCCTTCCGCAACACGTTCCCGAATATCCGTCGAGGAAATATCCACCACCGGCATATCCGCCAGCAGCACCTTGTTCTGCAAATAATGCGGTAGTTCATTCAGCGCAAGCTGGAAACCGGGACGCCGGACACCGATAAAACAAATCCGCTGTGCCAGCTCCTCAATCCCCTGCCAATGAGGTAAGTAATTCACCATATCCGCGCCGATAATAAAATAAAAATCTACAGCAGGATGCAGCTCCTGAAGCTCTTTGATCGTGTCAATAGTATAAGATACCCCACCTCGAAGCACTTCAATATCCAACACTCCAAAAGCAGGATGGCCCGCCACCGCTTCACTCGTCATCTCCAGCCGCTCTGTGCCGCTCGCCCCCGCCTGGTGCTTGTGCGGAGGGATATGGGAAGGCATGAACCATACATGGTCCAGCGCATAGGCATCCCTTGCCGCTTCTCCAGCCAGCAGATGTCCAATATGAATCGGGTCAAATGTACCGCCCATAATACCGATTTTCATAGTCTTCTCCCCGCGTGTTTATCCTCTAGGCAGCTCGATTTGCTTGTTATCACGGGATTCCTTGTATAAAATAATCGTGCTCCCGATGAGCTGTACAAGCTCGGAACCTGTTTCCGTAGCCAGTTCTTCCGCAATTTCATGCTTGTCATCCAGACAGTTGTTCAAAATCTGCACCTTCATCAGCTCGCGCTTTTCAATCGCATCGTTAATGTGACGCATGAGATGCTCATTCGTACCGTTTTTCCCTACTTGAAAAACCGGGTCCAGATGATGCGCCATCGAGCGCAAATACCTTTTTTGTTTACCTGTTAACATGTATACTTAACTCCTTCATAACCACATATGCCATGCGGCAATTCCATAATTTTAGTGTGAAATCCGACTTACGACAGGCTTCTCAGCACTGCCGCTCTCATTTCGTCTACAGCAGGAGCTACGCCCATAAAATACTCAAAGGCCACCGCTCCCTGATACACGAACATGCCCAAGCCTCCATGCACCGTGCAGCCGCGCTGTTCACGGCTTTCGCGTAAAAATCTCGTCTCCAGCGGGTTGTAGATCAAATCACTCACAATGATTCCTTGCGGAATCAGACTCGTTTCCAGTGGAAGCTCATCGGATAGAGGAGACATTCCTACCGAGGTCGTATTGATCAGCACATCCACCGATGCAAGCACGCTCTCCGCTTCATCGTTAGAATAACCCGTCACAGGGATTGCTTCCGTCGTCCACTCCAATGCCAGCTGCTCGGCCTTATCGCGTGTCCGATTCAGAATAATGACCGATTCGGGCTGTTCCTCCAGTAAAGCATGAATCACACCTCTGGCAGCACCTCCAGCTCCGAGGACCGCAATTCTTGTGCCTTTCAACTTAACCGAAGTCTCTTCTTTGAGTGAACGCACGTAGCCGATCCCGTCCGTATTGTAACCCTTAAGACGTCCGTTGTCGTTCACAATCGTGTTGACAGCGCCGATGAGTCTGGCTCCTTCATCAATCTCATCCAAATATTTCATAACTTCAACTTTATGGGGAATCGTCACATTGACTCCGCGGAAATGCAAAGCCCGAATCCCCTTCATGGCGTCCTCCAGCTGATCGGGCTTGACGTGAAGAGGAACAAAATCCCCCTCTATCCCCGCTGCCTTTAAAGCTACTTTATGCATGAGAGGCGATTTGGAGTGCTTGATCGGATCACCCAATACGCCCAATAATACAAGACCTTGTTCGGTCACTCCAGACTCCCCGCTGCTCATCGTCGTTCTCCCCCATGTTGCAAAATATTAGGCTGCACAAATACATGAACGGCGGCAGGAACCTGAATCTGTTCCTTGCCGCCCTATCACATGGTACAACATTCGTTAAATCAACGAAGGCCGTAGAAGGACACGGATTCCCCGAGGAGCATGAACCGCTACCAAAGCCCCGTTCTCACTATTGACCCTGATCCATCCCAGACCGGAGATATAAATATCCGATTGAGATTTACGGGGAACGCGGAACTCATGTCTTGTCCATTCCGGCATATCTGCCAACTGATCACGTGTCGGCGGTGACAGCAGTTCTCCGGCATGATCTTCGAACAGTTGATCCGCCCGCTCCAGCTTGGTGCGATGAATTTTAAGGCCGCCATTGATGTAGCATGTGAACGATTGGTGTTGCCCCTCTACAAAATCAAACCGGGCCATCCCACCGAAAAACAAGGTTTGTCCGGGGTCCAGCTGATAAGCAGCAGGTTTCAGCGGCTTGTCCGGCATAATGGCGCTCAAATCCTGCCGGGACACGATTTCACTGAACCGCCAAGGGTACACAATACCCGGTGTATCAATAATATGCTTACCGTCGTCGAGCGGAATATTCACCATATCCAGCGTCGTTCCCGGGTAACGGGACGTTGTTAACTCCTGCTCCATATCGCTATGATCACGGATCAAGCGGTTAATGAGCGTGGATTTACCAACATTTGTTGCACCGACTACATACACATCCCGATTGCCGCGCAACTCGGACACCACATCCAGCAGACGATCAAAGCCTTGATTTTTTTTGGCCGAGCACAGAACGATATCAGCCGTGCGAAGTCCTTGCTCCTTAGCCTGTTTTTGTACCCAATTCAGGACCTTGTTCCAGTTCGTTACCTTAGGCAACAAATCCGTCTTGTTCACAGCCAGTACAACCGGATTAGAGCCTACAAAACGTTGTAAGCTGGAAATCAGACTACCTTCAAAGTCAAAAATATCCACAATGTGGATGACGAGCGCGTCCTTATCCCCAATCTGGCTAAGCAGTTTCAGGAACTCATCCTGATCCACGGCTACCGAAGACGTTTCATTATAGTTTTTAATCCGGAAACAGCGCTGGCAAATGACAGGCTCTCGTGTAAGCAGTTTTTCCAGAATATATCCCGGCAGCTCCGGGCTGGTGGTCTGCATCGTTATACCGCAGCCACTACATTTGACGGCAGTTCCGCCGTCAGGTCTTTCAGTCATTCTTCTTTTCCTCCTCAAGCCATAAGCCTTTCTTACGTAACCTTGTGAGCGCGATTCGCTCCAGCCGCCGATTAAAGCGGGTCATGATTCCTTCATCATGGATGGATATTGGCAGCACCAGCACCGTGTGCAATCCCAGTCGGTTGCCACCCAATACATCTGTCAACATTTGGTCCCCGACCATAATAGTCTCTTCCGGAGTAAGTCCCATCATACGGATGGCTCTGCGAAAAGACGAGTTGGAAGGCTTCCGTGCGGCATGTATAAATTCAATGTCCAAAGGCGTAGCGAACACAGATACACGTCCCATATTATTGTTGGACACGATGACAAGCTTAAAACCCGCCTGTTTGACCTTCTCAAACCAGGCCACCAGCTCGGGAGTCGCATTCGGCGCTTTTGCACCAACCAGCGTATTATCCAAATCCGTAATAATGCCGCGATATCCTTGAGCATACAAGCCTTCAAGATCAATATCAAAGACGGTATTCACCCGTAATTTGGGCATCAGCATTTCAAACAACGTCGGTCACCTCAGTTTCATACGACAAACTATACCATATTAATATGGGTTAGTAAAAAGCTATCCGCAACAAACGGACAGCTTTTTACAAAGCATATGAAGAAGATTATAAATCGGCAGCATTCGAGCCGAATAAAAATGGTTTAGCCCTTTCGTTCAGTTTGGCTTCCGGACTAACCCTTCTTATGCAACAGGGCCGCTTGCTGGCGGACCTTGCGCCAATCCTCGGCAGTTACCGAGGAAGGACTGTAGCGCGCTTGTTCAAACAGCTCCAGCAGCAGATGCAGAATTGAAGCGCGTTCCGGTGATTCAACTGACCATCTGCCGACCGATTCCCTCAGCGTCTCGTGGCTAGTACGTGCAAACCCCTTACTCCGCATGTACCGTAGCCAGCGCTCGGTTTCGACGATCACCTTTTCCTCCGGGGTCAATGGCTTTCCTTTACGCAGACGAAGCAGATAAAAATGAATATCTGCCCGATTACGCCATACGATATAAGCGCCCCACAGTACGATAACAGCCACTGCCGCCGCTATGATTACCGGATGAATCTTCGTGCCTTCCTCTGAATTGACCTGCGCTGTCTGCGCAGACTGTTCCGGCTCAGGCTGATCTTTCACTTCTGGAGTATCAGGCGTTTTCGAATCCTCCTGCTCCGTAAGCAACGGCATATCAAAGCCCGGTGTGGCTTCTACAGGAACCCAGCCGTATTCACCCAGATACACTTCGGCCCAGGAATGAGCATCCGCGTTGGTAACGGAATAGGAAGACATATTTTCGTTACCATCGCTGGTCGTAGCATCATCCGAAAATGTTTGCTGACCAGGTGCATATCCTTTGACCCACCGTGCCGGAACACCAACGGAGCGGGCCATCATAACCATCGAAGTGGAATAATAATCGCAATAGCCTTCCCGAATCTCAAACAGAAAGGCATCCACAAAATCCTTGCTTCTTTTGCGAGAAAGATCCGGATTGTTTGTATATGCATAATTTCGCTGTAAATATTGCTGTAGCAGTCCGACCTTTTCATAAGGTGTCTTCGCCGATGACGTTACATTTTGAGCCAAGTCACGCACTCGCTTCGGCAGCTCATTCGGGATTTGCAAATAGGCTTCCTGCTTGTTCTTTCCATACAGCTCATTAAACGTTTTCTTGCGCAGCTCTTTCTCCGGGATCACAGGTACATGTGACACCAGAGTATACGTTTTCGGATAAGCAGTTCTTCTGGAGGATGAATTCCAAAGCAGTTCTGCCTGTTCCGGTTTCCAACGCAACCCGTCTGCCCTCGAGTCTCTGTCCACCGATTGAACACGATGTACCGAATACGCGCCGAACAAAACCGGATAGCTCTGATCATTTTGCATCGTAATGGTCTGAACGACCTGCTCGGTCGAATGCCGTGTTTCTTGTGTATTTTCCAGCTCTGCTGTCATTGGCACATCGTTCAGCGTTTGATCATCGTTGCCTGCATCACTCCAGCCCGTCCCGGAATACGTTCGCTTCGTCTCGCCTCGCCAGTAGCTTCGCTGGTTGGTCGTGATCGTCATCACCGGAGAATAATCAAAATTAAATCCCCCGCCCAACAGATTGTCCTGCCTACTATAGCCCGATGCCGTACTCATCCGCTGATTCATAGCCCCGGCTCCATTGTTAATACCAACGGTAGATGAGCTATTTCGCTGGGTCCATGCTGTATAAGGATCAGTTAAGGTCGGCTCTATCTCCGGCATATTCACGCCAGCCATAATAATCAAAGCAAAAATGACCGCAATATTGGCTGCAATTTTGTACGGGTAACGGCGAATGTGTTTCCAGCCTTGAGGATAGTGCTGTCGAAAATACTGCAAATGCTGAGTCACCAGCCAACCCATACCCGCAAAGACCATCCATGCGACTTCTTCCCACAGCACGGTTGGTGTGAATGAGTCAAGTACTGCCAGCGCGGCAATATTAATACCCACAAAAACCAGAATGCGCTGCTTCGTCGTAACGATGAGTGGTAACATCTCAATAACAAGCCAAGCGATCAGTGAAAACCAGATATACGGAGACATATTCGATATAAATTGATCCAGACGGTTTGCAAAACCCCTAAAAGGAATAATAATCGAGTAGGACACGAGCGTCCGGTACAAAATAAAAAATAACGTCGCCGCTTTGACGATAAATTCAATCCAAGGCCGAAGCGGCAGCAAAATTTTCACCAGGGCCAGCATCGTAACCGTCGCCAATACAAGTGTTCTTGTCTCTTCAAGCCACAGCACTGAAGCAAAGGACACCCATTGCATGGCAATAATAATAATCCATAAAAATGTAAAAGCCGCAGCCCAGGAGCCCTTCAGAGATTGTAGCCAGTTCTTCATAGCGTCCCTCCCCCCATTACAGCTGGAAGCTCTTCAAGACTCGGAACATGATAACCCTGAATGCCTCTTGTACGAAGCATGCTCATCCATTCTTCTGCCTGTCCCTCACTTGAGCCTTCTCCGATATAAACGTGGCACGGGGTCATCCCCCGGGTATCGACCCAGCGAAGAAGCTCCAACGCCTGATGATCCTTCAACGGACTAATCAGCACAAAATAGCAGCCTTGTGGAAATTGCCGAACACCGCTTTCTACAGCGGCCATAAGACTGCCTTTGGAAGTGGTGTGTATGTCTACCAAATGATGCATCATCCGTTGCCGTTTCATCATCTGCTCACTGGGCTGAAAAACAGTGCCTGTTTCCCCTGCCGTACAAAGACCTACTCCCATCCGCTCCCGTCCGCCATATTCCAGCAATGAAGCGATTGAGGATACGGCCAGTTCAAACTGATCGGCATTTACATAATGTTTCGTGTGTATGTCCAGTACAAGCATCGTTTTCGGAACCGTCTCATGCTCAAATTCCTTGGATTTCCAGCTTCCTGTACGTGCGGTCGCATTCCAATGGATACGTGAAAAACGGTCCCCATATACATAGTCCCGCACTCCGTTAATTTGTGTCGTTTCGCGGCGTGTTCGAGTCTGGACGGTCTGTGGCCCGGACATCCGCGATCGACGGTCATTTAACTGCCAATAGGGAATGAATACCGTGCGGGGCAGTACCCGAAATTCACCAGGTGCGTTTAACATGCCTTTATGCTCCAACAGGCCGAAGATATCCTCGCTCACACACTCCGTTTCCGCAAAATAATAGCTTCCCCGCTCCAACGCAGGGGTCTGGAAGGCAAGTTTTCCGCTTCCTTTCATGCTGGGGATAACACTGTCCTCAAACGACCAGGATTCACCTGTATGACGCTTGAGCACCTCGCGAACAATGATATACGGCAGTGGAAGAAAGCCTGGAAGGCTCAAGCTCAGCTTTACATGCACCTGATCTCCCGCATGCAGTAGCTCCCCGAACTCTGAGCCTTGCGAAAGCTGCCTTGAACCCTGAACACGGCGTACCCCGCTCAACCCGACGATCCATAAATAAATACCTAACAACGTAACCATGGACAATAGCATGACTGACGTCTTGCCACCCTGAAACAACAGATATAGCAGACATACCACCCATATGACCATCAGAAGCCAGATGCGGCCTGACAGCCGGAGGAGCCTGCGCTTCCTTTTGACTTTCTTCATTCCCTACGGACGCTCCATTCGCACGGGTACGTTTACCTGCCGAAGGACAGCCTGAAGCACAGAATGGGCGTTGGAGCTGTCAAGACGCGCCTCGGGACGAAGCAGCAAACGATG
Source organism: Paenibacillus terrae (assembly GCF_000943545.1). Lineage (GTDB taxonomy): Bacteria > Bacillota > Bacilli > Paenibacillales > Paenibacillaceae > Paenibacillus > Paenibacillus terrae_A. The sequence goes on from NZ_JTHP01000006.1 coordinate 99,665, forward strand.
CGCCAGTACATAAGGTGCCAATATTTTCACATCGTCAGGAAGCACGTAATCACGATTTTCCAGAAAAGCGTACGCCTTGGCCGCCATCATAAAAGCAAGCGCCGCCCGCGGGCTGGCTCCCAGCAGTACCGATGAATGCTCTCTGGTCGCACGTACAATATCAAGTAAATAGGACGTAACTACGTCGTCCATGTACATTTCTCTGATTTCCTGCTGGATCGCGGCAATCTGTTCCATATGCGCTACCGCCTCCAGACGATCTGCCGGCTGCCCCTCCTGATGACGAAGCAGCATGTTCCGCTCAGTCTCCATATCAGGATAGCCGAGACTGATTTTGAGCATAAAACGATCAAGCTGCGCTTCCGGCAGCATATAAGTCCCTTCAAAATCAATCGGATTTTGCGTAGCACACAGCATAAAAGGATGGGGCAGCATATGCGTTTCTCCATCCACGGTTACACTGCGCTCCTCCATCACTTCCAGCAAAGCCGATTGGGTTTTCGTCGTGGCCCGGTTAATTTCGTCTGCCAATAAAATATTTGTCATTACAGGACCTGGACGAAAATAAAAGCGCTCATCCCGTGGATGAAATATGGAAACCCCTGTAATATCACTGGGGAGAATATCAGGATTACATTGAACACGGCGGTAATCACCGCGCATGGATTTGGCAAGAGCCTTGATCATTTGCGTTTTTCCCGTACCCGGAACGTCCTCGATCAGAATGTGCCCACCCGCCAGCATAGTCGTTAGCAGTAATTTTATTTCAAAGGATTTACCTAATATGCATGATTCCAGATTAGCTCGGATTGCAGATACAATCTGCACAGATTCTTGACGCACGGGCATAGCCTGTAAACCTCCTAGATAGCAACATGTTTCCTATTATTGTACATGAAGGAGGGCATAGAGTACACTTGAGTCCTTTTCCAGATGTTCGAGCCAGCTTTACAGTTTGGCAGTATTTTGTATGCAGACATATAAAAAAGCCCTCCGGTCATTCAGATCCGAAGGGTTGATTTTTTATGCTTATTTAATTCAGCATTTTGCATCATTCGATTCCCAACGCTTAAAAGTACAATATAAGTTTATCCTTTTGGACGCACGACCAAGGCCGCCAAAAAGGAGAAAATAATCGCCGAGGAAATACCTGCACTTGTCACACTAAAGATCCCTGTAATGACACCAAGCCATCCATCCTTTTCCAGCTCGGTCAATGCGCCGTGTACGAGTGAGTTACCAAAACTGGTAATTGGAATCGTCGCACCCGCTCCGGCAAATTTAATAAGCGGATCGTATATCCCAACGGCATCAGCAATTGCACCTGCTACCACCAACGTACTCATCGTATGTGCCGGGGTCATTTTAATGACATCCATCATCAACTGACCCACGACACAAATGGCACCACCGACTAAAAAAGCCCATAGATATATCATACTTTTCCTCCCGCTTCGAAAGCTACAGCATGTGCAATGCAGGGAATGCTTTCACCCTGCTGGGTGGACAAAGGAGACAACAATGCCCCGGTCGCCACGACCAGCACTTTCTGGAGTTCTCCCTTTTCAATCCGCTTTAGCAGATGTCCGTAAGTTACGACAGCCGAGCATCCGGCACCACTGCCGCCTGCAATAACTTGCTTTTGTTTGTTCAAATCATAAATAAGTAAACCGCAATCGTTGAATTCCGTCTGATTCATATCAATATTTTGTTTTTTTAGCAGCTCCTTGGTAATCGGTAAGCCCACAGATGCCAAATCTCCCGTTACAATGAGATCATAATAACCAGGGTCCCTGCCTGTATCTCGAAAATGTGACAACAGGGTATCTGCCGCCGCCGGAGCCATCGCTCCGCCCATGTTAAACGGGTCTTTAATGCCCATATCCGTAACACGTCCAATGGTAGCGCAATCCACCACCGTTCCTGTTTTGGCATGTCCCACCACTACGGTGCCAGAGCCTGTGACGGTATACTGGGCCGTTGGCGGCTTCTGGGCTCCGTATTCCGTAGGATAACGGAACTGCTTTTCCGCAGTACAATTATGGCTGGTCGTACCGGCCATCACATAGTCGCCTGCCTCTGAATCCACAATAAGCGCGGCTAAGGCCAAACTTTCCATCGACGTAGAGCAGGCTCCGAAAACACCCAAATAAGGAATCGCGAGCTTGCGTGCCGAAAAGGAGCTACTGATAATCTGGTTCATCAGATCACCACTGATAAAAAACTGCACTTCCTCTTTGTTCAAATTGGCATTCATTAACGCCAGCTCAGTGGAGTGCTCAAACAATCTGCGTTCCGCTTTTTCCCACGTTTTTTCGTTAATTTCGAGATTGTCATAAATGTAGTCAAAATCCGTGGACAACGGTCCCTCTCCTTCATCCGGGCCAACAACGGTTGCACTTCCCACGATGCGCGGTCTGGATTCGAACTTCCAGGTTTGTCCTCCCTGTCTTCTCATAAATGGTTGCCTCCCACTCCAAGAATGGCGTAGATGACACCTACAACGAATGCGGCAACAACCCCGAATACGATAACCGACCCTGCCAGCTTGAACATATTCGCGCCTACTCCGAGCACCAGCCCCTCAGAACGATGCTCCAGTGCAGCCGAACACATTGAGTTGGCAAAGCCTGTAATCGGTACAGCGGTTCCCGCACCCGCCCATTGGGCAAACTTGTCGTAAACCCCGAAGCAGGTCAATATAACCGCCAACAGGATCATCATGGATGAGGTCGGCGGTGCCGCCTCCTTGGCCGAAATGTGCATCCCTGCCATGAAGGCTTCCTGAATCGCCTGACCAATCACACAGATGCCGCCTCCAACCAGAAAAGCCCGCACACAGTTGGCAAAAACTTTTCTGGATGGCTCGTGCTTTTTGGAAATACTTTGATAGTCCTTCTCATTTATGGACAGCGGCGGCGTATTGGTACGAAAACCGCTTTGCCCGGATTTAGCTGGCATCATTCACCACCCCTTGTTCGTAATTTCCGCACTTGGCGGTTCGGATTCATTGTGTCCTTATCATTATTAGCTTTATGGGGAATTGTTATGTCAGGAAAATGATATCGTGGACATTCCGTACAAATCCATTCATACTGGATGGATGACGACCACTGGTTAATTAATAAGGAGTGAGGTATAACATCATGGAATCAAAAACATTAGAACTGTTTAAAACTTTAACGGAGTTTCCTTCCATTCCCGGGCATGAGCGAGAGCTGCGGGCATGGGTTAAAGAGCGGATATCCGGTTATACGGACGAAATCGTACAGGATCGTTTGGGCAGCCTTTTCGGCGTGCTGCGCGGTGAAGAGAACGGACCGCGTGTCATGGTGGCAGGGCATCTGGATGAAGTCGGATTTATCGTCAATGGCATTTCGGAAAATGGCATGATTCGTTTTCAGCCGGTTGGAGGCTGGTGGAGTCAGGCCATCATGTCACAGCGTCTTCAGGTGCTGACTCCGAATGGACCAGTTATCGGAGTCGTTGGCTCTGTCTCCCCCCATTTACTGGATGAATCGCAACGCAGCAAGCCTATGGACATCAAGCATATGTATCTGGATATCGGCGTGGACAGCCGTCAGGAAGCGCAAGAGCTGGGTATTGTGCCGGGAACAGCCATTGCGCCGATTTGTGATTTTACTCCACTGGCGAATCCGAAAAAAATTATGGCTAAAGCGTGGGATAACCGCTATGGTGTAGGCTTGGCTATTGAGCTGCTTGAAGCGTTACATAAGGAAAAGGACAAACTGCCTAATACGCTGTATGCGGGGGCTACCGTTCAGGAGGAAGTGGGATTGCGCGGCGCACGCACGGCAGCCAATCTGATTCAACCGGACGTTTTCTTTGCACTGGATTGCAGTGCGGCCAACGATATGGGTGGTGATCCGAACGCTTACGGGCATTTGGGTAAAGGCGCGCTGCTGCGGGTATTTGATCCGGGTATGATTACACATCGCGGGATTGTGGAATACGTGCAGGATATGGCGGAAACGCACAAGATCAAGTATCAATATTTCATCTCCACAGGTGGGACCGATGCAGGTCAGGTCCATTTAAGCGGAATTGGAGTGCCATCCACCGTCATTGGCATTTGCGGACGATACATCCACACTTCCTCGTCCATTATTCACACCGACGATTACGATGCAGCCAAAGAACTGATCGTCAAGCTGGTACAAAACCTGGATCGTACGACACTGAATACGATTATTGAACGAGCTTAAGGTATTCTCAGAAAAGTACAATCTATTAAAAACAGCCAAAACACGTTCTACATGTTTTGACTGTTTTTTGATTTAATAGAGCTACAAAATAGAGCGCTTCATATCAAATGCTTATAACGAAGTAAAGCGATAATAACAAGTACAGCCGTCAAGGCAATGCAGATGTTCTCCACCTGCGCCCCTTTGCGCGTTCCGGTACTCATCAGCTTAAATCGCAGCTTCCATTTGAAAGGTGGCAAAGGTTTAATTCCGTTATTCGTCAAGGAATCTGCCAACAAATGCAGCAGATACGCCAAACCACCAGCCAGCCATATGCTGTCACCGTGCAGGCGGGTTGTACCGTACAGCAACGCAGTCCATACGACTGTTCCGTACACCGTATGCGTCAATCCCCGGTGCGGGACAAGCGTACAGATAATCAGCAGGCACCCGGCAATGTAATTCCATGGCGCATATGCTTCCCCATACCAGGCTAAGCCAACCCCAATCAAAAAGATAATAACCTTTCGCATCGATCGTGAAGGCATAAAGGAAGCGCTGATCATCAGCAAAGCCAGAACAAGATTCCACGGCGGTGGAGCCATACGGGTGAAAAATACCCAGCCCGCAGCCCCAATCATCAAAAGCTGTACGAGTCTGAGCATTTTGGTAGGCAACGCACGACTCACGAGCATGGAGTTAGGCTCGTCAATATCCGGCAACAGTGAACCGACTACAGCGGCAGCCACGGCAGTCGGAGTCACTTCGTATCCGTTCAAGGCTAATACCGACAGGGAGACCCCGGTTCCAATAATCAAATGGGCTCTTCCCATCATGGTGCATAACATCCTTTCGTTGCAGCATACAACAGAGTTCGACATCACTCTATTTGAATCAGCATGATTCGATTGTATACGACAAACAAAAGGAGAACAATAGTTCGCTTATTCTATTTAAAGGATATCGTCCAAAAGTCCCGGTCAAAAATTCGCCTTAGAGTATTTTTTGGAACAGTGCGATAACTTCCTCTTTGGTTGGCTGAAACGGATTACTGGGCGCACACGCATCCTTCATCGCATTGTCGGCTAACAGATTCAGGTCCGGGTCCGTTACTCCCAACTCAGACAAGCGTTTCGGGATTCCGACCTCCTGTGCCAACCCACGGATGGCATCCACGACAAATTCAGCACACTCCTCGTCCGTTCGCCCTCTGACCGAGAATCCAATCGCTTGAGCGATAGGTCTGAATTTACGAGGAACATGCTGCGCATTGGCCTCCTGTACATAGGGCAGTAGCATCGCATTACACACCCCATGTGGAAGATCATACACACCTCCAAGCTGATGAGCCATCGCATGCACATATCCCAACCCCGCATTGTTGAAAGCCAGCCCTCCCAGAAAAACAGCATACACAAGCTTTTCCCGAGCCTCAATATTTTGACCATTCTCCACAGCATCAGGCAAATAACGGAATATCAGCTCGACAGCAGCCAAGGCAGTGGCATCGGTGACCGGATAAGCTCCCGGGGTAACCAGCGCCTCAATCGCATGAGTAAGCGCATCCATACCTGTCGCAGCAGTTAATTCGGCTGGCTTACCCACCATTAATTCGGGGTCATTTACAGAGATGGAAGCCAGACTGTTTTTATCAACCATGACCATTTTGACCTTACGCTTCTCATCAGTAATGACATAGTTAATGGTGACCTCGCTGGAGGTACCCGCCGTTGTATTCACTGCCACAATAGGAACGGACGGTCGTTTGGATTTGTGAACGCCTTCATATTCTGAAATATGTCCTCCATTGGTGACAATGATGCCAATGGCTTTGGCCGCATCCTGAGGCGACCCACCACCTACCGAGACGAGAACATCACATCCGTTATCCTGAAACACCTTGACTCCTTCGTGAACATTGTCACAGGTAGGGTTAGGTTGCACACCATCATACACGATATATGGAATTCCATGTTGCTCCAAAACAGCAATAATCCGGTCGGTAATCCCATTTCGACGCAGCCATTTATCCGTCACGATAAGCGCTTTCATAAATCTTTTCTCTTGCAACATCGGTCCCAGATCTCTAAGACATCCAATCCCCATCAAATTCACTGGCGGTACATAAAAGATGTTCCTCCCCATACGTAAACCCCTCCTCTGTGTTAATCGTTCTCCAGTCATCTCTGCTCTGTTATCATGCATCTTCTTGATACTACCATCAGATCGAGCAGACATCTGCGAAAAAAAGCACAGTTCAGCAATTCCCATAAAAACATGCAATAAGGCCTAGAAACATGTTGACAAACTTTTGCAATATTTTCTTTTTGCCTCAAAAGCCTATTGAACTATTTGAAATATTATGTAATATAGTGTTTATATTTACTATATGAATCTATTAAATGAACAAGGAGGAAATAATTATGCAAAAGAGTTCTGCGATTCGCAAGTTCAAAACGGTTGGTCTGGCATCATTGCTAAGTCTTGTTTTGTTCGCTCTCCCCGCTTCTGCTGCTTGGAATGATACATACACCGGGTATGCCACCTATACCGGATCTGGCTACTCAGGAGGAGCACTGCTACTTGATCCAATCCCTTCCGATGCAAAAATTACGGCTCTTAACCGCACCCAACTGAATTATAACGGAATCAAAGCCGCATTGGCAGGAGCATATCTGGAAGTCCAAGGTCCCAAGGGGAAAACAACCGTCTATGTAACCGACCTTTATCCTGAAGGTCCAAGTGGTGCGCTCGACCTGTCCCCAAATGCTTTTAACCAAATTGGCAACCAAATTGATGGAAAAATCAATATCTCATGGAAAGTCATCAAAGCCCCAGTTACTGGAAACGTCTCCTACCGCATTAAAGAAGGCAGCAGCCGGTGGTGGGCAGCTATTCAGGTACGCAATCATAAATATCCTGTCTTGAAACTGGAAGTCCAACAGAACGGACAGTGGATCAACCTCGAAAAACAGGACTACAACCACTTTCTGGGTACTAACTTAGGGAACCAGCCTCTTAAAATCCGGATTACAGACATTCGCGGTGTGGTGCTGAACGATACCCTCCCGGCTCTAGCAGAAAATGGCACGGGCGATGCCTATATTGTCAAAGGTAATGTGCAATTCCCTGACTGATTGTAGATATCTTCTCACAGCTTGAATCCTGTCAGGCATAAATGGGCGCTTCCTACCCATGTGCTGTCCAATTCGTGACAGGCTTTATGTAATCCCCAGGCTGGGAACCGACGCAAGCGATTTTGCGTGTCGGGTTCCTGGCCTTTTTACGAAAAAGTCATTATTTTTCATAAAAAATTAGTTTGTTCACTGTCCTGTTCACAGGAAGGCACGTATAATGAATACATATTAGGGTGTATTTTGGCTATATGAACATAGACAGGAGACCTGCCCACATGAGCAATTTCAAAAAGCATCACAAGCTTCACAGCAAATTGATGATCAGTATCACGTTATGTATTACGCTGACGTTGCTGGTATCTACCACAGTGTATTATTTTTATTATATTCGGGTGGAGAAGGAGCAAGCATTCGAAGCCAATCATAGCAGCCTGGCACTGAGAAGCAGAGAGGTCATTAACATGACATCTATCGCCCAATCGTTGGCCTTCCAAATGTACCGCAGCAGCACCCTGTCTAAGTTGTTGTATTATCCCAAACCCAATGTATATGATGTAACCGCTGCCATGTCTGAGTTGAACAATTATCTCAATTCTATGCCGTACATTGAATCCATCTATGTGTATAATCCGAAAAGCGACGCCTTCTACATTGCATCCTCACGGGGGCAAAACGGGTTATACAGCAAAAGTGAACTGGTTGACACGGATATTATACGCGTGCTGGATCATTATGAGGATTATAAGCCATTTACACCTATTCCACGCACCTATCCTTTGCTATCTGCGTCAGACTCCGTTGCCGGAGCAGATCAAGCCAGCACAGACATTGCCGCCTATACGTATTTATGCTACGACGCAATCAACTCGAACGAAGCGATGAATTCGGCTGTGATCGTCAATGTATCTGCGACTTGGATGAACAAGGAAATGGCGACGAATCCGGCATCAGGCGGAACGGCTTATATTTTGGACGATCAAGGCAGACTTTTATCCGGCGCGACACTGGCAGAAGAACCATTGAACGAAAAAGAACAGCTATGGCTGCACACCCGAGTCAAAAAACAGGAAACAGGATATTTTGTAGAAGATTTTCACAGTAAAAGATCACTCATTTCTTATACCTCCCAAGACGGATTGGGTTGGCAGTATATTAGTGTCACCCCGTATGAAAGCGTTGTCAAAATGGCGAGTGTTATCCGTAATGCGATGCTGTTCATTGCCGCCGTCATTGCATTGGCAGGGTTCGTGGCTTCCTGGCTGCTGTCCAGAATGCTGTATACCCCCATTGGGCAGATCGTTGTCCATATGAATTCACTCGAATCAGAGAAACGAAACAGCATGTATACGATCCGGCAAAACATTTTACAGAATATTATTCGGGGGGTTCAATTGCTTCCTGCTGGAGAGGAACCGGAGCGGTTGCTTGAGCTTGGAATTACATTCCAGTTTGACAAAGACTATCGGCTGGTGCTGCTGCGTATAGATGAATATGCCCGGTGGCAAAGCGAACGCGGTCCTGACCTGCTACCCTATAAGTTTGCCATAATGAATATTGCTTCTGAAATATGCGGGCAGACGTACCAGGTGGAAGCCGTGGATATCGACGAAGACAGCGTCCTATTGCTGCTCAACATTCTTGATCCTGCGGAGCATACGGATACCGTGCTGCTGGAAACCTTATTGCGCCAAATACGCGAAGCTTGCCATGAGTATTTAAAGCTGAGCGTATCGCTAACCTATAGCGCCATCGCAAGCCAGTCGGAACGGCTGCATCTGTTGTACCGTCAGGTACAGGAAGCGTCCATGCACCGATTTTTTCAAGGGCACGGGTGTATCATTGATGCGCAGAACACAATTGAGGCACATGCTCAAAATGCCTATGTATATGCGTCGGATAAGGAGAAAAAATTGCTCGACACGCTGTTATCTGGTCATACGGAGGATGCTCATGGCATGTTCAAGGACTTGCTGATGCATATGGAAAAATATTCGTTTTCCGTTGTGCAGGTGGCCATATCCCGGTTGATGATGAGTGTGAATCATGCCATTCAGCATATGAGTGAGCGTAATGGATTTGCTGCCGAATCTATACCTGAATTGCCGTCCGCAGATCAGTTGGAGACGGCCCTGGAGCTTATCGAGCAATATCAATTGGTCTTTGATCATGTCCGCTCCAACCTGTTGGAAAAACGAAACACGAAACAAGAGCGGCTAGTACGGCAAATTAACGAGCGAATAGAGCAAGCCTATGCTGATCCGGATTTTTGCCTCAACCAGATCGCTGAAGAGCTGGATATGTCGCCGATCTATGTCAGCAGACTATACAAGCAACAAACCATGTCTACCATCGTAGATGTCATTCAACAGCTACGCATTCGCAAAGCCTGCGAGCTGCTGGAGCAAACCGACTGGTCGGTAGCTGACGTGGCAGAACAAACCGGATTTGGGAGCAGCTCTTATTTTCACCGCATGTTCAAGCGTAGCTTGGGCGTGACGCCAACAGATTTTCGTCGTTCTAAAGCAAATGCGCAATAAGGTAGACTGACAAAGGCGACGGCTATCGCTTGTACGCAATCGTTCCGTCCTCTCCGCTGATTTTAACGTGACCTATCACTCCTTGTAATAGACATTAAAAAAGCAAGCCTCCAATATCCTGGAGACTTGCTTTTTCTTTTTATCCCAACTGTTAAAATCTCTTTGCCTTGCCCAATTACTTAATGTTCTTCTCCTTCACGTAGGCTTCCCATTGCTTGGTATATTCCGTCTGGATTTTCTCCAGGCCAGCCTGGTTTGCCTTTTGCAAGAAGGTCTGCAATCCTTGATCCACATTATCAATCAGTCCAGCTTGGAGCGGATACAGATACTGCTTCTCAACCTGCTCCAAAGCCGCTTTTTCCGCTTGATAGGTCGTATAATCCTCTGCAAAGCCGGTAAACACGTCAGGCTTCTGGATTTTATCCAGCTCAGCAAAAATCTTCTTCACCCGGTCAAAGCCTGAATCAAACAGCATGTATTCCGGGTTACGCCAAGCCCAGCTATTCATACCTTCCCGTGAAAAGCCGTTCGTGCTGCCGGTACCTATCATTTGATAGTAACCGTCTTTGACTTCATAGTTTTTGCCTTCAATTCCGTATTGCGTGAGCAGGTTATAACGTTTGTCTGTGACAAGCTTTTCATAAAAGGCTAATGCGCGTGCAGGGTTAGGACTGCTTTTGGGAATCGCAAAGCCGTTATGAATCGGATGCACTGGAGTTGCAAACCCCGTTGTCAGCGGGAATGGATAGTAATCCAGCTTCCAGTCCGGGTGAGAAGCTTTGAGCTTAATCACCATGTCATTAAATCGGGTCGGATTGTCACCGAAAATACTCGCTGCTTTACCAGAAGTCACCTGATCCTGAAGCGTATCTTTTACGTTCAGTACGTTTTTAGGAATAAATCCTTTGTCGGCCCAGCGTTTGTAAATGCTCAGCTCTTCTTTTTGCTCATCTGAACCCCAATATTTATAAACCTCTGTTGGTTTTTCATACTTAATACCGATGCCATAAGGCAAAGCCCCTACACTCTTTGTTACCAATTCGGAATAGCGATCATGCAGGTTCCCTTTAATATCGCTGTTCAGAGAGACCGGTTTCATATTAGGCTCATGCTGACGGATACCATCCATATAAGCCTCGTAGCTTTTTATATCCGTAGGTTTAGGCAGATTGTACTTCTCGCGCAAATCCTCGCGCCATACAAATCCATTGGTTACATACTCCTTGTATGTGCCTGGCACAGTGTAGATTTTGCCTCCGATTTTAACGCCATCCCACATCTCCTGAGGCACAAATTTTTGCAAGGCAGGTGCGGCCTTCGGCAGCAGATCATCAAGCGGCAGAAATGCACCTTTCTTGGCATACGCCTGATACTGCGTCCAATCTGCAGTGAAGATCAGGTCAATCGGCTGGCCTGAAGAGAGCAGCAGCTTATACTTCTGATCCCAGTCCGTCCACGTCGTATAGTTGAATTTGACGGTGGCATTCAAATCTTTTTCCGCCAATTTATTAATCTCTGCTTCAACGGCAGGCAGATCCTTCGGAGCATCACCCAGCATATAAAATTGCAGCTGTACCTTCTGGGATTTGTCATCCGTTCCATCTGATTTTTGTGCACTACTTCCGCCACCGCCTCCACACCCGGCTAATAGCGCCATGATGACCATAACTGCAATCAGGATGGACATGCGTTGCTTTCTTTTCTTTGTAAATGTCATGTGAATCCTCCTTTTGAAGTGGTTGCTGGTTTAAAGCCATCTATCTTTTAAAAGCCTGGAGAGTAGACGAAAATCATTCGCTTGTACTCAGCCGCGCCTTTAAAATTTGTAGGAAACAAACGTTACTAGCCCCTTAAATAAAACGCTTACAAAATACGCTTTCAGAATGGCATAACGTCAGCACGTCATGCCATCTTAGCTGATGAATGTCTACTTTAGCCTTTAACAGCACCAATGGTCAAGCCCTTGACGAAATAACGCTGAATGAACGGGTACAGCAGTAAAATCGGCCCGGTGACCACGATCGCCATTGCCATTTTGGTCGATTCGGTCGGCATATCGTTGGAAAGTGAAACGCCGGTACCTGCCCCCATTTGCGCGATAAATTGCATCGAGTTGATTACATTATACAGATAATATTGCAGCTGGTATTTATGTGGATCATTAATAAAGAGTGAAGACGAGAACCAGTCATTCCAGTATGCCAAGGCCAGAAACAATCCCACGGTGGCAATGCCCGGCGTAGACAAAGGCAGCACAATCCGATAGTAGATTTTAAAATCACCCGCACCGTCAATTTTGGCAGACTCAAACAGCTCTTCCGGCATGGACGAACGAATGAAGTTTTTCATTAAAATGATCAGGAACGGAGTCATCAGCCCCGGGAAAATAAGCACCGTATACGTATCGAGCAGTCCTAAATACTTCGTCAGCATAATGTACCAGGGTACCAATCCGCCCCCGAACAACGTTGTAAAGTAAATATAGAACGAGAATGCGTTCCGGTATTTAAAATCTTTACGCGCCAGCACATATCCCGCCATCGTCATCAGGAACAGGCCCAGCGTCGTACCTACTACGGTTGTAAAAATGGTCACCCCATACGCCCTTAGCACCTCTTCAGGAAAGGTGAACACCGTACGGTATCCTTCCAGCGAAAATTCCTGTGGAATAAAATGATATCCATCTCTGATAATCGACTCGTTACTGGTCAATGATGCCGAAATAATAAGTAGAAATGGTAGCAAACAAGCAATAGAAGCAATAATGATTATCGCATAAGAGAGAATTTGAAAAATTCGGGTGTATACATCCTCTTTGATCGCCATCCGTTTGGGTCCTCCTTTCTAGAACAGAGCATATTCGTCGTTCAGCTTGCGGATAATATAGTTCACAGTCATGATCAGTATAAAGCCGAACAAGGACTGGTACACGCCTGCCGCCGAAGCCATACCGACATCAAAGGTTACTTTCAGTGAACGGTACACATACGTGTCCAAAATATCCGTCGTATTGTACAGCACCCCATTGTTGCCGATTAATTGATAGAAGAGATCGAACTGTCCCTTCATAATACTGCCGAGCGCGAACAGCAGCAGCACGACGAACGTCGATTTGAGCATAGGCACGGTAATGTACCAGATCCGTTGAAAAATGTTGGCCCCGTCCATTTTCGCCGCCTCATAATACTCGTCGCTAATGCCTGTAATGGCCGCCAAATAAATCACCATACTGTAGCCGAGATTTTTCCACAGGTAGAACAGGATAATCAGGAAAATCCATACCCACGGTTTGTTGTATACATCCACACGTTCACCGCCGATTTGCAGCAGCAGCGTATTCAGAAAGCCGTTATCATAATTAAATATGTTATACACAATAACGCTTAGAATAACGAAAGAAACAAAATAAGGCAGGAACATCACAGATTGAGCGATCTTTTTAAAGTAACGCCCCCGCAGCTCATTCAGCAAAATCGCGAGAACAATCGCTAACACGTTGCCAAATAAAATAAATGCTGCGTTGTATCCGACCGTATTCAATGTCAATTTCGTCAGCGTGCCGGATTGCCATAGAAATTGAAAATTCTGAAGTCCGACAAACTTGGCATCGAACAAGCTGGTATTGAAGTCAAACTGGGTAAATGCATAATAGATACCCACCATAGGAATGTAAGAGTTAATGAAGAAAAAGATCAAGGTCGGCAGCAGCATTAAAAATAATATCCGATTACGGATCAGTTCATGGAAAAATCCATTTTTCCTGCCGCTCGCCAGCCTCCTCCCGTTCAGGCGGGAATCTGTCGTGAGCATAGCAGAACTCTTAGGCACAGGCTGATTCAATGTGAGTCACTCCCCCTCTGTATACGTTACCAACAGCATGTTTTGCAGTACCGCCGTCGTATGATCTTATTTTATGTAAGCGCATTCAAAATGAAAAGTGAAGCCTTGCGTATTTCATGAACAAAGGAGTGTCCTCAAGAGTGAACAATTCGGATATTTGTGAAGTATTGTGTGATATAAGGCGCCTGATAGACGCCCAAAACCCACTTACAAAGCATAATTAAACGTTTGAGGTTGCCCTTCACTATCATGTAACTCGAAGCGAAGTTCACCGTCATTTTTGTTCTGACCGATAAACTTGATGCCATCTTCCCTGAACCGTTTGACATTTTGAAGCAGCATCAAGCTTGCTGTACTACTCTCGCTCTGCGATTCACCAAATAAATGCTAAGCCCGATTAATACCAGACCGATCAGCAAGAAAGCCGTAATCGCTTCGCGCAGCACCAAAGAGCTGACAAACACCGAAATAACGGGCACCAAAAACGTATAAGACGCGACTTTGCTCGCATCCCCCGAGTTAACCAGTGTGAAATACAGCAACCAAGACAGCGAAATGCCCAACACGATACCGAACAACAGCCCGGACACATAAGGAACATTCCATACGATGTCTGACCAGCTTTCCGTCACTGTTCCGGCTCCCGTCAACACGATGCCTCCCAGCGTGCATTGAAATGCGACCAGCCACAGCGAATCCACGCGCTGGTTTACCTTTTTCACATAGACGGTACCCAATGCCCAGCTCACGGCTGTAATAATAGCGATAATTACACCTGCCACAGCCACATGTCCCGAAAATCCTCCGACACTTACAGCCGCGACACCCAGAAATCCGATGACCAATCCAGTCACCTTAAGCCCGGACATCGCTTCACCCAGCCACATCCATGCAAAAATGCCGACCAATACAGGCTGGAGATACACCAGCACAGAAAACAGGCCGGACGGTACGTACATCAGCCCTACCGTTTGCAGACCATAAAACAGTACCACGTTAAAAACACTCGAAATAGCATAGACACGCCAGTTCTCTTTCCAACGGATACGTTTCCATCTCGGCAGTAAAATCGCTCCTAACAGCAGACCTCCCAGCAACGTGCGCAACCCTGCAAACAAAAGTGGAGGCGTAAACTGCAACGCTACTTTATAAATGGGCCAAGATATGCCCCACAATACAACCAACAGCGCGATCATCATGATCCGCTTGGCTGTCGTTAACTCTCCCATGCTGCTTTCGCTCCTCTATGAAAAAAATGACTAGACCTCATATTTTACGCCTATAGGACAACTTTATCAAACAAAAAATATGCATTGGAAAGCACAACTCCAAACAGAGGAATCCAGTCATTTGCCTATGTTACAATATACCAAACCAAAAAGAAAAATAGAGATTAAAGGATAGGAGGATGTCTGCACTTGATTTATATCATCAAATTTTTATACAGCTTCGTGCTGCCTCCCGGTTTGTTTATCCTCGTGATGGCAGGGCTTGTGATCTGGCTGTGGAAGCGTGCGCGTAAACCTGCTGTCATTCTACTCGTTGTCACACTGCTGCTGTATGGTTCCTCTACCAATTTGGCCGGAGATTTGCTAATCAGCAGTCTGGAAAAGCAGTATCCACAGCCTCGTATCGTTCAAGGCGATGTCATCGTTGTGCTTGGCGGCGGAGCTACAGAGGGAACACCCGACATCAACGGACAAGGTAATCTGCTGGGTTCAGCGGCCAATCGGCTGCTCACTGCGGCACGGTTGCACGAAGCAACGGGCTTACCTATTCTGTTTTCCGGTGGACAGGTATTTGGCGACAGTGGCAACGAAGCGAATATTGCCCAAAGACAGCTTCTGGGACTCGGTATTCCGGCAAAGGATATTCTGATCGAAAACCGTTCCCTGAACACGCAGCAAAATGCCGTGTATACGTCCCGAATTTTAAAGCAGCATCAGCTCACCAAGCCCATTTTGGTGACCTCTGCCTTCCATATGCCACGTGCAGCGCTGGAATTTCAGCGTGCAGGCATGCAGGCTGTACCTTATCCGACCGACTATCTGGCAAGTGAAAATCTGTCACTATATGCTGCCAAGCTCTCCCCGTCTGCCGGAGCCATGGCTACTACTGGAACTGCCCTCAAGGAGTATCTGGGGATCCTTGCTTTGAAGCTTAAATAACGTGATGTATACCTAGCGTGTAGACCTGCATCACAAACAAGCGCCTTGGCAGCTTGCAGATGTAAACCTGTAAGCTGCCAAGGCGCTTGATTTTCCCATGCTCTTTCTTTCATGAGACTGTAAGAGTTCAAAGTCCGTTTTTTTATCCCGACTCGCATATCTCCCAACCCACTAAATATCCTCATGCAGGAAAATTTCTGACACTTGTTCTTCCGATATTACCTTAAAGCCTTCCTTTTTCAGCAAAGCCGAGGTTACGCCGTTACCTGCTATTTTCCGATTTTCAAATGACCCGTTATAGATAGCAGCTGATCCGCAGGACGGACTGTTTTCTTTTAAAATAATGAGCGTAGCGTTAATCTCTTTAGCTATGTTCAAAGCTTCGTATGCACCTCTAATGTACATCTCACTGACATCGTTACCCGAGGACTCAACCACCTTGGCTGTACCGTTCAGTACATCCTCCCCTGTCCCGCCCACAATTTCAGCAGGCGGTCTCGGCGTCATAAAGCCCCCCAACAGCTCAGGGCAGATCGTCACAGCCTTCTTTTCCTCAACCAACTTCTGAATATGTACGTCCAAGCTATCCGTCCCGTTATACCGGACCTTCATCCCTGCCAAACATGAACTTACCAGAATCATCTGCTTCCACCTCATATCATTGCTTTTTATAACTTAAGTAGTTTAAGTATAATCAAATTTCCTCACAGAGTCATCGTACGAAAAATAAAATTCCTTCTTCCATATCAATAATGTCGCTTCTTCTACCGTATGACATAAAAATGAAGAAAGCGAAGCTGTCCCGTAAATAGGGATAACTTCGCTCAATTTAAGATAGCCAAAACTGTTCTTCTTGTGCCAAGGAAATGTGTTAAATTACGGTATTTTCATGTAAAAATAGCCACCCGGAAATAAGTTATACCTATAAATTGTTGCAAAGCAGTTTTCGGAGTACAGGCACGGATGGGCATCTGCCCACATACAATAAACAGATCACAAGCCCGGTAAGTACCATAGGCCGGCAAGTTCGCAACTACCTCAGGAGGTGTCATCCGTGCCCGGACTATTTAGCGCTATCGCTCTGTTCATCAAGGAATTGACGCTACTCGTCTCTTACGTGAAAAACAACGCCTTTCCGCAGCCATTGACTGAGAAAGAGGAAGCCCGACACCTGAAGCTGTTTGCCGAAGGCAACGCGCAATCCCGCAACACACTAATTGAACACAACCTCCGACTAGTGGCTCATATTGTGAACAGGTTGTGTTCCAGAAACAAAGTAATTATCTTTTGAAAATCCATCCACCATTCTGTTTAGGAACCCATAGAAGGATAAGCTAAATTGTTTCTTTTCATGGTCATATCGGATTATAATTTCATCAATCAGATTTTCCACAATCCTTCTTTTTATCTCTGGTGCTAATTCATTGTTTAATACTTCCTGATATTTAGATACCATCACTTTAATGACATCCTCAGACATCGACTGCCGATTCAATAAAGATATTTTTTCCTCAAGTCGTCCAAGTTCTCCTTGAATTCTTTTTACCTCTTTATTTAAAGTGGTCATATCAGTTTCCAATTCATCCTCCTCAATAACACCCTTCCTAAACATAAACTTTATTTTCTCTCTTTCCTTTTCCTTCTCTTCTACCTGTTTTTCGAAGATATTTTTCAAATTCATGAGTTCATCTGTAGCATGGCTATCCTTTTTTGAAAGATCATTTTTTAGGTGTTCAGGATTGTTAAGAACCTTCACAATTATTCCCCATATATACTCATCAAGAATTTCAGTTCGAATCACCGGAATATCGCACTTTTCTACCCCTTCACCATACCTCTTGGGGTATTTGTTAGCACATCTGTAAATGGGATAACTCTTCTTCTCACCGTTTTTAGCTTTACCCGGATAGCTCGTTGCTTCCCACACACGTCCACAGTGACTACACTTGATTAACGATCTTAACAAATAATGGTGCTTCACATTCCGACCTGTACGTGTAAAATTAGTTCGCTTCTTTTTCTGGGCAAGTTCAAAAGTTCCCAAATCTATTAATGGAGGCACATCTACACATATCCATTCTTCCTTATTCCTCATAGTGTAAGTCTTTTTGGCTTTACCTGATGCTGTTTTTTCACCTTTAACCTTCTTCGTTGATCTGCGGTTATAGTAATATTTACCGATATAAATTTCTGAAGTCAGGACGCGACCAATAGAACTGGCACTCCACTGCTTACTTTCTGCTCGTTTAGGAACAGCGCCCATCAAATATAAGTTCTCACCAATCTGCTTCATCGTTTTGGAATCATGAACATACCAATGATAGATAAGTTGAACGAATTTAGCTTCCTCTTCATTGATTATAAGCCGACCATCAATAAGGTCATATCCGTAAGGAGCCACACGCATAGGCATAATTTTTTTGTCTTTTTCAACTGCTCTGAGCCTACCACGAACAGTACGCTTTTTAATTAGGGATAACTCATACTGAGCAATAGACGACATCATGTTAAAAAACAACTGGCCTTCAGGTGTGTTTTTATATTCTGTATCTACGAAAATAAGCTCTACATCATGTTTTTCAAGCTCGCGGCAAATAATGAGTTTGTCGGTCAGGTCTCTTGTCAGCCTGTCGGGATGCGTCACAATTAGCGATTTGATTTTACCTAGCTTAATGTCTTGCATCAAACGGTTAAGAGCAGGACGATCAATGTCCTCTCCTGTAAACCCTTCTTCTTGATAGACATGTAGAGTATTTTCCTGAATTCCTAATTTACGTGCCTTATTAAAACAGATCTCCACTTGACCTTCCAAACTTGTACCCTCCGAAGCTTGCATTCCTGTAGATACTCTTGGATAAATAGCCGTTATGTAAGCATTCAATTGTCTACACCTCACTTTGTTTTGTGTTCATTATAAATCCTATGCTCATTACTGTACATAAATAAAGAAAAAAACGATGCTGTTACACATCGTCTTCTCTTTTTGTTGATTGATTACTTATTTGTTCAAGTATAATTTCTAGGACATTCTGCAATGGTTTATTATTATTTATGTATTGGTCTGATACTGGATTAAAAACAGGGACAAAGGTGAATTCATTCTTCTTCATTGTTATACACCACCCGTCTTTAAGCTCACATGGATAGTGTATGAACGATGAGATTGTCCCTATGTCACGGCTACATCCTTGAATAATCCGATGTATAAATATCACATTCCTCTAAGCTATGTATTTTTGTCAAAGTGCTTACTATGTGTTGCTATATGTATAATTCAAACGCTCCTAATTTCAATTCTATGCCTTCCTAACTTGCTACCCTAATTCCCATTTTCTTCAACCATAAACACGTCTTAGGATCGCCTCCAGATCGTCTAAGCAATAATAATTGTCTAAGAACACCCTGACAACTTCATATGGATAGTCTTCATCCATTATGGCTGTCATAATAAAATGTTTCGGCTCAATATGTATCCCATCTGTACTCAAATTATCTGCCTCCATGTAAAATGTTGATTTTATAAGCTATCCATTGAATACTAACCAGATGAATCCGTAGATTAAAGACATTAGCCCTATAATGCTCAACAAGCAAAAAAGTAAAAGCATAAGAACAAATTTTTTACCTTCCATAATAACCACCTCATTAAAGAATATAAAGCAGATAGAAGAAGTCGGCTACAATCCAATCAACTTTACACAAGAAAGGAATATGTAAAAGGATACTATAGATTGTTGTATCCAAACATGCTAGCCAATCAAGCACATCACCTCCTTTTAATGTATGATAATTATTTTTGTGTATAGCTACGTTTAAACTGTTTTACAAAATTACTACTGGTATATTCCGTACTCGCATTAGCGAATTCTAAGAATAAATCAGCGTTTTTTACGGCAAACTCCATTAGCATATCATGACGACATTCCAAATCATATTCTGCTTTCAAGTGTCCATCATGCTCCTCGTATCCCAATACGCTTTTAATAAATTCATTTGTTCCTTCAGTATGTGGCATATTCTATCTCCCTTATTTATTTAGTTTAAAACGCTTCTATTACTGCATTTTTACTTCTACGCTTCGACAAATCCCATATATGTATCAAAGCTAATCAATCTCTCAGGGCTTGCGTGCATTCGATTCTGTAGGTACTCTTTAAAATCTTTGAATAGCCCATGTTCATGAATGAAATCTAAAACTACTTCATATGCTTCCTCATATCCCTCAACTACTTTTTCAAGTGATTCATTTTCCTTTTTTAGCGATACAAATTCCTCTGGTGTTAGCGTGATAGTTTTATTCATTTTATTCTCCTTGGTATGTATAATTTTATTTTATATAGTTCTAGCTTTACTTCATGTGAAGACAATCCAACACTAGCTCAATCCACATCACCCCTTTCATTTCCATTCTGACGCTCATATCTCTGTACTATTATCTATGAATAACAGTTATTGTCCTTCCCCTTACAAATACCTTGTCTATGAAGAAACATCTTAATTTCATAATAGATTATTCATAAAAAAAGGATGAACTAAAGACAAGTCAACAATAATCCATTTTGACCAGTACATTGCTTATTCTGTTATCTACCTGTCAACTAAACGTGCCTATTAAAGCACCTCATAATGTTACTACTCTTTAGTCTAATGATATGAGGTGCTTAGAAGCGACCATTTAGTTGACACTTCTATAATCAGATTATCAATATAAAGTTTAATCTCTGCATTTAAGAACATTAGATACATATTGTCTTGAACATCCAACTAATGAAGCTATCTTAGCATTAGATAGACTTAAATCATGTTGCTTTAATCGTAGGATATGTGAAGCTTTGTCTTCTAATTGTTTACCTTGTTCTGATATTTCTTGATGATAAACGAAACCTTTTATATGTATAGGAATGTCAAACTGCTTTCTCAATAGCTTATTTACTCTTGCCTTACGGTACTCCTGATTAGAAATAATTGCTGGTATGTTCATAGATAGTTTTTTAGCTAGAAACCCATAACTCCACTTCTGAAATCCTACATCATTATCCAGTACAGCTATAGAATCTAACTCAACCGACTTCTTCTTGGGTATGTACTTAAAGTTATCTCTGTACAATTGTTTCAAGCTAAAACCAGAAACATCCATATGCTCAATTATTTCAGATTCATGAGTCCAACCTTTTTCCCAAATCAAATTGTTGACTACACGGCTAATTTCTTTTGAAATGGATTGATTTAGACCAGGTATCTCCTCTTCTGATCGGTCAGGGAAGACACGATTCCCCTCTTCTACTCCACACAAGCTGATCAATTGTTCACGATTAAAATTTGAAATTGTTAAATGATTCTGATAAAAGAATTTGCTCATCTCTTCAGCCAGTATAAGCCGTTCAGTATCCATGCTGACTATCTCATAATATCTCGCTATATTATTGTAATGGATAATATTATTCTTACGAGACTCCTTTTGATACTGTTCAATTCCTCTTTGCATTTCAATGGGTAATTGGTCAACGCCAACACAATTGAGCAGATACATAAATATCATGATTACTACTTTGGTATTGGCCTTATTAATGTTGCGTAAATCTGAATTCTCGCTCAATAACTCCTCTATGACCTTCCTCATAGGTGCAAACACAATAGCATTGCTTGAATCCATATTCCTCATTTTAGCAAGTTGGGGAAGCTTCCGTCTTGCAACTTCATGTATTTGAATCAGCAATCCTAACGTACCTTTAGTTTTCAGAAACTTCGTTAGGTATGGATAATTCTCCTGTAAATCCATGTCATATTTGAATCGTTCCAGAAACTCAATGTTGAACTCAATCAATCTTTCCTGATCCAGTTGCCACTCGGTTTTAATCTCAGCTATATTGTACAGTTCTTTTAAATAGTCGAATGCTTTATGTATAGGAAGCCTTGATATTCTCTCTATGATCTGAACAATATCATAATGAACTCCACATCGAGAGCTATGGCATTTATAAAACCATTTATCGTCATAGGAGTATATGTTTCCGCTGGTTGAATTGCTGCTATTGTGAAAAATACAATAGAACCTATCAGAATCTATGCCAAGTAGGTGCTTTAAATTTTGCCTTTTTAAGAATTGTCTGATATCATCTCGATCTATATAGCATAGATCATCCTGATTATCTAACTCTAACTTTCTCTTTAGCTCTGGAAGTCCTTTAAAACCTTTGCTAATCAGAGGAATGTTACCGACATCCATTGAAGAGTAATCTATTGCTATTCTGGAGGGAAGTCCCCTTTTTTTCGGCAACAGTTTAGTATTATGTGTCGGCGCTTTACGTGAATTAACACATAGCTGTGAATCTGCTTCTATACTCACCTTCTCAATAACAGTCCGTAGGCGAACAATCAAATCTTCCGCATCATACCTTATGCCCCGATTCCATTCCTCAAGTTTTATTGTAAATGGATCATTTGGATCTTTCAGGTGTAAAGTGTCAGGCACTCGAAGCAATCGGGCTGGATTCTTTACAGCCATATCTGCATTAAATATGTAAATCAAAAATCCTTCTAGCGTTTCAAATTGATGTCTCTGTGTATCATTATTGAGCAAATAATATACATGGAACCCATTTTTCGTTTCCACAATTGCGCTTGGGGGAATCCCTCGTTGTTTTAATTCAGAAACACGGCTCCTGAATATCTGTTTATAGTTGGTTTTCTCTGCACTATTCAGCGAATAAAACTTAGATTTTACAAGCTCCTGTAATTCATTAGGGCTTCCAGTAAATCCAGCAGCAATAATTTCATGTTCAATCTCATCTTTGATATCCATGTCGATGAAACATGCACGAAATTCTGTTATCTCATCATTTCTGTAACCGCCACCATTAGGCAAAAAGTAAATACCATAGCCCTTTTTGCTCCATTCCTCGATTTCTTTGATAGCTTCTTTGCTGTAGTATTTCATTTTACTTTTATGAATCTTACTATTAAACAAGCGTTCGTCTTCATTACCTTCAAATATGTATGAAAAATTAGTCTTACCGTTGTTAGCAGTAACTTGAATAAAATCTCGCGTCTCTACAAAAGCCAAAAGTATATACGTCTCCCTTCGTTTTTATATAAGATATCCAGCTGCACCACTTGGTTTCTATTTCTCGAAAAAAACATACAACAAATAACCTTTCTATCTTGATTAGACAAATCAGCTTGACATTATGCTCCACATCATAAAATCAATTTTATTCGCCTAAATAGACTTATAGTCCTGTTATAATTTCGAGCAAATTGAATAATACTCATGCAACTGAGCGTGAACCCCGAAAACGATAAAATCATCTAAACTCAATTCACTCTCACCTATGCAAGTATTATAATTTGGATTGTCAAAGATCGAATAATTAAAGCTATGAACAGACTCCACCAAAACCCAGAAGTCGTGTCCCCGTAACACTCCTCCTTTTTTTAGATTAAATTTTATCGAACTTACTTACTTGGCATTGCAATTAACTCTACTTTTGTCACATGATAAAACTTATATGTATGAATTCGTCAACATCTATAATATCTTTCATCTATTATTTAAGAGACTCATTAAATATATCATCACTCTAAACTATTGTCAACACTTTCATTATTTGAGATAGGACACACAGAATATTTTATCGGTAAACAAGGATGACATTTAGCTATATATAAAGGAAGCGAAAAATTTTGTCCAAACAATGGTCGGGCAGATTGATCCTATTATTCAGCACAACAATTTGTCATGGTTGATACTGGAACAAGGTGAATTAAATTTGCCGCACCTTCGTTTGAAGCAAGGTGTATACAAATATCATCCCCCTTTATTCTGATTGGACCACTATAAAAAAGCTCACTCCTATTTTTATTGTTAAAGGAGCAAGCTTATGGATATTTATCAATCGCTGTGAATTATATTGCTTTAGGATTTTTATAGCACCAGTTTGGATCATAGGGCAGAGAACTGAACTTCTGCATATCTTCCCAACTGTAAACCCAGTCATAACCAGGAATCCAAAAATAGTCAGTAGGATTCAGCTTGAGATATTCATATATAAATCGAAAAATCAGCTCTTCAGCACCATAAACATCTTCAATACATCCTACTTGATACAAGGACAAGCTTGAATCTAATCCACTAATATCCTCATCATGCTCATAATTAATTTCGTAATTATCAATTCCGTCAATATAGAATATAAACTGCTGGTTATTTTCAACACCCAGTGGGTTATAAGATATATTTAGAGTTGTTGAAAAAAACTGTTCGTTCTTATATTTTTTATCATTGTCAAAATATAATCCAGCATCTGCATGAAAGGCAGCTACGATTGCATCTCCCAGTAATTTCTCAGGTGTATATTTTTCTCGTTCTATTAAAATAAAAGCCGAACTTCCCATCACTTAACCACCTTTCTTAATTCCTCCAAGGAATTTACAACAGTTACTCCTAGCTTCTTGATATTATCTAATTTTTCTATATTACTTTGAGATAGATTGCCCAAAGGCTTATCAATATAAAGTATAACTTTCTTCTGTTCTGGATTAAAATAAAGCTTATCAGTCGTAATTGTCATTTTCTCAAGTTGTCCTTCTTTAACTGCTTTGATTGAAGCCTTAACCTCAATTAATTCATTTTTTTGTAACTACATCTAAATCACCTGCAAATTGACCATCTTTCTTTAATATTTTTTGCCCAAAACCAGTGACTTCACGTTCTTCTTTTAAAAAGCCAGCTACTTTTGCTTCAGTTGCCTTTCCTACATCTGAGCTATTCATAAAGTTTTCAATATCACGGTTAATATTTTTGGGATGTTGATCAACCCATGTCAGTTCATTGCCAGCAGGGTTTGTATATTTCGTCTTATTTCCTTCCTTAATTATGCTACCCATATTGTTATTGTGGGTTCCCTCGACGACATGCGGTGCCTTTTCTGCCTTAACCTCCGATGATAGGGACGGTTTTGATGAGCCTCCACCTTCCCCTTTCGCCATTTGCCACAATTCCGCTGAGCTTTTCCCTATTCCGCTTGCTCCTTTAACTGCGGTTGTGCCTCCATGTGCCGCTAAAGCTGCTGATCCAATCAATCCCGGTATTCCAATTATACTTCCAACTCCCGTAGATGAAACAGCAACTGATAATCCTTCTCCACCTGTTCCGACTATTACCTCACCAGCCCCCTGCAATGTCGTAGCTACGTGACCGAGAATTTCACCTACTTTAGCTGCCATAGGATGATCATAGTCCCGTTCTTTATCAGGTAACATCCCCAAGGTTAAATCTTCCTGAATGGCTCCTTTTGCTCCTTGAATAGTATCCCATAAAATTTCTCCTTGAAGCTTACTAGCTTCCATCTGGGCTTCGGCCTTGGTTATCTCAGCTTGTCCAATTTGTTCAAAAATTTTATGTAGCCAACCTTCATCACTGGATGCCGTTTTAACAGGGGTTCCAAGCCACGGCACATCCAGTACGACTTTTTCCCCGTCCACCTGTTTAAAGTTTTTTGAAATAAAAATAAGTTCCTGTGCTACTGTCGATAGTCGTTCAATCGTCACACTCATGGATTGTCGAGAAACCTGAAATTGTTGGAAAAATCTCTCTCTGGTAGCTCCAGACCAACCTTGTTGGACAAAATCAATTCGTCCACTCAAAAAGTTCAGCATACGTTCCATTTCATGCTTTCCTTGCAAGAACTGGTCAGCCACTTGCATCAATCTATCAGGTGGAACCAATATTCTACCCATTTGATCACGTCCATTTTAATTTAGATAGAAATAATCTTATCAGAAGGGAATGTTTAGGGGTATGCATCTATTATCCTGATATTTCCTTTTAAATCATGTGACATATGAACTGAAATAAAACAGAGATTACTACGACTATAGTAGTATATACCTCTGTTAGATGATACCCAAGTTAGGATATAGCAGTTGTCGCTTTCAAATCTTGATCCTCCACCATATCCTGCAACCCAGGATAAGTGTAAGAGCTTTTTGTAGTTGTGTAACTGCTACATAAGCGATATAGGGGAAATCATAACATCTTTGAATAATAGTATGTGTAGATAAACTCAAATTCAACCTCCTTGAATAAGTAGTAGAAAATCTACACATACCCTATTTAGACTAGCTAACTATGCAAAAAAAGCTCATCCCTTTCAGTAGAATTCACCAATTATTAATAAAATAAAATAAATAATATCATTTAAAACAATAATCATTTTGTAATGGATATATATACTATATAATAGAATTGTATTCCAATATGAAAGGATGATGAAGATGAAAAAGAAGCTTATGATTGGTCTATTAACTGTCGTGGCATGTTTTACTCTTGGCTCTACATCTTTTGCAGCTAGTGCTTCTACACCAAGTCCTAATACTGCTCCAGCAGAAACTTCCAATGTAATAACTCCAGCAGATCAATACGTCGTCCCTATTAATTTGAGAGTTGGTGAGACCATTACAGTGGCTGGTTCTAATTTTTGGATTAGCGGAGATTATGGGGGCATTTATTTAGATCAACAAGGATTAATAATTGCCCTCAAACCTGGGGTCTGTACAGTAGTTGCTGACTTACCTAACGGTGATACCATTCTTTACGGAGTCACTGTAAAATAGCACTTTTACTTAGCCAGAGGGGATGTAATTCATCCCCTCTTTTCTATGATGAATTATGTAATATATATCCTCTTGAGTTTTTGCCAAGGTAAAATTATTTGACTTTGCCTCTTTTGATGAATACTGGTTTCCCCTATCTCCTCCATGTTCAATCCCATAAATCCTCTCTAGTTCAACGATACATTTGGCAAGCTCCAGCCATACATACTAAAAAGGCTAGACGGACAATCCCATCTAACCTCTTGAGAATAGTTGATTTTCTAAATTGAACTTACAGCATTTTTTATTCTCACATTCCTCCGTGTTGTCCAGTCGGCTCGTAAGCCGATCCTTTCTCTTGATACTGAAAAGGGGGAACTACTATTGCTACTAATATAAAACCAGTTACTAAAAAAGATAGAATTACTTTACGTTTCATCTTCATCCACCTCATTAATCAAATTTCTGTATGCTGCCTTCGTCTCAGATGATGCATACTGCTTATAGGACTCATACAGCTTTACACATTTAATTATATACGGTTTATTATTGATTAATGAAGATTTTTCCAAACAACTTAACGAAAAAGTAAATCCATCTGCAAAATCACCTTTGTTAAAGTAGTAAACCGCTAATGCACATGTAAAATGAACATAGCGTTCTGTAATGAATTGTTGATTGTACACACCTACGCTCTCAGGTTTATCCAGCAAAGCGAAAATTTCCGTTTCAAATTGCTTTAGAATATGATCAATATTTAAATGATGTCGATTAGCAGCTTCAACTACGTTATCTAATCCCGGAAGTGTCTCTTCTTTCTTTGAAGAAAAAAATGCTACATAATCAGCCAAAATACTAACTTCACCAGCATGAAGTTTATTTACATAAGTGTTGGCTTCAGCCCATTCTTTATATCTCTTTTTCCATTCCAAGGTGATTTCATCGGTTTCCTTCACCCAACTTAAGTCAGCATATGTGTATGTATGTTGAAGTGCCTTCTCATAATCTTTATGAGCTTCACATACTTCAGCATGAAGTAGATGAGAAAAAGCCCAATAAGCAAATGGTGGGGAAGCAGGTTTCTTTAAGTTCTCTTTTTTCGCATCATGATGTTGATCCAACTTGTATTGAATCTCTGCTTTAATCTCCAAAGCTTTAGCTATTTCATCCACCTTATCCCATTCACGTAAAGAACGATATACATTCGCCAGATCCTTTAACGCATCAAGTTGTACTACTTCGTTCAATCGTTCGACAAAAGATTCAAAACGTGTAGCTGCCTTGAGATTTCGGTTTTGATCGTCTCCAATCTGAATCGTGAATATACGATAATGGCAGATTGCCAAGCGATCAGAATGTTGGTACTTCTCACCCTCAGCGATGTTCTCGTATAGGTAAGCCGCTGCTTCATTATAACCTTTTTTGAAAGCATCCTCTGCTATTACAAAGAGATGAGGAAGATAGCCCGGATTATCTAGCAACATGCCTACAACTCGCTGCAAGCAATCCAGTCGATTAAACTGTACACATCTATACAAAAAAGGCCGAATTCTTTTCCAGTTCAGCGGTTCTTCCATAATGCACTCTTCAATGTAACGTTCATAAAAATGGTCTGGTTCTAAACCCATACCTCCAGTAATACGATCCAATTGGTGAACGGAGATGGACTTATTACCCGTCACAATACCGCTTACTGTACCCGGATTCAAACCTGCGATGTGTCCAAATTCAGTTTTGCTTAAGCCATTTTTTCTGAGGTATTTTTCAAATTCTGCGCGTATCGTGGGTGTAATTTTCATGGATAAGCCACCCTTTCAGCATAAAATCGTCATATGATGCATAGTTAAATAAATTATGTAATTGAGAAACAAGTAGTAGAATAGATTTGTTTTATCGCTCATGATTATACCATCTTCTGGAACAAAATCATATACCTCTCATATATTTACTTAAGATACCTTTTCGGATAGTTTGCAAAGATTTCTTGATTAAGGGTATCGTCATTTTGCTTATGTATAACCAGAATACCACTCATCCAATACAAAGTTACCTGATTGAATAGTCATGTTCGTATTCCCTTGTAATTTATCTATGAATTGAGCTTATAGATTGGATGTACTGCATATAAGCAACCTTCACGATATTCGGGATAGTTTCAAGTCAAAATTAGGCTATGTCGGGGAATGGAAGTGCTAGGGGTATATTTGTGGAAAGTGAATGGTCTATTGATTTTAAATACCCCCCTCCCGTTCCACAAAATTTTGCGTATCGGTATCAATAGATTCTGGTAGAGATACCATTTCGAACATTTTACTAGGTGACAAATCGGCAGACAACTGCCGTTTCCCAAACTGTTCATATAGCTGAATCGTTGCTTATAAAATAACTTCAGTGTGTAGCTGGAAGTGCTAAGGGTAATTTTGGAAATTAAATAGGCGTTTTGGGTGTAAATATACCCCCTCGTTTAAATTATATACCAATATATGGATGTTAATAACAAAGAAACCTAGACAGGATTATTGCCTAGGCTTGAGTGTGTTTGTGAGTGTGTACGTAGTGTACACACGTTTATTATTTTATCCTACTTGTTGCTGCTGTTCATATTCTTTAACTCTACGGTAGAACGTGTTAGGCTTCATATCTACACGTCTCATTGCCTCAACTGCTGTTATGCTGCCTTCCTTCCATTCCTCATATACCATAATGAAGTCATCACTTATTGCCTGTTTAGGACGACCAAATACCACGCCATTATTTTTAGCTGCTGCTATGCCTTCAGTCTGTCTTCCGTTAATCTTCTCCCGTTCACGTTCAGCCATGTAGCTAAGCAGTTCAAGCACAATACTGGATATAACTTTCTCTAAGCCATTATGGTATTGTCTAGTGTCAAGAATTGGCATATCAAGGATAACAATGTGTGCGCCTATCTCATGCGTTATATCTTGCCATTCACGTTTGATTTCTTCTGCATTCCGTCCAAGTCTATCCAGTTCCTTAATGAACAGGATATCACCTCGCCTAATTACACTCTTCAATGCCTGATATTGTGGTCTGTCAAAATTCTTGCCGCTTTTCTTATCAATAAAGTAATCTCGTTCCATGATACCTAAGTCTCGCATGGCTTCCAATTGTCTAGCTTCGTTCTGATCTTTCGTTGATACTCTTATGTAACCATAGTGTCTAATCTCACTCATATGGATCATCCTTTGCTATGTCATTGATTATATTATAGCAAAACTATGTCAAAATGTATACAAATACATATGAAACATTTCATAATATTTTATATACTATTTGACACATATCATAACCACTTATGACATACGCCAGACCACTATTGCAAAAGGTATACTTTATGACATAGTGTTGGAAAAGACCTTGGCTAAATTGAGCATAATAAAAAGGCAACCGAAGTCGCCCTAGATATTCCAATTATATAACTTAACTTTTCAAATGCTTTAGTACACAAATCTATTTACTGTCTTCTTCCTTGATATAAGTAGCATCATATTGAATGATCGCTTTTATTTTGTTCGTAGTCTTTGAACCATCGTAGACTACTTCATCTTGACTGAACTTATCTTCATCATGGAGAGATTGCGGTTTTTTTATAAATAATCCATCTTTTGTATAAATTTTATCGGGATGATTAAGTTCTTCTAATACGTTATCAGGAATTATTGCTTTTGTAACACTATCTGACTCTCCAGAAGTATCGCTGCTAGCAAAAACACTATTAGTAATTACCACAGCGAACGCAATAGCACTAAAAGCGAGAAAAGCCACGCCCCAAGTTCTTGTTTTTACTCTCACAGTAATCCCTTCTCTTCTAATCGATTTGTATATCCATATATTGAAATCATATACATTCGACTACTTACAGTCAAATAATCTGGGGTCGAGATTTCTGTATTCCTCGATCTCATGACTAGAAAAATTTTGTAAGTGAATAGCGATAGGGTTGAGGTTAACACTTTATCAACCATATGAGCGACTATAACCTGTATCGACACCCTTATCGAAGCTCAATCGTAAAACTTGATTACATGTTCATAAATTGCACATTCTATATAGCTTTCTGAGTCATTATGGTTCAGAATTGTGCCTGAATATATTTACATCGTGACGCATCGAAAAAATAGCTAAAACATAGATGGAATAAGGACTTTTGGTAAATATAATCAACATCGTAGTGTCAATCGTAGGTATCGAGAAATAATGTGTAAAAAAGCTTGATATATCAAGTGATATTTAGATTTTTATAAAATAAATTGTGTAAAATTTAAAATTAGAAAACCATTTATTTATCTATGATTTGTATCATACCTCAATCGAATCGTCAATCGTAAGAGGAGGATCGGAGTGAAGGACATATTTTCATGTTTTTTCACTCTAATAGGCTTACTCAACTCATATATGTATGTCATCTCTAGGACAAAATGCCCCAAAGACAAAAGGGTACAAATTATATTAGAAGAAACTTAATTCTCTAACCTTACGTACAACCTCCACCGTTTCTGCTCACCAGTTGAAGGGACAGCACGTTTCTGTTCAACAAATTCCTTACGATCAATGGATTCGGGTAAAGACAGCATTCCAAAAATTTTGCTGGTTTGTAACGATGTCGTTACATTTGAGAACTGTTCGTAAGCTTATAAACTTTCAATCTTGCTCCTCAGCCATTAATGTCCAACTTTCATATTTAAATAAAGGAAAGATTTTATTCTATATTTTCTTTAGGTGGTTTTGAATTTGGAATATAGTTCAAAAACGCTTTTCCTTTATCAATATCAATTTCTTTTTTTCCAAATCCCAATTCTTTCCTGACCATATTTCTCAGTTCGCTAATAATACTAAAATCAACTTCTTCTTCATAATCCCCGTATCCCCAAGCCACTTTGAATTTGTACAATAATTTTTTATCTTTAACGACAACAGCTAAATTGTTATAGCACTCTCTTATCTCTTTCATTGAAAAATCAGTCTTTGCTGTCTTTGAAAATTCGGATTGATGCGATAGAATAGCATCTGTTAAATTCAATGCATCTAGCAGTACTTTCCTTTTCATATCTAATCTCACTTTATTCATTTCAAGTCTTTTGTTTAATAAAAACGTAAGAATTGCGCCGATCACTAATGCTATAGCGGCAATAAGCGCTGCAATAACTCTTACATCTAGAATTTTTTCGGCCAATGGGACCATATGTTTCACTTCCTCTAAAATATTTGTTTTATCTATAGTAACCTATCCGATGATTCATAGCGTCTTGTGAAGTAAAACACCAATCCCCCAATAAGGAAAAATGCACCTCCAATTAAAAAACCTTTTAGACTATACCTGTTAAAAGCCTCCAATATTATTGCAAGTCCTAGCCCACACGGGAAATACCCGAAAACACCTCTTATCAAAGCCATTATAAAAAACTTCCGATTCATACATTTTTCTCCTCACTAATATGTACTTCAATATATAATAACGAACAAAATTATAAATCAGTTTCATAGTGTAATTTCTAAATTATAATGTAAACCACTTATATTCATTCCTCCATTTTTCCGTAAAGCTCACATTTCATTCAGTCTTCTAATCTTTCAACTGTGATTCGCACTCTTTTACCTGCTAAAACTAAGAACAGATATTCATTCAAAGAATAGCCTTCCTCTCCATTATCTACATCTGCATATGCGGGTTCTCCATTGACTAAAAATACATCAACAATACCCTCAAAAACGTTACTCTCCAAGAAAACCATCACTCCCCTTAAAAGATTCGTTTTACTTTCTAAATCTAAAACTGTAAGGTACAATTTTCCATTTATCTGATATATGTAAAGGATGTCGAGGACTTTTTCCTTCGTTATCTTCAAAACATCTAAGCTTTGATGCATATGGTAACAGCAGATTCTCAATCTCTCTTTTGCGTCTAATGTTCTCCTTATGTCTCCATGCAATTATAAAGATGTTTCTTTTATCAGCCACTTGAGTAATGTAGTCGTTGTTAAGTGCCTCGAATGACTGATCTCTATGTTTAAGTTTTTTGGGATCTCGACACATATAGGCATACATATTTACGATATCTACACCACCATAGCCTTTTTCAATCAAGTAATTAGTGAGATTCATAATCGTATTGTCTGTTTTAAGTGAATTGGCCTTACTCGGATTCAACATGATCACTCCAACAACTTCTTTCTTTCTATCCCAAATTCGCGTCAGTCGATATCTGTATTGGTAGTTATCAGCCATCACAGCAGTTGATTCAATAATTTTTTCCTCTGTATAGACCATACAGCACCATCCCCATTTTCTTATGAAAAGCCAATTTTATCGCTTGTTCTTTTCAACAAAGTTTTGTAATGAAACTAATATCTTCTCAGCTTCTGCCACAGACAAGCAGACATCAAACTCGCTATATTTCAAGTTATTTTGAGGAGAGACGGAGAATTTTTCTAAGATGAACATACAGTACTGATTGTGATATGCCTCTAAAATTGATTTTAAAGGACTGCTCTCCTCAATTAATACGTAATCCTGAATTCCAAAGCGCTTGATTGTAAATTCATCCAAAGGAGTCTTCCTTTTTTCTCCACATTTCTCCTCTTCTCTTCGATTAATGTAATCCGAAATCTCGCTACCAATAAATCCTAAAGATGATGGACTGATTTCGTCACCTTTTTCATTAATGATTTTTGTGGTATCAGTTTCTGGGTTATAGACAATTTTCCAATCATGAGATATTACATCATTAATTTGTTCTTTGAATATAACTTCTTTAGAATAACCCAATATTTAAACACTCCTTTTTGATGAAAGACTTAATTTAATTACACTTTCTCTTCGCTTTTTCAAGTTGATCATTAAACTTATCCAGTTTTGGCAGTCTGTCAGACCTTATTTTATTGACCTTTGTATCAAATACATATACTGCTTGTTCAAGTACTCGTATTAAATCTTCATAACGTTTGAGCCTATTATAAATTATACGTAGTCTGTCATAAGGAAGATTTCCTTCAAAACATTCAGAAACGTTCGCTTCATACAGCAAAATAGCTTCCTCAATTTCGCCTTCTTTTTCGAGTTCGATTCCTTTGAGGTTCCTATTAACTTGGTGTTCAAACAACTTATCGTTAATGTTCATTGGAATATCACTCTCCTTATAAAATCATCGTTTTACTTGAAGCCTACTTACCTGAAACAACAAGTTTCTCAGCCTTACGATCTTTCTTTACAATTTTGCCGTTATCCATATAATCGTCCCACGAATCCAGACTCAAGTAAGGCTCTGCTTCAATGATATCTTTTACTTTGCTGTACTGTTGTTCTTTGAATAGCTCAATCATTTCAATTAAATCATTGCGATCCAGCAGCTTCACTCCATTATAACTGGCTAACTGTTCACACGAAATTGTGTATTTGCTTGAAGTAATGACAATGGACTTCTTAGCTCTATAAAAACGCATCGAGCTATACACTTCCTGAACTGCGCTCAAACCAACAGGATTGCTTATTGCATACCGTTTAGCCTGAATGACATTGCGGTAGCCCTCTCTATCCGTAAATACCAAATCTGTTCCAAAATCTCTACTGTCTTGTGTTTTATACGCATCATCATAGCCCAAACACAGAAACAGCCTGAACAAATACATTTCAAAATCCTTGCCATCTTCCATACGGTCAATCTCGTTTATGCTAATTTTGTAAGGGTCAATATCCTGCGTTACTTTATAATGCTCTTGAACTTTAGGCTTCTTAAATAAGCGTAGCAGCACCAAAGCAATCAATACAACAATGACACACACTATCACAAATATAGACAACAATGCTCCTCCTTAGCTGCTCTAGCTCTTTTTCACACTTCCTTATAATACAACAGGTAGGGACAATTTCCCATATGTTTTGGATAAGTATAGTAAATTGGTAACAAAAAAACGCCTATCGCTAGGCGCTTACTCCATATCAAAAGGGAGCTAAATTTCACCCTCCATGATTGCTATATACACATTCCTTCTAATTTTGCATTCCTCTTTATAGTATTTAGTTCAAATTCATTTTACACGGCCTTTCTGTCAGCCTGAGCCAACATCTTGAGACTGATCCAGTTACCAGTTATTGTTTTGAGGTATAGTTTACCGTCCATCAGCTTCCCAGTTTTGTACATTGGTATCGCTCCTTTCATGGTGGACATATGTATCTTCTCCATTCGTTTATAGTTGTGTTATTTGATACTTTAGTAGCCTGAAACAATTTCCATAGCTTCATCCTCTGCACGTTCAATAGCCTGAATAAAGGGCATTAAAGGTTCATGGCTTTTGTACTGGATAGCCTTTTCAGCAGTACCGTTAGCGTTAGCCCATTCCCAATATGCGATGATATCAATAGGCTGCAAGAAATACATGGACAATGCTTCCACGGGATTTACAGCGTACAATTGAATGAACTGTTCGTCTGTAAGTTGGCTATGCTGTAAATATTCTTCCTTCATTTGGTGGAGTAAAATAAATGTGCTTCCAGGATTAACGTTGATGATTTTACTAATGAAGGAATTTCTTCTCTCAACAGTGTTCAGGATGATTTGCATATCATTGCGAATGCCTGTTGCTTCAGGAGAGATATTAAGCATACTGATTAGATCATTGACGCTTATATTTGGATTGTAAGGTGCTGGCGCAATAATACGAGTCCAGTTGTCGTCATTGCCTTGCTCAAACACTTGAATTGCGTCTGAGACATTCAGACCAATAGTTTGCCATTTGCGATTTAAAGCGTCTGTTATGTGGTAATAGTGCAGTTCCTTTTCAGTAGCTTCCCCTTCTGAATCCCAAACTTGATTCATGCGCACAATGTCGATGATGGCTTGCTTGTTAGCTTTTTTGTTCATTTGGTATCATCCTCCTTGAGAAATTGGTAAAATGGCAATAGCAAAGCTAAGGAAGTATAAACACATTCCTTACCCAAATGATATGATTTATCACGATATCGGTATAATAAAATTATCACGACATAGGTATAATGTCAATCTGTTTATGGAGGATATTTGAATGTTAAAGTTTCGGATTAAGTTAAAAGAAATTCTTAAGGAGCAAGGAATCACACAAAAAAAGCTTGAAGAAATTTCAGGAGTTCCACAATCAAAAATATCCAATTTGTGCAATAACAAATTTCAGGAATTGAATATAAATAACCTTGAGAAAATAGCTAACGCATTAGATATTAAAGACATATCCGTACTGATGCAGTTCGAGGAAACTAAATAATAAGCGTTATAAAAAAACAAAGAAGGCTCCCTATATTCGGGTAAGCCTTTAAAATTTCTATTCCCCTCACTTGCTTGTCCTATTAAATCATAATGAACTTGTCCTCTTTTGGCACAAGCTTTCTTGGTTTATTTGAGCCTTTAGGAAACTCCTCAATTTCAAAAACCCCCCGAAAATAAAGGGCTAATTGAGCATTCTCATTACTTTGTTTTGTATTCACATCTTCAAAAAGTTTGATAACACCGGTGAAGATTTGGAGGACCTCATATCCATCGGCACCATCGGACTGATCAAAGCCATTGAAAGCTTTCAGACCGGGAAAGGCACCAAATTGGCAACGTTTGCGGCCCGGTGTATTGAAAACGAAATTTTAATGCATCTTCGCTCATTGAAAAAAACACGCAAAGACGTATCTCTCCATGATCCTATAGGGACGGACAAAGAGGGCAACGAAATTACTTTAATTGATATCCTCGGCACCGAGGCGGACGATATTGTGGATAAGGTACAGCTCAAAATAGAGAAGAGTAAAATCTATCGTAACCTGGATATTTTGGATGAGCGCGAAAAAGAAGTGGTTATTGGTCGATTCGGCCTAGAAGCCGGAGGTGAAGAACGTACACAGCGGGAAATCGCCAGAGAACTGGGGATTTCGCGCAGCTATGTTTCAAGAATAGAGAAAAGGGCGCTGATGAAGCTGTATCATGAGTTTTATAAGATGAAGCGATAGAGATGTTGAAAATTGCAGTTTACTTTGAGAAATCTAAAGGGATAACATCCTTTTGGATTTCTTTGTTTATATTGAAAGCGCAGTACTGTCATTCTTTGATTCTAGTCCAGCGTAGCTTAAATAATCTTTCACAGAAAAATTTTAGCAAACGCTATTGACAAATCAATCTTCAACCTATATATTTCTAATATCGAAACGATATATTTCGATTGTATATATATAACTTAGCTATATGTGAACAGAGATAAGTTCCCTTTGATTTCAGAAGGATAATTCACTGAGCCAGGAAAGAAGGGATAGATTTTATGTTGATTTATGTAATACTTGGGTTCCTCTGCGAAAAGGATATGACAGGATATGAAATCAAGCAGAAGATGACGTTAAGTACTTCCAACTTTATTGACGCCAGCTTCGGAAGTATATATCCTATGCTGAAAAAAATGGAAAAGGGGGAGCTTATCAAGTATGAAGAAGTGGTAGAGGAAGGCAGATTCAAAAAATCATATGGTATCACGGAAAAAGGGAAGAGTGAATTTATAGAATGGTTAAAAACACCATGTACTTTTTCCCCTTTTAATTATGAGTATTTGAATAAGCTTTTCTTCTATAAATATCTTGACGATTTTGAGGTTGTTCGATTAATCGCCAGCTTTCAAACCACTGTCGCCTGTGAATATAACAAGCTTGCCTTGATAGAAGAGAAACACGTTCATGAGATGAATGTATATGAGCACGCGACGTTGGTGTTTGGCAAAGAATATTTTCAAATGATTATGAATTGGCACGATGGACTCACAAGAAAAATTACGGGAAAGAAGGATAATGAATATGAGAATGACAAAGAAATTTAAATTGCAGATTGCAGCTAAAAATGTGGATTTGTACAAATGGGTAACTGAGATGACTCCAGCTGAATATGAATCATTTTCAAAAGCTCACAAGGCAATGGGCAGTTATTTTGAAGATGGAGAATTCTATATGGTTAATGTGGAAAATATGGGGAATGAGATGATTGTTCAGCACTATCAATTAAAAGAGCGCACCGAGGATCATTTGCGTTTCTACTCTGACAGGACAGAAGCATATATATGGCGATGGATACCAGCCATTGTTGGAGTTCCATGGGAAATGAAGGTCACGCCTATTGATAACAACTCTTGCGAATTTAGTTGTACGATTGGAGCGGACTTTCCATCTCGGCTACTGGCTTTTGCAGCATGGATAAATGGTTTTGGTGGATTCTTTATGAGAAAACATTTAGCCGATGAGTGCGGAAAATTTGCTAAAGATATCGAAAAGAAATTTAATAACTACAGGTATGTATAATTCATGAACGAGCTGACCAGAAATATAGACCAGTCCCATTTCAAAGCGCGATCTGGTGCAGTGGGTGGAGTGTACAGCGAATGGCTTAAGCTTGAGATCATCAATGATCCAAACATTCTGAGTGCGAAAATCAAAAAGAAAAGGGCTCTTCGCTCTATTGGATGGGTAACGCCGTATAGAAATAGGTTCATAGTCAAGCTTGTTTCAGTAGATTCTTAAAGAAATGGTATAAAGGGAACGGGGTAAAAATGGGTTTAGGGCCTGTGTGCTGCAAGTGCTGGAAGCCGATGTTTATTCGCGGTCATGTAGACCATAGCTATTAGATTATGGACGTTTCTGTACCCAC